>CAYFNT010000001.1:0-330950 GCA_964344565.1 uncultured bacterium
CCTGCGTTTCGCCGCGGGTGAGGTCGTGGAGGAAAGGAAACTCGTCCTGCTGAAGTAACCGAGTGTACACGTGTACACCCGCTGCCCGAATGGTGGAGGATGTGATGAGAACGAAACTTCTGCTGCTCGTGATCATTCTCGGCGGCCTTCTCACTGCCGCCCTGGCTCGGCCCCGTGAAGTTGAGCCCCAAAGATCGTTCCTCAGGCGGATTCCGGCCGAACCGGCGGAAGCCAGCGCACGCGCGGACACGCTCTTCCTCTTCACCGCCGAAGGTCCCGGGGCCTACGGCATGCCGGGCACCACCGAGCGGGGCTACAGCTTCGACGGCCCCTACGGCGAGCCGCAGGAGGCCGGCTGGTTCGGCGTGGATGTAGGCGGCGACGGCGACTATTGGTGGAATGTGGCCAGTACGGATATCTGTGCCGGCAGCGCAACGGACATGAGTCTGGCCTTTCCCTTTGACTATCCCACGGACCCGACGAACGACTTCGCCCTCTGGTGTGGGAGGGAAGAGGCCTGTGGATGGTCCCATACGCCAGGCTATGGAAATGCCTGGGAGCAGTGGGTGCGAATCCACTTGCCCGCCAGCGAAAGCATCGATCTGAGCTTCGCCTTCGCTTCGTACTATGAGGGGAACCAGTGGGACTATTTCCAGATTCTCGTCGAGGAGGGGGACGACCTTGAGGAGGTCTTCCTGGACAACACGGAAGACGGTTCGGGTTTTCACCGATACTCGCTGGTGGTGGAAGCATCCGGTGACTCACTGGGCGATCTGATTCTCGCCTTCACATCCGACGGGGCCTGGTCCGACGAAGATGGGCTCTACCTGTCCGATGTGGGCGCAGTCTGGATCGACAATCTGGAGATCCACACCGACGATGTTCTGGTCCGTCGCTGCGACTTCGAAGATGGTCAGAAACCCGATTGGATCAGCTACGAGTTCGGATACAGCGCCGGAAACTATGCGCAACTCTACCCGGGCACTCAGCTCATGCAGGAGGATCCCTGCATCTACAATGCCACACACTGCTGGGCCTTCTTCGATCTCAACACTTTCAATCCCGAGTACGGGAACTACCCGGTGATTGTGTATGGCCCGCCCTATCTGAACAACGCCGTCGAGAGTCCTCGCTTGGACGTCGATCAATTCGGATCACCCCTGCAGCTGGAATCCGAAAATCAGGTGATCTTCCAGTTCGACGTCTATCGAGATCTACCCATGGACCCCTTGATTTTCTTCGCCTGGGATGTCGCGGCATGGGTCGATGGCCAGGACTGCCCCAAGGAATTCTGCAACGACAACTATGTCTACTATGGCGACTTCAAAAGGTGGGACACCTGGCCCATCGATGTGACGCAGTACCTGATCGAATCGGCTCAGGCCCCGCTGGAATCGATCCTCGGAATTAGTGCGCGGGTCCGATGCGTGGACATGTGCGAATGGTGGTGTGACTCAGGTCCCCCCACGGAACCGCACCCTCCCGGTCCCTACTTCGACAACATCAGCGTCTACGTAGTCGAATCTGGAAGGATCGACTGGGCCTATGATCCGACCGACGCTTTCCAGGACAACTTTCCCGAGCAGGAGGGCGCCGGCGCGGGCTACGTGCGCATCGATCACGCCGGTGACTTCGACTGGGCCGACGAGGAAGTGCCCGTGTCCATCGTCGACTCCACGGTTGTCTATTGCGACATGGACGGCGCGGGCGGTCCCGCAATGGAGTGGTGCGAGGCGGCGGGGGAGGAGCGGCCCCGCATCTACATGTGGTATCGCGTCGAGTACGGTCCGAACAAAGACGTGGTCGATCCGGCCAGTGGCGATCCCCTGGTCGATCCGCAGGCGAATGGCGCACCCACCGACGGGCTCTGCTACTCGCCCTACGTGGGAGCGGAGGAGTGGCCCGCTGGATCGGGCGACTGGTGGATGAAGGTGCAGGCCGACTGGGCCCACTATCTCGGATTCCCCGATCCCGATCCGAACCACTACGCCTTCGACCTCAACGACGCCTGGTTCCTGCCGGGTGACCGCCTGGTCTACTTTTTCGAGGCTTTCAGCGCCCAGGGCGATCACCAGACCTGGCCCGCGAACGTGCTGAGCGGCGAGTACGATCCACGTGAAATCTATCGCCTGAACTGCCTCGGCAGCGATGCGCGCATCCTGCTCGTGGCCGACGGTCACGACGTGGAACATCATTGGATGGAAGCGCTCTGCTACACGGGTTACTGCGTGAACGGCTACGACTGGGAACTCTTCGTGACCCGGGCCCCCGCCTCGGGACAGAGCAACGGTCTGGCCAGCCGAGCGACGGTCGATGATTTGCTAAACTACGAGGTCATCATCTGGGACTCGGGACACATCGGATCGGAATCGATCTGCGACGAGGACGACAAGACCCGCGACGACCTGCTGCTTCAAGCCTGGCTGGAGGAGTGCACGGAGCCCAGCTCCCTCTGGGTGCTCGGCGACAACCTGGCCAACGACCTGGGGCGCTACGATCCATTCCTCACCCAGGTGCTCGGAGCGCACCTTGTGGAATCATCCATCTACTATGACGACCGCACCGGTATCCATGTGCCGACGGTGCTGGGGACCCATCCCTATCTGCAGTATCTCGGCGGCGACCCGGAGTTCTGGGTCTACGGCGGTTGTCCGATCTTCGGGGATTTCGCGCTGGTTTCGCCTGTGGGTCCGCTCACGGAAGTCTTGCAGGATTGGGAAGTTGATGCTGGCGACAACACGGTGGCCGGCATCCTGAATCGCGATCCTGATGGCGACGGAACCATCTACAACGATCAGGGCGTAGAAACCATGGCCATCTTCAATCCCTATAGCTACGACCGCGTACGCGACAAGGGCTATGGTCTTCCTGCGGGCACCAGTTACGCCCATGTCTTCGTATTGCATGTACTGGAAAACTTCTTCGGCGTTTCCGGGTTTCCTATCCTAGTCGACACGCCCGAGTCACCCAGAGCAACGGCCCTGTCGGGCATCTATCCGAATCCCTTCAACCCGGCGACGACCCTCGCCTTCTATCTGGCCGAAGCGGGCCCCCTCAAGGTTGAGGTATTCGATGTCACAGGTCGACGCATGGCGACCCTCTGGGACGGCCCCCAGCAGGCCGGCGAGCACGAACTCCAATGGAACGGCTGCAATGATCGCGGCGACCGCCTCGCCAGCGGCGTCTATTTCCTGCGCTTCGCCGCGGGCGATGTGGTGGAGGAAAGGAAGCTCGTCCTTCTGAAGTAACCGAGTGTACACGTGTACACTAACTGCCCGAATGGTGGAGGATGTGATGAGAACGAAGATCCTAACACTCGCGGTGCTACTCTCCGGCTTTCTTGCCGACGCAATGGCGAAGCCTCGCGCGGCCGATCCGGGAAGATCCTCTTCGATGCATGTGCCCGCCGAGACGACCGAGGCCAGCGCCCGCGCGGACACGCTCTTCCTCTTCGCCGCCGAAGGTCCCGGGGCCTACGGCATGCCGGGCACCACCGAGCGGGGCTACAGCTTCGACGGCCCCTACGGCGAGCCGCAGGAGGCCGGCTGGTTCGGCGTGGATGTGAATGCGCAATCGGGATATTGGTGGCACATTGCCTCAACCGTTCTTTGCGCCGGCACAAACACGGACATGAGCCAGGCCCTTCCATTCAGTTACCCGACAGATCCGACCAATGACTATGCCTACTGGTGTGGAAGAGAAAATCCTTGCGGTTGGGAGAATACTCGAGGCTACGGCAATAGCTGGGACCAGGTACTCCGAATCTCCCTGCCCCCAAGCCAGTCGGTTGAGCTCGATTTCGACTACTCCGCGGATTTCGAAGGTACACAATGGGATTACTTCCAGATCTTTATCGTGGAGGAGGGAACGATTGAGGAGATCTATCTGGACAACACCGAAGGGCCAGGAGGATTCATCCATCTCAATCTTCAGTACGAAGGCGAAGACCTCGGTGATCTCCTGTTCCGTTTTTCAACTGATGGTGCCTGGTCTGACGAAGATGGGCTCTACCTTTCGAACATCGGCGGAATCTGGATCGACAATCTGACAGTCTTCACAGACGGCGAACTGATTCATCAATCCGATTTCGAGGACGGCCTGGAGCCGGACTGGATCAGTACGGAGTCCTTTCCCACTGCCGGCAATTTCGCTCAACTGTATCATGGCTCCGATGTGCTGCAGGCTGATATCTGCTATCCCAACAATACTCACTTCTGGGCCTTCTTCGACCCTGAAACCCTGGGGCCCGATTACGGTGGGAACCCGGTGATCATCTATGGCCCTCCTTACTTGAACAATGCCGTGGAAAGCCCTCCCCTGACGGTGGATCAGTATGGCGCGAGTTTGGACCTTACGTCCGAGGATCGCGTGATGCTGCAGTTCGATGTGCACCGTGATCAGCCCATGGATGCGATGATCATGTTTTATTGGGACGTAGCGGCTTGGATCGAGGGCGAGGATTGCCCAGGCGTTTTCCACAACGACAACTACGTCTACTATGGTGACTTTCATATCTGGGACACCTGGACTGTCGATGTCACGGAAGCACTCGTCGAATCAGCAGGAACGACTATCGACGGAGTTGAGAAAATCATTGCCCGAGTCGGCTGCATCGATATGTGTGAGTATTGGTGCGACAGTGGGCTATGGGAACCCCATCCACCCGGGCCGTATTTCGATAACATAAGTGTGCTCGTAAGAGGCGGGTCTGACATTCCGATTGGAGATAAGCGCTACTACGCCAGAAAGGCGTTCCAGGACAACTTCCCTGAACACTCAGGACCCGGTGCCGGATTCGTGCGTGTTGACCGGGCCGCAGACCTGAACGGTTCAAGTAGCTCGCTCTCGATTGGTGATTCCACCGTTATCTCCTTCGACATGGATGCATCGGGTGGAATAGAGCAAGAGTGGTGCGAACCCGCTGCCGAGATGCGACCGCGTGTCTACATGTGGTATCGAATCTCTGATGGCCCTCATTCGGGTATCCTCGACGCTGAAAGCGGGGATCCCTTCGTCGATCTACAGGCAGATGGGCAATCGACTGATGGTCAATGCCACTCACCCTTTGTAGGGATCGTTGAGATCGATTTAGGTTCGGGAGAGTATTGGATGAAGGCCCAGGCCGATACCGCGAGATACCTAGGTGATCTAGATCCTTATCGTCCCCAGACCTGGGCCTTCGACCTCAACGACTCCTACTTCCTGCCGGGCGATGAAATCACCTACTTCTTCGAAGCCGTCAATGTCAACGGACAACAAATGACCCATCCGGCTCTAGCGATGAGTTCGGATCCTTCGGACAGGACATGCCTTCAGGTCAGGTGTCTGGGGGGTGGTTCGGAAATCCTCCTAGTGGCGGACGACCCCAATGTGGAACCCTACTGGCGGGAGGGTTTTCTCTACAATGGATTCGTGGACTACGACCTGTATGTGCCTTCCGACACGCGCACTTCGAGCTCCAGTGACTACAACTGTGGCCTCGCAAGCCGTGCTGAGCTTATTGACCTGCTGAACTACAAAGTGATCGTCTGGGATTCGGGCGACCTTGAGAGGTTCACTCTGTGTGATGAGGACGACGAGACACGGGACGATCTGCTTCTTCAAGACTGGCTCGCACAAAGCATGGTAGACGCCTCGCTCTGGGTTCTTGGAAACCATGTGGCCAACGATCTGGAGATGGGAGATCCATTCCTGATCCAGGTACTTGGTGCAGATCTGGTCAGTCAGCATGAATACTACAGTGAGATCACCGGTGTAGAAGTACCAACGGTCGTAGGGACACATGACTATCTTGGATTTCTTGGTGACGATCCGGAGTTTTGGGTGAACGGCGGGTGTCCGGACTTGGCTGATTTTTCCCTAGTCCGACCTGTGGGGCCGCTCACAGAAATCCTCCAAGAGTGGGAGGTGCAACCCGGCAACAACTCAGTGGCGGGGATCCTCAATCGAGATCCCGACGGGAACGGACTCGAGACGAATGAATTGGGAGCGCTCACGACGGCGATCTTCAATCCATGGAGCTATGCGTACGTGCGAGACAAGGGCTATGGAATCCCGGCAGGCTATGACTACGCACGCTTGTTCGTAGGTCACGTGTTGCAGAATATCTTTCAGCAAGTGGGTCAACCGCCAGTTTCCACGCCGGAATCATCTCTAGCTACGGAGATGTCTGGTATCAATCCCAACCCCTTCAATCCGAAGACAACGATTGCATACTCCATGGCTATCACCAGCTCCCTCAAGGTTGAGATCTACGATGTCACAGGTCGCCGCATGGCGACACTCTGGGACGGTCCACAGCAAGCTGGTGAACACGAACTCGAATGGAATGGCTGTAATGACCGCGGCGACCGACTCGCCAGCGGCGTCTACTTACTGAGCTTCGTAGCGGGAGACGTGAAAGAGGAACGGAAGCTCGTCCTGTTGAAGTAGCGCGACTGTACACGTGTACAGTCGGTGAGTCTCTGGATATCAAGCCCATTCGCTTGATTTGCAGAGGATTGCCAAGACCATTGCGACTTGATCGATCGTACCCGGGTTCAATCGCTGCCCGAATGGTGGAGGATGTGATGAATACCAAACTCCTGCTTCTCGCAATCTTTCTCGGCGGGGTCCTAGCTACCGCCGAGGCCCGACCTCGCGAGGTCGAGCCCGGAAGATCATCCACAATGCGGGTTCCGATCGAGGCGACCGAGGCCAGCGCTCGCGAGGACACCTTCTTCCTCTTCGCCGCCGAAGGTCCCGGCGCCTACGGCATGCCGGGCACCACCGAGCGGGGCTACAGTTTCGACGGGCCCACGGGCGCGGCCGAGGAGGCCGGCTGGTACGGCCTGGATGCCACCGCACAGGAAGGCCACTGGTGGCACGTGGCCGAGGTGTCCCTCTGCGCCGGCACCGACACCGACATGTCCGCCGCTCTCCCCTTCGACTATCCCGCCGACCCCGAGAACAGCTACGCCGCCTGGTGCGGTCGCTCGGAAACCTGCGGCTGGGCGAACGACATGGGCTACGGCAACGACTGGGATCAATGGATGCGCGTGAATCTGGCTCCAAGCTCCGAACTGGTCATCGACTTCGACTACTCAGCCTTTTTCGAGGGAACTCAATGGGACTACTTCCAGGTACTCGTGGAAGTCGATGGCGAACTCGAAGAGTTCCTCCTCGACAACACGGAAGGCCCTAGCGGATTCCTCTCAAGACAGGTGGAGGCCTCGGGCGAACTCGGTGATGTGGTTTTCAGCTTCCTTTCCGACAACGCCTGGTCCGACCAGGACGGCCTCTTCGACACCAACCTCGGCGCGGTGTGGATCGACAACATCGTGATCCAGGCCGACGGCCAGCAGGTCTTCGCCGCAGATTTCGAGGACGGCTTCGTGCCGCCCGAGATCGAGTTCACCGAACCCGAACCCGCCGGCGACTACGCGGCGCTCCACGACCATCTTCACAACGATGACCCCTGCGTGATCAATGAGACCCACGCCTGGGCCTTCTTCGATTCGCTCACGCTGAATCCCGAGTACGGCAACCATCCCGTGATTCCCTACGGGCCGCCTTACGTAGAGAACTACGTGGTTAGTCCGGTGCTCAGCGTGGATCAGATAGGCCGCGAGCTTGGTTTCGACCTGATCATCGACGATACGATGAATGTGATCTTCGATTTCTGGGTGAAACGATCACTCGACCTTGATGCTCTCATCTTCTTCAGCCTTGATGTCGCAGCCCAGGTGGAAGGGCAGGATTGCCTGGGGCCGTGGACCTTCGATCTTTGGGATCCCGGTCTTTGGCCGGGTTGGGACAACTGGATTGTGAACGTCACAGAATACTTGATGGACTCTGCCGGAGGCGGAAGCATCACGGGCATCGTCGTGCGCCTGGGCGTGCGCGATATGTGTCCCTGGTGGTGCGACAGCGAGGGCAGCGGCGATAGCCATCCGCCCGAGCCCTTCTTCGACAACATGTCGGTCTACTTCCTGGAAGCCTCGCCGATCACCTGGCGTCTCGATGCGCCCGACCGCTTCCAGGACAACTTCCCCGAACACGGCGGGCCCGGCGACGGATTCGTGCGCATCGACCATGCCGGCGATTTCGACTGGAACGACGAGGATCTACCTGTTTCCATCGTCGACTCCCTGGAAATCAAATGCGACATGGACGGCGCCGGCGGCGTGGCCATGGAGTTCTGCGATCCGGCCGGTGAGTTGCGCCCGAGAATCTACATGTGGTACCGCATGTCGGTGGGGCCTCACGCCGAAAACATCGACCCGGACTCGGGGGATCCCTTCATCGATCCGAGCATCGGCGGCGCGCCCACCGACGGGCTCTGCTACTCGCCCTGGGTCGGCAGCGGCGAAATCGTGCCCGGCGACGGCGAGCCATGGAACATCGTGCAGGCGGACTTCGCCCACTATCACGGCGACCCGCAGGCCTTGGAAGACCGTTACGCCTTCGACCTGAACGACGCCTACTTCCTGCCCGGCGACGAGATCGAGTACATCTTCGTGGGATATGCCAACGATGGCAGCCGCTCCACGGCTCCGGCCAACGCCATGAGCGTGGATCCGCAGTATCGGAAGAGCTATCTCGTTCGCTGCTTGCCATCGGGGAACTCGAGCATTCTGTTTGTCGCGGATGGCTATGAGGTCGAGCCTTTCTGGCGCGAAGCCTTCTACTACAATGGCGTTGATGCCGATATTTTCACAACGCAGGCACCGAGTTCGGGCCAGAGCAACGGCCTGGCGAGCCGGGCCACCTTGGAAGATCTGCAAGGCTATGGGATCATCATCTGGGATTCTGGGAACACCGGAGCCGGGTCGATCTGCGACGAGGACGACAAGACCCGCGACGACCAGCTCCTCACAAATTGGATTACCTTCGCGACTCAGTCGACCTATGCCTGGTTCCTCGGTGACAATATTGCCAACGATTTGGACCAGGGCGATCCGTTCCTGACGGGCGTCCTCGGTGCGACTCTGATCGAGCCCAGCATCTACTACGATGACCGTACGGGCGTCGTGGTGCCGTTGGTCTACGGTACGCATCCGCTGCTGCAGTATCTCGGCGGCGATCCGTACTTCTGGGTCTATGGTGGCTGCCCCGTGACCAGCGACTTCGCTCTTGTCGCTCCCACGGGCGCTCTCACCGAGATCTTCCAGGAATGGGAAGTCGACCCCGGCGACAACGCCAAGGCCGGCCTCCTGAACAACGACCCCGACGGCAACGGCCAGCCCTACAACGATCAGGGCACCGATGTCTTCACCAAGGTCGTGTTCAATCCTTATTCCTACTATCACGTGCGTGATGCCGGCTACGGGCTTCCCGCTGGAACGAACTACGCACGCAGCTTCGTCGGTCATGTCTTGTGGAATGTCTTTGACGTAGCGGGTGGGTGCTGCTCTGACGCGACCGAGACGCCTCTTTGGTCGGGCCTTCAGGGCGTCTTTCCCAACCCTTTCAATCCCGTAACGACGCTTGCCTACTCACTGGCCAAAACCGGTCAGCTGAACATACGGGTCTTCGATGTGGGCGGCCGTCTGCAGCGCACCCTCTGGGACGGTCCCCACGAAGCCGGCCACCACGAACTCCAATGGGACGGAACCGACGACCGCGGGCATCGCCTCGCCAGCGGCGTCTATTTCCTGCGTTTTTCTGCGGGCGATGTGGTGGAGGAGCGCAAGCTGGTCCTGCTTAAGTAGTGCGACTGCACACGTGCAAAAAGTGAAGCCCTCTAGAAATCAAGCCCATTCACTTGATTTCCAGAGGGCTTTTACCATCAGATCCACTCGGCGATTGTACCCGGGACCAAGATCGAATTCCGCTCGTCAGTCCACCCGGGTGGACTCAGACCTCCGCCCGGGCGATGAGCGGAATCTGCCCAATGCGCCGCACGCGCAAACCTCCGCGGCAGATCAGAGTCGACCCGTCCACGTTCGCCGGGAAGGGCCCCGACTTCTCTGGGATCAACTCCATCACTTCGGAGGCGCTGAATTCCGCGAGTCCCCAGCCCTCGGGGTCCTCGAGAATCTCGCCGCTGCGCGCGCGCGTGGCCTGCCGCGGCATGCGCAGGAATCCCTGATTGCGAAGGCCGAAGACCTGGAATCGGCCGGAACCGAGCGCATCGGAGGAGAAGGCCAGCTCCGGCCCGAGGTATCCGTTCACGAGCACCAGAGCCTGGAAGCGATCCTCGCCGACGACCTTGCCATCGGCCACGATCTTCCAGCGTCCGCGTCCGGCCCAGGGGTACTTCGCCATGCGTTCGAGCAGCGACAGGATCATCCCCGTGGTGAAGGGGCCCAGATCACCGAAGAACTGGCTGAGCACGCCCTTGTACCACTTCATGAATCGGTTCTCGGTGTAGTGGGGGATGCGACCGAAGATCTCCGCGCCGCCGTAGCCCACGAAGTGCTGCGGGGGCGGCCCGCCGCCGAAGGACTCCGCGGAAAGCACGTCGCACATTTCCACCGCATCGACCCGAATGGCCGCCGCGAACACCGCGATGGCGTCCTCGATCTCGTCGGGCATGTCGAGCACCTTGCCGATGAGATCCGCTGAGCCCTTGCGAAGGAAGCCCAGGCGAAGTTCGCCCAGTTCGACGCCGCTGTCGCAGCAGCCCTCCAGTACGTTCTTGAAGGTGCCCGAACCGCCGGCGCTGATCAGCATGCGCGAACCTTCGGCGATGACCTCGCCGGCCTTGGCGCGGGCCTCCGCATGTCCCTCCACCACGTGAACGCGAGCCTGGGTGAAACCGTGCTCCGCGAAAAGCGGCCCGATGCGCTCCACCTTCTTCCAGTCGGCGATGCTTCCGGAACTCGTGGTGGCGATCACCTCGATGCGTTCAGGATCCGTCATTTCCCTCCATAGCGAAATCGCGAGCTTCGACGAAGACCGTGTCGAGCTCGCGATTCCCGTCGAGCACGAGCACCGGCATTTCGAACTCGCGCTCCAGCACGCGGCAGAGCAGCAGATAGCCCTCACGCAGCTTCGACAGCTTCTCCTCGGTCTCGTGCACCTGTCGGGCCTCGCCGCGGGACGCGATGCGCTCCACGCAGACCGAAGGTGGCACATCCGAGAAGATCACCCGCTCGGGCAGGGCCATGTGATCCAGATGCAGCTTGCGAAGGGCGCGGAGCTCTGCGAATTCGTCGAAGACTGGATCGTCCTTGGGAAGCTCGCTTTCGCCGCTGAGCAGCCTCAGCACCTTGGCCATGGTCTCTTCATTCACGGCCTCGCCCTTGTAGAGCACGGCCCAGGCCGTGAGATTCAGAAGCGGCATGCCGTCCATGAACACGCGTCGCGGCCGATACCAGCGGCGGGCCTCGGTGAGGAGCTTATCCCGAAGGAGCAGTTCGGCCAGCTTCGGAATCTTGTAGCGCGCGAGAGATCCGGCCTGCTTGGCCTGGGCGCCCACCCAGCGACGCAGTTTCTCGATCATGAGCGGCTGGAAATCGCCGGGTTGTCCATTCTCATAGAGCACCAAATCGTCGCTGATAAGACAGGAGGAATTACTTCGGGAGAAATCCTCGGCGAGCAGGCGCGAAAGGGTGCTCTTGCCCGATCCGTCGATGCCGAGCAGGGCGATGGTGGAGATTGGGCCTCGAGTCTCGGGTCTCGAGCCACGAGCGGTACGAGCAACCGATTCCAGGTTTTCGAGGGTCGACTGCAGCGACTGCGTGATGTCCTCGGCGCGGCCCCGCAGTCGCTGAGGCGGCGCTACCGTGACGTGGTTCCAGAAGGGCAGGGGGAAGGGCGCCTTTCGCGGCAGCGCGCGTTCGGGGCCCTCCAGGAAAACCGGCAGCACCGGTATCTGCGGATTGGCCGCCGCGATGCGGCCGATACCCTTGCGGAAGGGCGCCATCTCGCCGGGCTCTCCGCGGGTGCCCTCGGGGAAGAGGATGATGTTCTCTCCCGCGTCCAGCAGCGACTGGATCTGCGGCAGGACCTCGCCGGCCGCGCCATCCCGGTCCACCCAGATGGGGCGAAAGAGGAAACGCACCAGGGCGAAAAGCAGCCGCGACTTGGAGAAGTAGTCCGCCGCCGCCACGGGATGGCTGCGCGCGATCTGCTTCACCGGCAGCGTGGCGAAGAGCACCAGCGTGTCCAGGTGGCTGTTGTGGTTCGACACGATGATGAAGCGGTCGAGCCCGACCAGGTTCTCCCGCCCTCGCACGTTCACGCCGAAGATCAGTTTCAGCGCCGGACGAAAGAGTAGCAGATGCGCGAGGGCACGCGCCGAGAACCAGGCGGGACGGCTCATCGCACGATATCTCCCCATCCCAGAAACCAGCGCAGGTAGTGAAAGACGATGGGCGCGCTGAAGAGGTAGGCCTTCAGGGAATCGAGCACGAGTCCGCGCCCGGGCTCCAGGGCGTCGGCGCGCACGCCGAGATCCGACTCGATGGCCCTCAGGGTGAAGTGACCCGCCTGCACGAGGAAGGGGATGATCGCGCCTAGGGTGAGCGAGTGGATGCGCGGTATGCCCGTCCAGGGCGAGAGCGCCCAGGCTCCCGTACCCACGAGCAGCGCGCCGAGGATGAACCGCGGCGCCGGGTGTCGAAGGGGCAGGAATCGGCAGAGCAGATCGCAGAGGGCCACGGCCATCACGAGGAGCAATGCCATGCGCACGGAGAAGAAGGCCAGGTAGCCCAGGTGTCCCATGCAGTAGACGAAGAGGAAGAGACCGAAGTCCAGCGCGCCGATGCTGTACACGATGCCGCGGCCTTCGCCGCCGCCCAGGGCCGCGAGGAAGGGGATCACCAGGAAGACGTAGACCGGAATGGAGATGATGAAGAGGCCGTACCAGTCGATGAAGATGAAGTAGACCATGAAGGGCACGGCGAGGTAGGCGCCGAGGATGGCCCACCTGTCTTCCAGGCGGAGGTCCAGGAGCGAAAAGTATTCGCGCAGGGCGAGGAAGGCGAAGAAGGCCATGATCCAGATGGCCAGGGAGAAGGAGACCCAATCGGCCAGGGCCAGCAGTCCGAAGAGCGCGCCGAGGTATCGGACCGAGGGCGGCAGAGCCCCGCGGCTGCGGATCCTGTCGAAGATCAGCAAGCCCAGGGCGGCCCCGAAAAGCAAAATGGACAGCGGGCTAGGCGACGGATCCAGCATGACCACGCTCCCTTCTTCCGAAGACTATCGCGTATGTCCGTCCGAGGGAATAGTTTCGCGTAAGCGAAATTGCATCCAGGGGCTTGCAAACGGCGTTGACTTCATCTATTACACACGGATTGAGAAAAATCGCAGCGTCTGGGCCAAGAGATGAATCGCATCCTGCCGGTACCGCATCCAAAAGGCGTTGTGCGACACCACTCCAGGAGGAGGAAGACATGAAGAAGATCCTTATCACCATCGCCATCGTCATGCTGGCCATGACCACCCTGACCGGTTGCGCCTGTGGCGGCAAGCATGCCAAGGCCACCCACGCCGGTTGTTCGGCGACCTGTACCGATTCCCAGGTCGGGTGCAAGGGCCACAAGGCTGCCTGTTGCGGCGGCAAGTATGACGACTGCAAGGGCAAGAAGGCCTGCTGCGAGTACGCCGGCACGGCCGCCTGCTGCGGTAAGCATGCCCCTGACGCCAAGATCTCCTGCGCTCTGGGCGGCTGCGAAGTCGCCGCCAAGGACGCCGTGAAGATCGGCGACGGAAAGTACGCCTGCGCTCACTGCGCCGGCGCCAGCCAGAACTAAAGCTTTTCGACTCCTGGAGATGGGAGGCCCTGCGGTCCGGGTGAGTTGACACTCCCCGGGCCGCTTTCTATACTGATAGTCGCCTCCGGACGGCCCTCCGGACCGCCCGATTCCCTTTCCTCTCAAACAGTTACGGAGATGGATATGAACGTGAGCACCTTCGAGGAGAAGGTCGGACTGGCGGAAATGCTCAAGGGCGGCGTCATCATGGACGTGACCAACGCCGAGCAGGCCAAGATCGCCGAAGAAGCAGGCGCCGCGGCCGTCATGGCCCTGGAGCGCATTCCCTCGGACATCCGCGCCGACGGCGGTATCGCGCGCATGAGCGATCCCAAGATGATCAAGGAAATCCAGGCTCAGGTGAGCATTCCGGTGATGGCCAAGTGCCGCATCGGACACATCAGCGAGGCGCGTATCCTCGAGGCATTGGAAATCGACTTCATCGACGAGAGCGAAGTGCTGACGCCCGCCGACGAGGCCAACCATGTCTACAAGCACGACTTCAAGGTGCCCTTCGTCTGCGGCTGCCGCGACCTGGGCGAGGCCCTGCGTCGCATCGGCGAAGGTGCGGCCATGATCCGCACCAAGGGCGAGGCCGGCACCGGAAACATCGTCGAGGCCGTGCGTCACATGCGCGCGGTGGTGGGGGGCATCAGGCGCCTGACCCAGCTGGACGCCGGCGAACTCATGGCCGAGGCCAAGAACCTGGGCGCACCCTTCGAGATCGTGAAGCAGGTCGCCGAGACGGGCAAGCTGCCCGTGCCGAATTTCTCGGCCGGCGGCGTGGCCACGCCCGCCGACGCCGCGCTCATGCGCGAGCTGGGCGCCGAGGCCGTCTTCGTGGGCAGCGGCATCTTCAAGTCTTCCGATCCCGAGCTCATGGCCCGGTCTATCGTGGAAGCCGTCACCCACTGGCAGGACGCCGAGCGCCTGGTGCGCATTTCCGAAGGCCTCGGGCAGGCCATGCGCGGCCTGGACATGGCCGAGATCCCCGAGGAGCAGGTCCTCCAGACCCGGGGCTGGTAGTGAGCGCCCCGCGGGTCGGTATCCTCGCGCTTCAAGGTGCCGTGGAGAAGCACGCCCGGCACCTCGAAGCCGTGGGCGCTCGGCCGCGCACGGTGCTGCTTCCCGGCGACCTGGACGATCTCGACGCCATCGTTCTGCCCGGCGGCGAGTCGACGACCATGAGTCGGCTCCTTCGCACCAGCGGCCTCTTCGATCCCCTTCAGGCCTTCATGGAGGAGAAGCCCGTGCTGGCCACCTGCGCGGGCATGATCCTCTTGTCCAAGGAAGTGGATCGTCTTCCCTACGAGACCTTCGGCCTGCTGGACATCAGCGTCGACCGCAACGCCTGGGGCCGGCAGATCTTCAGCTTCCACGAGCACATCCCCTGGATGGACGATGCCGAACCGCTCAAGGCGGTCTTCATCCGCGCGCCCAGGGTGGTGCGCATGGGGGAGGGCGTCGAGGTGCTGTCGACCATCAAGGGCGAGGCCGTGGCCGTGCGACAGGGGAACATCGTGGCCCTGGCCTTTCATCCCGAACTCACCGAGGACAGCCGCGTGCACCGCTGGTGGCTGAGCGGAATTCGGTCCCGGTAGTTTTTTCTTCCATAGTTGCCTCATCTTGGACATAATGAATTTACGGGCGAGTTCCCGGGGTTTCTGGATGCTCATCGGCTTCGGGCCATCGCCGGCTGGACAGCTTCCGCGGAGGATTCCATGAACAGCCCTAATGTTGCTCTGTTGCACGAAATCAGGTCCGCCCTCAATCTGATCGAACTGGCATTGAGTTCCCACGAAAAGCGCGACGCCGCTCTGCGCGATCACCTCATACGCTCCGTTCAGCTACCACTTCTCGAGTCCAAGGCCCGCGGCGAGATCGGCTCGGGGCCCGACGGCAATTCCATGTCGAAGATGGTGGGATCCATTCCCCGGGAAGCTCTCGAGGATGCGGAGATGCTCGACCAGCCGAGCAACTTCTCGGGCGAGGACGCCTACGCGCTGGCCAGCCGCGTCGCCGCGCGCATGGAGAGCATGCGTGTCCTGGCCAGTCATCCTCGCGAGATTCAGTGGATCCGGTGGCAGGTGCGCCTGGACCGGGTGAAGCGGGAACTCAGCGCCCTGCTCGAAAAGGTGGCCGAGGCCGCCGGCGAACCCATGGCCGCGGCCGTGGGTCGATAGGAAGCGTCAGGCTTTCGGGTAGCAGCCAAGCATCTTGAAATCGATGGCGCTGCTTTCCAGGCTTTCCAGGACCGCGGCCACCGTCGGGTCGCGGTCCGATCCCTCGAAATCCAGGAAGAAGCTGAAGTTGTTCGGGTCGCTGCGCAGCGGCATCGACGCGATGCGCGTCAGATTGATGCCCGCCTCCGAGAAGCGGCGCAGGGCGGCGAAGAGGCTTCCCGATTCGTGCTTCACCGAGAAGATGATGCTGCACTTGTCGCCCTCGCTCGCGGCCTCGCGGGAGAGGAGCAGGAAGCGCGTGGAGTTTTCCTCGTGGTCGCTGATGCCGTCGGCCAGCACCTCCAGACCGTAGATCTCGGCGCTCAGCCCGCTGGCGATGGCCCCCGCGGCCCGAGGCCGTTCCCGCGAAAGCATGCGAGCCGCGCCGGCCGTATCGTAGAAGGGCCTCGCCTCGAGGCCGTGCTTCTCGAGATAGCCCCGACACTGGCCGAGGGCCTGAGGGTGGGAGAAGACGACCCGGAGATTCTCCAGCTTGCTGCCTTCGGGCGCCATCAGGCAGTGATGCACGGGAACCTTGATCTCGCCGGAAACCTTCAGGTCGGTGCGGGTGAGCAGGGTGTTCACCTGGGTGACCATGCCCTCGATGGAGTTTTCCACGGGCACCACGCCCAGGTCGAAGGCGCCGGACTGGACGCCCTCGAAGACGTCCTCGAACTCCAGGCAGGGGATGGAGGCCGCGCCGGGCGCCAGGGCCCGCGTGGCCACTTCTCCCCAGGCGCCATGCTCGCCCTGGAAGGCGGCCAGCTGTCCCACTTCCTCCTGGAGTGCCTTGGATTCCTGGATGAGCATGCGGAAGACCCGTTCCGCGGCGCCCCGGCCCACGAGGCCGAGCGGCGTGCGCCGTGCTCGGTCCAGCACCGTCTCCTCCCGGCCCTCGTCCACGGTCTCGGCCTTGTGCTTGCGCGAGCGAAGAGCCAGGTCCATGCGCTGCTCGAGCAGCGATAGCAACTCGAGGTCGAGCTTGTCGATGCGCGCGCGTATCTCATCCAGGTTCATGGGTTTCCTAAGGGACTGAGAACTGAGAACTGAGAGATCAGCCTTTCGCTGATTTCATTTGCTCGGCCGTCCATTCCTCCACCAGCACTTCCTCGATGCGCTGATCCTCATTGGGCATGTCGGCCCCGTCGCGGTCGCTGTTGACGATCTTGTCGACGACTTCCAGGCCCGTCACCACTTCTCCGAAAACGGAGTACTGGCCGTCCAGGAAGGGCGCGTCGGCGTGCATGATGAAGAACTGGCTGCCCGCGCTGTTCGGATCGCTGGCCCGCGCCATGGACAGGATGCCCCGCAGGTGCTTGCGATCATTGAATTCGGCCTCGAGGCCTTCGCCTTGGCCCTTGTAGCTCCATCCGCCCATGCCCGGCTGTCCCGCGGCGCCCGGCTTGGTGTTGGGGTCTCCGCCCTGGATCATGAACCCGGGAATCACCCGGTGGAAGGTGCAACCGGGGTAGGTGTTCTCGGCGTGCCAGATGAAGTTCTTCACGTGCTCGGGGGCCGAGTCGGGGAAGAAGCGCAGAACGATGTCACCCCGTACGGTCTTCAGGGTCACGATGGTTTCGGTGGCGGGCATTTCCATTTCTCCTGGAGTGGGAGGTGGCGGCGGCGTGGAGGCGCAGCCGAGGAGCAGGGCGATGAGCGTGGCGAATAGGATGGCCATGTGCCGCATCTTCGTCCTGCCTTCGAATCGTGCCATCGGCCATCGGCAAGGAGCCGACAGCCGATAGCTACCGGTTGTGCTTCTTGTTCGTCTCGATGGTTTCCAACTCGACGAGATAGGCGTCGACCTTCCGGCTCGGCCACTCGAGGATTTCCACCCCGGTGATGGATTGGTTCTCGCGGGGACGGTTGCTGCGCGGATCCCGGTCGACGTCGACGATGGCGTCCACGACGTCCAGCCCCTTGATGACCTGGCCGAAGACCGAATACTTGCCGTTCAGCGAGGGATAGTCCGCGTGCATGATGAAGAACTGGCTGCCGGCGGTGTCGTTGCCCCGCGGGGAACGAGCCATGGACAGGATGCCCCGCTCATGCTTGCGTTCGCTGAACTCGGCGGCCAGCAGGGTGCCTTCGCCCTTGTAGCTCCAGCCGCCCATGCCGTCGTTGCTCGGATCGTCGTCCTTGGTGTTGAAGTCTCCACCCTGGATCATGAAGCCGGGGATCACCCGATGGAAGTAGGTGTCCGTGTAGTTGCCCTCTTCGACGTGGGTCAAGAAGTTCCTCACGTGTTCGGGGGCCAGGTCGGAGAAGAAACGCAGGTAGATGTCGCCCTGCACGGTCTGAAGCACGACCACGGGTTCGGTTCCGGTTTCGGCCAGGCCCTTGCCGTCGCTGAGAGCCGGTTCAGCCACGGCGCCGAGCGAGAGGATCGTGAGGATGGCCAGGGCCAGTAAGGTACGACGAATCATGGAGTTCCTCCGCTGAGATTGGGATTGGCCGGGAAAATAGCACCCCCTCCGCAAGGGGTCAAGACGGCCCGTTGACGGGGGGGAGGCGATCCTCTAGATTGCATGCTCAATCACGCAAACCATTTCACGCAGCCGGATTAGCGCTTCCGGCTGAGGGCTGAAAGCTGGCAGCTGATGGCTAGATTCTACGTCACCACGCCCATCTACTACGTCAACGACGAACCCCACCTGGGACACGCCTATACCACCGTGCTGGCCGACGTGCTGGCGCGCTATCACCGGCTCATGGGCGACGAGGTGATCTTCCTCACCGGCACCGACGAACACGGCCAGAAGGTTCAGCAGGCCGCCGAGAAGCGGGGAGTCGATCCGCAGGCCCACTGCGACGAGCTCAGTCCGCGCTTCGCCGCCGTCTGGGATCGCCTCGAGATCAGCCACGACTTCTACATCCGCACCACCATGCCCGAGCACAAGGAAGTGGTGCGGCGCATCCTCGCCGAGCTCTGGGACAAGGGCGAGATCTACGCCGACGAGTACGAGGGATGGTACGACGTCGGCGAGGAGCGCTTCTACACCGAGAAGGAACTGGTGGACGGCAAGAGCCCCGCCGGCAACGAGGTCGTTTTCCTGCGCGAGAAGAGCTACTTCTTCAAGATGAGCGAGTATCAGCAGCGGCTCATCGATCACATCGAAGCCAACCCGAACTTCATCGTGCCGAAGAAGCGCGCCAACGAGGTGCTGGGTTTCCTGCGCCAGCCCCTGGGCGATCTCTGCATCAGCCGACCCAAGGAGCGTCTCAGCTGGGGCATTCCCCTGCCCTTCGACGAGGACTACGTCTGCTACGTCTGGTTCGACGCCCTGCTCAACTACTACAGCGGACTCGAGTTCGGTTTCGAGGCCGATCGCCGCGAGTTCTGGCCGGCCGATCTGCACCTCATCGGCAAGGACATCCTCACCACTCACGCCGTCTACTGGCCCACCATGCTCATGGCCGCCGAGATGGCCCTGCCGCGGACCATCCTCGCCCACGGCTGGTGGATGTTCGGCGAGCAGAAGATGAGCAAGTCCAAGGGCAATGTGGTGGGGCCCCTGGACACCATGGACCTCTACGGCCGCGACATCCTGCGCTACTTCCTCATGCGCGAGATGACGCCCGGGCAGGATTCGGGCTTCAGCCAGGATCTCATCGTCGAGCGCAACAACACGGAGCTGTCCAACGATCTGGGCAACGGCCTGAACCGCGTGACCAAGCTCGTGGAGAAGCACTTCGAAGGATCCCTCCCCGCGCCGGGCGAGGAAGGCGAGGCCGAGGAAACGCTCAAGGCCGCGGCCGGGCGCGCCGCCGAATCGGTGGAGAGGGAGGTCCGCGCCTATCATCCCAACGGGGCCATCCGCGAAGCCATGGAGCTGTCCAGGGCGGTGAACCGCTACCTCGAACAGCGCGCACCCTGGAAGGCGATCAAGGAGGACCGTGACTCGGCCGGCGGCACTCTCTATCACGCCGCCGAGGCCCTGCGCATCGTGGGCGTGCTGCTCCACCCGGTGATGCCGGAGAAATGCGGCGAACTGCTGGGCCGACTGGGACGTCCCCAGGCGCCGGCCGACTTCACCCAGAGCGCGCGCTGGGGCATCCTGGAGCCCGGCTCGCCGATCCGCTCGGGAGATCCGCTCTTTCCACGTTTCGAGACGGAAGAGAGTTGATCAACTAAGTCATAGCTAAACAATCAATTAGGGCGGGCCGGTCGGCTCGCCCTTTCCCATGCTTCCCAATGCCTGAGAATAATTCCTAGTGATTTCGGATAAGGTATTCTGAAAATGACAGCCTTGTGCTAGAATCCGAGAGCGCAGGGACTTAGGAGAATCGAGTCTGTGGCGGTCCTCCCGGTCCCCGATGATCATCATTCAAGACATCATTTCTAGGAGGATCCCATGCATAGAATGTTCATGCTAGCGCTCGCCATTCTTGCCGTTGCCGTTTGGGCGGGTGCCTCCACCCTAAACTCCGCCGGACTCGTCATTCCGGGAACCGGCGATCAGAATTCCGCGGATCGTCTGGGACTCATCGATGACGGAAGCTTCGAGTCCGGCCTCTGCGGCGTTGTTTGGACCTGCTACACCGACACCAGCTGCGAAGACCGTATCCTGGACCCCGTGGGCGTTTGGGGCTACCCCGCCTATGACGGCATGTACGCCGCCTGGGTCGGCGGATTCTGCGGAGGCATTCCCTCCAACAACGGACTCTGCCACAACATCTTCATCGATGGCATGTACCTGGACTGGTACTGGATGGGCTACATGGAGTATGACGACGGCGGCACCGTGTCCTGCTTCTTCGACGGCGTTCCCGTGTTCCAGTACAGCATGGGTCTGGCCGAGCACACCTATGGAAGCTGGAACACTCTCAGCAGCTTCTTCGGCCTCGTCGACGTTTCCGCCTACTGCGGCATGACCGTGGAAATCTGCTTCGATTTCGCGGTGAACGCCGACCAGGGCGGCAACATGCTCATCGACTACGTGACGCTGGATACAAATTGCGGTACCGCGACTCTGAACAGCGACTTCTCCACGGTGAAAGCGCTCTACTAGTCCTGAATCGCATTCGCATTTCGAACCCCCGGCCCCGGTCGGGGGTTCTTGATTTCGGACTGCATTCCCGCTATGAATCGCCTCTGTCCGGCCCCTCCCGCCGGGTGTCTCTCAACCCTCCAATCGCTTCCCGGGAGGCCACGTGTCCCCTTCGCGCAAAACTCAAGGTCTCGCCCATTCCCCGCGCCACATCGAGATCCGCGGAGCGCGCATCCACAACCTGAAGGGCGTGGACCTGAAGATTCCGCGCAATACGCTTTCGGTGTTCAGCGGCGTCAGCGGATCGGGCAAGAGCAGCCTGGCCTTCGACACGCTCTACGCCGAAGGACAGCGTCGGTACATCGAATCGCTGTCGAGCTACGCGCGGCAGTTCCTCGGGCAGATGGGCAAGCCCGAGGTCGATTCCATCTCGGGACTGTCGCCGGCCATCTCCATCGATCAGAAGACGGCCAGCGTTAATCCGCGATCGACGGTGGGAACCATCACGGAGATCTACGACTACCTGCGCGTGCTCTTCGCGCGACTGGGCACGCCCCACTGCCCCGAGTGCGGACGTGAGATCGGATCGCAGACCGTCGATCAGATGGCCGACCGCATCCACGAGCTGCCGCCGGGCACCCGCTTCAGCGTGCTGGCGCCTCTCGTGCGCGGCAAGAAGGGCAGCTTCAAGGACCTCTTCGCCAGGCTGCTGAAAGACGGCTCCTCCCGCGTGCGGGTGAACGGCGACATCCATCGCCTCGAGGAACCGCCGACCCTCGCCAAGACGCGGCGGCACGAGATCGAAGTGGTGGTGGATCGACTCGCGCTCACCGATCATCTCGGCACGAGGCTGGTCGATGCTCTCGAAACAGCCCTCGGCCTCACCGACGACGCCGTGCGCGTGCTCACCACGGCCGGCGACGAGATCCGCCTGGGCGCGCGGCACGCCTGTCCCGATTGCGAGCTCAGCTTCGAGCCCGTGGAGCCGCGGAGCTTCAGCTTCAACAGCCCCTACGGCGCCTGCGAGAGCTGCCACGGACTGGGCGTGGTGCGCGAGCCCGTGCCCGAAGCGCTCATCGCCGACCAGGACCTGAGCATCCGCGAAGGGGCCATCAAGGAGATCCGCAACTGGATCGAAGGCAAGGGACACTACAGCCGCGGCCTGAAGCGGGCCCTCGCGCGCTACGACATCGATCTGGACACGCCCTTCAGGAAGCTGGGGGCCAAGCAGAAGCAGATCCTCTTCCATGGCGATCCGGAGGCCAGGCAGGCCTCCCGGCGGAAGGATCACTTTCTCGTGCCCCTGGGCGAGGAAGGCATCTGGGAGGCCACCGAGTGGAGGATCGGCGGTTTGATTCCCACGGTCATGCGTCGCTATCGCGCGACCAAATCCGATGGCATGAGGCGTTGGTACGAGTCGATGATGGCCGAGCGTCCCTGCCCCGATTGCGAGGGCAAGCGGCTGCGCCCCGAGAGCCTGGCCGTGAGCTTTCGCGACAAGAGCATCCATGGACTCGGCGAGATGCCCCTGCGCGAGCTGGGCCCCTTCTTCGACAGGGTGAAACTCGAAGGCGACGAGGTCGAGGTGGGCGAGGAACTCATCATCGAGATTCGTGAACGCCTGGGCTTCCTCTTGCGCGTTGGGCTTGACTACCTCACGCTCTCGCGTCCCGCTCCGACACTGAGCGGCGGCGAGAGCCAGCGCATCCGGCTGGCCAGCCAGATCGGCCGCGGACTCACCGGCGTGCTCTACATTCTCGACGAGCCGTCCATCGGCCTGCATTCCCGCGACAATCGCTCGCTCCTCGATACGCTCATCCGCCTTCGCGATCTCGGCAACACGGTGGTGGTGGTGGAGCACGACGAGGAAACTCTCCGCAGCGCCGATTGGGTGGCCGACTTCGGTCCCGGCGCCGGATCGGAGGGGGGCGACGTGGTCGCCAGCGGAACGCCGGCGAAGATCATCGCCAGCCGGAAGTCGCTGACCGGAGGCTACCTGTCGGGGCGGGTTAAGATTCCGCGTCCGGAGGCCCGTCGAAAGCCGGGGAGCGCGAAGCTGCTCATGCGTGGCGTGGTGCACAATAACCTGCACGGCCTCGACCTGGACATCCCCCTGGGACTCTTCGTCGCGGTGACCGGGGTCTCGGGTTCGGGAAAGAGCAGCCTGGTCGCCGAAACGCTCTATCCGCATCTGGCCGAGCATTTCCACAGCGCTCAGGTTGCGGGAGGCAAGCTGAAGCGACTCGGCGGACTGCAGCATCTGGACAAGGTCATCGAGATCAACCAGAAGCCCATCGGTCGCACGCCTCGGAGCAATCCGGCTACCTACACGAACGTGTTCGACGAGATCCGAGCGCTCTTCTCACAGCTGCCCGAGGCCAAGGCCCGCGGCTACAAGCCGGGACGTTTCAGCTTCAACGTGAAGGGCGGGCGCTGCGAAGCCTGCGAGGGACACGGCCAACGGCGCATCGAGATGCATTTTCTTCCCGACGTCTGGACGGTCTGCCCCGTCTGCAGGGGACTGCGCTTCGACCGCGAGACTCGGGAAGTAACCTACCGCGGCCGGAACATCAGCGACGTGCTCGACATGGACGTGGATACCGCACTGGCGCATTTCCATCCCGTACCGAAGATCCGGCATCTGCTCGAGACCCTGCGCGACGTGGGACTGGGCTACATCAAGCTCGGTCAGAGCGCGACGACGCTCTCGGGCGGCGAGGCCCAGCGCATCAAGCTTGCGCGGGAACTGGCGCGTCCGGCGACGGGACGCACGCTCTATATTCTCGACGAGCCCACCACGGGCCTGCACTTCCACGACGTCGCGAAGCTGCTCGAGGTGCTGCAACGTCTGGTGGATTCGGGCAACAGCGTACTGGTGGTGGAACATCATCTGGACGTGGTGGCGGCGGCGGACTGGGTCATCGACCTCGGTCCCGGCGGCGGCGACGAGGGCGGCAAGCTGGTGGTGGCCGGCACCCCCGAGCATGTGGCCCGCTGCAAGCGGGGCTTCACGGGCAAGTTCCTCAAGGGGCAGTTGAGGTAAACGGCGCTTCCATTCCCGGAATTCTTGGTACAATTGTCAAATCTTGACATGAAGGTAGGAATTACGGAAACTCCGGGGTCAAATCCTGGAGGTGGACGATGCGCTACTCGTTTCTGTTGATCCTGATGCTTGTCGCGGTTGTGGGTACGGCAATCGCCCAGTCGGAAGAACCCTCGGACAGCCTGCAAACCTGGTGGGTGGATCCCATAGTCGTGGAGGCCGGCGGGCTTCGACACGGCGAGATGGAGATCCTGCTCGACAAGGGCAACCACAAGGAGATGCTCCGCCGAAGCGGCTTCGCGCTCATCGACAAGGGCGTCGCCTTCACGAGTGATCTCTATCTGGAAGGCTTCAAGCGCGAGGACATCGTGCTGCGCATCGATGGCGAGCGCCTCCCCTGCGCCTGCGCCAATCGTATGGATAACCCCTCCACTCGCATCAATCCCCTGGAAATCTGCAGCAGCATGGTGGACAAGACCTCCAGCAGCGCGGGAGCCGGGCTCGGCGGAGCGGTGGAGTTCGTGCGCGCCAAGCCCAGCGACGAGCCGTCCCTGCGCGTTCTCAGTTCGGGTGAGGTCGCCGGAGACGCTTCCTACGACGCCGCCTTGGCATTCGACTACCGCGGGTATCGCAGCACCGCTCGCTTCGCCCAGGGCGTGCCCTACGAGGACGGCGACGGCGCGAACTTCGCCGAGCTCTATCCCTATGCCGAGAACCACGGCTACAGTCTGTACGAGCTCGGCATCTACGGCGGACAGGGCGATTGGGGGCAGGGGATCAATTTCTCGCGCAGCGAGGACGTGCTCTTTCCCTACCTGAAGATGGACGAGCGCCAGACCGACTTCATCGGCCTGCACGGATCCTGGAAGGGAAACCGCCTCTACTACAATCACACGCGGCATCTCATGGACAACGAGTTGCGCGGCGGCCCCACGCTCATGGTCTCGGACGCCTATAACACCACGTTCGGGCTCAGCGGCGAACACTACGAACTCTACTACCGGAATTGGGATACGGAGAACTACTTCGACAATCCCACCGCCGGCTTCCACATCGACAATCATCTCATTCCCGACATCCACCTTGTCGCGTTGAGTGTCGATCGTCAGTTCAGGCCGAGTAAGCGCTCCGAAATGGGCGCCCGCCTGGGCTTGCAGTATGTGAAGATGGGCGACGGGGATCGCCTCGATTTCCACAATGCGCTTCACGTGGATGGCGAGGACACGCGCTTCTTCCTGCCCTTCGGCGCACACGCCGGCGTGAACACCGCGCTCGGCGGAGACATGCTCGCCGGCCTGCAGGTGGAGTTGGCGGGCGAACCTCCCCAGGCCCGCGATCTCTACATCTCGGTGAAGAAGCCGGGCACCATGCCCTGGTGGAGCGGCAATCCCAAGCTCGACATGCCGCTTCGCGCGACCCTGCGCGGCAAGTTGCGTGAGGGACCCTTCAGCTTCGAGGCCTACGGCGGGCGAATCTGGAACTACGTGAACCTCGCTTCCATGATGGCGGGCGAACAGAAGTACCTGAGCTTCGAAAGCGTCGACGCGGCCCTGGCGGGTCTTCGATTCGTGGCCGAGTGGACTCATCTTGACATCCGCGCCGACTACACCCTCGGCTGGAATCTCAGCGAGGATTCGCCGCTGGCGGAAGTGCGTCCCTTCAGCGTCGAGACGACCCTTCGCGCTCCCGCCGTCGTCGGCGTGAGAAGTTGGCTGCGCCACGTCTATTCCGATGCGCAGACACGCGTGGACGAGAGCCTGAACGAAAGCGCGACTCCCGCCTGGAATCGCTTCGACCTGGGCCTGGGCAAGGCCTTCGGATCCCTTGGAGTCAGCTTGGAAGTCAAGAACCTCGCGGGCGAGGTGTACTACGAGCATCTGGCCTACCTTCGCGATCCCTTCGCTTCGGGCATGACGGTGAACGCGCCGGGGCGCACCATCAGGGTCGCTCTCAGCTACGGAAGATGATTCATTGACTGCGTTCCAGGATCCGCTCTCCCTGGGGAGCGGATCCGTTTTTTTGGCTGGACAAGTCGTTGATTTTCAATTTTTGCGGAGCTATTCTTGAAGCGAAACTGGTCGATGAGTGATGAAGGGGGATTCCATGAAGCGTCTTGCCCTTGTCCTTTGCCTGTTCGCCCTGCCTTTCGTTCTGGGTTCGAGCTGCGATAGTCAGGTGAGCCCGCCGCCGAGCGAAGATCCCACAGCCGAGAATCACGTATTCTATCTGGAGAGATTCGGCACCGACTTCACGGGCTCCACTTGGGTCAGATACAGTTTCTCGGATCCGATTCTGTTACTGGCCGGAGACGGCGGCATCGGGCTCCAAATGCTCGAGAACGGCAAGATGACTCCCCTGTTCCTCGACACGGAAGCGGATCTCAATTGCATCGCGGCCGTCGCGAGCGATTGGTTCATGGTTGTGGGGGATCGGCAGCCGGGGCAAGACGCCCTCTTCCTGCTTCATGACAGCGAAGTTTTTCGCGAGGTGGAGCATCCCGCCGCGGGAAACATTCTGGCAGCCTCAGATGGGATGTGCTGCACCGATCAGGGAGAGATCCTCGATCTGCACAGTCTGGGAAGCGCCGTCCTTGTCTTTGAGACTCCCGGTGCGCATCCCCTCGCGGGAATCTACTACTACGAGTATTGGGACGAAATCTTGGCAGTAGGGGACGGAGGAAAGGCCTATTGGAGTGAGAACGGGGTGGATTTTGAAGACGTTTCGCTCCCCGGGGGGCCGGACTTCAAGAGCGTATCGATCCAGGTGGGCGAGGACGAGGAGATCAGTCTGATCGCGACGGGTGGCAATGAAGTTTGGAGTTTTCTGGATGGAACCTGGACCCATTCCTTCAATGCCAGCCTGACCGACATGCTGAGCGATATCGCAAGCTACCACGATGGAACCGTGCGAGCGGTCGGCGACGAAGGTTGCATCGTGGTTTTCGACGGAAGTTCCTGGAGTGAGATATCGGTCGGCGAGGAAGTCGAGTTCCGCACGCTGGCGACCAACCTGCACGGGGGGACCATCGCGGCGGCATCGGACGGCCGGCTCTTCGAGGCGGAACTCGGCAATTGGCGCGACCTCGGATATGGAAACACGCAAGACTGGTCGGCTATCCACAGCGTGCCCGGCGGAGATGCCTTCGCGGCCAACGGGGACTCCCTGCTGCGCTACAACGGCACGAATTGGCTCGTCGAGAGCGTGGTGGATTTCGGTTGGAAGATGCGAGACCTGTGCGTCGTATCCGAAAACGAAATCTGGGCCATTGCCGGCGAGGAAGGCGGCATCGACGACTTCCTGTTCCGATACGACGGCGCTGTATGGAGCGTGTGGCACCAGGCTTCCCTGGACCGCTTCACGGCGCTCTGGGCGAATGATGAAGCCGTCTTCGTGGCCGCGGAGAACGGCTCCATCTGGCGGCATCTGGGCATCGAGTGGGAGTGGATGGACGGGAACGGCGCCGATATCCACGACTTTCACGGCAGCGATCTCGACGACCTCATCGCCGTGGGCTCGAACGGGCTCATCCTGAGCTATCACGAGGACGGCTGGATCGAAGTCGCTAGCGGAGGCGAGACCCTGCGCGCGATCGACGGCCCCGTGATCGTGGGCGATGGCGGCACGCTTCGTCTGCACGATGGCAGCGATTGGCAGGCCGTCGATACCGGTGTCGACCTGGATCTCAGCGCAGTCTGGTACGGCGCCGATGACGACATCTGGGCCGTGGGTCCCGATGCCACCGTGCTTCGCTACGACGGCGATGGCTGGGTTCAGCTGCTTACCCATCTGCCCGGCGTTGATTTCCTGGCGGTGAGAAGGAGCGCCGACGGCACACTCTGGATCGGCGGAAGCGGGGGGTACCTGCTCTACGACTCGGAGTGATTCTCCGCGTCGGCCTCCTCGATCAGATCGAAATGCAGGCGCCTCGCCTTGCTGGCCACGATGGCGGTCTCGAGCGTGCCGCCCATCATCATGAGAATCGTCCCCAGCAGAGCACCGTTCCAGGTGGGATTCACCCAGACCGCCGCGAAACCCACCAGGATGATGATGATCGTCTTGACCAGGCTGCTCCCGCCGATGGCTCGCGTCCTCCGTCGATTCATGAGAAAGCCCTGACTCACCGAGCGCATGCCCAGGGGGATGGGCTGATAGGGGATGAGCATGATGGCGGTGGCCACGTAGAGGGCCTTGTCCATCTCCAGGGAGAAGATCTTCAGGAGCAGCAGGTCGCGCAGGGGCGTCCAGACCCAGATGCCGATGACACTGACGAAGATCATCACGGTCACGCCTGCGAAACGCACGATCTTGCGCAGGTCGCGGCGGTCCTTGACCAGCACGAGCGTCGTGCTCTGCAGGGCCCAGAGCGGTGAGGCCATGAGGATGAGCAGGGGAAAGACGAAGCCGAAGCCGCCCTGCGCCAGGTCCGGGTCGGTGGTTCGGCCCACGATGGCGTTGATGATGGGGCGCATGGCCGACCAGGTGATGGTGCTGACCATGAGCGGACCGATGAAGTCGAAGAAACTCCGCCAGTCGACGCGCCCGTCCTCGCCCTCGTTGATGCCCTTCGCGTCGCGCCGCAGGAGCCGGTTCGCGCGAAATCCCGAGTAGAGCGCTTCCACGAAGATGGCCACGGTCAAACTCGCGCCGCCGAGCACCGCGGGCTCCAGCCAGCCCCGTCCGACGAAGAGGAACATGATGGCCGCGAGACTCGCCAGTCGCAGGCCAGTGGCCTGGCTGATGATGCGCGTGTTGCGGTGGCGCATGACGATGCCCCAGTAATAGGAACGCAGGGGCAAGAGCAGCGGGATGGGCGACTGCACGAGAATGAGCTTCTGCGCCATGGCGGCTACCGGTTCGGTGGAGCCCATGAGATTCATGATGAGCGCATCGCCCCAGGGGCTCAACGCGATGATCAGGTCGAGGCCGCAGATCGCGGCGCCGAGGGCGAATCCCTTGCGTATGAGGCTTCGCCGCGCCTCGGGGCCCCCGCCCATGGTGGCCACGATCTGCTGGAAGGGAAAGAGCGGCGAGTTGAGGAAGACCGCCAGGCCGAAGCCCACGCCGTAGGCCGCCAGCTGCACGATGGGATCGTCGGACCGGCCCAGCGCCGCGTTGATGATGGGGTGCGCGAGGGTCATCATCTGGCTGGTCAGAACGAGGGGCCAGTAGAAGTCGAAGATCTGCCGGTGGCGAAGGGGGGGCAAAGGCGGCCTTTCTATGTGGAACTCAAACGTATCATCTTCCCGATATCTCAGCAAGCACTCCCAAGCGGGCGAGTGAATGTGGTTGTCAATGCCTGTATTGAGCGATACATGTTAAGTGTTTCATTGTGTTGCTTCCCGGGACAAGGAGATGATCATGTGGTTTTGGGACCTTTATGGAGCTAAAAGGTTCGGTTCTAAGCCGGGTAGTTGGTTCCTAGTTCTCGGAATCACATTGATTGTCATTGGCATGGGATCGAGCAGGTGGAGAGCGAAGTCGGAGGGGAACTGGGATAATCCGGCGGGAAAGTTTCGGGATAGCAGTCTTTGTCAAGAACAAGCTAAGCAGCGTAGTGATGCGCTTGATTACCTAAACTCAGAGATCGATCTTGTAGAGAAAAGACTGAGTGTATTCCGCAAAGCCCAGGCCCAGGAAGATCACCCGCTGTTCCTGAGTGCGTCCATGCAGATAGAAAAAGAGGAAGAGGTCTTACGGGAACTAGTGGCAGCAAAGAGAGCATATGAGATCACCCCAGTGAAGAGAATCTGGATGGTGTATCCGAGATTCATGCTTCTCATTTTGCTACTGGGGCATGTGATTTGTGTGTTTAGCATAAGAATGTCATTGCCCATCTTTGATGGCTTTCAGGTGAATAAAACGGATGATTGGAAAGTCTTGTTACCAATGACTCTGTTTTTCTTCTCGGCTCATATAGGACGTCTCCTATACGCTAGCTACTGGATTCCTGAAAAATCAGTATTCGGTTGGGCAAGTATCTGTATCTCGGCTACTTGTTTCTGGCTCAACAGGGTTGATACACTGGGCTCCAGCATGGTTGTTGCATACATGTTCCTTGTGTTCTGGAGGACAAGTGGACAAGTGAAGATAGGGGATGCCTTAGTGCATGGAAAGGGTGTCGTGAAGGTGCTTAAGTATGTCAACTTGCAGCAATCTTTGTTCATGGCGAGTGTGCTAGCACTGTTCTTCTTCGCAATCCTTTGGTTGGGATATGTCAGTAACCCTGGATGGAGTAGCCTGGTGGTTGTTGCTACGGCTGGTGTGCCTATCGGTCTAATATGGTTTCGGTCCTGGTTCAATATCTCGACGGCCCGGTCAGCGTATTGGAAATCTCTTTATCCAGGAGACGATAGCGCCAAGAGTGTGCCCAAGGATGGGCCGGTAGCGGATACATTGGGTATGTCTACTTGGGAGTATCTCCGGAACACGGTGATTCTTGTTGCCGCCGGTTGGGGGATCGTGAAATGGACTGGTCTTGATGTCGTACTGAGGAACTTTTTAAACTAATCCAGTAACGCGGCTTGCCTGCAGTGCTACAGCTGTTCATGCTTGTCGTAACACGGTGGAATGAACGTCCGAGATTGATGAAAGAATTGAGAGCGACTATACTTGTTGCATGCTTCGATTCATTGCACTGCTGCTGTTTGTTCCGTTGCCTGTCGTCGCGCAGTTCCTGTACGGGACGGTGGTAGATCTGGGTGGATCTCCTCTCGCAGGAGTCCAAATCTCAGCGACTACACCTGACTCGACATACGCCACAACAACGAACTCTAATGGCTTCTATGAGCTCCCCTTGTCGCCAGTAACAGGAGTTCCGGGTGGCGCGATGATGCTATCATGGTCTGAGCTTAAGGCCGGCTATAGGGACACCAGCATATCGAAGAGATCGGCCAGGGCAAATGGCACTCGAGTTGGGCCAATCGAAATCTCCGCCATAGGATCCGGGGAGTTCATGAGTGTCCAGGAACCCCTAGAGAACGTAGACGGGTCGATGTTATGGAACATCACGCTGATTCCCCGACACTGGACCACCAGTCTTGGAGCTTATGAGGTCACAGATACAGAGGAGTGGCTGTGGCTGGGCGAAGGGAAGTGGGGATACTATGATCCATATGAGATGGCGATCAACGGAGGCATCTGGGCTCCCTGCCTTGAGCCACGACCACTTCGTTTCATCCTTACAAACCCGCTAGAAATCCCGTTTGGCTGGGATTATCTGTTCGACGGAGAGCAAACGAGGCGGGAAGCTCTATTAGCAGGGCTCGAAGTGCTCTCCGAGCTTGCTTGCGGATTTGAGGAGATAGTAGAACTCGGTTCAGAGGATCTGGAAGTTGCCCTTTGGCCAGGATTTGAATGCCCTGATAAGGAAGTGACCTGGCAACAAGATCCGCCCTGGTATTCGGTAACGCAATGGGCGTTCGTTGGAGTAGGCTCATACAACCCTGGCTTGATTGGGCCACTGGGGAAAGAGGTCTTCTACCAGGCTCTTGCTATGGGAAACAACAGTCATGGTGGAATCTATACAGCCAACGAACCTGGTCCCCTTCAGATCTCGGACATTGTCTCCACCCAGATTATGTTCCACTTCATTCGCCGGTGTCACTACGGAGACGCACATAATAACCTAGTGTACATGGTCTATCCCTAAGTAACTAAAATCACTCGTAGCTCAGCGCGTCCACGGGATTCTGCCGCGCGGCCTGCACGGCGGGGTAGAGCCCGAAGAAGATTCCCGTGAAGCTCGACACGACCAGCGCGCCGATCACGTAGACCACCGGCACGGTGGCCGGCACGTGGAAGGCCAGACGCAGGATCTGCCCGACCAGCAGTCCCACCAGGATGCCCGCCGCGCCGCCCAGGCCCGTGAGCGTGGAGGCCTCGATGAGGAACTGTAGCAGGATGTCCTGCTGCCGCCCGCCCACGGCCTTGCGGATGCCGATCTCGCGCGTGCGTTCCCGCACGCTCACCAGCATGATGGTCACCACGCCGATGCCGCCGACCATGAGGCCGATGGAGGCCAGCACGATGCCCACCAGGGTGAGCGGCCCGGTGATCTGCTGGGTGAATTCGAGCATCATGTCCTGGGTGGCGATGTGGAAGTTGTTCTCTTCGCCCGGACCCAGTTTGCGGCTGATGCGAAGGGCCAGCTCGATCTCCTCCCGCGCCTGGTCGAGCAGATCATTGCCGTCGGGCATGGCCATGAGGGCCATCTGATCCTCCACCCAGGGGAAATCCTTGATGAAGCTCGTGTAGGGCACGAGCACGTAGTTGTTGGCCATGGATCCGAAGATGCTCTCGCGGTTCTCCAGGATGCCGACGATCTTGTACTCGGTGTTCATGTTCACGCGGATCTTCTTGCCGATGGGATCGGCCACTCCGAAGAGCTGCTCGGCGGGTTCGCGGGGTATCACGCAGACCGAGCGGCGACCCGACCAGTCCACTTCGGTGAACCATCGGCCCTCTTCAAGGGTGAATCCCATGATCTCCAGCGAGCGCAGGGACACGCCGTCGATCTCCATGAGGTTGGCGCGCTCGGAGCCGTGCCGCACAAGGGTGCCGAAGGCTCCGATGGGGGAGGAGGTGCGCACCGATGGGCAAAGGGTCTCGATGGCCTCCCAATCTTCCAGCGTGAGGGCCGGATTGCTGCCCTCGTTGGGATCGTCGAAGGTGCCCTGGCTGGTGACGTAGACGTAGGTGGTCTCGGTTTCCATGATCTCGCTCTCGAGGCGCCCCTTGAAGCCCTCGATGATCGAGACCATGGCCATGAGCGTGGTCACGCCGATGCCCACGCCCAGGATGACCAGTCCGCTGCGGCCCTTGTTGTTGCGAAGGGTGTCCAGGGCCATGCGTATGTTTTCGCGCAGGCCGGCCCCGAAGACGCGTACCGCATGGAAGCGTTCGTGCTCACTCATAGCGCAGTGCCTCCACGGGATCGAGTACGGCCGCCTTCCGCGCGGGGAAGATGCCGAAGAAGACGCCCACCACCACGGTGAGAAGCAGGCCCAGGATCACCGACCAGAACTTGGCGGCGTAGGGCAGGGGGCTGGCCGAAGCGATGATCGAAGCCATGCCGTAGCCGGCCACGATGCCGATCACGCCTCCGAGCATCGAGAGCGTGAGCGCCTCCACCAGGAACTGCCAGAGGATGTCCGCTCTCTTGGCTCCGATGGCCTTGCGTATGCCGATCTCGCGGGTCCGCTCCTGCACGCTGACCAGCATGATGTTCATGATCACGATGCCCGCGACCACCGCGCTGATGCCCACGATCATCATGAGCACGCCCAGCAGCATGTTCTTGATGCGTTCCCAGAGGCCGAGCATGGCGTCGCTGGTCTGCAGGTCGAAGTCGTTTCGTTCGCCGGGGCGCAGGCGATGGCGGATGCGCATGGCCTGCGTCATCTCTTCCATGAGCTGGGGCACGGCCTCGGTGCTCACGGCCTTCACGGTGATGGTCACCGAGTTGGCCCGCCCGGGCCGTCCGAAGACCTTGAAGAATGCCGTGATGGGGATGGTCACGAAGGTGTCCTGATCCTCGCCCAGCAGGCGTCCCTTCTCCGCGGCCACGCCGACGATCTTGAAGGGCCGTCCCGCCACCTTGAGGGTTTTGCCAAGGGGATCGGCGCCGGGGAAGAGCTTGTCGGCGATGCCCTTTCCGACCACCGCCACCGGGCGGCTCCGGTTCTCCTCGAAGGTGCTGAAATGGCGACCGGCGCTCAGGTCGATGTTCTCCAGGAAGGGATACTCGGCGGTCTTGCCGCGGATGGGCACGCCCGTGAGCCGTTCCTCGCCGCGGGTCACCGAGCGTCGCCTCGAATTGCTGGCGCCGATGTAGAGGGCGCTGGGGAGCCGGTCCTTCAGGAAATCGCGGTCGGAAAGCAGGATGGGCGGATTGTGGATCGACTTGAGCAGCGCGTCCCGGTCGGTGAGCAGCTTCATGGGATCCACGTCCACCAGGTTCACCACGCCGCTGCCCTGTTCGAAGACCTTCTCGTGCATGTACACGTTCATGCCGTCCACGATGCTCACCACGGCGATGATGCTCGCCACGGCGATTACGTTTCCCAGCATGACCAGGAAGGAGCGCAGCTTGTTCGCCCAGAGGGCGTTCAGCGCGATGCGTATGCCTTCGAAGGGGTGCATGGTTTCCTACTGGACGGTCACCGAGGCGCCGCCGCCTTCCTCTTCGTCGACCTCTTCCTCCTCGAAGCCGTCCTCGTCCTTCTTCTCCTTCGATTCCTTAACCTGCTCGCCGTGGTGAAGGTTGCGCAGGGTGCGCATGGGACCGGTGACGATCATGTCGCCGGCCTCCAGACCGGTGACGAGCTCGAAATGCTTCTCCCCGGCGATGCCCGTATCCACCTGGCGGAAGAGGGCCCGGTCCTCCCGCACGATGAAGACGCCTTCGAGCTCCTTCACGTCCTCCTCGAACTGGAATTCCTCGTCGATGCCGGCCTGCTCGAGCCGGGCGCTGTATTTCTTCTGGTCGGCCTCGAGCATCTTCCTGGTGCGAAGAGTCAGGGCCTGGATGGGAATCGACAGGGCGCTGTCCCGGGCTGCCGTGGTGATGTTGGCCGTGGCCGAAAGGCCGGGGCGCAGGCCCGTGTAGCCCTCGCCAAGGGTGACCACCACTTCGAAGTCCACGCCGCCGGTGCCGCCCTGATTCTGCTTGGGGCTGTTGGCGATCTCGGTCACCTCTCCCTCGAACTCGTCGTCGGGGAAGGCGTCGATCTCGACCTCGGCGATCTGTCCGAGCTCCACCTGGGGGATCTCGGTCTCGTCCACGTCGACTTCCACCTCCATCACCGAAAGGTCGGCGATGACCATGAGCACCTGGATGGAGAAGGTGCCCTCCATGGCGATCTCGCCCACCTCCGCGTTGCGGCGCACCACGATGCCGCTCATGGGGGCTCGGATCTCGGTCTTGGAGAAGCGGTCCCGCATCTGTTCGAGATAGGCCTCGGCCTGATCTACGGAACGCTGGCTCGATTCCACCTGGGTGCCGGCCACCTTGTAGGACATGCGCGCGGACTCGAAGTCGCGCTCGCTCACGTCGCCCTTGTCGTGGAAGTTCTGGATGCGGGCCCATTCCAGCTCGGCCTGCTCCTGGCGGGCCTGCATCTCGCGCAGCCTCGCCCGTGCCGATTCGTACTGGGCCTCGGCGCTCTTGACCGCCTCGCGGAACTGGGTCGGGTCGATGCGCAGCAGCATGTCTCCCACGGACACCCGGTCGCCCTCGTTGACGAGGACCTCCACGATCTTGCCGGTGATGTCCGAACTGATGTCCACGGAGATCTTGGGCTGGATGGTTCCCGAAGCGCTCACGATTTCCGTGAGTTCCCGCTTCTCGATGGCCTCGATCTCCACCTCGACGGCCTTGCCCTTCTGCTTCTGCAGGTTCACGACGACCAGAATCGCCACCACGACGATCACGCCGCCGATGATGAGCCACTTCTTCATCTCGAGTCCTTTCATAGCCGGGTAGGTGCCCGGGACCGGGCACGCGCTAGGATACTGGACCGGAAGGGCAAGGTTACAGGAAAAAGCGGATGGGCGACCCGCATCCGACTGCCCGCTGCCCGCTGGAATTGAGCTTGCGGCCAATAGCTAATGGCTAACAAGCGAAAGCCGTATTCTGCTATACTTCTCACAGTGATGACATTCCCCAATCAGGAATACCGGGAGGTCGGGCATGAAGGTAACTCATATAATCGCAATAGTTTTCATGGCACTCACTTTCAGCGCAGCCAGCGCCGACTACTTTTTCCAGGAAGTCTCGGAAGCACCCGCCACGATCGGTGGGACCTCGGTCGCCTGCTCCGAGGAGGGCATCGTGGTCGTGGCCTGGTCCATTCCGTCCGTGGGCGTATACACGCGCACCATTCACCTGGATATGGTCTTCCCGCCGGTCTTCCACGGGCCGGGGGACATGCCGACGGTCAGCGACTTCGGCGGGGTCTTCTTCCTGGCCTGGGCCCAGGAGGACTCGCTCATCATCCGGAACACGTACAGTTACGATCCAGTCGAGTGGGATCCCTGGAGCATCTCGATTTTCACGACGCCCAGCGGCGAAGATGTCCTCCATCCGAGATTGACCGCAACGGGCATGCCCACGGGCATGCTGGCCTGGGAGGAGAGGGGGGAGGCCATCTGGAAGAGCACCTACCATACTACGTGGTTCGATCCGGTCTATGTCGCACCGCCCAGCAGCTATGACATGTCGGCTCCCCAGGCCGAAGTGAGCGTGGACTTCAATTACCGGGTCTACCAGATGAACGAGATGAACACCTGCATCGACTACTTCGAGAGCAGTATCAGCGGTGGTGCCTTCACACCCTATGACATCTTTCCCGGCATGGGCTATTTCGGTTCCATGTACGATGTCTGCTCAGGTCCCCTGGGCGAACATGCGATCCTGAGCATGGGGCCACAGCCCACCTGCCCCTGCAACACGGTTGTCTTCACCGAAGAATCCGAGCCTCATGTTTGGACCGAGCCCATCCATCTGACCGTGCCCGTGGATTCCTACGATTTTTCCCAGTTCCCCTGTATCGCCGCCGACGAGGATGGCACCTATCACGCTTACTGGTTCCAGAGTGCCCACAACGACTATCTCGAAGAGACCCATCGCGGTCTCTACTATTTCACCCGTGGCGGGGACCTGGTCTGGCAGGACAATTCCGATATCTTCGGTATCGAAGCCGGAGTCTGGTGCTCCATGGATATGGGGCCGATGAACAAACCTGTCTTCGTCTATGCCAAGGGTGACTACCCCGATCGCCAGGTCTGGCTGGGCCGCGATGAACTGTTGACCGATGCCTCAGAGATTCCCGCGGCTCGTCTCGAACTCAGCGCCGCGCCCAATCCCTTCAACCCGAAGACCACTCTGCGTTTCACCCTGCCCGAAGCGGGGCATGCGCGTCTGGACGTCTTCGACCTCACCGGCCGCCGCGTGACGACCCTGCTGGACGAAGCGCGCGAAGCCGGCGAAGTAGTGGTGGACTGGAACGCCGAGGGCCTTGCCTCCGGCGTCTACCTGGCCCAGGCGTCCGCACCCGGCTACAGCGAAGTGACAAAGCTGGTGCTGCTGAAGTGAGGCGCACGGTGGATGGGTGAGTCGACGCTTCTCTCGAAGATGATGGTTTACGGATTAGGCAGAGAGTGAGTCGATTCCCCGAGCGATTGTTAGCGAGGGAATCGACTCACTCTCTGCCTAACCCGTAGTCCTTGATTTTCTTGTACAGCGTCGACTCACCCATCCCCAGCGACTTCGCGGTCTCGCGCTTATTGAAGCGGAATCGCTCGAGGCGCTGCTCGATGACGCGCCGCTCGATCTCGTCCCAGCTCATGTCGGTTCCGAAACCGCCCTCGTCGCCGGAACTCGGCCTGCGCTCGGGCAGGAAGATGTCCCCCGCCTCGATCATCGCGCCTTCGGCGTAGAAGACCGCCTGCTCGATCACGTGCTTGAGCTCGCGGATGTTTCCCGGCCAGGCGTATCCCTTGAGTTTCTCGATGGCCTCCTCGGTGAAACCGAGGCCGCGACCTTCGGGGTCGGCGGCGAGGAAATGCCGGGCCAGCACGGGAATGTCCTTGGGAATCTCGCGCAGGGGCGAGGTGCGCAGGGTGATCACGTTGAGGCGATGGTAGAGATCTTCGCGGAAGGTTCCCTTGCCGACCTCGCCCAGCAGATCCCGATTGGTGGCGGCGAGGATACGCACGTCCACCGTGATGGGCTCGTTGCTGCCCACGCGCTCGAACTCCCGAGACTCGAGCACGCGAAGCAGCTTGGCCTGCAGTTCCTGATCCATCTCGCCGATCTCGTCCAGGAAGAGCGTGCCCTCGTGGGCCGCCTCGAACTTGCCCGGCCTATCGCTCACCGCGCCGCTGAATGCGCCCTTGACGTGCCCGAAGAGTTCGCTGGTGAGCAGCTCCCGATTGATGGCCGCGCAGTTGATGGCCACGAAGGGCTTGCCCGCGCGGGGCCCGCTCTTGTGGATGCTCCGCGCCACCACCTCCTTGCCCGTGCCCGTCTCGCCGAGGATGAGCGCCGTCTTGCCGGTGCCGCCGAGCTTGCCGCACTGCTTTCGCAGCTGATCCATGGCCTTGCTCTTGCCCACGATCTCCTCGGTGGACGAGGGCGTCAGCGCGGCCTCGAGGCTGCGATTTCGCGCGGCCAGGCGATGCCGGTCCAGGGCCTGCTCAACGGCCAGCAGGAGCTTGGGCCCCATGCCGCCGCTGGTGGGCTTCTCGATGTAGTGGGCCGCGCCGAGGCGCATGGCCTCCACGGCGGTCTCCACGTCGCCGAAGGCCGTGATCATCACGCGGGTGACGGGAATATCCTCCTCGGCGACCCTGGCCAGCAGCTGCATGCCGTCCATGCGGGGCATGTTCTTGTCGGTGACGAGCAGGTCGAAGGATTCGGCGCGTAGCAGCTCGAGGGCCGCGTGGCCGTCCGCCGCGGTCTTCACCGGATAGCCCTCGTCCTCGAGCAGTTCGGAGAGGTACTCGCGATTCAGTTCCTCGTCGTCCACAAGAAGGATGCGCGCCTTGGACTCGCTCATTTCATCTCCTCGTCTTTCGATCGTGTAGGGGCATTCCCACCACGAAGCGGGCGCCGCCGCCCTCGCGGTTCTCCGCCCGGATGGCTCCCCGGTGTTCCTCGGCCAGCTGCCGGCAGATGGCCAGTCCCAGTCCGCTTCCGCCGCTGCCGCGTTTGGTAGTGAAGAAGTCCTCGAAGATGCGCGACAGGTTTTCGGCGGGAATGCCGGGTCCCTCGTCCTCCACGCAGACCTCCACCCAGTTGTCGTCCTCCTCGCCGAGGCGCGCGAGGGTGGTCAATCCCAGTCGCACCTTACCCGCGCCCTCCATGGCCTGGGCAGCGTTCACGAGCAGGTTGGCGAAAAGCTGCTGCAGACCGTCGGCTCGCCCAAGCACGGTGAGCCCCTTGGGATAGTCGCGCGCGAGATCGATGCCGCGCTCGCGATAGAGGTCGGCCGCGTCCACGGCGGCGGCCGTGAGCGCGCGGGACAGGTCCACGGGCTCCCGCGGTCCCTCGCTCGGGCTCGCGAAGGCCAGCAGGGTCTTCATGTTGGCCTCGGCGCGATCCACGCCGGCCAGGATGCGGTCCAGGCGCGAGACGATCTCTTCGGCCGGAAGCCCTTCGCCCTCCATCTTCCTGCGCAGGTTCTCGGCCGTCCCGCGAATGTTGTAGAGGGGATTCTTCAGCTCATGGGTGATGCGCCCCAACAGAGTGCCCAGCAGGGCCAGCTTCTCGCTGCGCGCCCGCTGCGACATGAGCCGCTCCTTCTCGATGACCCGCGCGGCCTGCGCGGCCACGGTCTCGAGCAGGGTGCGATCCTCTTCGCTGAAGGGCCTGCCGCCGCCATGGGTACGGTCCACGTAGAAGGCGCCCACCCGATCCTCGCCGAGCAGCAGGGGACAGCAGATAACCGTCTGGATCGACTCCGCGCGAATGGACTCGGCGCCCTGATACACCGGATCGTCGGCGGCGAATTTCAGGAAGACGGTGCGTCCGCCCGAGAGGGCGTCCCGCAGCACGGTCTGGCTGGCGCGGCCGATGGCGTCCTCGGCGAAATCCTCCTCGCCCTCGCGGCTCCAGACGGCCAGGGACTCGGGCATCCAGCGGCCCGTGTCCGAATCGGTGAGCAGGATGAATCCCCGGTCGGCCTCCACGGCTCGCCCGGCGATGGCGATGACGCTTTCGAGCAGTTCGGAGAGGGACCGGTCGCCGCCCAGGGTCTCGAGTACCTGCAGAAGCAGCTCGTAGCGGCGGTCATCCCTCGGGGCCTCGGCGGCCTCGGGCATGTCATCGTCGGCGAGTTCCAGCATCACCCGTCCCAGACGCAGCCGGGAGCCCGCGGCGAGGGTCTTGGGCTCGGATACCGCCTCTCCGTCCAGCTCGCTTCCGTAGCTGCTGCCGAGATCCTCGTAGATCCATGCGCCGTCCTGGGATCGCAGCACCCCGTGGAGGCGGCTCACGCTCTTGTCCTCCAGGCGCAGATCGCTGCCCTCGGACCGTCCCAGTCGCAGCTCCAGGCCCTCGGCGGAGGCATAGGGGCCGTACTGCCGCAGCAGGCGGCCGTCCTCGCCGATCCAGCGGATGTAGAGATTTTCGCCCATGGCCGCAGTCTATCGGGGCCCTCGGGGCCGGCGCAATGGGCAAATCCGCCTTGAGCCGCCGGCGGGCTGGTCCTATGCTGGCGCCATGCACGAGAAACTCGGACCCTACCGCCTCATCCGGCTGCTCGGCGAGGGCGGCATGGGACAGGTCTACGAAGCCGCGGCCCCCGGCGGGGAACACGTGGCGGTGAAGGTCCTGCGGGGCGGGGCCTCGGCCGGAGAGCGGGAGCGTGAGCTATTCTTCCGCGAGGCCCGGGCCGGTCTCGAGTTCGAACATCCGGGCATCGTGCGCGTGCTGGAGCTGGGCGAGCACGAGGGGCGCATTCCCTATCTCGTCATGGAGCTGCTTCCCGGCCCCACCCTCAAGGAACTGGCCGGGTCGGGTCCTTTGGACTTCGGCACGGTCGCCGGCCTGGCCCTGCCGGTGCTCGACGCCCTGACCTTCCTGCACAAGAACGGCGTGCTGCATCGCGACGTGAAGACGGGCAACATCATGCTCGACGGCATGGGGCGCCCCAAGCTCATGGACTTCGGCCTCACGCGTTTCAGCGACGAGACGAGCCTGACCCAGACCGGTCTCATCTTCGGCTCGCCCCACTACATGTCGCCCGAGCAGGGCATGGGCGAAGAGCTCGACACCCGCAGCGACCTCTTCTCCATGGGCGTGGTCATCTACGAACTGCTGGCCGGACGGCTTCCCTTCCGCGGCGATCATCCCATCGGCGTGGTCTACGCCATCATCAACGAGGAGCCGCCGCCGCTGCGGCGATTCCGGCCGGAACTTCCCGAGGCCCTCGATTGGATCCTCTCCCGCGCCCTGGCCAAGGACCGCCAGCGCCGATACGGCCTGGCCTCCGACATGGCCGAGGACCTCGCCGCCTTGCTCGCCCACAAGGCCGACGCCAGCGTGGAGCTTCAGTTGCACGCCGGTCCCCAGATTCGCGACCTGCGCGGCGGCCTTCCGCTTTCGGGGCGGAAGGAGGAGCTGTCCCATCTGAAGGCCTGGATGAATCGTCCCGGCGGCGGATTTCTCTTCCTCGCCGGCGAGGCGGGCATCGGCAAGACGCGACTCGCCCGCGAGGCTCACCGTTCCCTCGGGCCCTCGGCTCCGCTCCTGCTCGTGGGGCGCACCCAGCCCGGCCGCGAGGCCTTTCCCTATCAGCCCTGGCTCGAGGCTCTTCGACCGGTGCTCCGTGAGCAGGAGATCTGGGATCGGGCCGATCTGGCCATCTTCCTCGGCGCGGAGGACGCGGCCTCCGGCGGGGCTGCGGCCATCCTGCACGCCTTCTTCTCGGGACAGCAGGCCGAGGCGCCCAGCCGCGAGCAGCTGTTCGAAGCGCTGCGGCGCTTCCTCACGGCCCTGGTCGCCCGGGAGCCCATGCTGCTCTGGCTCGAGGACTTCCACCGTGCCGACCATGCCAGTCTGGACCTGCTCTCCTTCCTGGCCCGCGGTCCCGAGGGCGAGTTGCCCGCGCTGCTGGTGAGCTATCGTGAGGAAGAGGTGACCGAGGACTCGCCCCTGGTCGAGCTTCGTGCGCAACTCGAGAACGAGGGGCGGGGGGAGAGCCTTAAGCTGGCAAGACTGTCCGAGGAAAACGTGGCCGACCTTGTGGATGTCGGCCTTCCCGATCTGGCGGGACGCGAGGGCGTGGCGGCGCGTCTGTTCCGGGAAAGCCGCGGAAACCCCTTCATCCTGAGCGAGCTGCTGGAGAACCTGAGGAGTCGCCCCGAACTGCTCGTGGGCGATAGCGATCCCGAACAGTGGGATCTGCCCCTGCCCGAGCGTCTGCAGGATCTGGTGGCCCTGCGACTCGGGGCCCTCGATGAAGAGGAGCGCGAACTGCTCGACCTGGCCGCGGTGGAGGGCGAGGCCTTCACCGCCGAGGTGCTGGCGGCGGTGCTGGGCGATCGCAAGCTGCGCGTGCTGCGGCGCCTGCAGGTGCTGCAGCGCAAGACGCGGCTCATCCAGGCGGCCGAGCGGCGCTTCCTCTTCGACCACGCCCTGGTGCACCGGGTGCTCTACGAATCCCTGGGGGACGAGCTGCGCGAGGAGTACCACCTCATGGTGGCCGAGCATCTCGCCGATAGTGCGGGCGGACAGCCCGACATGGCCGCGGCGGTGGCCCGCCATTTCACCGGCGCCGGCAAGGCCCGTCGCGCGCTGCCCTTCCTGCTCGAGGCCGGACGTCATGCGCGGCGGCTCTACGCGCATCACGAGGCCCATCGTCACCTGGACGCAGCGCGGGAGGAGGCCGATCTCTGGTGGCTGGAGGAGCCGGTGAGCGAGGCCGCCCAGCTGAGGCGGGACATCCTTCGCGAACTCGGCGAGCTGGCCGCCACCGAGGGCGACTACGATCACAGCCAGAAGCTGCTGTCGGGCGCGCGGGAGCTTCTGACGCCGGGTATCGACGATGCCGAGCGCGCCGAACTCTGTCGTCTGCGCGGCGAGTCGCTCTACTTCGCGGGGCGCAACGAGGAGGCCGCCGCCGAGTTCGAGGTGGCCCTGGCCACGGCGGCCGAGGGCGATCGGCGGCAGCGGGCGCTCATCCTGCGCAGCCGCGCGAGGCTGGAATCCCGCGAGAACCGCTGGGTCGATGCCCTTCGAAGCTGCGACGAGGCGAGGCTGCTGGCGGACGCCCATCCCGGCGAGGCCCTGGCCATCCGGCACACCATGGGGCTCATCCAGCTGCGCCGCGGCGAGCTCGCGGCGGCCCGCGAGATCTTCGAGGAGGTGAACGACGAGGCGCCGCGCCTGGAGGACGACTCCCTGAACGCCGCGTCCCTGGCCAATCTCGGTATCGTGCTCTGGCGCCTGGGCGATCATGAAGAGGCCCTGGAAAGCCTGGAGCAGGCCCTGATCCTTCGCCGGAAGACGGGCTACCTCACGGAGATCGCCAAGGTTCTGACGAACCTGTCCATCGCCCGCACCCAGCGCGGCGAACTCGACCAGGCCCGCGAACTGCTCACCGAGGCCCAGGCCATGAAGCGGCGCATCGGCGAGGCGGAGGGACTGGCCCACGGCGAGAACTCTCTCGGCAATCTGGAAAATCGAGCGGGTCGCCTGCCGGCCGCCCTGGAGCACTACCGTCGTGCCGCGGACCTGCACTTCGAAGCCGGCAACCGCGCGGGTGCGGCCGTGGCCCTTCACAACATGGGCGAGGTGCTGCTCGACATGAACCGCCTGGATGAGGCCGAGGAGCCGCTATCCCGATCGCAGGCCTTGCGTGAGGAACTGGATCTGCGCGAGGGACAGGTGTCGAGCCTTCGCGCGCAGGCGCGGCGTGCCGCTCTCCTCGCGGAGGCCCGGCGGGCGGGGGATCTATTCGATGAGGCTCGCGGGCGAGAGGAGGCGGGCCGCGGTGAGACGCTTAAGGTGGAGTTGAATAGACTGCAATTCCTCCTGTCCACGGGGAACACCGCGGGGACCCGGGCCGATCTCGATGCCTTGATCACCGCCGCGGAAACCTGGCCGCCGGAGAGCCTGTCCTTCGAGTTCAATCTTCTCGAAGGGATGCTGCTCTCGGCGGAGTCCAGAGCCGAGGAGGCCCGCGTCGTGTTCAGCCGATTGCTGGAGGTTCACAGCGCGGAGGCCGAGCCCTATCACAGGGCGAGAACTCTCCGTGAGATCCTGGCCTGCCAGCTCTGCGCGGGGGAGTCCGAGACCCGGCAAATCCGGTCGGAGTTCGAGGCTCTCTGCTCCCTCCACGGCTTTTCCTGGCTCGAATCCTGACATCGCTCGCTCGATGTATTTTTATAAACCATTGCAAATATGGCGCTTGAGGAGGGCCCTTTCGGCGGACCTTGACATTTGTTTGAGAACTTAATAGTTTCGAATACAAATGTTTCAATCTCAACAGTAAGGGATCCGCAAGTCGTGAAACACGATATCTGGCCGCCACCTCCCGAGTCCAATCCCTTCCGTCTCATGGGGCAGATCAAGGCCCTCATGTTCCAACGCGTCCAGAAGCACTTCGAAGAAGTGGGCCTGGATCTGGGCATGGAGGGCTTCGTCATCCTCATGCGCATTCGACTCCATGACGGAATCACCCAGACCGAACTGGCTGAATCCATCGGCCGTGACAAACCCTCGGTGACTCGAGCCCTGGATGCGCTCGAGAGGCAGGGTTGGTTGCGCCGAAACGTGGATCCCGAAGACCGACGTAGCCACCGGCTCTCCATCACGTCCGAGGGCGGGAAGGCGCTCGACCGGGCCATGCCGCTGGTCCGAGGCATCATCTCGCCGATCTTCGATCCGATTCCCGACTCGGACTACCAGACATTCCTGTCCGTGCTGAAGACACTTCGACACCAGCTCGACATCCTTGAAGCCTGAACCTCACAAGGACATATCCATGCGCAAAATCATGACCTTCGGAATACCCGTAGTCCTCGTTCTGATCGCAGTGATCATCGCGACGATCATGGTGAGGAGCAAGGAAAGCCCCGAACGCCGGCAGGCGCCCAGTCGCGGCATCAACGTGAAAGTGGAAGTGGCGCAGCCGAGCACTCTCAGCAGTGAGATCCGGGCCTATGGAACCTTGCGTAGCGCTCGCGAGCTGGAAGTCGTGGCCGAAGTGGGAGGCATCCTGGAGGAAGGCGACATCCCCTTCCTGCCAGGACAGACCTTTCGCGAAGGGCAGGTGATCCTGCGGGTGGATGAAAGGTCCATTCGCTATCGTCTCGCTCAGCTGAAGAGCGGGTTCATGAGCAATCTGGCCAGGCTGCTGCCTGAGCTGGACGTGGACTTCCCCGAGGAGTCCGAGCCTTGGCGGGACTATTTCGCGTCCTTCCAGATCGAAGGCGCCACGGCGGATCTGCCCGAGGTGAAAAGCGAGAGGATCAAGCTCTACCTGGCGCGCTACAACATCTATCAGGGCTTCTACGACATCCGCGCCCAGGAACTTCTGCTGAGCAAGGCGGCGATCCGTGCCTCCTTCGACGGCGTCATCGCGGAAACCTATCAGCGGGTGGGAGCCTCCGTGATGACCGGTGGAAGATTGGGGCGCATCCTCAGCCACAAGGATCTCGAGCTGGAGGTCGCCCTTCCCGCTGGCGAGGTGGCCTGGCTCAGCGACACCGCGTCCGTGGAACTATCCGGCTCCGGCGGAACCTGGTCGGGAAGCCTGCAGCGCTACGGCGGCGAGATCGACGAGTCCACTCAGACCCTGTCCGTGTACGTGAAGCTGCTCAATCCGCCGGCCACGCCGCCCATCGGCAGTTTCCTTGAGGCTCGCTTCGCAACCCGCAGCATCGACTCGGGCTTTCGCATTCCCCGCGCGGCCCTGCATGGTGGCGATCAGGTCTATCTCATCGAAAACGGTCGACTCGCCCTGGGCGATGTAGAGATCGGAAGGCAGGAGGACGACACGGTCGTTCTCACCGGAGGCATCTCAGCGGGTGATTCCGTGGTGGTCGAGGCTCTCGAAGGAGTCGTGCCCGGCATGCCGGCCAAAGGACGCGTCGCCGGGCAGGGGGGTGGCCGCTGATGCGGAGAATCGTCGCCTTCTTCGTTCGCTGGCCCATCTGGGTCAACGTGCTCATGTTCAGCATCCTGATCTTCGGAGCCATGGCTTTCTCGACCATGCGCTACTCCTTCTTCCCCGAGGTCAGCCCCAACACGATCATTGTACAGGTGACCTTCCCCGGGGCCAGTCCCACCGAGGTGGCCGAGGGCGTCATCCTGAAGATCGAGGAGCAGCTCGACGGCCTCGAAGGCGTGGAGCGCGTGACCTCGACGGCACGCGAGAGTTTCGGGACGGTCACGGTCGAGATCGTACAGGACGCCGATCTCGACAAGGTCACCACCGATGTGAAGAACGCCGTGGACCGCATCAACTCCTTTCCCGCCGATGCCGAGAAGCCCATCATCTTCCAGTCGAAGTTCATCGAGAGGGCCCTGTCCATCGTCCTGTCGGGAGAGACGGATCTCTACAACCTGAAGGAGATTGCGCAGGACTTCCGTGACGAGCTGTTGGCCACCGAGGAGATCTCCCTGGTGAGCACGAGCGGTGTTCCCTCCCTGGAGTTTTCCATCGAGGTTTCCGAGGAAGCCCTGCGTCGCTACGGTCTGAGGTTCGATCAGATCTCTTCGGCGGTGGCGGCGCACAACCTCAACATCTCCGGCGGCAAGTTCGACACGAGCGAGGAGGAGATCCTCATCCGCGCATGGGGGCGGGAGTACGAAGCCGAGGGTCTGCGCGAAATCCCCATCCGCGCCAATCCCGGCGGCACGCCCCTTCGACTGTCGGACGTAGCTGAAATTCATGAGCAGTGGGCGGACGTTCCCGATCGTTCTTACTTCAACGGGCAAGCGGCGGTGGTGCTCACCGTGGATCAGGCCGCCGAGGAGGACATCCTCGAGGTGGCCGCCAAGGCCAAGGAACTCGTGGCCGGTTTCAACGAGACCCGTGGGGGCGTCACGGCCACGGTGCGCGACGATCGCACCGTCCCCTTGACCCAGCGCATCCAGCTTCTCGGGCGCAACGGCATCTTCGGCCTCATCCTGGTGATGCTCACCCTCGGCCTCTTCCTCAAGCCGCGGGTGGCATTCTGGGCCGGTCTGGGCATCCCGATCAGCTTCGCGGGGATGTTCATCATCCTCAACATGTGGGGCATCACCATCAACGTGATCTCCCTCTTCGGCATGATCATCGTGGTGGGCATCCTCGTGGACGACGCCATCGTCGTGGGCGAGAACATCTTCTCTCAGGCCGAGAGAGGCGTTCCTCCGCTGAAGGCCGCCGTGAACGGCACCATGGAGGTGCTGGCGCCGGTGGCCACCTCGGTGACCACCACCATCATGGCCTTCACGCCCCTCTTCTTCCTGGTCGGCTTCCTGGGACAGATGATCTGGCAGGTGGCGGCGGTGGTCATCTTCGCCCTGCTCTTCAGCCTGGTGGAGGCCTTCCTCATCCTGCCCGCCCATCTCGGACACTCCCGCGCCCTCGATATCTCGCGGGAGCCCGGTCGTTTCCGGAAACGTCTCGATGCCGGCATCGCGTTTCTCACCCATCGTCTGTACGGACCGACGCTCCGCTATGCCATGAGGCACAAGTGGATCGTGCTCACGGTGCCCATCTCGGCCGTGATCATCACCATCGGCCTGCTCAAGGGCGGGATCATCGGTTTCACCTACTTTCCCTACCTGGACAGCGACCGAATCGCCATCGGCGCCAGCCTGACCGTGGGTAGCCAGGAATCCGCGACGGCGGATTTGCTGCAGCGAATCGAGGCAGCCGCCTGGAAGGTCAATGACGAAATCCGCGAGGAGCGCAGCGACGGCCGCGACGTCATCGAGGGCATCCAGCGCGACCTGGGTTCGGGCGCCGGTGAAACGGGAGCCCATGCCGGAAGCGTCACCCTGCTCCTTCTGGACGGCGAGACCCGCGACATGGAGAGCTACCTCATCGCCAACAGGGTTCGCGAGGCGGTGGGCCCCGTGCCCGAAGCCAAGAAACTGAGTTTCGGCCGGGGCGGAAGATTCGGCACGGCCGTGTCCATCAGCCTTCTCGGCGACGATGCAGATGATCTGCGCCATGCCCGCGACATGCTCGTGACCGAACTGAAGGATTTTTCCAGCCTCAAGGACATCACGGATACGGAATCCCTGGGAAGGCGCGAACTCGAAATCACGCTGAAGCCCAAGGCAGAAGCACTGGGACTGACCTTGCGCGACGTGGCGGGGCAGGTGCGTCAGGGATTCTTCGGACAGGAGATCCAGCGCATTCAGCGCGGTCGGGACGAGATACGGGTCTGGCTGCGCTACCGCCCGGAGGATCGTGGATCCCTCGGTTTCATCGACGCCATGCGGATCCGAAGCGCCGACGGCCGCGAGTTCCCCTTCAGCGAGCTGGCCGAGTACAGCATCAGCCGCGGGGTGAGCGTGATCAATCATCTCGAACGGAAACAGGAGATTCGAGTGGAGGCGGCCCAGGCCGACGCCACCGATGACCTGCCGCCCATCCTCGCCGAGATCGAGGAGGAGGTCCTTCCGCTCATTCGCGCGGAGGTGCCCGGCATCGATGTCAGCTTCGAGGGACAGTCCCGCAACCAGTCGCGCGAGATGGGATCAATGATGGTGGCCTTCCCGGTGGCCCTCATGGGCATGTTCCTGCTCGTGGTGCTGGTCTTCAGGTCCTATGCGCAGGCCGGGCTTATCTTCTCATTGATCCCCATCGGCATCCTGGGGGCGGTCTGGGGGCACGGCATCCAGGGACTGCAGGTGAACATGCTGTCGCTCTACGGCATCATCGCGCTCTCGGGCATCATCATCAACGACAGCATCGTCTTCGTGGACCAGATCAATCGATTCCTTCGCGAAGGCCGAAAGCTGAATGACGCCGTCTACGATGCGGGAATCGCCAGGCTCAGGCCCATCATCCTGACGACCCTCACGACCTCGCTGGGCCTGGCGCCCCTGATGCTCGAGAAGAGCCGCCAGGCTCAGTTCCTCATTCCCATGGCCGCGTCGGTGGCTTACGGGCTGCTCTTCGGAACCTTCATTCTGCTGATCATCCTGCCGACGGGGTTCCTATCCTTCAACCGCCTGCGCCTGGCCTGGGCCCGCGGCGTGCGAGGCCAGAAGGATGCGACGATGGAATCGGTGGAGCCCGCTGTCCGTGAACTCTCTCAATCCACGGTCGATTGACCTGATGAGGTAATCCATGAAGCGCATTTCGATCCTTCTGCTTCTTCTGCCGATCTTCGCTTTCGCAAGCCCGATAAGCTACGAGGACGCACTCCGCCTGGCCCTCGAGCATGACTTCGGAATTCGGCTCGGGAGGGAGAGCGCGGCGGCGGCGCGCATCCAGGGCGGCTACGCCAAGAGCGGCTTCCTCCCCCGCGTCGACCTGAGCGGATCACTCACTCAGATCGACAGTTCGGAGGACAGCAACTCGACAAGCAGCCTCGGCGACACCGACACGCGCTCGCTCAGCGCGGGAGTCAGCCTGAGTTGGACCCTCTTCGACGGATTCCGCATGTTCATCGACCGGGCTCGCTATCGCGAGCTCGAGCAGCTCGGCGAAGCGCAGGCCAAGGCGCTCATCGAGGGACGAGTCTCGGCCCTCCATGCCGCCTACTTCGATCTCGTGCAGAAGCAGTTGCTGCTGAAGGTGGCTCTCGAGTCGCAGGATCTCTCGGAGGACCGTTTCGCCCGCGAGGAGCGAAGTTTCGAGCTGGGGGGGATTTCCTCGGCCGATCTGTTGAGCGCCGAGACGGCCCTCAACAGCGATCGCAGCGCTGTACTTCAGCAGGAGATCAGCTTGGAGCAGTCGCGCCAGTCCCTAGCACTGATGGTGGGCTTACCCGCCTCGGACCTGAGGGTAGTGGAAGAGATCGACATCCCCGAACTCATGGCAGATCGAGACGACCTTCTGAGCTACGCAGAAGGCCGGAACAGCTCGCTGGCCGTCGCCGATCTCGACCTGAGCCTGGCCGAGCGAGGGCTGTCGGGCGCCAAGGCGGACTGGTGGCCCAGCCTGTCGTTCAGCGCGGGTTACCAGTGGAGGGATCTCAGTCTCGGCGGAAGTCCGGACCTGCTTCCCGTCGATATCGAGACAGAAAGCCGCGACCTGAGCCTTGGACTGAACCTCAGTTACAATCTGTTCAACGGAGACCGAAAGCGCTTGGCGGTGCAGACGGCTCGCGTGAGCCTGAGGCAGGCCGAGATCGCCCGTGCTGAAGAGCTGGCCACGCTTCGCTCCGATCTCGGCGAGGCTCTGCGAACATGGGAACGTCGCCTCGAACTGGCGGAACTGGAAGCCGCCAATGTGAAGGCGGCTGAAACGCGCTACGGGGTCGAGGAGGATCGCTATCGCAATGGCGCGACCACTTCCCTCGAATACCGCGACGCCCAGTTGGCCCTGGCGCGCGCGCGCAGCGCGGAGATCAGCGCGCGATATCTTGCCCGCGTCGCGCGGGTGGAGATCGATCGCCTGTCGGGAAGATTGCTACCGGAATAGGGACTTCAGCCGTCCGAAACTCATCGTCGATGCACCGACCGAACCCTGGCGGAAGGCCCAGACCCGGACCTCCACTTCCGCTTCCATCTGCTCGATTCGATTGCCTATCCACTCCAGGCTCACCTGGTCGCCGCCGGCCCAGGAAAAGACCTGGGTGAATTCTTCGTGGGTGGGGTGGCGATAGGTCGAACGGGGATGAACCGTGAAGAAGATCTCGGCTTCCGTGGCGGAGCTGCCGTCTCCGTAGACCGGCATCGGCAGCGCCACCGAACGCTGAGTCTCGCCGAGTGAGCTCACGATCTCCGTGATGTTCGCGTAGGCGATTTCGGAAACCTCGCCCTGAGGCAGCTGGCCGAAGAGTTGCGGTCCTTCCTGGGTGAAGTGATAGGGATAGATGAAGTCGCTGATCCAGTCGCCGGCGAGGGGGCCGGGATTCGCGCCGTTGCCCATGGGGCCCCGCCTGAAGGCCAGGACCTCGATCTCCAGAGCGATCACGCCGGAGCCGTCGAAGAGCCCGCCGTACTCGACCTCCAGCATGCCCGTGCCGAAATAGGCGATGTCCATCCAGAAGGTGGCGCCGCCGATGGCGATGAGGTCTTCGGCGCCGCGAAGGTGGGGGATGACGATGAGTTCCTCGAGAACTGCTTCGGTGCCATCATGGTAGACCGGCAGGGGCACTTCGAAGTCGTAGCTTCCGGGACCCGGCGGTAGGAAGGCGGGCGTGGAGTTCGCCGTGGCGATCTCGCTGATCTCCCCCTCGGGCAGGGTGCCGAAGAAGAGCGGCCCCTCCTGGGTGAAGGTCTTCTCGGGGAAGCTCAGGTTCCAGTAACTATGACCGTGAACGGTCGCGCCTCCAGCAGCGCTGGCAGCCAGAAGGATCAGAAATGCGGTTAAGGTCTTCATGGTCTCACTCGGGTTCAGGGTTCCGTAAGTGGATGCCGAGATAGCCCACGAAGATTCTACGAATCAAACCACCGAGCATGACAGCTGAACCACCACTGTACACGTGTACAAACCCGCAGGTCGGAGGCAGCGAATGCCCTACTCGAAGAGCGCTTTCAGCTGGCCGAAGTTCAGCGGCGCGGCGCCGACTGATCCCTGGCGGAATGCGATGACCTCGATATCCATGAACGCGTTACCGTAGGGTCCGTTGAAGGAGAGGATAAGGTCATTGCCGCCGCTCCATTCCGCTTGGACGGACCAGGACGCTGAGCCGCTGGTGAAAGCGCCACCTCTGAGCGAGAACATGATCTCGTCCAGTGTGGCGTCTGTGCCATCCTCGTATTGGGGTAGCGGAATGGTCCGCGTGACCGTTTCGATTCCGAAGCCCCACGATTCGCTCGCAGTGGCGTACTCCACGATCTCACCTGTGGGAATGGTGCCGAAGAAAAAGGGCCCACTGTGGCCCCAAACATCCCAGCCACAACTGAACGAGTAGGTTCCAGTGATGGGTTCGGCCGTCGCGAATCCGGCAAACAGAAGTGCAATAAGGCAGAGGGCGGTTCGCATGGGAATCTCCTTGTTGAGATGATAGGGGTTGATGGCTCGTGATTATATCAGTTGGCGGCAAAGACAGGCACAAAATAAACTAATAGAGACTTGAGGATCCGAATTCGAGGGCTGCGGTGCCAGTGTGCTGTAGATCGTACAGGAGACTCGGGAATCCCCCGAAAAAACGCCCGGCGTCTCCGCCGGGCGCACCCCACACGCGATACAGAAAAACTCTATCGAACCAGTGTCACCGATCCGCCGGGCATGTTGCGTCCGCCCACATTGAAGCGGGCCAGATAGACACCGGCGGGCATTTCCGTGCCGCGGTCGTTCCTGCCGTCCCAGGCGATGTGACCGCGGCCCTCGCCGAACTCGCCGCCAGCGATGGAGCGCACTCGGCGTCCGCGCACGTCGAAGACGTCCATGCTCACATTCGCGGAGCTAGGCAGCTCGAAGGCGAAACGGGTCTCGCCGCCAGCCGGGTTGGGCCAGGCGCCGCCCGCGCTGAAGGCGTAGTTCGGGAAGTCCACGCCCGTGCCGCCGCCGGGATCGAAACTGCTCACCCAGGTGGACCAGCTGCCGCCGCCCGGCGTGTACTCGCCATGGCTCCAGAAGCTCTTGTTGTCCACGGGATCCACCGCGATGGAGCTGTAGTCGCCCCAGCGACTGCCGCTGTAGCTGCTGGTCGATGCCTTCGAGAGCACCGGCGCCTGCATGGTGCCGGGCGTGTCGGTGGGATTGCGCATGACGCGGTACATGTTCAGGTACTCGGTGGTGCTCGAGTAGGTGAAGTTGATGGCGGCCTGTCCGAAGGCGTTCACGCTGATGGAGCAGAAGCTCGCGTAGCCCGAACCGTTGGGAAGGACATCGCCGGACTGCACCACGAAGGGGTCATTGCCGCTCTCGGGCCATCCGTTCAGGTCGATCTCGTACCAGCGCACGGCCAGGCTGTTCCGGGACGAGGTCGGGCAGATGTGATGGGTCGCCCAGAGCTTGCCGTCACGCTCGACGCAGCTCCAGAAGCGCGACTCGAAGGTGGTGATGGTCGCGCTGGTTCCCTGGCTGCGCACGGAGATGGGATCCCAGTAGGTATCCACCGGGAATGTGGTGGAGACCAGGAAGGGCGTCGTGAGCGGATTCTGGATGGAGTAGATCTTCAGGCTGCTGCTCGACCAGTTTTCCGCGTCCTCCAGCATGTACATGCCCAGACCCGGACTGTGCACCACGGGGATGCCATGGCTCTGGGTGCCCGTGTGCAGGTAATGCTTGGTCACGGGCACGCCGCCGCCGAGCACGCTGCTCTTGTCGATGATGAGGATGCCGTACTTGTCCGGTCCGAAGAAGTCGGCGGTGAGGTAGATCTCGCCATCGGTGACGGCCAGGTTGGGCGAGTCGATGTCGTTGTCGGTCCAGCTGGTCACATCGATGCGGTACTTGTGCCACTCGCTGCTGTCGTTGGTGGGCGTGGAGTCCACCGAGACGGCCAGGAGGAAGTAGCTGTGGTTGTCGTCGCCACGCTCGTTGGCCATGGCCATGAAACGACCGCTGTGCGGATCGTAGATCACTTCCGGGTCGAAGACGAACCAGTCGGCGTCCCAGAAGGCGTTGCCGGAGATGTCCTCCTCCCAGAGGAAGTTGCCGTCCTTCTCGTAGCAGGCGATGCCGCCGTTGACCATGCCGACCACGTGCTCGGGGCCCACGGCCGCGTGGGGGTCGGGAGGCGTCCAGCCGGTGCTGGAGAAGAGGCGGAAGCCCTCGTCGCGGAATCGACTGCCCTCGAAGCTGGTCTCGGCCTCGTAGACGGGCTCGCCGGGATCCTCGAAGGTCGGAGGAACGTGGGGCGCCGCGATGGCCATGCGTTCGCCGGCCGGCTGGGGATTCACCTTGGCGCGCAGATCGCTCATGGCCCAGGCCGCACGCTCCGCGAGCCCGACCTCGGGCAATACCAGACTGAGATTCGCCGCGGACCTGTCGCCATGGCCGCTGTCGCCGGTCCAGGCGAGTGCCAGGCGTCCGTCTTCGCCATAGGCCAGGCGGCGCGCGCCGCTGGCCACGGCCATCATCTGCTTGCCCTCGGCCGTTTCCGTGGCGCGGAAGGCCTCGCATGAGGCGACGCCCTCGGCGTCGTAGAGGCGCGCGTAGACGTCGGCGTCGTCCAGATCCTTGCCCGTCCGGTTCCAGGCCAGGGCGAAGGATCCGTCACTGCGCATGCTGGCCGCCACGCCGTTCTGCGCAATGCTCTCGTCGCCGGGAAGGATGACCGAACTCGCGGCCATGCCCTCGGCGTCGAAGAGCCGCGCGGCGGCGGCGTAGTCGTTGCCCGAGGCCTGCATCCAGGCCAGCACGAAGCCGCCCTCGGCATCGCAGGACAGCGAAGGTTCGATGCCGCCGGCCACGAGCAGGGCTTCGTCGCCCGTCGCACAACCGTTTGCGTCGAAGGCGCGGCTCATGATGCCCACCTGTCCGGCGCCGGGAATCTCGCGGGCCCAGGCCACGCGGAAGCCGCCGTCGAAGGCATCCACGCTGGCCAGCCGGTCGAGCACCTGCTCGCCGCCTGACACTTCGATCTCGTCAGAGATGGGATCGCCCTCGGCGTCGAAGAGCCGTGCCGCCACGAGGGCGCTACCCATATCCGAAGGACGCGTCCAGACCAGCACGCGCTCGCCGCCCGGCAGGGTCGCCGCTGAGGAGACCTCGTGCATGCCCGTCTCGCCGTTCACGACGAGTTCCGATCCCGCGAGGCTGCGGCTCATGACCGCGGAGCCCGACCCGGTCTGTCCCCAGCTGTCCCAGGCGAGGAAGGCGCCGGAGTCGTCGAGAGTCAGCACGGGATGCTGCTGGTGACCGATCATGAACTCGTTCACGTGGACCTCGCCGCCCTGAGCCAGGCCCTGCTCGCTCACTTCGCGGGCGAAGACGCCGTAGCTGCCGGCTTCCTGACGCCGGCTTTCCCAGGCCGCCATGACCGAGCCGTCGTCCCTCATGTCGAGGGTCACGCGGCTCTGCTGGCTGGAGGTGAAGGTGTTGAGCTGAACGTCGCGCAGGACGTAGCTCGCATCGCCGATCTGCATTTCGGCGGGGGACTGGATCTTGCCTGCGAAGAGAAAGGCGGCTACGGCGATGACGAGGATCGCCGCACGCCCGATGCGGAACCGGGTCATGGCATTCCTTTCGGAAGTGGTTTCGGGGTGCACAATTATAGCATGGAAATCCCTTCGGGAGCTACCGGCTAGGCGCTGCATGCAGCCCGCTGCCCGCCAGAGAAACACCCTCCCCCGAAGCCGGAGGAGGGTGTTCAGTTCCTGCCAACAGTTTCCTGCCAGTGGTTATTTCAGAAGCACCAGCTTTCGCGATTCCCGGATCCCATTCGCCTCGAAGTTCAGGAAGTAGATGCCCGAGCTCAGGGGGCGGCCGGCATCGTCCACCGCGGTCCACTCGATCTCGGTGGTGCCGGCGGGGAAGCGCTTTTCTGCCAGCAGGGCTACCTGTCGACCCGCGAGGTCGTGAATCGTGGCCCGGGCCTGGCCGGCCTTGGCTAGGCTGAACACGCAGGTGACCTTCGGGTTGAAGGGGTTGGGATAGGCCGCCAGGGAATTCAGGGCGGGGGTCGATCCCTCCACGTCGGTGCCACCCGGCGCGGGCGATTCGTAGGCGCCGAGATCGGGAGGCGTGTCCGCCGGATTCGGGCGGGGCAGGCAGTCGATGTCCTCGATCACGTCGAAGGCCTCGCTGCCCGCGGCGATGGCCGGCCCCTGGGCGTCGGGCATGAAGTCGCCGCCCGGCGCGTCGCCGAAGAGGGGATCCTCGTCGATGATGTTCTCTCCCGCGTATCCGCCTTCCACGATGCAGTCGTGCACGGTCATGCCGCTGAAGGCCAGGATCTCGGGATAGGTCGCGCCCGTGTCCTGCCAGAAGACGCTGTTGGCGATCTCGCAGCTGCCGCCGAGCATGGCCAGTCCGCCGCCGTCCATGTAGGCGAGGTTGTTCCAGCTGGTCAGGTGCAGGATCGTCGAAGCCCCGCCCGCCAGATGGATGCCGCCGCCCAGAGGGCCTGCGTTCTCGGTGAAGAGGGCGTTCTCCAGGTAGAGTCCGCCGCCGCCGGTCAACGCCAGTCCGCCGCCGCCGGTGCTGGATCCCGCGTCCACGAGATTGTGGATGAATTTCGAGCGCAGCATGTGCAGCTGCGAATTGCTCGTGTTGATGCCGCCGCCCGCGATGCCGGCGTAGTTGTCCTCGAAGTAGGCGTCGGTGGACATGAGCACTCCGCCGACCATGGAAATCGCGCCGCCCCGTTCGGCGGCCTCGTTGGCGAAGAAGCGGCTGCCGTCGATGCGCAGGGTGTCGCCCTCGAAGTAGATGGCTCCGCCCTCGCCGTCCGTGACGTTGGCGGTGAAATCGCAGCCTTCGAAGCTGGGCGAGCCCGTGGCCCAGACGGCCGCGCCGTCGGGGCTGAGCCCGTCCATGCTCGTGCTGTCGATGAGGCAGTTCGCGAAGACCGGCGAGGAGTTCTCGATGAGGATGGCGCCGGCCATGTCGGTCTGCCGGGCCCTGCGCAGGGTCAGGTTCTCGATGCGGCAGTCGGCGGTCTCGCCGCTGTGCACGTGGAAGAGACGGTAGGCGTCCTCGCCGTGGATCACCACCTCCTGGGGCAGTTCGCCCGCGCCCTGGATCACGATGCTCTTGCCGCTCGGATCGAGGTCGCGGTTCTCGATGCCGGTGTAGACGCCGGGCAGGATCTTCACCGTGTCGCCGGGCGCCGCGATGTTGATGGCCAGCTGAATGGTGTCGTAGGGATAGTCGGGGCTGCCGTTCATGAAGCCGCCGGCCACGTCGTCGTCAACGTACCAGACTGGGCCCTCCCAGCAGCTGCCGCCGTAGTAGACGTAGAAGATGTCGCAATAGACTTCCGTATCGGTCTCGCCCATGTCGTCGGTGACCTGGAGGGTGGGCTCGTACCAGCCCATCTCCATGTAGACGTGCTCATGGGGACCGGGGCCCGTGGCGTCCCATTCGCCGTCGCCCTCGAAGTCCCAGAGCCATTCGGTGATGGTGCTGCCCTCATGCACGCTGCGATCGGTGAAGGTCACCGTGTCGCAGGTGTGGGGGGCCAGGTCGCTCAGCTCCATGGCCGCGTGGAGGCCGAGGCCCGAGCCGCTGTGGCTCACCCAACGCGTGTTGCGTCCGAAATCGCAACCCGAGTCCCAGGCGATCCAGAAGTAGCCCTCCATGCCCCAGTCCTTGCCCCAGCTGTTCTTGGCGATCCAGTACTCGCCCTCGTCGTCGTATCCGACGATGAGCACCGCATGGCCGCCGTCGTACTCGCCGCTGGTGTGGCGATAGACGCCGCCGGTGTAGCTGTCGAAGTCGGTGTAGACGTCGAAGCTGGTGGCCACGGGGCCGAAGTTGTGCAGGGCGTCCTTGATGGCCGTCACGCTGGGCGAGTAGCACACCGTGCCCCAGTTCTGGAAGTAGACCTTGCTGTCGTCGGCCTCGTCGCAGGCGTCCGAGCAGGGCGTGCCGTGGCTTCCCGTGTAGGGGAAGCAGCATTCGTCGATCATGCCGTACTGGATGCCGAAGACCATGGCGTGCCAGGACCATCCGCCGTCGCAGTCGTCCCAGTAGCCCAGGTAGTCATCGAGGCAGGAGAGCACGTACTGCTCGGAGAGGTCCCACTCGCTGATCTGCCCGCCGCCCAGGGCGGTGAGGAGCGCGCTCTCCATGGCACCGGTTGCCGCGAAGTCCCAGCAGGAACCGCAAGAGCCCTGGTCGCGCACGCCGGTGACGAAGCTGCCGCCGTTGTCGCGCCAGTCCAGGTGACTGCGCCCGCGGGGGATGCCGAGCATCTCGTAGGGGATCGCGTCGGCCGGCGCGAATTCCTCGGGCATGTTGTGCATGCGCCGGAGGCTTCGCTCTTCGGGACTGAGACGCATCATGCCGGTCTCGCCGGCGGTCCAGCCCGCGCCCTGACGTTCGATCTCGGCCTGGATGGCGTCGATCTCGGCCTCCATGGCGCCGCGCTCGGCGGCGCTCAAGGTAACGCTCTTCAGAAGGGGACCGGAGGCCTCCTCGAGAGCAAGAGCCATTGCGGGGATCAGGATCAGTAATGCCGAAAACAGGGTACGCGGTTTCATGCGACCTCCAAAGGGAGCCGGGACCAGCTCGCTATTTCAATTGATTGCCCGAGTGGCCGGCGCCGACGCGCCGACGCGGGAGGCGGGCGACGATGGGGATTCCGCCGCCCGCTTTCCCATCTGCTTACTTCAATAGAACCAACTTCTCAGATGCCATACTTCCCGGCCCTGAGAACTTCGCCAGATAAATGCCGCTGGTCAAGGGGCGGCCGGCTCCGTCGAGGCCGTTCCAGCTCACCGTTCCCGGCCCGGCGGGAAGGCGATCGTCCAGAAGCACCCTCACCCTGCGACCGCCAAGATCGAAGATCTCCAGCCGCACCGATGCCTCGCGATCCAGCTCGAAACGGATGTCCGTCTTGGGGTTGAAGGGATTGGGATGGGCGCCCATCAGCCTCAGGCCGACCGCTTCCGGCATATCCGGCACGGAGGTCTCGCCGTCATGGCTGAGGGAACCCTCGAAGAACAGATCGTCGATCCAGCCCGAAATGGGAGTAGCGCCGGCGACGCCCTCGCCCGAGGCTTCGATGAAGAAGGTGTCGAAGTAGGGGGCGAAGATGGCCGTTGAATTCCAGAGCTGGTTGCCCAGCTTGTCCATGAGCTTGATGGAAGTCTCCGAGCCCGTATCGGTCGTGTGACTCAGGTGGACGCGGAAGAACTGGTTCGCAGCGAGTCCGTCGAAGCTGTCCTGGTAGACCGGATTACCCTCTTCGAACAGCGTGAAGACCATCTCGAAGGAATCGGGCCATACCGCCGAGGAGCGGATGCCCACACGGATGCCGCGCAGGCCCTGGAAGGCCATGAGCGTCATGTGGCTTTCGTTGCCGGATTCTTCGACCAGGAAGGTCTCGCCCACTCGCCAGTCGCCGCCCAGGGGGACCAGGTCCTTCTGCATGCGGGTCGCCGTGGCGGACTCGCCGTGGGATACGAACTCCACATGCTTGTCCACGGGATCGAATCCCGCGATCTGGGGCGGCATGATGTAGGGATGCCAGAAATCCTCGATGCCGATCATGAAGTCGTAGAGATTGTCGCCTTCGAAGCCCAGCCACTGGCAGGTGGCGTCAATCCAGTCGGCCCTCACCTGGGGATCGCCGATGGCTTCCAGCATGAAGCTCTGGAAGTGGACCGGCTGCCACTTGAAGCGGTCGCTGGAGACGGGCACCTGGATGTCCGGATGAGTGGGAACGAAGCCGACCATCCAGGCGTCCATGAAGGGCTGGGTCCACATGAGATCCACGCGATTGGGATCGGGATCGGGCAGGCTGCTGTACTGGGGAAAGAAACTGCCGAGATCTGCGAAGTAGCCGAAGGGTATGGCCGTGACTTCCTCAGCCAGGTAATTCAGGAAAGGCACGTCGACGCCGATGATGTCGCTCTGGAAGTTGTCGTAGATGGGGTTGCCCGTCATCTCTTCCATGTGATCCAGGATGCCCTGGCCGCTCAGCAGCACCTTGCCGCCGAGATTCATGTAATCGACGAGCAGGAACAGCTCCTCCTCCTGGAGCACGTCGGCCTCGTTGGCCGCGCAGTTCCAGACGATCAGGGGATACTCGGTCAGATCCGCCAGGGTCGGCCGGATGGGGGCGGTGGCTCCGTCGGGCCAGATCTCGTAGACGTCGTATTCGTAGCCGGCGATGTCGAGAGCCTGGATGATGTACATTTCGTACTCGGGATCCTCGACATAGCGACTCCAGCCCTCGCGATTCTTGCCTTCGCTGGGCTCCCAGTCGTCGTCGACCAGGGCCATTTTGCGAGTGCGGGCTGAGGCCTCCGGCGGCTGGAGCAGTTCCCCGGCGACGAAAAGCGCCAGGACCATCAGAAGCATGGATAGTATGGGACGCATCGGCTTCATGGCCTACCTCGTGGAACGGGTGGTGTTAATCATTATACCCGATCTTCGCCGTCATGAAAACCGGGGCCGCCGCTCCGCCTCACGCTTGCCTTAAGCGAGCTAAATCATTAAGGTGCCCCGGTTATGAGCAGGGAGAATATCGTGGAATCAGAAGGAATCCGCGGGAAGGATCGCCCCTTCGCCGCCGGGCTCTTCGCGCTCAGTTCGCTGGCCGCCTTGGCCTTGCGTCTCATCTATCTTCTCCAGGTGCGGGACGCCACCCTCTTCAAGGCGCCCCTGCGCGACTCGGCCTTCTACGTGGCGAGGGCCTGGGAGATCGTCCATGGGGACATTCTCGGCAAGGTCGTGAGTTTCCACAGCGCGCCGCTCTATCCCTATATCATCGCGGCGGTGATGGGCAGCGCGGGCAGCGATCAGGGGCTCTGGTGGCTAAGGCTCGTGCAGGCCGTCGCCTCGGCCCTCACCGCGGGATTGATCTCGCTCACGGCCCTCAGGCTCTTCGGCCGCTGGGCCGCGGTGGCGGCGGCGATCCTGTCCGTGCTCTACGCGCCATTCCTCTTCTACTCGGGCGAGATCCTCGAGATCACCTTCACCCTGCTATTCCTGGCCTGGGCTTTCTGGCTTCTGGCCCGCGAGGAGGATCCGGGACTCGGACGCCTCTTCGCCACCGGTTCGCTCCTCGGCCTGGCCGCCCTCGGGAAACCGAATCTGCTCATCCTGGGTCCCGTGCTCTGGCTGAGCCTCGGACTCTTCCGTCCCCTCGGCCGTCCCTCGGACTGGGCCTGGCGAAAGGGACTGCTCCTGGCCGCGGGCTTCCTGGTGGCGGTGATTCCCTTCACCTTCCGCAACCGACTCGCCGGCGACGACTGGGTGCTCATCAGCAGCAACGGGGGCATCAACCTCTTCATCGGAAACAATCCCCAGGCCAACGGCGGTTTCCAGGTTCCCAGCGCCCTGGCCACGGATCTGCGCGGCGGCAGCGTCATGGTGGCCGAAGAGGCCAAGGGGCGTCCCCTGAAGCCCTCGGAGGTGAGCCGCTTCTGGTCGGACAGGGCCCTGGCCTACTTCGCCTCCCACCCCGGCCACGCAGCGGGGCTCTGGCTGCGCAAGGCCGGCCTGCTGCTCAACCACTACGAGATTCCCAACCACTACAACTTCTACTTCTTCAGGGAATACTACGCGCCCATCCTGAAATGGCCCCTGGCCGCCTACTCCATATTGCTGCCACTGGGCATCCTGGGGCTCGTCTTCGGCGCGCGACGCGATCGCCGAACCCGTCGTCAGGCCTGGAGCCTGTTGGCGGTGGGGCTCACCGTGATCCTGTTCTTCGTCACCAGCCGCTATCGCATGCCTCTGGTGATCCTGCTCTTTCCCTTCGCCGGGTACGGGCTGGCCCTGCTGGGGCAGACGCTTCGCGCCCGAAGGTGGAGGCTTCTGGGCACGGCCCTCGCGGTGCTTCTGGCGGGCTTCGTTCTGGTTCGGATGCCTCTGGTGAAGAACCAGAATTTCGAGTCGGAGTTCATGTCCCTGGCCAATTTCTGGTTCACCCAGAAGGACTATCAGCAGGCGGCTTTCTACAGCACCGAGGCCATTCGCCAGAACGGCGAATCCGCCGCGGCCTGGCAGAACCTGGGCTATGCCTATCTGGAGCAGGGAACCTTCGTGAAGGCGGAGGACTGCCTCTGGAAGGCCGTGTCCCTGGATCCGAACTTCGGATACGCCTGGGGCAATCTCGCCAAGCTCTACTTCGACTACGCCCGCCCCTATCTCGCCGAGAAGTGCCTGGACAAGGCAGAAACCCTGGCGCCGCTTCTGAAGCCACGGCTCAAGGAGATCCGGCAGATGATGCCGGTGCTGTCGTCGAAGTGGGACGAGCGGGCCGAGCGCCTGCTCGAGGAGCTCGAGGCCAAGGAGGCCGAGAGTCCGGGCGATCCGAGGCATCTGGCCGAGCGGGCCCAGATCATAGGCTTGCGGCTCGAGAAGCACGCGGAGGCCCTGGTCATCCTGGACGAGATACCCCAAGCGGCGCTCGAGGCCGACAGTTCGCTGGCCGAGTACGTCAAGTTCATGCGTGGTCGACTGAACACCCTGAACGACCACGCCCACTTCCTGGATTGATCCACCAGGAGGCCCATGGAAAACGTGGCCTTTCGCGGTTTCTCCGCGGTGACACCCGAGAACACCCTTACGGCCTTCCGCCGCGCCGAGCAGGCGGGCTGTCATCGCATCGGCAGCGAACTGCGTCTCAGCCGGGACGGGCGGGCCTTCTGTTTCGCCGATCCATCCCTCCATCGGCTCACCGGCAGCCACGGCTGGTTCCACCGACTCAGCAGCTTCGAGGTCAGGATGCGCGAGCTGCCCTACGGCGGCCAGGCCCGCCGGGTGGAACGCATCCCCTCTCTGGACGAGCTCCTGAGCTTCGCCAGCGAATCGAATGTCGGACTGCAACTCGAGCTGCCCGCCGGGAGCAGTCCGCGTTGGCGCGGGATCATCGCGTCCACCGTGGAAACTCTGCTGGAGAGCCTGAAGCCCTGGGTCGGCAAGCTCGACCTTCAGCTCTGTTCGGAGGATCGTCGCGTGGTCAAGGGCCTGCTCGATCAGGGGCACTGGCCGGTGGGCGCCATCGTCAGCAGGTTCTCCGACGGCATGGCATTCCTCCAGGATGAGAAGCTGGCCTTCCTGCGCGCTGATCGGGGTCTATTCATTCCTCCGAGAAGAAGGAAGAAGGGCGATCCCATTCTTCTGGGAGGTTCGAATCTGCTGAAGACATGCCGGGCCGGCGGCCGGCGATTCTACATAGGCCCTGTGCGAAAAACCCCGGAAATGGCCCTGCTCGCCTCCCTGGAGCCCAGCGGTCTGCTCAGCCCGGGCACGGCTCAACTCTCCGCCCTGGGTTACCGCCGGGAATCCTGAGGCCCCATGCGCCGGAGGCCTCAGGGCGTCGGGCGAAATCCCCCAGTGTCTTCAACTCCAACTATCAAGCTCCGGATGGATGGTCCTGCCCCGGGATTCCGCCCTGATTCCCCCAGTGCCCGGTAGGGATTGGGGTGCTCCGCGGACTTTCCCCCAGGAGTGCGCCGGAGGAATCGAATCCAATAAGCCCCCCGAGATAAATTTAATGAATTCGGCTTCCAGGCCTGTCGGGTCTTCGCTTGGAATGTCTTGATAGCCATGGCCTTCCGCGCGCGCCTGGGCTCGCGCTCCGCCCGATTAGATTTCCGAAGAACACATCATCGCGATCTCCGTTTCGCGGGCGGTCTTCCTGCAAGGGGCAGGGGACAACCCTCAAGGAGGTCAGTATGTATAGAACCTGGATTATCATATCACTCATCGCCTTCATGGGTATCATCGGCTCTCTGTATGCCGTGCCCAATGGCCCAATCGGTTCGACGCCTGTCGGTTTTGATGGCGGAGATAACGGTGACGGCAACGATGACGGTGACGATCCGAAACCTGGCCCCTGACAAAAACGCAATCGCTCATGTATGGAGGGGGCCCGTCTTGACGGGCCCTTTTTTTGTTTGAATACTGCGGCATGGAGCACGCCGCACTACCATCCGAATTCGCCGAACTCCTCGGCGAAGGTTCCATGGCCCGGGTCTACGGGCTTCGCGACGATCCGAATCGGGTCGTCAAGCTCGCCCGGGATCCACGTTTCAACGAGAGCTTGCTCCGGGAAGCCCGCCTGAGTTCGGAACTCTCCCACTCGGCCATCCTTCCCGTGGAAGACTACGGCCTTTCGGAAGAGGGTCTCGCCTGGGTCCTTCTGCCGCGACTCAGCTCCCGCAATCTCTCCGATCACGATCTGGGGCTTCACGACGCCTTGGAGGCCCTGAGTCCCATCGCCGATGCCCTCGACCGGCTGCACCATCTCGGGTGGATTCACGGAGACGTGAAGCCCGGCAACATACTCGCGGGAGCGGAAGGCGCGCTCTACCTATCCGACCTGGGGCTCGCCGCAAGGGCGAACGAAAATCGCGAGGGGGGCAGCCCCGCCTACCTTTCGCCCTCGCGCATCGCGGGGAATCCGCCCGTTCCGGCGGACGATCGTCACGCATTCGCCGTCACGGTTTTCGAAATCCTGACCGGAAGACTTCCCTTCCTGGAGACCGAAGGCGACCGGCTGCTCCGGGCCATCGTCTCGGCGAGTACCCACTCCTTCCAGTCCTTGAATCCCGGTCACCCTCTCGAGCTGGATACGCTCTTCGAAGACGCCTTCAGGGGCGACTCCCTCCATCGCGGCCTCGTCGCCTGGATCAACGACCTGCGCGAAGCCCTGGGATTGAAGCCCGCCCACGCGACACTGTTTTACCGATCGCCGAGCTATCCTCGGGGCGAGGTGCTGGCCCGCCTGCGGGATTGGCTGTCCCGGTCCGTCGAAGGCGATTCGAGCCTGGGATCCGCCGTGCTGCTGCGCGGGGGAGGGCGCCGGGAGTCCGAACTGATGCGACGATGCCTCGGAGATGATCTCTTCGATTGGGTGGATCTGCAGGGCGACGACGCCAGATCCTGGATCGCCGAGCAGGAGACTTCGAGGAGTTCGAACCGAGCCCCGAAGGTTCTGCTGGCCTCATCGAACGAACTTGACGAGGAGCGCATCGCCTACCTTTCCCATCGACCTGACACCCTGCTTCTGGACGCCGAGGGATGGAGAATCGAAGCTCTCGATGGATTTCTCGAATCCGGGCTCTTCAGCGCGGCGGATTCGGCCATCCATCTGGGGCACGAAGAGACGCGCTTCCTATTGGAGGCATCCGGCGGCGATCTCTACCTCGCGGAAGACGCGCTGGCCTTTCTTTGCGCCCAGGAGATTCTGAAGGCCGAAAGGGAGCAGGCTCGTTTCGTCGAGCCCTTCGCGAGCTGGGAATCGCGGTGGCGGAACCGCTTCCAGCACCCCGGCCTCTCCCGCACCGCCCGACGCTTGTTAGACGTGCTCGCCTCCCTGGGCGCACCCTTGACTCGTGAAGAGTGCGGGGAAGTGCTCGGCATGGGTATGGCTTCCCTGGATCCCGTGATCGAGGAATTGCGAGGCAGCGATGGAATTGCCCTGTCCGAGGAAGACGGATTGGTCCAGTTGCGCCTCCACAATGATAGGGGTCTCGCCGGGTTCGCCCTGAACGAGGATCTGTTTCCGAAGCTCTGGAGCCGATCGAACGGGAAGTGGGAAGTCAGATTGAGAATCCTGCTCCAGGCGGCCAGGCAGGGAGCTCGGGGCTGGATCGAGTCTCTCCACGGCGATGAGATTCGCGTCCTCGGCGACGAGGTTTCGCTATCCGCACTGGCGGGATTCGTCGGGGAGATGGCATCCCTGGAGTGCTCCGGCGACATGAAGGCTCTGAGTTGCATGGAGAAGCTGCGGCGCGGAGAGCTTCCCGAAGCCCTGTCCCGTTTCTGGAGCTGCGAGTCCGAGCTATCGCTGTCCGTCAGCGCCGAACTCAATCGCCGTCTCTTTCACAGCCTTCAGAACGAGTTCAGCGTCGAGGAGGGATTCGCCTTTCTGGAACGCTGGCGCAAGGTTCGAGCGAGCGAGCTGGCGGGATCGGAACTGGAGATTCGCATCCTGGCCCGCGAGGCCATCAGCCACGGCCAGTTCGGATCCTTCGAGACGGCCATGCAACTGATCGAGGAGGGGCGGGCCCGCTTCGCCGGACGCGATGGCCTGTTCCTTCTGGACTGGGCCGAGGCCGAGGTCCATGGGGAGCGTAGAGATCACAAGGCCGAGGTGGCCGCGCTCACGCGAGCCTACGAATCGGTGCCCGAAGACGCGTCCACTCGGGATCGTTTTTCGCTCAGCATCCAACTCGCGAGCCATTGGCTGCAATCCGACGATCCGGAGCGAGGGCGAATCTATCTGGATCGATCGGCCGCCCTGGTCGCGGAGTCGGGGGATCCCGAACTGGATTCCTTCCTTACCGTAAGGCGGGCGATCCTCGAGAAGAGGAAGGGGAACATCAAGGAGGAGATCCGGCTCAGGCTCCTCGCCTTTCGCCAGGTGCGCGAGGCCGGGCTCTGGCGCGTGCCCATAGTCAACCTCGCCAATCCCCTCTACGCCCTTGTTCGGATCGCGGACTACTCGCGCCTCATGCCCCTCTACCACGAGATCGAACGCCATGTGGAAGTCGCCGATCAGGTGTCCAGCGCCATGCTGGGACGAGCCGCCCTGGCCAGGATCGACCTGGAGCGGGGCGATGTCGATGCCTGCCTTCGCCGCCTCGATGAGAATCTGGAGTTGGCCGAGGATACGGATTCGAAGACCACCCGGATACGCTCGCTGCTCATGCGCGGATACCTTCATCGCCTCTACGACTTGCCCGAAAGGGCCGAATCGGATTTTCTCCGTGTGCAGCGTGACTACCTCGAGTTCATCCAGTCCGGCGACTTCGTGGACCTGAGGCTTGAGCTCCTGCAACTGAGGGGGCCCGACGAGGATCTGGAGTTCGAGGAGGAGATGGAACTCGATTCCATTCTCAGTGCGACGAAGGACTGGAAGAACGAGCTCCTCAATTTCGAGGCCCACATCGCCCATGTCGGACTGCGCCGCCGGCGAGGCGATCTAGAAGGCGCGGAGGCCGCTCTCGTTTCGGCCCTCGATCGGATCGATCCCGAGCTGTATCCCACCAAGCGCTGGCCGCTCCATCTGGAGCAGGGCAGGATACTGATGGCCCGCGGCGACCGACCTGCCGCGAAGAGGGCCGCGGGCCGGGCTCTGGAGATCCTGGAGGGCCTGTCCCGTCGTTTTCCGGATTCGTCCGACGGAAGGCTCTACCTGACCCGGCCTGACCGCATGAAGGTGCTCGAGCTGTATCGATCGCTGGACTAGGGAATCCCCTGGAATTCCCGGGCCGTGACCGTTACATTCTCCCGTTCCCAGGGAGGTCGCATTGATCGACAAAACCAAGCTCGTCGAAACCGGAAGCTACATTCTCGAACAGAAGAGGGTGCGGCTCTTGCTGCACAAGCATCCCGATGGTGACGTCATGGGAAGCTGCCTCGCTCTGGCCCGCTTCCTCGAATCCAAGGGCGTGGATGTGGCGGTGTTCGGCAACTTCGAGGATCGTCCCTCCAAGTTCGACTTCCTCGAGGGCTTCGAAAGGATCGAGAAGGGGGATGCGGAGGCGAGGAACTCCGCCTACGACGACACGCTCTTCATCGTGGTGGACAGCACGGGAGTGGATCGCACCGGCTTCGAGGAGGGCGACTTCCGGCGGGTCCTGCGCATCGACCATCACATCGGCGGGCAGCATTACGATGGCCGCGATTTGGTGGACACGGCTTACGCCGCCACGACACTGCTCATCGCGGACCTGCTCAGGGCTCTGGACGAATCGGCCGTGGACGCCGAAACGGCAACCTGCCTCTACACGGGCCTCATGACCGACACTGGCGGCTTCCGCTACAGCAGCACCGACTCCCACGCATTCCTGACCGCGGCCTACCTTGTGGATACCGGAGCCGATCCCGCCAGTTGCTCGAACCTGGTTAATGATCGACGCAATTCCCACTACCTGACACTGCTCGCCCACGCCATCGACTCGGTGAGTTTCCATGAGGACGGCCGCGTCGCCATGCTGATCCTGCGGCCCGAGGATCTTCCCGAAAGCGCGCGTGGTGAATTCGGCAAGGATGAGTTCATCAACCTTCCCAGGAGCCTCGAAACCGTGCGGGTGGTGGTGCAGATGAAGAAGTCGCCCGTGGACGGCGATTGGAAGGTGGGTTTCAGGGGAAAGGGCGATGTGAACGTTCAGGCGGTTGCCGCGGACCTCGGAGGCGGCGGTCACTACTCGGCCTCCGGTTGCGAGCTGCTGGGACCCGAGGGTGAGGTGAGGGATCGCGTCCTCGAAAGGATCAGGGAGGCGCTCCGAGAAGCGGGCTACTAGCACGGCCAACTTGACAGCACTGTCCAGAATCCCTTACAGTGCTGTGATGAGGTCGACATGGATTCCCGGTCCAAACCCGACAAGAAACCCCGGCGTCCCGATTCCCTGAGCCGCATGCTCCATGGCGGCAAGGCGGCGGCTCCCGCTCCCGGGAAGTCCAGCTATTCCCCACCCAGGGAAACCGTGGACGACTGGAGCGAGGCGAGTCTCGATCGTCGTCTGAGCGAAGCCGAACACGAGATGGCCCAGCTTCGCGAGACGGCGGCCTCCCATCGGAAATTCCTCTCCATCATCGAATCCCAGCCGCACCTCTTCTATGGAGGCGAGCCCGAGCAGCTGGTTCACAACACGCTTCAGATGTCCATGGATCTGGTGGGAGCTGAGAGGGCGGCTTTCTACCGTCTGGACAAGCGGGGTTCCCTGCGACTCAAGCAGACCCTTCCCTCGGGACTGAAGTTCGAGGACATCAGTCGTTCCCTGGTGCGCGACGCCATGACCGCCCGCGCCACCCACTATCACCTGGGGGGCGATGAGGTGCGGGGGATGGAGCGCGACAGCGTTCTCCACCTGGGACTCGAAACCGTGGTGGTCGTGCCTCTCGAGGTGAACGACACGCTCATCGGCGTCCTCTATCTCGACGGGAAGCGGGCGGGTCAATTCAGCACCGGCGATATTCCCACTCTGGAAACGCTCACGCGCCTGGCGGCGGCGGCCATGCAGCACCAGGATCAGTTGATCAATGCTCGCCGGGAGGGGCGGCGACTGGAGCTCGAGAATCAGGAACTCCGTTCGGTGATCTCCGAGCAGTCGCGCCTTGGACGCCTCATGGCCGAAAGCCCGAGTATGCGCAGCGTGATCCAGCAGCTGCGTAGAATGGTTCCTCTGAAGACCACGGTCAGGCTGGAAGGCGAAACCGGAACCGGCAAGACGCTCATCGCCCGCATCCTGCATGAAGAGGGGCCCTGGACTGGTGGCAGTTTCGTGCCTCTCATCGTTAGCGCCATCCCCGAATCCCTGCTGGAGGCGGAGCTTTTCGGCTACGTGAAAGGCGCTTTCACCGGCGCCACGCAGAATCGCATCGGTCTCATCGAGCAGGCCGACGGCGGCACTCTCTTCCTCGACGAGATCGGCGACCTGCCTTTGGAGATCCAGGTCAGACTCTTGAACGTCCTGGAAGAGGGGGTGCTCAGAAGACTCGGCGACAACATGGAACGAAGGGCTGATTTCAGACTGGTGGTGGCCAGCCACCAGGATCTCGAGAAGCTCATCGAGGAAGGTCGTTTCCGCGAGGACCTCTACTACCGCATCAACGTGCTGCAGGTCAGGGTGCCGCCCCTTCGCGAACGGCTGGAGGACATCCTGCTGCTCGCCGAGGAGAGCATCGCCCTCAGCGCGCGCGAGATGAACATCGAGAAGCCCCGTCTGTCCAAGGACGCAGCCCGCAAACTCATGGAGCATCCCTGGCCGGGCAACGTCAGGCAGCTTCAGCGCTGCCTTGAGCGCTCGTTGGCCATGCGCGAAGCGGGCCCCGTGCTCGAGGCCCGGGAACTGCTGCTCGACGATATCAAGGTTGCGGCCCAGCCCGCGGCCCTCCAGGGAGAGAAGCTCAAGCCCTACGTGTTCCGGGTGGAGGGCGACTACATCCGGAGCGTGCTGTCCCAGGCCGGCGGGAACATCAGTGCCGCAGCCAGGATTCTCGGCGTTTCGCGGCAGACCCTCTACCAGAAGATGCGGGTCCACGACATCCTTCGCTGAACGTCGGGCGGTTCGGCGGCTTGTCCGATTTTCGGAACAGTCCAGGCTGTGGATATCCTCCGGACAATCTCAGGCCCCGGCAAGGGTTTGCTGGGAGGGGAGTTGCGATCGCGGTCGACGGGACCCTGGGGGCACGCCCCTTGCGATACCCGAGTCGTGCCGGGTGCGATGAGGATGGGATCGAAGCGGATGTTCTCGAGGCGAGACTCCGCGTCTCGCACAATCTCTGGTCACGCAATAGCTTTCAGGAACCCCCCAGGGTTAGCTGAGATGCTTGACGGACGGGGCAAAGCGCCCCGTCCGTTTTTTCTTGGACGACAGTGTCAAGCTGGCCTGACAGTTTCCCGAGTCGCCACGGCCGGCTCCAATTGCCCCCATCTCTTGGGGAATATAAACCCTTAAATAACAATGAGTTACCCGGGCAAAATGAAGGCCGTCCGAGTTCTGATCCGGCCTGCCCCTTGCGGTAAGTGAATTGGGGGTGACTCCCCCCCATTCAGCCGTACGTCGGGTCCATCCTCCGGCGAGCATCCGGCAAGGCGCTTCGGCCTGTTCTGAGCGATTGCGGTTAGTGGCTCAGAGCTGGGCGGGTTCCATGAGCCTGCCCTCTAGGGCGGGTTCTTCGGAACCTGCCCTTTTTTCTATTTTCAGAGATGAAGCAAGGAATCGGTCTTGAACATCCTCAATGGAGACACTATTCTGTGGCCGCTTTTCAGGAATTCCCTTTCCCAAACGATATCATGGACCAATCCCGAAAACCTCTTGGGAAGTTTAGGGGCTGGGTCCGGAAACGTTCGAGGGAATCTGCCTCGGCCTCTCTGACCCACCTGGGTCTCACCTATGCTCTCGCGGTGATAGTCTACGGACTTGGAGGTTGGTGGCTCGACAAGCGTCTGGGCTCGCAACCTTGGTTCACCTTGCTGGGAGTGGCTCTGGGCGCATTGGGGGGATTCATCTGGGTCTATCGGGAAGTGATGCGGGCGAGCGACGCATCGGAAGAAGAACAGGAAGAGGAGCAGGAGCCGTGAGCGGCAAGATCCGAATCTTCCTGGCGGGACTGGCCGGCTTGGCCGTCGTCTTCACCCTTCTCGCCTACGCCATGGCTCCGGCCAGAGGCGAGGCGGCGCTCCCGGCGGCCCTGGCCGCGGTCTGGCTCGGAGCACTCGTGGCGGCCTGGGGTTACTTCCAGATGCGACGAGCTCTGGGAATGGGCAACCTGGATTTCCTGAAAGCGTTTTTCGGTGGACTGGCCCTGCGCTTCGCGATCCTCATCCTGGCGGGCCTTGCAGTTCACTTCGCGACGGCTTGGGACATCTACGTCTTCATGGTGAGCCTGGCCTTGACATATCCGCTCTATCTGGGCTTCGAGGCCTGGAGGATCAGCGGAGAGACGCCCGGGAAGCGGAGTGCCTCCGAGGACACTCCACAGCGAGGTTAAAACTTGTTCTTCGCGAGCAGCACAGGTCACGGTGGGGGGGGGCACGAGGTGGCCACTCAGGAGACCGCGCACGGCGCGGAGGGTGTCCACGAGGCGGCCCACGCTGCGGAGCACGGCGCCGAACACGCCAGCGGCGTCGATCCCATGAGCCACATCGTCAACCACGACTACTGGGAACTGACCCACTCCATCAAGGTGGAGTTCCACGACTGGATCGCGGCCAAGGTGCCCATCCTCCAGAACAACCCCCTCGGCGTCGACCTCACGCCCACCCTGCATGTGATCATGCTGTGGATCTCGGCCACGGTGCTCTTCCTGCTGCTGCGCAGCATCGCGAACCGCGAGAAGGCCATGGTGCCCAGCGGACGCCTGCGCAACTTCTTCGAGGCCATCATCGTCTTCCTGCGCGACGAGGTCGTCTACAACATCATGGGCGAGAAGCACGGCCGGCGCTTCCTTCCCTATCTGCTCACGGTCTTCTTCTTCATCCTGTTCACGAATCTGCTGGGGCTCATCCCGTCCATGGCCACGGCCACGGGCAACATCAACGTGACGGCCACCCTGGCCATCTTCACCTTCCTGATGACCCAGGTCTCCGGCATGCGAGAGAACGGCTTCGTGGGACACTGGGCGGGCCTCGTGCCGCCCGGCGTACCCTGGTTCCTCGTCCCCATCATGATTCCCATCGAGATCATGGGGATGTTCACCAAGCCCTTCGCGCTGACGGTCCGACTCTTCGCGAACATGATCGCGGGGCACATCATCATCCTGAGCTTCTTCAACCTGATCTTCGCGCTCGGGAACATGCCCTACCTGGCTCCGCTGCCCTTCGCCGGCGCGGTGGCCATCAGCGCCTTCGAGATCTTCGTGGCCTTCCTGCAGGCCTTCATCTTCACCTTCTTGTCTACGATTTTCATTTACCAGGCGGTCCACCCGGATCACTAACCGGGGGATCAAACCGGGCTTCGGCCCACACATTTCAGTTCGGAGGAAAGAAAAGATGCTTCCCTTCTTCGCGCTCAACGCCGCTCATCTCGCCGCTGGCTTCGGCGCCGGCATCGCCGTCATCGGTGCGGGCTACGGCATCGGCAGGCTGGCATCCTCGGCCATGGAAGGCATGGCCCGCCAGCCCGAGGCCGCCGGCGACATCCGCGGCGGCATGATCCTGGCCGCGGCCCTCATCGAGGGCGTGGCGCTCTTCGCGCTGGTGATCTGCATCATCCTCGCCGGCAACGCCGGTTAAGCCACGCTCGAGAAAGGGACGACCATGGTCGCCACGAATTCCATGGGGCCTCTGTTCTTCGCGGCTGGTGGGCTGCTCGATCCCGATCCGGGATTGATCATCTGGACGGTACTCACCTTCCTGGCCCTGCTATTCCTGCTCAGCAGGACGGCATGGAAGCCCATCATCGATGGGCTCGACCGCCGCGAGAACGCCATCCGCAATTCCCTCGAGGAAGCGGAGAAGGCCCGTGAGGACGCCCTGAAGCTCATCGAGGAGCAGAAGGACGAATTGAGCAAGGCCCGTGAAGAGGCGCAGGATATCATCGAGAGGGGCAAGGCCCAGGCCGGGACCATGCGCGACGAGATCGTCGCCAAGGCCCAGACCGAAGCCGAGCAGACCCTCGATGCCGCGCGTCGCGAAATCGAAGTGCAGATCGGCCAGGCCCGCGAGGAGCTTCGCCGCGAGGTCGTGGACCTCAGCGTCGAGGTGGCGGGCAAGGTCATCGGCCGCACCCTCAGCGACGAGGACCACAAGCGACTGGCCGGTGATTTCCTTCGGGAGATGAAGGGGCACTGATGCGCAACTTCGCCATCGCCAAGGTCTACGCCTCCGCGCTTCTGGAACTGGCCCCCGAAAGGGACCGGCTCGAGAAACTGACCGATTCGCTGCTCGGCTTTCGGGATCTCCTGGACGCCAGTTCCGAACTTCGGCAGGTCTTCCTCTCGCCGGAACTGGGCTTCGCGGAAAAGCGCGCCGTCATCGAAAAGGTCACGGAGGGAGAGCCCGAGCTCTTCCGACATTTCCTGCTCGTGCTGGTGCGCAAACACAGGGAGCCCGCCTACGCGGACATCGTCGCGGTCTTCGAGTACCTGCGCGACCAGGCCGAGTCCCGCCTTCGCGGGAACCTGGCCAGCGCCCGTCCCCTGGACGAGGCGCAGCGCGAGAGCATCGAGAAGGCCCTGAGCGAGAGCACGGGCAAGGAAGTGCGCCTCGAAGTCGAGGTTGAGGAAGACCTCCTGGCCGGCATGGTGCTGACCCTGGACGACCAGACCCTGGACGGAAGCCTGAAGACGCGGCTCCGCCGAATGAAGGACCGTCTCGCGACGGCCGAATTGGGAAAGGAATGAGATGAAGATCCGCCCTGAAGAGATCACGTCGATCATCAAGAGCGAGATCGAGGGCTTCGAGGGCTCTCTCGAAGTCGAGGAGACCGGGCAGGTTCTCGAGGTCGGCGACGGCATCGCGCGCGTCTACGGCCTGAAGGGATGCATGTCCGGCGAGCTGCTGGAGTTCTCCAACGGTTCCATGGGCATGGCCCTGAACCTGGAAGAGGACAACATCGGAGCGGTGATCCTCGGCGAGTTCTTCGACATCCGCGAAGGTTCGCCCGTGAAGCGCACCGGACGCGTGATCTCGGTGCCCGTGGGCGAAGGCCTGCTGGGCCGCGTGGTGACGCCCCTGGGCGAGCCCATGGACGGCAAGGGACCGATCCAGCACGAGAAGTATCGCCCCCTCGAAGTGATCGCTCCCGGCATCGTGGACCGTCAGCCGGTGAAGGAACCGCTGGCAACCGGCATCAAGGCCGTGGACTCCATGACGCCCATCGGCCGCGGACAGCGCGAGCTGATCATCGGCGATCGCGGAACGGGCAAGACCGCCATCGCCCTGGACGCCATCATCAACCAGAAGAACTCCGGAGTCATCTGCGTCTACGTGGCCATCGGCCAGAAGGCCTCCACCGTGGCCGGCGTGGTGGAGAAGCTCAAGCAGCACGGCGCCATGGACTACACCATCGTCGTGGCGGCCAACGCCTCCGACTCTGCGCCCCTGCAGTACATCGCGCCCTACGCGGGCGCCGCCATGGCCGAGTACTTCATGTACGACAAGGGCGGCCATACCCTCTGCATCTACGACGACCTCTCCAAGCAGGCCGTGGCCTACCGACAGCTTTCGCTGCTGCTTCGCCGTCCTCCCGGACGCGAGGCCTACCCGGGCGACGTGTTCTACCTGCACAGCCGCCTCCTCGAGCGCTCGGCCAAGCTCAGCGACGAGCGCGGCGGCGGTTCGCTCACCGCGCTTCCCATCATCGAGACCCAGGCCGGCGACGTGACCGCCTACATTCCGACCAACGTGATCTCCATCACCGACGGTCAGATCTTCCTGGAGCCCAACCTCTTCTACCAGGGCGTGCGTCCGGCGGTGAACGTGGGAATCTCGGTGTCGCGAGTCGGCGGTAACGCGCAGATCAAGGCCATGAAGAAGGTGGCCGGATCCCTTCGTCTCGATCTGGCCCAGTACCGCGAGCTGGAGGCCTTCGCACAGTTCGGTTCCGAGCTCGACAAGTCCACCCAGGCCGCGCTCAGCAAGGGCTCCCGCATGGTGGAACTGCTCAAGCAGGACCAGTACGTGCCCATGTCCACCAGCAACCAGGTCATGGTGATCTACGCGGGCGTCAACGGATACCTGAGCGAGGTGCCCATCGAAAGGGTGCACGAATTCGAGACGCAGTTCCTGGCCTACATGGAGACCCAGCATCCCGAGGTGGGCAAGGCCATCGAGGAACAGGGAGAAATGAGCGATGAGTTCGAGGGCAAGCTCAAGGGCGCCCTCGCCGATTTCCTGAAGCAGTTCAACGGATAGCGGGAAGCCATGGCCAGCGCCAAGGACATCAAGAATAGGATCTCGAGCGTCACCAGCACGCACAAGATCACCCGCACCATGGAGATGGTGGCGACGAGCAAGTTCAAACGCTTTGCCGACCGTGCGGGCGCAGCCATGCCCTTCTCCAACGCCTTGCCGGGCATGCTGGCCCTGCTAGCCTCCGCCGAGGACGACGCATCCCAGCCGCTGCTGGAACGGCGCCCCGAGGTGCGGCGCGTGGCCGTCCTGCTCCTGACCACCAACCGCGGGCTCTGCGGTCCCATGAACTCCAACCTGCTGAAGAAGGCCATGACCTTCCGGGGGGAGCTTCTGAAGAAGGACATCGAGCTGGACCTGCATGTGGTGGGCAAGAAGGGCATCAGCTATCTGCGCTTCCTGGGCGTGGAGATGGCCAGCGAGAAGAACGACCTGCCCGACGCGCCGGAGCCCGAACACGCCGAAGAGTTCGCCGACATGCTCGTGCAGGATTTCCTCGACGAACGGGTGGACGAGGTCTACATCGCCTATCCGCATTTCAAGAACGCGGCGGAGCAGCCGCCGGTGGTGGAGCGCATCCTGCCTCTGGTTGCCCCGGAAACCGCCGAGAACGAGGACAAGGAAGAGGACGACATCCAGCTCAACTTCATCTTCGAACCGGGCAAGGACGACCTTCTCGGCGAGCTGCTGCCCCTCTATCTCAGAAACAGCTTCTTCCGCATCCTGCTCGAGGCCGCGGCCAGCGAGCAGGGCGCCCGGCGAACGGCCATGAAGGCGGCCACCGACAGCGCCGAAGAAATGCTCACGGATTTGACCCGCTCCTACAACAAGGCCCGACAGGCGGCCATTACCACGGAGCTACTGGAAATCGTTGGCGGCGCGGAAGCGCTGAAGTAGACCAAAGACAGGAGACCGAGATGAGCGCCAAAGGGAAAGTGGTTCAGGTGATCGGACCCGTCATCGACGTGGAGTTCCCGCCCGACCAGATCCCTGAGATCATGAACGCCCTGCAGATCGATACCGAGATCGAGGGCCAGCACATCAAGCTCACGGCCGAGGTGCAGCAGCACATCGGCCGCAACCAGGTGCGCGCGGTGGCCATGAGTCCCACCGACGGTCTGGTGCGCGGCGTCGAGGCCGTGGACACCGGCGAGGCGATCTCCGTGCCGGTGGGCGAGGGCGTGCTGGGTCGCATCCTCAACGTGCTGGGCGAGCCCGTGGACGAAATGGGTCCGGTGGAGCACACGGAGCGCCGTCCCATCCATGCGGCTCCCCCGAGTTTCGATATGATCGAGCCCAAGAGCGAGATCTTCGAGACGGGCATCAAGGTCATCGATCTTCTCGCGCCTTACGTGCGAGGCGGCAAGGTCGGTCTCTTCGGCGGCGCCGGAGTGGGCAAGACCGTCGTCATCATGGAGCTCATCAACAACATCGCCAAGGAGCACGGCGGCTACTCCGTTTTCTGCGGAGTGGGAGAGCGTACGCGCGAGGGCAACGACCTCTGGCTGGAAATGAAGGAGTCGGGGGTCATCGACAAGACGGCGCTGATCTACGGCCAGATGACCGAGCCTCCCGGCGCCCGTCTGCGTGTCGGCCTATCGGGCCTGACCGTGGCCGAAAGCTTCCGCGATGCCGGGGGCGGCCGCGACGTGCTGGTATTCATCGACAACATCTTCCGTTTCACACAGGCCGGTTCCGAAGTGTCGGCGCTCCTGGGCCGCATGCCCAGCGCCGTGGGATACCAGCCCTCGCTATCCACCGAGATGGGCGAGCTGCAGGAGCGCATCACCACCACCAGCTCGGGCGCCATCACCTCGGTGCAGGCCATCTACGTGCCCGCGGACGACCTCACCGACCCCGCGCCGGCCACGACCTTCAGTCACCTGGACGCGGTGACGGTGCTCAGCCGCCCCATCGCCGAGCTGGGAATCTACCCGGCGGTGGATCCGCTGTCCTCCTCGAGCCGCATCCTGGATCCCAACCTTCTGGGCGAGGAGCACTACAACACGGCCCGCGAGGTGCAGCGAATCCTGCAGCGCTACAACGATCTGCAGGACATCATCGCCATCCTCGGCATGGACGAGCTCGGCGAGGAGGACAAGCTCCTCGTGCAGCGCGCGCGCAAGATCCAGCGCTTCATGAGCCAGCCCATGTTCGTGGCCGAGCAGTTCACCGGCTTCGCCGGCATCTACGTGAAGCTGGAAGACACGATCCGCAGCTTCAAGGAGCTCTGCGAAGGGCACTGGGATCACCTGCCCGAGCAGGCCTTCTACTACGTGGGTTCCATCGAAGAGGCCGAAGCGAAGGCCAAGCAGCTGGAGGCGGCCAGTGCCTAGCATGGCCTGCAAGGTGGTCGCCCCCACGGGCGTGCTCTTCGAAGGCGAGGTGGCCCAGCTCAAGGGTCCCGGTTGGGAAGGCGGCTTCGGCCTCAAGCCCAGGCACTCGCCCTACCTGGTGGCGCTCAAGCAGGGACCGCTTTCCCTGGAGGACGCCTCCGGCGGCGAGATCTTCCATCTCGACGTGGAGAGCGGCTACCTCATCGTGGCCCGCGACGAGTGCACGGTGCTGGTGGAGAAGGTGGCGGAGGGAGCCGGGGAAGGCTCCTGAGTGCACCGGCCCGATGCCGCTAAATCGAATCAATTTTGTTTTATGCGAAAAGTGTGATACCATGGAGGCTCTCGGCGAGAGCCTCCATCTTTTATTGACTCGATCCACTGTCCTGGAAAGGCCCACAATCATGAAAAATGCGCTCACAGGATTCTTCCTTCTCACATGTCTTGTCCTCGCCCTGCCGGTTGCGGCCGACGATTGCGACACGCCCACGGATGTATGGTTTGTCGTCGGCGGAACGCCTTTGAACACCTGGTGGGAACATCTCTGCGGTTCAATCTACCAAGGCTGCATCGAGACCATCGTCATCAGTAACGAAGGCGCCTATGTTTGCGCGGCCGAGCTGACCCATCTGGATTCGGGAAACTCCTGGTACGACACTGCTGTCTGGTCCCAGGAAATCTACTTCAACTATCCCGCCGACGGCGACTACCAGCTGCGTGCATGGGCCATTGCGGGCGAGACCGTTTTCGAGTTCCTCTTCGAGGTCGATTGCGATTCCGTGGCAGCCGAAGGGACGACCTGGGATGCCCTGAAGGTCTTGTATCGTTAGGCGGTAGCCACCGAATAATGTTCATATTTATATGAGAATCCCAGATTTCTCACGCGGGGCTGATCTCATTTCGGATATTGTGGATCCTGTTTTGCTATAATTTCAATATTCTGATATTGCGAAACCTCTCCATTTCCTCTAGCCTTGGCGGCCCTTTCACTCCGCATCGTAAAACCCCAAGGAGAGGTCCTGCCATGATCCGCATCCTTTTGATGATTTTCCTGCTACTTGGAACGGCAAGTTCTCAGGCGCTCGTAGTTCAATCCACCCTGGCCGGCGGCGAATGGTCCGAGCCCACAACCTGGATCGACGAGGTCGTTCCCGGCCCAGCCGACGACGTGATCATCGACGGCCCGGTCGTCATCGACGGCAGCGCCTCCTGCAAGGATCTCACCGTGAACGCAGACCGTGTACTCGATGGCTGGGACGTCAACACGAGCAGTCTCATCGTGAACGGCAACCTCTACAATGACGGGGCCATCCACAACGGCTACTACAACCTGAACATCATCCTCTTCGGCGACCTGAGCAACGATGGCATCATCGACAACCGACGAATCACCCTGGAAGGGATCAGCCCACAGCATCTGAGCATGGACGGCGCGGCCACCTTCTTCACCGAAATCGTGCTCGACCCCGGCGCTATCGAGATCGTCTACGTGGACACCGACTTCACCACCTCGAAGTACATCGATCTGAACGGCGGAGACATGGTGCTGGGCGGCAACGCCAGCCTGAACTTCACCGGCGGCTATTTTCTCGACGGCAATGTGCAGGCTGTGGGGCGCACGATCAGCATGACCGGCGGTGCCTACATGGGCTCGCTCAACGTCGATTCGGCCGTGTTGGGAGGCGAGGTCAAGCTCCAGAGCAACGTGGCCTTCACGGGCGGGCTCATCGTGGACGGGCAGCTGTCCAACCGGAACACCGGTAACCAGACCACGTCCATCGACGGTGACCTCATCGTGAACGGTTCGGTGGTCAACGACTACTACTCGCTCTACGTGGAACTGACCGGCGGCATCACGAACAACGGCGACATCAGCAACGCAAGTATCACCGTGCTCGCCGACGGCGATGAGCATTTTATCTGGGATCCCGCGGCCACCTTCAGCGCAAGTTTGATCATGGACGGGGCCTCCACGGGCGATATCCACGGGGATACGGAACTGCGATTCGCCAGCAACATCGACCTCAACGGCGGCAAGCTCCGGATGATGCCCGGAAACGATCTGCACTTGACCGGCGGCTACTTCATCGATGGAACCATCGAGTTCAACGGCAACGAGGTGATCTGCAGCGCCGGACACTACTTCGGCAGCGCGGTTCTGGAGAACGCCCGCCTGAACGGCACCGCGATTTTCACCACCAATTGCAGCTGCACCGGGGGCCTGGTCAATCTCGGCACCATGCAGAATCGGGTCACGGGCAATGTCACCCTGGATGTGCAGGGTGGGCTGACCAATGAAGGCATCGTTACCCACGACTACTACGCTCTGCACATCAACCTCACCGGCGATCTGGTCAACAACGGCGACTGGATGAACAGCACGACGACATTTCTGGGGGCCGGTCCCCGCAACATGAGCATGGACGGCGACGCGACCTTCACGAGCGAGCTCTACATGCACGCCGACGCCACCGGCGACCTCATCGCCACCACGCCGCTGCGCCTTGGCGACCATATCGATCTGAACGGCGGCAACCTGGTTCTGAATCCCGGCAGCGATCTCGACATCGATGTCGGTCCCATCCTCGACGGATCCATCCAGGCGAACGGAAACACACTCACCTTCACGGGCGCGGCCTACATCAGCTCCATGTCGGTTGACACCCCGATCCTCGACGGTCTCGCGGCCCTGAGCACCGGCATGACCTTCACGGGAGGAGTGATCGTCCAGGGAGCCATGGAGAACCGCAACACCGGCAATGTCACGGTCGATATCTCCGGCGGCCTGGCGAACTACGGGACCATCGAGAACAACTACTACAACCTCTACATCAATCTGAGCGGAGACCTGGTGAACAAGGGCGTCTGGAACAACGCCTGGGTGAATCTGAACGGCGACACCGATCAGCATCTGAGCCAGGGCGAGGGAAGCTTCCTCTCCTGCGATCTCTACCTGACCCTCGATGCTCCCGGTACGGTCATCGTGGAGACGCCCTTCAGCACGGACGGCCTGGTGGACCTGAACGGCGGCACCATGATACTGGAGCCCGGCGCGAGCTTCTCGCAGCTCGACAGCTACATGAACGAGCTCGATCTGGTGGGCAATCACAACATGCTGGATTTCGCCGACGGAACCTGGGTGTCGAACGCGACCCTCAGCGACGTGTCCATCCACGGCGTGATGCAGGCTAGCACCGGTTGCGTGTTCGCCGGCGCCGTGGCCCTGGAGGACAGCCTGAAGAATCGGAACACCGGCAACGTCACCCTCCTGGTGGAAGGCAGCCTGATCAACCGGGGGCTCATCCACAACAACTACTACAACCTGTATCTCGACGTGCTGGGCAGTATTCTGAACGAAGGTGTGTGGACGAACAGTCAGGTCTATCTCGACGGCACCGAAGATCAGTATGTCGGCGCGACAGACCTGAATCCCATCGATCCGAACTCCTTCGTGCTCGACTCGAACATCACGGGGCCCTTTCAGTGGTACAAGGACGGCCTGCCCATCGACGGCGCGACCGGCTCGACCCTGAACTTCGATATCATCGGTGACGCCGAGCATGGACGCTATCACTGCGAAGGCGGAGCGGTGCCCGAAGTGTCACGCGATATCTGGATCGTGGAGGGCGGACTCTCGGTTGACTTCATCGCCGATACCACCAGCGGCGGCGCGCCTCTCACGGTGAACTTCACCGCCCTGGGCGAAGGCGCAACGAGCTGGGAGTGGGATTTCGACGGCGACGGAACGGTGGATTCCTACGACGCGAATCCCAGCTTCGAGTACGCGAGCGCGGGTCTCTACACGGTCACGCTCACGGTGGGTGACGGCATGGTCTCCGACAGCGAGGTGAAGACCGACTACATCGAGGTCACCGAACCCACCGACGCGACGCCGCCGGCACTGGCCCTGGGATTGGAGCAGAACTATCCCAATCCCTTCAATCCGAAGACCACCATCGCCTTCGCGATTCCCCAGGCCGGTCACGCGAAACTGTCCGTCTACGACAGCAGCGGTCGCCGGATCGCCGTGCTGGCCGACGGTCCCATGGACGCCGGCCTCCACGAGTTCACCTGGAACGCCACGGGCCAGGCATCCGGCGTGTTCTTCTATCGCCTCGAGGCGGGGGGAGAGCGCTTCACCCGCAAATGCGTCCTGCTCAAATAGTTGGACGCCTATCTGCGTTCAGGACCCCGGAGTCTCCGCTCCGGGGTTTCTTTTGCTAATTATGTGGATTTCTGGTAGAATTCCCTCAATTGCTAACTATCATTAAATCAACGAGTCAGCGGGAGGTCCCCATGGTCAGGCGCTTTTCCCTCGGATTGATTCTGATTTTCGCGGCAAGTCTTTCCCGCGCCGATGTCATCACATCCGCTCCGGGCGGAGGTCCCTGGAGCAACGGATCCAGCTGGGTGGGCGGCCAGGTGCCCGACGCCTATGACGACGTCATCATCGTCAGCTCCATCGACGTGACGGGCGAGGTCGAGTGCGGCGGCCTGAACGTGTTCACCACCGGCATCCTGAAGGGCGGCAGTTCCGGCTACGGCACCGTGATCGCCGGCGGCGACGCCTTCAACGAGGGTACGATCCAGGACGGCATCTACTGGTTCACGGTGAAGATCGGCGGCGATCTCGTCAATCATGGCAACTGGATGAATCACTACACCTATCTGCAGGGCAGCGAATCGCGCATCCTATCCATGACCGAGTACGCCTACCTTTCCACGCAGCTGGCCATCGACGACGGCGCCTCCGGCGATCTCGTCGCGGGCAGCCCCATCGAGATCTCCGGCGGCATCGACCTGAACGGCAGCCGCATGATCCTGGAACCGGGCAACAACCTGCATCTGGACGCCTGCGCATTCCAGGGCGGCGAGTTGCTCTGCAACAACAACGAGGTGAGCGTCGAGTCCTGGTCCTACTTCGCCTGGTCGGTCCTGGACGCGGCCGTGCTCGTTGGCGAAGTCGAGATGGACAGCGGGGTGAGCTTCACCGGCGGCCTCACCGTGATGGGCGTGCTGCAGAACCTGTCGGCCCACAGCGGCCTGGTCAGCGTGGAGGGCGGACTCGTCAACAAGGGGCTCATCACCAACAACGCCAGCTACGGATGGTCCATGGAACTTTCGGGCGACCTCCACAACGACGGCGAGATCAGCAACAGCATGGTGGCCCTTGACGGCCAGAGCGAGCACCACCTCAGCGGTGGACCTGCCTGCGTCTTCGACGCGCCCATGTTCCTGCCCGAGTTCCAGGGCGGCACCATCGTGGCCGACTCGGATCTGCATTTCACCGACGGCCTGAGCCTGGCCGGCGGCGAGATGCACCTCGAGCCCGGCGTCACCCTCAACTTCACGAGCTGGGGTTCCATGGGCAGCGGCCTTCTCTACGCAAACGGCAATACCATCCACATGGACGGCTACGCATGCACCCTGGGCGATCTGGTCGTGGATCAGGCCGTGCTCAGCGGACAGGTGCGGGTGGCCAGCCCCATGCTCTTCACGGGCGGCTTGACCAATGAGGGCATCCTGGAGAACCGGGAGTACTTCGATCACGACATCAGCGTGGAAGGACTGCTTCTCAACGAGGGTACCATCCGGAACCAGATCAAGGACCTCACGGTTCGCGTCCGCGGCGACGTCGAAAACCGCAGCGAAGTGACCTGCGCCCAGCTCATCGTGGAGGGCGACCTGGAGCAGCGCATCGGCATCGGCGCGGGCATCGACGCCGAAGAGGTTCTGCTCGACTCCAAGCTGCCTTCCGGACCCTACCAGTGGTTCCGGGACGGCGCTCCCCTGGGCGGCGAGACGGCCGCGACCCTGAGCTTCGCCGGATTGGACGCCGGCGACTACGGGCTCTATCACTGCGAGGGCGGCGGCGACATTTCGCGAGTCATCATCATCGCCGAGCATGCCGATCCCACCGGCGTCGATGCGCCCATGGCGATGGCGACCCTCGAGCAGAATCATCCCAATCCCTTCAATCCGGCCACGACCATCGCCTTCAGCCTTCCCGCGGACGGTCCGGTGCGCCTGGCGGTCTACGACGCCGCGGGCCGTCTGAGCGATCTGCTCCTGGACGAGGTCATGGAGGCCGGAGGGCACTCGGTGCTCTGGCAGGCCGGCGAACGCGCCTCAGGCCTGTACTTCTACAAGCTCAGCTACGGAGGCACCGAGAGAGTCGGCAAGGCGGTACTCGTCAAATAGGGCACCGCCATCGATTTCAACCCCGGGGCACGGCTCCGGGGTTTTTTCATGGACGAGCTAGGGTGAAACCTCTTCGACTCGAAGGGGTAGGTCAGTGAGAAGGGGGCGGAGATCATGAATCCATCCGGGTTATTCAAAGCCTTGCTCGGCATCGTCCTGGCCCTCATGCTCGTCCTGGCGGCCATCGTCGGGCTGCTCTTCTATCCGCAGCCGCTCTTCGGTGAGAAGCTGGAGTTGGAGGGCCTGACCCTCTACGCCGATACGCCCATCGGCGCCGAACTTGAAGCGGCCGCCGTCGAGGGACTGCTGCGCATGTCCTTCATCGACGGATTGCCGGAGGGGCGAGACTATCGCGTTTTCTACTGCCGCAGCCCCAGGCGCTATGAACTGCTGGCCCGGCTGGCGCGTCTGCATCCCAAGAGCCAGGGATTCGGGCTCTACTACGCGGGAAACATCTTCGTGTCGGCGGACGGCCTCGAGGCTTCCGAACGTCTGGGCGTCGAGGCCCTGGAGAACACGCGCCTGGAGGGCAGCATGGCCCATGTGATCGCCCACGAGGCCGCGCACTTCGTCCATGTGCGCGAACTGGGATTCCGCGACTCCAAGGCGCTGCCGGTATGGAAGTCCGAGGGCTACGCCGACTGGGCCGCCACGCTTCTGGTTCGCGACGACGCGGAGGGTTTCCGGGAGCGATACGAAGCCTACGGCGATTTTCATCGCTGGAGCCGTTCCGCTCGGCATCTGCGCGAGTTTCTCGCCTGGCAACTGCTCGCCGAGTATCACTTCGACGTGCGGGAAGGCAGCCGCGAGGAGTTCTTCGATCCCTCCCTGCGCGAAGGCGAGCTATGGGAGGAACTCGTGACTTGGGCCCTGAAGGGAACGAGCATTTGAACCAGGTCCGGCTCAGCACCCTCGACCTCAAGCGTCACTATCGGCGCGGTCCCCACACGGTCCGAGCTTTGGACGGCGTGAGTCTCGAACTCCGCGCCGGCGAGTTCCTCGTCCTGGTCGGCTCTTCGGGTTCGGGCAAATCGACCCTGCTCAACCTGGTGGCCGGCCTCGATCGACCCAGCGGGGGGCAGGTAAGGGTGAAGGAGCGAACTCTCTCGGAAATGAGCGAGCGGGATCTGGCCCTGTATCGCGCCCGCCGCACGGGCATGATCTTCCAGGCCTTCAATCTCATCGGGCACTACACCGCCCTGGAGAACGTGGCCCTGGCCCTGGCCTTCAACGGTACGCCTCGGGCGCGGCGCGAAGAGGTCGCCCTCTCGCAGCTGGAAGCCCTGGGCCTGGCCGAGCGAGCGGATCATCGTCCGGCGGATCTCAGCGGGGGAGAACAGCAGCGCGTGGCCGTGGCACGGGCGCTCGTCACCGACCCGGAAATGCTCTTCGCCGACGAACCCACCGGCAACCTGGACCAGGACAACAGCGAGCAGATCGCCGAGCTGCTGGCGAGTCTCTGCGGCGAAGGCCGATCGGTGCTCATGACCACCCACGATCTCGAACTGGCCGGCCGATACGCCCATCGCATCCTGCGGCTCAACTACGGGCGCATCGAGGAAGAGCGGGAGCTCCCCGGAAACCGGAGGAGCCCATGAGTTTCCAGGATCTCCTTCGCATCGCCTTGGGCAACCTGCGTCGCCAGAAGCTCAGAAGCATTCTGACCATCTCGGGCGTGATCATCGCCATCGGCGCCTTCGTGGCCATGCTCTCCTTCGGGGCGGGCAATCAACGGCTCATGAGCGATCAGATGAACGAGCTGGGCCTCTTCACGACCATGCTCGTCTATCCGGCCAGCGAAGGCGCGGAGGACAGCCTCGCGATCCTCGACGCCGAGGCCGTGCGGGCCCTCTCCCGGCTTCCGGGAGTGCGCCTGGCCTATCCCTTCAACCGCTTCCAGGTGGAAGTGAGTCTCGCCGACAGCCTGGTGAGAACCCAGGCCCAGGCCCTTCCCGCCGGGGCCCTGCAGACCAAGCTCTTCTCCCAGCAGGTGGCGGGGGAGGTCTTCCGGGAAGGCGAGACGGGGGGCGCCGTGGTCACCGAAGAATTGCTCGAGGACTTCGGCATCGAGGATCCCGACTCCATTCTCGGCCGGCAGGTCGTGGTGTCCGTGCGAAGCGCGACGGCCGATAGCGGACTGGCCCGGCTCTTCAGCGACGAGGACGGCGAGATCCGCGCGCGCATCCTCGGCATCCAGCGCGATTCCCTGCTCAGCGAGGGTTACATCGAGAGCCTTATCCGGCGGGAACTCGGCGAAGGGGCCAGGCGCTTCTTCGACGGCTACCTGAACGCCCAGGCCCTGATCACCGACACCCTCGTGGTGCGCGGCGTTCTGGAGGACCTGCGTGGACGCACGAGCATCCTGCCCGTGATCGTTCCCGAGGCCACGGCGCGCCGCTTCGATGCGGCCGGTCCGGGGGGCGATCCCACCCAGCTCGTTCCGCAGCTCATGCAGGGCACTCTCTTCGAGGGGGGCGACGCTTCCGCGAAGAGCTACGGCCAGGTGACCCTCGACCTCGACGGACTCGCCTCGCACACCGCCCTGAGCGATTCCGTGGAGGCCATGGGCTTCAGCGCCTTCAGCTACGCGGCGCAGTTCGAGGAAGTGCGTCGCATGATGATCTTCTTCAACATGGGGCTCGGTCTCGTGGGATTGGTGGCCCTGGTCACCGCGGCCCTGGGGATCGCCAACACCATGGTCATGTCCATCATGGAGCGGCGTCGCGAGATCGGCATCCTGAGATCCCTCGGGGCGGAGGCCAAGGACGTGCGGGGCCTCTATCTCGTGGAGAGCGGAACCATCGGCGCCCTGGGCGCGGCCGGTGGCATCCTTTTGGGCTGGCTCGTCGCACGCGTGGCCTCCATGGTGGCCAAGGCCGTCATGCGGAACTACGAAGTCGAGGCCATGGAGCTATTCGCCACGCCCCTCTGGCTCGTGGCCCTGGCCCTGGCCTTCGGCGTCCTGGTCGCGGTGCTCGCCGGATCCTACCCAGCCCGGCGCGCGGCGCGTCTGGATCCCGTTGCGGCCCTGCGTCAGGATTGAGGATCTTTCCTCGAAAACCCTCGTTTTCCCCTCAAGTTCGCCGTCCAAACCGGTGATATAATAGTAGTCCGGGCCATCGAGGCCGGACTGTTACCCGTAATTCCTCGAACTTCCCCGGAATGTCGAATGATTCTTCGGGAGGATGGAAATGCAGACATCGATGAGACTCGGCTTGATTCTCCTGGTCATGCCCTCCCTCGCCTTCGCGCTGATGATCGACGACTACGCAGCCGGCGCTTACGAACTGGGACGGGAAGGCTACGACACGCCCTACACGGTGAGCGACACCCAATACGACGCCACGGGCGATCACATCTTCGGCGGACAGCGGGACGTCACCCTATACAAGATCTCCGGCGGCGGCACCCAGCCCAACTGCAACTGCATTCCCGACGTGGAGTACATGGGCGACCTGGGATTCGTCACCTACAATTCCGCCTTCGGATGCAATGCGGTCTGGACCACCACCTACGGCCTCGCGGGCGACCTGAACGCCAACCTGACAGGCGGCGACGCCTTCGAGTTCAGCCTGATCAGCGGCGACATGGACGACAGCGATCCCCAGCGCCCGGTACCTCTGACCCTGAGGATCTTCAGCAGCGCCGGAGACGGCAGCTCCATCCAGGATCTCATCGCCGAAGGAATCTACACCTTCCCCTTCGCCGACTTCCCAGGCGTGGATTTCGCCGATGTGGATCGCATCGAGGTGGAAGTGGTTCAGGACAGCGCCATCAACGACGCCGTGGATTTCGCCCTCGGATTCTTCCAGACCAACGAAGCCGTGACCGTGGAAGAGACGAACTGGGGAAGCGTGAAGAAGGGGTACTAGATTTCAGGCAGGATACTGTTGCCAGAAAACTCCCTCGTACCGCGGGGGAGTATTTCTATTGAAGGAATGCGGCGAGACCCTCTTCGCGCAAAATCTTCCCTTCGATGAATGCGGAGTCGAGCACGAGTCCGGAGAGCAGTTCGACGGGAGTCAGGTCGAAGGCCGGATTGAAGACCGGCGTGCCCGGTGGCGCCCAGTTGCCCAGTACCTCGCTCGCCTCGCGCTCCTCGATGGGGATGGCGGTTCCGTCCGGGCAATCCAGATCCACGGTGCTTCGCGGCGCGACGGCATAGAAGGGAATGCCGTGGTGCCTCGCGGCGACGGCCAGGGAGTAGGTGCCGATCTTGTTGGCGAAATCGCCGTTGGCCGCGATGCGGTCGGCTCCCACGAAGACCTTGTCGATCTCGCCCGCCGCCATGAGCGCGGCCGCCATGCCGTCGCAGATCAAGGTGTGGGGGATGCCCGCGCGCCCCAGTTCCCAGGCGGTCAAGCGCGCCCCCTGCAGCAAAGGGCGGGTCTCGTCGGCGTAGACGTGGATGGCCATGCCCCGTTCATGAGCCCGCCGCAGCACTCCCAGCGCCGTCCCGATGCCGGCGGTGGCCAGTCCGCCGCTGTTGCAGTGGGTGAGCAGGCGATCGCCGTCCTCGATGAGAGCCGCGCCGTGTTTCGCCATGCCCTCGCAAAGCTGGACGTCCTCCTCGAAGATCGCCTCGGCCTCGGCGGCCGGATCCTCCGCGGCCAGTACCCGGTCCACCGCCGCCGACAGGTTCACCGCGGTGGGCCGCGCGGCGCGCAGGCTTTCCGCCGACTTCCTCCAGTCCGGCGCGCCATTCTCTTGAGCCAGCGCCAGAGCCGCGGCCACGCCGATGAGGGGAGCCCCCCGCACGCGAAGAGCGGCGATGGCCTCGACCATGTCGGCGACGCCGGCGATGGGCATCCAGATTTCTTCCTGAGGAAGCCGGGTCTGATCGAGTATCTCGAGTCTGCCCGCGAGGCGGCGAAGGCCCAGGGAGGTCAATTCCCTCATGGCTTGCGGGCCTCGAGGATGGCCGCGACCTCTTCGGGGGGAAGCGGCCGCGGTCGGCCGCTCGCGAAAGCCTGAGCGAGGATGCGCGCCACCTGCTCGAGCTGCTCCATCAGGGCCAGGGCCTCCTCGGCGCTCGCGCCCCAGGTCAATGCGCCGTGCCGCTCCAGGACGATGGCCCGGCAATCGGGAAGAAAAGGCGCGATGGACCGCGCCAGCTCCTCGCTGCCCGGTCGCGCGTAGGGCGCGATGGGCACGCGCCCGAATGCGAGCAGGGCCTCCGGCAGGTATTCGGCAGGGATTTCCCTTTCGCCCGGGTGGGCCAGGCTCCAGGCCACGGCGCTCGGTGGATGGGCATGCACCGCGAAAACGGCTTCGGGGCAGCGGCCGTAGAGCTGCAGGTGAAGGGACCGCTCGGAGGAGGGATTCCCCCGGAGCACCTCGCCGTCGGGAGACAGCAGTGCGAGATCGTTTTCGCTGATTTCCGATTTGGCGCGTCCGGCGGGAGTGATGAGGATCTGTCCGCCCGGGAGCCGGCAGCTGAGATTGCCTTCGGTGCCCGCGATGAGTCCGCGCTCGTGGACGCGCCGGCCGAGTTCGGCCAGGCTCTCGTGGCGTCCTTTTCGGGCGAAGGCGGATTGGGGCATGGAGTGTCCTCGCGGTCTGCGCGAAGACTAGCGAATGCCACCGAGTCATCCCAGGGTTTTTCTCGCGGCTCGCGACTACAGCGAGAGCATCCTCTCCAAGGGCTCCGCCGCCCGAAGCCGAAGCGCCTCGTCCATCTCGATGCGGGGCTCGAGATCCCGCAGGCAGAGATAGAGCTTCTCCAGGGTGTTCAGCTTCATGTAGGGACACTCGTTGCAGTTGCAGCTGTCCTCGTCGTAGGGCGCGGGAATGAGCGTCTTGCCCGGCGCCTGCCTGGCCATCTCGTGGAGGATGCCCGTCTCGGTGCCCACGATGAACTCGCGGGCCTCGTTCTCGCGCACGAAATCGAGGAGCTTCTTGGTGGATCCGACGAAGTGCGCGTGCTGCAGCACCGGCTCCTCGCATTCGGGGTGGGCGATGAACAGCGCTTCGGGATGTCGGGCCATCTCCTGCACGATCTTGCGCTCGCTGAAGGTCTCGTGCACGAGGCAGGTGCCGGGCCAGAGGTCCATATCGCGTCCGAGTTCCCTGTTGAGCCAACCGCCGAGATTCTTGTCGGGCACGAAGAGGATGGGCGTTTCATCGGGGAATGAGGCCACCACCTTCTCGGCGTTGCCCGAGGTGCAGATGATGTCGGCCTGGGCCTTGGTCTCGGCCGTGCAGTTGATGTAGGCGACGACCTTGTGCTCCGGGTGGGCCGCCTTCCAGGCCGCGAGTTCGTCGGCCGGGCAGGAATCGGCCAGGGAGCATCCCGCTTCCATGTCGGGGATGACCACCGTGGCCTCGGGATTCACGATCTTCGCCGTCTCGGCCATGAAGTGCACGCCCGCGAAGACGATGACTTCCGCGTCGGCCTTCTTCGCGGCCTGGGCCAGCGCGAGGCTGTCGCCGAGATGATCGGCCAGGTCCTGGATCTCCGACTCCTGGTAGTAGTGGGCCAGGAGCACGGCATTCTTCTCCTTTTTGAGGCGAAGAATCTCGGCTTCCAGATCGAGGTCGGGGGGAATCGTGGTGGCGGTTTCGCTGCTCATGCCTACCTCCGGCTGCCTAGCAATGTAGCTCGGGAGTCGGGGATGACAAGGCCTTGCTTGGGTCCGCCCCAAGAGAAAGTATTCACTTGAGCAGCAAGAGTTTGCGGCTTCGCAACTCGCCCTCGAATTCGAGGCGCGCGAAGTAGAGCCCGCTGGCCCGGCCCTCCGCGTTCCAGCTGCGCTCGTGGTAGCCGGCCGCCAGAACTTCGTCGATGAGCCGCGCGACGCGAGCGCCTCGCACATCGAAGAGATCCAGGCGCACATGAGAGGCTTTCGGCAATCCGAAACGCAGGTTCACCGTGGGGTTGAAGGGATTGGGCCAGGGCGCGCTGAGCAAGACCGCGGCGGGGATGTCCTCGTCCGCGCCGGTGCCCGTGGAGACGGAGTTGGCCTCGCCCGGGGTGCCCAGGTCGACCAGCGAGGCCGCCCAGCTCTCCGGCAGGGCGTTGTCGCCGTCGGCCTCGATCAATTCGAGGGTGGGACCGAAACCGTCGGGCTCGATGGGCCAGGGAGGGGAGTCGTCGTACTCGACGCGGTCCATGAGCAGGGAATCCGCGTCAAAGAGGCGCAGCGCCTCGCCGCCTCCACTGAATCCGAAGCCGAGATCTCCGAGCGCGCTTTCGACCTGGGGAAAGGCGGCTTCGAAAAGTTCGAGATCCTCGCAGAGCACCATGAATCCGCCGGGGAGCAGCTCCGTGCCGGGAGGCAGGAAGAAGGCGTGCTCATCGTCCTCGTCGCTGAAGAACCAGCCTGATAGATCGACCCCCTCTGATCCGTGGTTGTGCAGTTCCACCCAATCGCCGGGATCGTTGCCCTCGGGACCGTTGTAGTTGATCTCGTTGATCACGACGCGATGGCCTGCCGCCTCCTGGAAATGCGCGGTGAGGCTGCTGTCGCCGAGGGCGTCGACGTAGGCCGTCGCCCCCGGGATGCCCGGATCGGACCAGGCGGCGAACTCGAAACCGGGAGCGGGAATCGCCGTGAGTTCCACGGGCACGTCCCTGAAATAGCTGCCGCTCCAGGGCCCGTCGATTTCCACGGCCTCGAGTTTCACGACGCCGGATCCAGGAGGATCCACGTCGAGACCCAGGATCCACTCGCGGGACAGGCCGAACTTGAGCCGAAGGTGACCCCGCGCGATGGCCGGCCTCATCTGCACGAACTCCTCCACCACGGCCATGTCGCCCTGCCAGGATTCGTAGCTGTAGCCCCAGCGTTCCTGGTGACGCGCGATTTCCGGTTCGATGCGCGCGCGGAGTTCGGCCGCGAGTGCGCCCAGTTCCCCGGCCCTCAGGCGCGTGTTGAGGTAGTCGGCGTATCGGTTGATGAAGCGGCGCTCGAACTCCTCGTTCTCCAGGAGTTTTCGGATGAGGAAAGTGGACCAGGGAGTGTTCTGCCCCGAACCGTTTTCGGCCGTGGCCCAGGAGAGGGTGTCGAAGGCGTAGTCGTTCCAGTAGCCCAGGCCGAAGTCGGTGTCGAAGTAGAGCCAGCGCCAGCGGCCATCGGGGCTTCGAGGCCGCCAGAACTTCACGTTGCCCGCGGGCCAGTCGGTGTTGCCGAAGTAGACCTCGAAGATCCAATAGTCGCTGAACTCGACCAGGTCCATCTGCGTGCCGATGTATTCGTAGTGCTGCGGGTCGGCGAGGTCGTTGGCCTCGACGTAGTCGAGCATGTTCCGGTAGTGGACGGAGTCGCCCTCGACCACTTCGAATCGGAATTCGAGTATGTCCACGGCTTCGGGATCCACGCCGTGGTTCTCCTGGAGGTAGTACTTGCCGACGCGCTCTCGGATGTTGTGGATGCCCCAGTACTCGCCGTTCAGGAAAACAAGCGCCGGCTCGTAGGCCATGCGGTCCACGTCCGTTCCCGCGACGGCGCGGTGCATGAGCCCGTCGCGAAGCATGCTCCGGCACCAGTCGTTGCCGGAGTTGCGCAGCAGGATGCGCTTGTATCGATCGAGGTCGCGTTCCGGAAAGAGGGGGTACTCGATGTGGTCCTCGCCGTATCCCTGCCGCGCCAGCAGGCGCAGGGACTTCTGATCGAAGGCCCGGGTCATGCCCCCGTGAATCTTGAGACCCAGATCCTGGGCGAAGCCGAGCTCGCCGTCCGGCTCGAAGTATTCCATATGCACGGGGCGCTCCCAGTCCTGCCAGAAGTTCGCGCCGTAGTAGGGGAAGCCGGGATAGTAGTCGTCGCCCAGCACGTAGATGCCGATCTCCTCGTCCCAGAGATTGGGTGGATCGGTGGCCAGGGAGATCACGGGAAGAGTGCTGCCCTCGCCGAAGAAGTAGGTGTGCGTGACGATGGCGCTGGGAGCCTTGCCCGCCTGGAAGGCGCGGGCTCGCAGCACGGTGGTTTCGTCGACGAGGATGGGGTCGCCGTACAGCGCCGAGTTCTCGTCGGGATCGGCGGCGTCCGTCGTGTAGCGAATCTCCGCGAAGGGGGACTCGACCTCCAGTTCGACCAGAACGCTGCCGGCGTAGAATCCGCCTTCCTCGGAAAACTCGGGCTCTTCGGCATATCCCGCTAAACCGCCCTCGCCGTTGGGCAGCCAGGGCGTGGGCGCTTCGTGGATGAGCCAGGCGCCGCTTCCGTCGGGATGCCGGCCGAAGGAGTGGTCGATGCTATGCTCCGGCAGATTCGCCTGATCGATGAGCTGTTCCTCGGGCGTGGTCAGGAAGACGGATTCGTGGCCGGGATTGAGCTGAAAGCTCGCATGGAGCTGCGGGACCTGGCTGAAAAGGGTTTCGGAGAGCCCCCGGGCGTTCGGCGAAGCCGAGTGCATGCCCAGGGTGAGGAAGGGAATGAGGCTGAGATCCATGGAGTCGATGTCGATGTTGTGCACCTGCACTGCGAGCACGTTGTCGCCCTCCACGAGGAGGGAGTTGTCGAGGAAGAACTTCGACTCGGGACGTCCGCCCAGGAAGATGGTGGCCTCGCGGGGGCTTTCGGCGTAGGCGTCGTGGGGCGGCGGCGGTCCCGGGTCGCCCATGTGTCCGCGGGAGATCTCAACGCCGTTGATGTAGGCCACGTAGCCGTCGTCGTAGTCCACGTGGAAGGCCACCGCTCCGATGTTCGCGAGATCGTCCACCTCGAAGGTCTTGCGCGTGTACCAGGTCTTGATGGACCAGTCCACGACGGTGTCGTCGTCGCCGTCGCCGTAGCCGATGCTCGTGGGACCTTCGCTCCAACCCGAGTCGTCGAAGCCGATCTCCTTCCAGTCGGCGGGAGGTTCCACGTCGCCGCCCTTGTACTTCACCGAGTCGTGGTGATCGAGCACGGTTTCCCAATGGGGCAGCCAGAACCCACGGTTCTTGTCCGAGGCGAAGACGAGGAGTGTCGAGTCGGCGGGTATGACGCAGTGGGGGAGGGTCCAGCGGAAGGGATTGTCCTGGCGGTCGGACAGGCCATAGCCGGTCAGATCGATGGGGTCGGGGCCGTCGTTCCAGAGCTCGATCCAGTCGGGGGAGTCGCCGTCCTCGTCCAGGATGGTCACGAGGTTGCTGCCCTGTATCTCGTTGAGTGACAGGCTGTTGGCGCCTCCCGCCAGGGCGGATATGAGCAAAACGATAAGCAGCCGCGGACGCACGAATCCTCCGAATCGTAAAGATTCGACTAATTATAGCACGTCGCGGAATGAGGCGGGGAGCTAGCCTTCCTTGGGCCGCGCCAGAGGAAAGAGCGCCTCGGGAAGCAGGCGGATGTAGTCGTCGCCGCCGAGGCGGCCCACCAGGTCCATGGCGGGGGTGTCGGGCAGGCCGCCCTCGAGATATCGCTCGTCCATGTGGATGGCCAGAACCTCGCCTACGATGTAGTTGCTCGCGAGCGGGCCCTCGCCGTGGCGAAGAATCTCGAAGAGGCGGCATTCCATGGCCGCCGGCGATTCGGCCACGCGGGGGGGCTTCACGATGGAAGACCGTACACGTGTACAGTCGACCTGGTCGAACTCGTCGATGCCCGGCTCGAAGGCGCGACTGGCCTCGTTGGCCGCCTCGGCCATGGCGTGGCTGACCAGGTTCACGACGTACTCGCCGGTGGCCTCGATGTTCTGAACCGTGTCCTTCACGCGGCCGTCCCGGGTGTTCACAGGACAGAAGACCAGCGAGGGCGGTTTCAGCCCGCCCATGTTGAAGAAGGAGAAGGGCGCGAGGTTGCCCACGCCGCCGGCCGAAAGCGTCGACACGAAGGCGATGGGCCGGGGCGCTACCAGGCGCGTGAGGATCTGGTAGATCTCGCGGGGGGGGAGCTTGCTGATTGTGTAGATCGACATGTCACACCTTTTTTCACTGGATAACATCGAAGTCACCGAGATACAAGCAGGATTCCAGGCTCTTGATCAGGGTTGAGGATTGATCTTGAAAACACATTTTGATACAATCCAGCCATGGCGAAACACGTCTCCATTTTACTGATACTGTCGATGGTCGGTGTAGGCACGGTTCATGCCGGAGGGTGCTTTCCGTCCGGGGTTCTGATTGGCTCCGCTTATCAATGTCAGATCTCTCTTGAGCAATACTGGGTGATCGAACTTCCCATCGATCTATTTGCCGCGGAGTATCCGTGGGACATTAAGAGCGTGTCCTTCCGTGTCGAGAACTGGATCGATTCGCCGGGGTATCCGATCGGTCAGGCCACCGTCACCTGGTTTGCCGATGAAGTACTCGGTTCGCTGGAGGATGGCATCACGTTGATATGGGAAGAGGGTCAGCCTCCTGACACGCCGAACGGAGTTCGCTTTCCTCTCGGGCAGGTGGAGCTCATTAGCTTCGATCCAGCGTGGCCAGGGGATGGCCATGAAATGCTGATCCAGGAAGTCCACTATGTCGATGTCGGCGACCACGAGTTCGATGGAGAGGAGACGCGGTTCATCTTCACCGATGAATGGGACTCTTATGGCTGCTATCCATACAACTGGGATCCCCCCTACGCGTGGGCGGATACTCGGTGGTTCGATCCGCCTTCAAAATCAACAGTTCCGAGCGAGTTCGTCCTCAGCTTCGAGGTGCATCATCACTCATGCCTCATGGGGCCGCCAGGGTTCAGGGGTGATGTCTTCCTCGGCGATGAGTTGATATTCGAATTCGAAGATGGGTATGAGGTAGAATACTCAATCCCTATCACCGTTGATGATGTGCCTCCAGGTGGAGGATTTACCGTCACTGTCTCCGTAGACTACTGGCCCTATGATCGAGGACGTGAAACGGAGATTCTCACGTACACACTTGAGGATGATACTTCGGCCGGCCTCACCACGTTTTCAACTCTGAAAGCGAACTACTAGCCTCCATTCCTCCAGCCAGCTCTGGGGATAGACCAAGTCCACCACGTACTGTGCGCAATGGCAATTGATCGGTGCTCTACCAGGTGCCGGTCTGGACTTCAGGTGAATGTGTGACTAGCTGAGCAGTTGGGCTAGGCGAGCTTCCAGAAGTTCCCGGTAGAGACCTTTCTGTTCCTCAGGCAGGAAGGACGACTCGATTCTCTCCATCCAGGCTGGTCGGGATTGGTCCAGATCCTGAACTGTTGAGGCAATTGCGCTTTCCGGCAAGCCCAGGCGTTCATGGCCGAAGTAGTCCAGAAGCAGTTTTTGCGTCAGGCGCCGTTTCTTCCCCTTCAGAGGCAGGGCGAATTCCTCGATGTCCTCCAGCCGTCTTCCTGCTGAAATCAAGGCAACCGTCGAATTGAGGAAATCGTAGGCGGGAGCCAACTCCACCTTGCCGTTCCGGGAGATCAGGGCGAAGTTTTTCAAGTGCATGTCCTCGTTGCCTGTCAGCCAGTTGAAGAGACTGCGCTTGAAGAGCTTCACCTTCTCGATCAGCGGAAAGGTGCAGTGCTCGTCGAGAATCCCCACGAGTCGCTCCATGCTGGAATTGTACTTGGTATCGCGCGTGAGACCCGCGAGTTGGGCAAAATCCTCCAGGGGCACCCTGTCCTTATGCCCTGTGCGATCAAAGCGCCTCACGAAGTAGGACCAACTGCCGTCGCTGCAACGCAGGAGGCCGCTGACCGGCACCTCGATGCCAGAGAGGCGTGCCAAGTGCAGGGTTAGACCTTCGTTCTCCGGCAGCGCCGAGTAGTGTGCATGCTGCGGCTTGATGATGTAGCGCCCGCCGTTGTCGACGATCTCGAAACGTCCTTCCTTGATATTCAAGCGCGCGCTCAGCTTGGGCTGCATGCCCTGGATGGACATTTTTCCCATGCGAAGTGCCGACTGCCTGCGTTGCTCCTCGGCGTCATATGGGAAATCATCCAGTGTTTTCAGATTTCTCGACAGCGAGCGCAGTCCTGCCTGGGAGTAGTGTGCATCGCCGCAGGGCTCATAGGTGATGGGGCAGCGGTTCATGAGACGATTTCCTCGATCGTCACCGCTCCCACCGTGTCGGCCCCGACGGCCACGAGCTGGGCAAAGTAGTCGGAGCGGTCTAACTTTCGAAGGCGCAGCAATCCTTCGAGCATGTCGCCTTCTGGTAAGAGGCCTTCGAAGAAAGGCGGAAATGTATCGAAGGCATGTTCCCCCTGAGCCACGGGCATGGTCAAGGAAACCGGATGCCCGCGGTATTCCGGGTCATAGCGGAAGATCCAGCCCTGCGGCTCCCGCTCTTCGAGCATTCCCGCCGGGGAGCCCTGCACGGCGACGCGCGCTTTTCTCACAGTGCCTCCACATTCGATGCGGACCAGGATTCGAATTCCTCCATGAGCGGACTGGTCAGCGTCAATCGTATATTCAATACCCGGAGAACCGCCATGAGCGTGGACATGCGCACGGTGGGTTTGCCCATTTCCATATCGAAGACCGAGGTCTTGCCGATCTCCGCCAGATCGGCCAGAGCGCGCTGGCTGAGACCGCTTTTCCGTCGGTGGAAGCGGATCGCATTTCCAATTTGACTCGCCGAATCGATGTTCATGACATCACCCCTTAGAATTACCGTCTAGACAGTAAGTATCCCTTGTTAGTGCAATTGTCAAGCCGAATGCGGCTAATATTACCGCTAAGACAGTGATTTTTTGTGAAATAGTAGGCCAAGGGGGGTGAACTTCTTGAAATAGGAGGATATTTACTGCCTTGGCGGTAAAAAGGCCTTGCGATCAGGCATCTCCAGGATCACTCTCGCTACCAGGCCCTACTCCTCCAGCCAGCTCTGGGGATAGGCCGCATCCTCCACGTCCTGCGCGCCCTTGGCGACCTTCAGCGGCCCAAAGGTGTCAATCATCACGGCCAACTCGTCGGTGGATTCCTTGCCGACCGAGGCTTCGATGCGGCCGAGCTGCGGGCCGTGGGGCATGCCGTCCGGGTGCAAGGTCATCGAGGCATATTCGATACCCTTGCGGCTCATGAACTTGTCGTGGGCGTAATAGATGACCTCGTCGGTCATCACGTTGCTGTGGTTGTAGGGCGCGGGCACGGCCTCGGGATGGAAGTCGTAGAGCCGCGGCACGAAGCTGCAGACCACGAAGCCCGGCGCCTGGAACTGCTGGTGCACCGGCGGCGGCTGATGCACCCGCCCGACGATGGGTTCGAAGTCCTCGATGTTCACGGCCCAGGGATAGTAGTGGCCGTCCCAGCCCACCACGTCGAAGGGGTGATGCCCGAGGATATGCTCGTAGAGTCGATTCTCGCGCTTCACGATGACGCGAAAGTCGCCGGTCTCATCGTGTACCGGCAGCGATTCCGGAACCCGGAAATCCCGTTCGCAGAAGGGGCTGTGCTCCAGATGCTGCCCGTACTCGTTGCGGTAGCGCTTCGGCGTCTCCACGAAGCCCGCGCTCTCGATCACGAGGATCCGATTGGCGCCCGTGGGCCTCAGCCGATAGGTGATGCCTCGGGGAATAACGAGGTAGTCGCCCTTGCGGTAGGGCAGCTCGCCCATGATCGATTCCAGCACGCCTTCGCCATCGCTCACGTAGAGGATCTCGTCGCCCTGGCCGTTGCGGAAGAAAAAGTCGTCGACCTTGTCGGGCCGCGCCATGGAGATGGCCACGTCGCTGTTGAAGAGCAGGGGCACGCGGTCCAGGGTGAAGCTTCCGCCGGCGGAAATGCGGTCCAATCGAAAATGGCGATTGCGCAGGGTCGTATCGGAATCTACTTCCCACTGCAGGCCGCGCAGCAGCGACTGGTTCTTCACCGCCGTGGGCAGTCGCAGGTGATAGAGCAGGCTCGATGGCCCCGTGAATCCCATGTTGCCCATGAGGTGCTCGTAATAGAGCCCGCCGTCCGGATTGCGGAAGGTCACGTGGCGCTTGCGGGGAATCTCGCCCAGTCGATGATAGAAGGGCATGCCTACTCCTTCGCCAGGCGCCCGCGAAGGGTGCCCAGCCGTTCGATTTCCAGTTCGACGAGGTCGCCCGGGGCGAGCCAGCGGCCGAGCTTCTCGGTGCCGATCTCGAGCAGGCAACCACCGCCCACCGTGCCGCTGCCGATGAGGTCGCCGGGGCGCAGCTGAACGCCCGCCGAAGCCTGTGCGATCATCTCGGCGAAGGACCAGTGGATGCTCTTCCAGTTGCCGCCGGTGATCTCTTCGCCGTTGACCTTCACGCTCATGGCGAGGTCGTAGCCCTTGCCGCTGCGCGCGTCCTCGAGTTCATCCGGCGTGACCAGGAAGGGGCCGATCTGCGAGGCGAAGTCCTTGCCCTTGGCAGGCCCGAGGCCCACGCTCATCTCGCGACGCTGCACGGCACGCGCGCTCCAGTCGTTGAGCACGGTGTAACCGGCGATGTGCTCCTCGGCACTTTCCACGGGAATGTTCCGCCCGCCGCGGCCAATGACCGCGGCCACCTCGAGTTCGAAATCCAGCTCCTCGCGGAATGCGGGCAGTGGTATGTCGGCTTCGTGGGGGAACAGCGTCGCATGATTGGAGAAGTAGAACACCGGCATCTCGTACCACTGTTGCGCCACCTCGAGGCCGCGCTTGGCTCGTGCCGTCTTCACGTGTTCCTCGAAGGCGTAGAAGTCTCGGAAGCTCGCGATGGGCGCTACGGGCGTATGCCAGATGATCTCGCTCGGGTCGTGGCCCGGGCCGGTCCAGGAATCGCCGAGGGCTTCCACGATCTGCGGCAGGTCGCCGAGGCGATCGGGATCCAGAGGCCAGGGCGACTGGCCGAGGATGATGTCCGCCGGATGCACGCGGCCGTCGCGGTAAACCCCCATCTGCACCCGCCCATGATCCCCCGGAACTTCGAAATTCAGCAGCCTCACAGATTCCCCCGCCGCTCCTGTTCCCGTTCGATGGATTCGAACAAGGCCTGGAAGTTGCCCTTGCCGAAGCTCTGGCTGCCCTTGCGCTGGATGATCTCGTAGAAGAGCGTGGGGCGATCCTGCACCGGTTTGGTGAAGAGCTGCAGGAGGTATCCCTGGTCGTCGCGATCCACGAGGATCTTGAGTTTGCGCAAGACCTCGATGTCCTCGTCGATGGCGCCCACGCGCTCGGTGAGTTCGTCGTAGTAGGAGTCGGGCACCTCCAGGAACTCCACGCCGCGCTCGCGCAGCTGGGTGATGGTGCTGATGATGTCGTCGGTGATCAGTGCCAGGTGCTGGCTGCCGGGGCCGGCGTTGTAGTCGAGATACTCCTGGATCTGGCTGAGCTTCTTGCCCGCCGCCGGCTCGTTGATGGGGAACTTGATCTTGCCGGTGGGACTGCTCATGACCTTGGAGCGCAGGGCGGAGTACTCGGTGCTGATGTCCTTGTCGTCGAAGCTCAGGAACTGGTGCCAGCCGAGGATCTGCTCGTACCAGTCGCGCCAGGCGTCCATCTTGCCCTCTTCCACGTTGCCCACGATGTGATCCACATAGCGCAGGCCCGTGTCCTTTTCGGGAATCTCGCTGGCCTCGTAGCCCGGCAGGAAGGGGCCGTCATAGTCCCTGGCGTCGACGAAAGAGTGCAGCACCTCGCCGTAGGTGGCCACGGCGGCCCGGCGCACCCTCCCGCCCATGTCGAAGGGCGCGCCTTCGTCGGAGGCCCCCCTGGAAGTGGCTTCACGGTGACAGAGATCCACGTCGCTGGTGGCGAAGGCGATGTCGCGCACGCCGTCGCCGTGCTCGGTGAGCCAGCGGTTCATCTCGCCGCCCTCGGCGATGGGGGAGCTGACCACCAGGCGGATCTCGTCCTGGGCCAGCACATAGCTGGCGCGGTCGCGGACGCCGGTTTCGGGTCCCGCGTAGGCGATGCGCGAGAAGCCGAAGGCCTTGCGGTAGAAGTATTCGGACTGCTTGGCGTTGCCGGACCAGATCTCCACGTGATGGATGGCCGAAATGGGCAGCGCTTCGGCGGGCGCCGGACGCCCGGCGGCGTCTTGGGGTCGCGTGGACATATCCACTCTCCGTGATTTGCGGGTTTGGGATCTGAGAGGATCTCCCACATATTCCCCTGTCTTGGGACTCGGGTCAAGATGCTGGCGATCTTACGAGTTGCGGACCCTGATGGCCCCAATGGGTTTCCACTTGCCAGAGCGCCCCGCTGGGGGCAAGATTCAACCAGTTCCGTTTCCAAGGAGGACCCATGCCGAAGGTCAGAGATCTGCTCAAGGTCAAGGGCACCGATGTGGCCGCCGTCAGCGAGAACGACACCGTTCTGGACGCTGCCAAACTCATGAACGAGAAGAAAATCGGATCGGTGGTCGTGACCCACGAGGAAACCGTGGTCGGCATCTTCACCGAGCGGGACATCCTCGTGCGCGTGGTGGCCGAAGGGGCCGACCCCGCCACGACGAAGGTGGGCGATGTGATGACCCGCCCCGTGGCGGCCTGCTGTCCCCACACCACTCTGGAGGAGTGCAAGGGCGTCATCTCCGAGAAACGCATTCGCCATCTGCCGGTGGTGGACGACGGGCGCCTGGTGGGCATGATCACCAGCGGAGACCTCATGGCCAACGAAGCTCTCGAGAAGCAGCAGACCATCGAGTACCTCTACGACTACCTCTACGGGAAGCAGCCCTAAAGCCCGAGTAAACAAGTATTTACACACTGAAATACGCCCTCCGAAAGGGGGGCGTTTTCGCGTTCTCCCCCTTGTTTTTCGAGTTCTTTATCTCTAATTTCTGGCGTCCGACAGACTCATAGGCGTCATCCGGCGGGGTGACAAACCGAGATGATTTCTCTCAGGGAGGGAGCGAAACCGATGATTATTGGAGTTCCCAAGGAAAGCTATCCCGGCGAGCGGCGGGTGGCGCTGATCCCGGCTTCCCTGGCGGCCCTTCAGAAGGCCGGCATGGAGGTTATCGTGGAGGAGGGAGCCGGTCTGAGCGCCGGTTTCACCGACGCGGAATTCGTGGAGAAGGGTGCCAAGGTCGTCTCCCGTGACGAGGTCTTCTCCAAGGGGGAGATCATCCTTCAGGTGCGCAGCCACGGCGCCAACCAGGAAGCCGGTAAGGCCGACCTGCCCAAGTTCGCGAAGGGCCAGATCGTCATCGGCACCTCCGAGCCTCTCTCGGAACTGGACGCCGCGAAGGAACTGGCCGCCACCGGCGCCACGCACTTCGCCCTGGAACTCGTGCCGCGCATCACCCGAGCCCAGAGCATGGACATCCTCTCGTCCATGGCCACCATCGCGGGCTACAAGGCCGTGGTTCTGGCCAGCGACCAACTGCCTCGCATGTTCCCCATGATGATGACCGCGGCGGGCACCATCGCTCCGGCCCGGGTCTTCGTCATCGGCGCGGGCGTGGCGGGCCTGCAGGCCATCGCCAGCGCCAAGAAGGCCGGCGCCAAGGTGCTCGCCTACGACATCCGCCCCGCGGTGAAGGAGCAGATCGAGTCTCTCGGCGGCAAGTTCCTCGAGATGGATCTCGGCACCGAAGACTCCGAGGACTCCGGCGGATACGCCAAGGAGCAGAGCGCCGAGACCATCGAGAAGCAGCGCCAGATGATGAAGGACGCCATCGCCGACAGCGACGTGGTCATCACCACGGCCGCCATCCCCGGCAAGAAGGCGCCCATCCTGGTGACGAAGGACATGGTCGACGGCATGGTCACCGGCTCGGTGATCGTGGACCTGGCCGCCGAGCGCGGCGGCAACGTGGAAGGCACGAAGGCCGGCGAGGTCGTGGAGACCGGCGGCGTGACGATTCTGGGCCCCGAGAACCTGCCCAGCACGGTGCCCTACCACGCCAGCCAGATGTTCGCCAAGAACGTCGTCACCTTCCTTCAGAACATGTTGAACAAGGAAGGCCAGCTCGAGATGGATCTCGAAGACGAGATCATCAACGACACGCTGGTCTGCAAGGATGGCGAAGTCGTCAACGCGCGCATGCGCGAACTGATGGGCCTTGCTGCGCCCGCTACGGAAGGGAGTGATGCCTGATGGATCTCATCTCCATCCTTACGCTCTTCGTGCTGGCGATCTTCGTCGGCTTCGAGATCATCACGAAGGTGCCGCCGACGCTGCACACGCCCCTGATGAGCGGATCCAACGCCATCAGCGGCATCACCATCGTCGGCGCCATCCTGGCCGCCGGGGCCGAGGGCCTTGCCGGGGAGAGCCCGCTCTTCCTCTGGCTGGGATTCGCCGCGGTGATCTTCGCGTCCGTAAACGTCGTGGGCGGCTTCATGGTCACCCATCGCATGCTGGAAATGTTCCAGAAGAAATAGGAGGGGAGAGACATGCAGAACATCATCAACGTCGCGTATCTCGTCGCCTCCATCTTCTTCATCTATGGAATGAAGGGGCTGACGCATCCGCGCACCGCCGTTCGCGGCAACCTAACCGGCGCCACGGGCATGGCCATCGCCGTGCTGGCCGTGCTGCTGGATCCGGGCGTGGAGAAGTACCAGTGGATCATCATCGGCCTGCTCGTGGGCGGCTCCGTGGGAGCGGTCCTGGCCAAGAAGGTCGAGATGACGAGCATGCCCGAGCTGGTGGCGCTCTTCAACGGCTTCGGCGGACTGGCCTCCATCCTGGTGGCCGGCGCGGCCATCTACAAGCCGTCCATCGCCCTGCCCGAGAGTGCCATAGCGGCATTCAAGCTGGGTGAGATGACCGGCGGGGCCTACCAGGCCTACATCGCCACGGCGGCGGCGGGCCTGATCGGCGGCGTGACCTTCTTCGGAAGCATCATCGCCTTCATCAAGCTGGCCGAGATCGCCCTGGGCGGCAGCGTGAAGATCCCGGGCAAGACCGTGGTCAACTCCCTGCTCATCCTCGGCGCAATCTTCTGCGCCGTGATGCTGGTCATGGATCCCAGCAATGCCATCTACTACTGGGGCATCGTGATCCTCGCTTCGATCCTGGGCGTCACGCTCACCATACCCATCGGTGGCGCGGACATGCCCGTGGTCATCGCCCTGCTGAACAGCTACTCCGGACTGGCCGCCGCGGCCACCGGCTTCGTGCTCAGCAACAACGTGTTGATCATCGCGGGCTCCCTGGTGGGCGCTTCGGGACTGATCCTCACGGGCATCATGTGCAAGGCCATGAACCGTTCCCTGACCAACGTGCTCTTCGGCGCCATGGCCGAGGGCGAGATCGCCAGCGCCGACGAGGTCTACGCGGGCAAGATCAAGTCGACCAGCGCCGACGAGATCTCAATGCTTCTGGACGGCGTGAGTCGCGTGGTCATCGTTCCCGGTTACGGCATGGCCGTGGCCCAGGCCCAGCACGCCGTGCGCGACATGGCGAGCTTGCTCGAGGCCCAGGGCGTCGAGGTGGAGTACGCCATCCACCCGGTGGCCGGCCGCATGCCCGGACACATGAACGTGCTTCTGGCCGAGGCCGACGTGCCCTACGAGAAGCTGATGGAGATGGACGAGATCAACCCGACCCTCGAGCAGGTCGACGTGGCCTTCGTGGTGGGCGCCAACGACGTGGTGAATCCCGATGCGCGGACCAACCCCGAGAGCCCCATCGCGGGCATGCCCATCATCGACGTGGACAAGTGCCGCACCGTGGTGGTCGTGAAGCGTTCGCTCAGTCCGGGATTCGCGGGCATTCCCAACCCGCTCTTCGCCCTGGACAACACGCTCATGTTCTTCGCCGACGGCAAGAAGGCCTTCCAGGAGATCACGGCGGCCATCAAGGAGAACATGTAGTTTTTCGATGCAGTGTCCCCGAGAAGCCGGGCCTTCGGGTCCGGCTTTTTTGTGGACAATTACCCGCCCTGCCTTACGATGGCCCCATGAAAAGATCGACCAAACGCCTGATATGGTTCGCCGGCGTGCTCGTGCTGGTCATCCTGGGGACGACCTTCCTCTACATGATCGGCATGGCCACCCTCGAGGATTCTCCCCGAGGATTCTGGAGGAGCGCGATGACGGTGGTGGAGACCCTCACCACCACGGGCTACGGCTTCGACTGCGATTGGCAGCATCCAGTCATGATCTTTTTCGTGATCGTGCTGCAGCTGGTCGGCCTCATCCTGCTCTTCCTCTTCTTCCCGCTATATATCATCCCGGTGATGGAAGAGCGATTCCAGGCCCGGCTGCCCGTGGCGGTGAAGGAGTTCCAGGATCACGTGATCTTCCTGGGCTATCGGCCCGCCGTGTCGGTGGTCATGAAGGAACTCACCGAGGCCGGTGTGAGCTCGGTGGTGCTCGAGCCCGATCCCCGGGAGGCCCGGCGCCTGCTCGACGAGGGCATTCCCGTGGTCTACACGAGCATGAACGAATCGGGGCTCGAAGCCGCGGGCATGGCCCAAGCGCGCACCGTGGTGGCCTTGGGCAAGGACGACCAGAACGCGGCCATGGCCATCACCGCACGGCAGGGCGGCTTCAGCGGCGAGATCCTGGCCCTGGCCGAAAGCGGTGAGCACCGCAAGGCCATGATGCTGGCCGGATGCAACGAGGTCTTCACCCCCAGCTATCTGCAGGCCTCGGCGCTCGCCTCGCGGGCCAGCGAGAAGGTGCGCCCCACGCTGCAGGGAGCCCATCAGATCGGCAAACACCTTGAAGTCTGCGAGATCCGCGTACACTCGGACAGCGGTCTGGCCGGCCTCAGCCTGAGCGAGGCCGAGGTGGGGGCCCAGACCGGCGCACAGATCCTGGGGCAATGGATCGGCGGCCGTCTCGAGGCTCCCGCCCGGGCGGACATGCGCATGGAGCCCCGCGGGGTGCTCGTGGCCGCGGGCAGCCGCGAGGCCGTGGCGCGGCTGGGCGACATGGCCGGCAGCCGGCGCAAGGCCACGCCGGAAGGTCCCGTGGTGGTGGCGGGCTTCGGTCAGGTGGGACGCCGGGTGGTGAACTTCCTGAAGGAGGCCGGCGAAGCGGTCTTCGTCATCGATCGCGAGGCGCACCTCGGCGTGAACCTGTCCGGCGATCTGCTGGATCCCGAGATCCAGGCCATGGCCGAACTCGAAAACGCGCGCTCCCTGGTGCTCGCCCTCAACAAGGACAGCGCCACCCTATTCGCCACGGTGATGCTGCGAGACCGCTGGCCGACCCTGCCCATCATCGCGCGGGTGAACGAGGCCGAGAACGTGGACCGCATCCACCGGGCCGGCGCCGACTTCGCCATCGCGGTGAGCCAGGTGGCCGGACGCATGTTGGCGGCGAAGCTGCTGGGCCGCGAGTCCATCGCCCTGGACGAACAGCTCACCCTCTACAAGATGGGCCCGGGCACCCTCGCGGGACGGCGCCTTGCCGACCTCGACATCCGGGGACGCACCGGCTTCTCCATCGTGGCCGTGGAGCGCGGCGACGACCTGGTCACCGAGTTCCCCGCCGACTTCCAGTTCGTGGCCGACGACGCCCTCTTCGTCTGCGGACGCTCCGACGAACTGCAGAATCTCTATCGATTCACCGGTGAACTCTAGGGAGAAACATGAAGCGCATCCTTACAATGCTGGGCCTGATGATCCTGCTGGCCGGCTGTTCATCGGACAGTCCCACGGGCGGCGGAGGGGGCGTGTCCTTCAGCGGCGATGTGCAACCCATCTTCGACGCCCATTGCGGTGGCTGTCATCCGCCCAACGGCGGGCTGGACCTTTCGCCGGCGGGTTCCTACGCGAATCTCGTGAGCGTGGTGTCGTCGGGCTACGCCCCGAGCATGCGGGTGCAGCCCGGCGATCCCTTCAATTCCGTGCTCTACGGCAAGGCCTCCGGCGAGAGTTTCGACGGGGCCATGCCGCCGGTGAACCTGAGCGGGTCGCAGGTGGAGGCCATCCTGCTCTGGATCCAAGAAGGCGCCCTGGACAACTAAGGAGCGAGCATGAGCGAGACCTATCCCCTCTATCTGGCCGGCAAGCCCGAACATCGGGACGATAAGATCGAGGTGCGCTGCAAGGCTCGTGGCGATCTCATCGCCGAGGTAGCTCTGGGCAGCGGCGAGGATCTGGTAGACGCCTTGAACGCCGGCGCCGCCTGCGCCGCCGGACCGACCCTGCCCGCATGGCGGCGGCAGGAGATCCTGCAGGGCCTGTCCGAAGCCATCGCCCGAGACCGCGAGGAATTCGCCCGCGCCCTTTCCCGGGAAGCGGGCAAGCCCATCAAGGATTCCCGCGTGGAGGTGGACCGGGCCGTGGAGACCTTCCGCGTGGCCGGCGAGGAGTCCGTGCGTCTGACCGGCGAGTGGATGCCCCTGGAGTTCTCGCCCGCCAGCGAGGGCCTGCACGGAACCATCCGACGCTTTCCCGCGGGGCTCTGCGCGCTCATCACGCCCTTCAACTTTCCCCTGAACCTCGCCGCCCACAAGATCGGTCCGGCCTTGGGGGTGGGGAATCCCTTCATCCTGAAGCCGGCTTCGAGCACGCCGATCACAGCGCTCATGCTCGGCGAGATACTCTCCACTCTCGGACTGCCGGAGGGCATGTTCTCGGTGCTGCCGCTCGGTCGCGTGGAGGCCGAACGGCTCGCTTCGGACGCCCGCATCAAGCATCTGAGCTTCACGGGCAGTCCCGAGGTGGGATGGAAGCTCAAGCGGATCGCGGGCCGGGCGAAGGTGTCCCTGGAACTCGGCGGCAACGCCGCCTGCGTGGTGGACGAGGGAACGGATCTGGAGTTCGCGGCGGGCCGCATCATCACCGGAGCCTTCTACCAGTCGGGTCAGAGCTGCATCAGCGTGCAGCGCATCTACGGACATGTGTCCATCTACGAGGAACTTCGCGAAGGACTCGTGGCGAAGGCCCGCGCGTTGAAAGCCGGAGAGCCCCTGGACGAGGACACCTTCCTCGGCCCGCTCATCACCGAGGATGACGCGGTTCGGGTGCAGTCCTGGATCGACGAGGCCGTGGAAGGCGGCGCCACCCTGCTCTGCGGCGGCGAGCGCAGGGGTCCATGGGTTAACGCGACCTTGCTGGAGGGCGTATCCCGGGAGTTGTCGCTTTCCTGCCGCGAGGTCTTCGGACCCGTGGCCGTGCTCGAACCCTTTCAGGACTTCAAGGAAGTGGTGGCCCGGGTGAACGACTCCGCCTTCGGTCTTCAGGCCGGCTTCTTCACCAAGAACCTCGACCGCGCCCACTATGCTTACGAGCATTGCGAGGTCGGAGGCGTGGTCATCGGCGACGTTCCCAGCCTTCGCGTGGACGCCATGCCCTACGGCGGCGTGAAGGACAGCGGTCTCGGACGCGAAGGCCTCCGCTTCGCCATGGAGGAGATGAGCGAGCCCCGCTTCATGCTCATGAAGGGCGTCGGTCGTTCGTGAGCGAGACTCCTCGCGGCTGGAATTGGATCCTGGTCCAGGCCGCGCTCTTCATTCTGATTCTCGTGGTGCCCCGATTCCCCGATGTGGGTTTTCCCATTTGGCTCAGACTCTCGGGTTGGCTGCTCGTGGCCATGGCGGCCTACCTGGGCAGCGGGGGCCTGCTCGCTCTCGGCGGCAGCTTCAGCATCTTCCCGAAACCGAAGTCGGGCAGCCGGCTCGTTCGCTCGGGGCCCTACGCTCTGGTGCGCCATCCCATCTACGGAGCCCTCGTTCTCGGCACCCTGGGCTGGTCCCTGTGGCGCCAGCACCTGCCGGGCCTGGCGCTTGGATTAGTGTTGTTGGTGTTTTTCGATCGCAAGTCGAGGAAGGAAGAACGATTATTGAAAACCAGATACGAGGCCTACGCTGAATACTGCAATGATACGCGTAGAAAAATGATCCCATGGCTGTACTGATGGTCGGCTAAATAAAATTTTGCTAGCTCGATAACCAGATCTATGTATCTTGAATAAAACATTGAGCCCTTGTGCTCGACCCCGGTAGGGGAGTATCATAGTGCATCCCCCTTCAGGAGGCTCTCCCTTGCGCGCATGGGTCATGACGTGGATGATGCTCCTTGTCGCCGCCGGTACTTCCTTCGGCACCATCGGCGACGACTACATGGAAGCCCGCGGGTTCTTCGATCCCCTGTGGTTCACCGAGTTCCAGGACGTCGAACTCTTCGGCGACTATGCCTTCACCTATGGCGTGGGCGGGCTGGCCGTGTTCGACATCCTCGATCCGGACAATCCCGTCTTCCTCGGGCGTTACGTGCCGCCGGATCAACCCTGGAAGCGCTACTACCGAGGTGCCGTGGACGAAGACGCGGCCTACGGCGGCGGCCGGGACTTCGGCATCAGCTTCGTGGATTACAGCGATCCCACCGATCCCACGCTCATCCGCACCTACGGGAACTCGACCTACTCCTACGAGGGGCTGGACATCTCCGGCGACCTGCTCGTGGCCGCCCGCCATGACCACGGACTGGAGTTCATCGACGTTTCGGATCTGTCCGATCCGGTCACCCTTTCCGAATTGTCCACCAGCGATGCCTGGGACCTGGAGATCCGCGGCAATCTGCTCTACCTGGCCGACGGCATCGGCGGCCTGCGCATCGTGAACATCGCCAATCCCTCGGCGCCCATCCTGGTGTCAGCCACTCCGACCTCGGGATCGGCCAAGGATCTCGACGTGGAGGGCGACATCGCCGTGGTCACCTGCGGCAGCGCCGGCGTGGACGTCTTCGACATATCCGATCCCAACGACGTGCAGCTTCTCGGCCACGGAAACACCTCGTCCCTGGCCATCACCGTGGATCTGGAAGGCGACAAGGCCTACATCGCCGATTGGGACGACGTGGAGGTGCTGGACCTGTCCGTTCCCCAGAGCCCCGGCCTGATCGCCTGGGAGAAGACCCCCGTGCGGGCCATGGGCCTGGCGGCCGACGGCGACCGCGCCTATGTGGCCGACTGGGGACAGTTCCGCGTCTACGATTTCGGTCCCACCGTCACCCAGGACATCCTCGTGTCGGTGGACGCCATGATCATCACGGGCTTCACCCCCGGCGTACCCATGGACACCACCTTCGTGATCTCCAACACCGGAGGGGTGCCGCTGAACGTGAGCGAAGTGAAGTCCTTCAACACGCGCTTCACGATCCACGAACCTATCGCCTTCACCGTTGCGCCGGGCGAGGAGCACACGGTGCACGTGACCTACTATCCCACGGGCACCGACGACTCCACCTTCTTCAAGGTGACCTGCGACGACCCCGACGAGCCGGTCACCGACTTCCCCATCTACGCCGGGCAGGAATCCGACGACCTCAACATCGGCGATGTGGCTCCCGACTGGACCCACTACGACATCTACGGAGAGCCCTACACCCTGTCCGACTACCTCGGGCAGGTGGTTGTGCTCATCTTCTTCGCCGACTGGTGACCCGTCTGCGGTCCGGAGTTGTCGGACCTGAACGGCGCGATCTGGGAACGGTACCAGGATGACGACGTGGTGGTCATCGGACTGGCCAGCGGCGGAGAGACCTCCGAGGACGTGGCCTACTTCATCGAGACCTTCCAGATCGACTTTCCCCTGGTTTACGACGCGGGCGTCACCTACCTCTCCTATCTGCAGGACTGGGCCACCTCGCCCTATCCCCTGGACTACATCGTCGACCAGGAAGGCAAGATCGCCTACTTCAACTCCGAGTACGACGCCGACGGCATGATCGCGAGCATCGACGCGCTCCTTGGCAACGCGCCCGAGATCCGCGTGGAACCGGCGAGCGTGGACCTCGGCGGCGTGCTGATGGGCGAATCGGCCTGGACCCTCGTCACGGTCTTCAACGACGGCCAGGGCGACCTGCATGTGGACGGCATCGAAAGCTCCAATCCCGACTTCGCTCTGAACCTCGACGAGATGGTCATCGTGCCGGGCGGCTCCCAGGCCCTGCTCGTGAACTTCACGCCCTCGGAACTCGGACCCCATAGCGGTCAGCTCACGCTGACCAGCGATGACGCCGACGAGTCGATCCTCCAGATCGATCTCTATGGCGAAGGCGTTTCCGCGGTGGGCGCCGATGCCTGGCCGAGGCGATTCGCCCTCGAGCAGAACGAACCGAATCCCTTCACGGGCAGCACCGCCATCCGCTTCTCCCTGGACGCCGATTCACGCATGAGCCTGGGCATCTACGACCTGCGGGGCCGCCTGGTGCGCAAGCTCGAGAACTCCGCCCAGCTGAATCAGGGAGAGCATAGCCAGATCTGGGACGGGCGCGACGATCGGGGGCGCCGCCTGCCGGCGGGCGTCTACTTCTACAAGCTGAGCGCGGACGGACGCGAACGCACGCGCAAGGCCGTCCTGGTGAGGTAGGGGCATGAAACTGCGTGGCGCGATTCTGATCATCGCATTGCTGGGAGTCCTCTCGGCCCAGGCGGTCTACGCGGTGGGCGAGAGCGTCGAGAGCTTCACCCTGGACACCCCCGAGGGCCTTCCGGTGAGCCTGTCGGATTTCTTCGGCGACGTGATCCTCATCAACTTCTTCGCCACATGGTGACCCAGCTGCAATGACGAGGTGGTCTACCTCGAAAACGCGCTCTGGACCGTCTATCGAGAGCAGGGGCTCACGGTGTTGGGCGTGGACGTGATGGAGTCGGCGCCCCTGGTCGCGTCCTGGATCGAGCTGCGCGAACTCACCTATCCCATCGTCATCTCGCCGACTGCCGAGATCTATCTGCTCTTCTCAACGGGACCCTTCCCGCACAACGCCATCGTCGATCGCAGCGGCGTGCTGCGCCATTCCAGCTACGGATTCGATCTGCTCCAGATCGAGAGTCTCGTTCAGCAGCTTCTCGAAGAGGATCCTCCCGCGACGGCCGTCGGCAGCTGGAGCGATATCAAGGCCCTATATTAGTTCGCGAAGGCTCGCGCCCTTCTTCCCACGAATCTTCCTCCTCGAGTGCGGCATCAAAACCGCAACGGACAATCGATAGGAGGATATCGTGCGAGGGAGCACAGGATTTCTAGCGATGGCACTGCTGCTGGCCGGCCTGAGCGGCGCTTCCGCATTCAGCATCTCCGACGACTTCATGGAAAACCGGGGATTCTACGATCCCCAGTGGTTCGCGGAGATCCAGGACGTCGAACTCGAGGGCGACTACGCCTACACCTTCGGCGTGGGCGGCATGGCCATCTTCTACGTGGGATCCCCCGATAATCCGATCTTCTCCGGACGCTACGAACCGCCCGGCCATCCCTGGAATCGCTACTACCGCGGGGCGGTGGGAGGGGGCGCGGTCTATGCCGGCGGTCGCGCCTACGGCATCAGCGTCATCGACGTCGCCGACCAATCCGATCCCAAGCTCATTCTGAATTACGGCGACTCGGGCAAGTCCTACGAGGGGCTGGCGCTGGAGGGCGATCTGCTCGTCGCGGCCCGGCATGGTGATGGCCTGGAGCTCATTGACGTGACGAACCCCTCCGCGCCGGTCACTCTTTCCCAGATGACCAACCTCACCGACGCCTGGGATCTCGAGATCCGCGGCGATATCGCCTACGTGGCCGACGGTGCGGGCGGTCTGCGCGTGGTGGACATCAGCAATCCCCTCCTGCCCCTTCTTCTGGCGACCCTGCCCACCTCGGGTTTCGCCAAGGACGTCGACGTGGAAGGCGATCTGGCGGCGGTGGCCTGCGGCAGCGCGGGATTCGACGTCTTCGACGTGAGCGATGTGATGAACATCTCCCAGCTGGGCCACGGCAACACCACCGGCCTGGCCATCACCCTGGATCTGGACGGCGGCACGCTCTTCGTGTCCGACTGGGATGACGTGGAGGCATTCGATCTTTCGGTTCCCGAAAGCCCGGGACTGGCGGGTTGGGAGAAGACCCCCGTGCGCGCCATGGGTCTGGCGGCCGAGGGCGGCCGCGTCTACGTGGCGGACTGGAATCGATTCCGCATTTACGATTTCGGGCCGACACTGGCCCCCGACGTCTACGTGGCCATGGACGACATGAGTTTCCTGGACACCACGCCGGGCGTGCCCGTGGACAGCAGTTTCGTGGTGGCCAACACGGGCGGCTCCACGCTCAGCGTGACCGAGGTGCGCAGCTTCAATTCGAACTTCCTCATCCACGAGCCCACCGCCTTCGCGGTGCCGGCCGGCGGCGAGCACACGGTATGGCTCACCTACACGCCCGACGGCGGCGACGACACCACTTTCTTCAGCGTCGAATCCGACGATCCGGACGAACCCACGGTGAGCTTCACGGTCTACACGGGCAATCAGGCCGGCCAGCTCGACGTGGGAGAGGCCGCGCCCGATTGGACCCACTTCGACCTGGACGGCAACGCCTACAGCCTTTCGGACTATCTCGGAAAGGTCGTGGTCATGGCCTTCTTCGCCGACTGGTGACCCGTCTGCGGTCCGGAGTTGTCGGACCTGGACGGAGCCTTCTGGCAGCGATATCCCCTGGACGAGGTGGTGGTCTTCGGATTGAGCAGCGGCGGCGAGACGCCCGAGGAGCTGGAGTTCTTCATCGAGGAGTTCCAGCTCAGCTATCCCGTGCTCGCCGACGCCAACGGCACCTACTGGCACTATCGCCAGTCTGGGGCCACCTCTCCCTATCCACTGGATTACATCGTCGATCCCGAAGGCAATGTGGCCTATTTCAGCACCGAGTACGAGCCCGACGCCATGACGGCCATCATCGACGGACTCATCGGCTGGACGCCGGACATCCGAGTGGAACCGGCGGCGGTTGATTTCGGCGGAGTGGCCCTCGGCGAGTCGGCCTTCACCCTCGTCAGCGTATTCAACGACGGCGAGGGAAGCCTCATCGTGGACGCCCTCGAAACCAGCGATGCCGAGTTCGCGCTGAATCTGGAGGACATGGTCATCGCGCCGGGCGGCAGCCAGGCGATACTGGTGGAGTTCACGCCCACGGAACTCGGGCCCATGGACGGAGAAATGGTCCTTTCCAGCAATGATCCGGACGAGCCCTCCTTGACCGTACCACTCCACGGAGAGGGCGTGACCGCGGTGGGCGCCGATTGGCCCGAACGCCCCTTCGATCTTCACCAGAACGAACCCAATCCCTTTTCGGGGGAAACGGCCATCCGATTTTCCCTGGAGAGCCGGCTTCCCGTGAGCCTGGAACTCTTCGATCCTCGGGGGCGACTGGTCAGACGCCTCGGAAACGGGAATCCTCGGGAGCGGGGAGAGCATCAAATCGTCTGGGACGGACGCGACGAGCAGGGCCGTCCCCTGCCTTCGGGCGTATACTTCTACAAGCTGAAGGCGGGCGGCAAGGAACGCTCGCGGAAGGCCATTCTCATTCGCTAGGAGAGGCATGAAAACGAGAGCCCTCGCGGCCCTTTTCGCCATCGTCGCCACGGTATCTGGCGCGTCGGCCTTCTATGAAGTGGGGGATGAGGTGCAGGACTTCACCCTGCTCACTCCCACGGGCGAGGCCGTGAGTCTTTCTGATTTCGCCGGCGACGTGATCCTCATCAACTTCTTCGCCACCTGGTGACCCACCTGCAACGACGAGGTGGTTCACCTCCAGCACGATCTGTGGACGATCTATCGCGACCAGGGCCTGACCATTCTCGGGGTGGACCTGATGGAGGCGCCGCCTCTTGTGGAATCGTGGGTGCTGCTCAAGGAGCTCACCTATCCCATCGTCATCGACCCCGACGCGGCGGTCTACCTGCTCTTCACCAGCGGCCCCATTCCCTACAACCTGCTCATCGGCCGGGACGGCACTCTCCGCTTCGGCAGCTACGGCTTCGATCTGCTCGCCATTCGCGACATGATCGTGGATCTGCTGGACGAGGATCCGGCGCCGGCCGCCGAGACTTCGTGGACGGCCGTAAAAGCTTTGTATTGAAGCAGTTCGCATTCATTGGAAAAACAACAGAAATTGTAGTAAAATGGATGGCAGGAGGAATCCCATGAAAACCTTGATAGCCCTGAGCCTCGGCATCCTGCTCCTGAGCGCTCCCGCCCTGGCCGTCTACCAGGTGGGGGAGAGCATTGCCGGCTTCACGCTGCCGGCTCCCAACGGCGAGACCATCGATGTCGGAGGACAGACGGTGGCCGCCTTCTTCCTCATCTTCTTCGCGACCTGGTGACCGACCTGCAACTCGGAGATGGTGCATCTCCGTGACTCGGTCTTCCCCATGTATCAGGAGCGCGAATCCTCGGTCTACTTCCTGGCCATCAGCATCTACGAATCGCCCGCGGCCGTGCAGGCCTGGCTCGACGACAACCCCATGCCCTTCGATGTGGCGGTGGACCAGTTCGGCGACGTCTATCCCCTCTTCGCCACCGGAGGCTTTCCCTTCAATGCCATCATCGATGACGATCTCGTGCTTCGATACCATTCCATCGGCTACAACGCAGAGGTGCTCACCGGCTGGCTGGACACGCTCTTGGACGAGGCCCCGGCCGCACCCACCAGCTGGACTGAGCTAAAATCGCTGTATTAAATAAGTTACGAATTCATTGAATTGATACCTTCAAATGGGTTAACCTTGTTATCGAAGGAGGCCCACAATGAAGACGTTTGTCACCCTGACCTTGGCACTATTGCTAGCGTCGCTTCCCGCCCTCGCCACTTATGAGGAAGGCGAGACGGTTTCGAACTTCTCGGCGAGTCGCGTCGATGGCGCGGAGTTCATCTTCTATACGGTCGCGGCGCTGACTATCCTGATCATCTTCTTCGCGACCTACTGACCCACCTGCAATACGGAGCTGGGTCAGCTCCGCGACGACGTCTACAATCAGTACAACGAACGCGACATGAACCTCGAGATCATCGCCATCAGCATCTACGAACCCCCCGGTGCGGTAGAGGCCTGGCATGACACCAATCCCATGCCCTTCCCGGTACTCGTCGATCAGTACGGAGAGGTCTACAGCCAGTTCGCCTCGGGGCCCTTCCCCTTCAACGTCGTGATCGACGGGGACCATGTGCTCCGCTATCACGCGCCCTACTACAACCTGAGCGAAATCACGGGCTGGATCGACACCATCCTCGACGAAGCGCCGGCCACCGAGTCGACCTGGTCGGAATTGCGAACGATCTACTAGGGGACCAAGGACCCTCGAAAAAAGCCGCTCCCGACGAATCGGGAGCGGCTTTCTTTCATCGAAGGGCGGCCTGGGTCAGGCTGCCGTCTACATGGTTCCCTCGGAGCCTTTCTCCTCGGGAAGCTCGACCTGGGCCAGAAGCCCTTCGATGGTTTCCTTGATCTCGCCCACCTTGTTGGGGTGGAAGCCGATCATGCTGTAGGCCACCTTGCCGTCGGGTCCCACGATGACGGTGGTGGGAATGCTGCGCACTCCGTAGGCCGCGGCCGTGGCGCTGCCCGCGTCGAAGAGGGCCGGGAAGGAAGCGTCCTGCTGGGCCATGAACTGGATGGCCGGCGAAGGCGAACGGTCGAGGCTGATGGCCAGCACTTCCATGCCCTGCTCGGCGTACTCGGCGTGAAGCTGCTTCACCTCGGGGAAGGCACGGCGACAGGGCCCGCACCAGCTCGCCCAGAAGTCGAGGTAGACGACCTTGCCTTCCAGGTCGGAGAGGCTGATCTCTGTTTCGCCGTTGAGGGTCTTGAGGCTGAAGTCCGGCGCTTCGTCGCCCACCTTGGGCAGGGCGTTGGCGGGCAGGACCAGGAGAAGGGCGGCCAGGGCCGCGAGACTCAGGATGCTAAGGCGCTTCTTCATGCTTACTCCTTGATTGTTCCGCCCTCGACGAGGGCCGCTTCATCTCGATGTATGACGATTCGATGCTCGATGGGCACGCCGGGTTTCAGCATGGCCGAAGCCGAGCAGAATTTGTCCTGACTGAGGGCGACGGCCTTCTCGGCCTGCGCCTCGCTCACATCCCCGAAGAGATGGTACACGATTTCGACCTTCGTGAAGACCTTCGGATGTTCCTCGGCGCGGGGCGCCTTCACTTCCATGCGGAAGTCCTTCAGGTCCACGCGCATCTTGGCCAAGATGGATACCACGTCCATTCCCGAACATCCCGCCATACCCATGAGGAAGAGTTCCAGGGGCTTGCTGGCGGCGTCGCTGCCGCCGTGCTCCGCGGGACCGTCCATGGCCACCCAGTGGCTGCTGCCGGCCCTGGCCGCGAAGCTGATGCCCTCGACTTGACGAAGATCCACCGATACGACGTTGTCCGCCACGGGTTCCATCCTTCTACATGAGGGTTTCGAGCTTGGCCTGCAACGCTTCCTTGGGCATGGCGCCCACGATGCGATCGGCCAGTTCGCCGTTCTTGAAGACGAGCATGGTGGGAATGGAGCGGATGTCGAACTCCGCCGGGATCACCACGTTCTCCTCCGTGTTCAGCTTGCCGAAGACCATCTTCCCGCGCTGCTCGATGGCCAGCTCGTGGATGATGGGGGCGATCATCTTGCAGGGCCCGCACCATTCCGCCCAGCAATCGACCACGAAGAAGGGGTACCTCTCCACGGCCTCGCGGAAGTTCGCGTCGGTGATCTTCAGCGGCTCGTCGGGATCATCCACGAGCTTCTCGGCCTGAGCCGACTTGGCCTTCGCCTCTTCGAGGATGGCCTCGAAGTCGCTGGCCCCGTGCATGAGCACCGAGTCCACGAACTCGCCCTCGGGCTGGATGCCGATGGTCACGGTGGCGGCGTCGGCGTTGATGACCTGCTGCGGCACGCTGCTCACGCCGAACTCTTTGGCCATGTCCATGTTCTCGCCGGCGCTTACGGCCACCGAACGCACCTTGCCGGGAGCGGCCATGGCGAGCTTGTGATTCTGGATAACAGATCCAGGACAGTGGGGACAGGTGGGCGTGACGAAGGAGTAGAGGAGCACGTCCTTGTCCACCTTGCTCATCTTGCTCTCGCTGTCGGGGCTCAGGCCACTCTTGCCGCTGGAGATCATGGCGAGGGTTTCCACGAGGGCGCCGGCCTCGTGCCCGCTGGGGGCGCCGGAGACCTCGATCTTGTAGCCCTTGCTCTGACCCAGGACCAGAGTGGGGGATGTGGTGATGCCGGCCTCCCTCGCGCCGTCGTCCAGGGTCTTCAGTTCGAGCTGGATGCGCTCGTCGATCTCGGCCAGCTCTTCCATGAACTGGCGCGTGAAGTTCACGGCGTCCTCGTTCTCCTGACCGGTGTAGAGGGTCACGTCCACCGGATCGCTGAAGCGATCTTGGAAGATCTGCGCGACCTGCTCGGCGGACTTCTCGTCGATGATGCGGTTCATGGCTATTCTCCTTCGGGGACGATCGTGATCTCGTCCGGATCGTTCGATTCGAGGGTGTCCAGGAGGGGGCTGACCAGCGCGGTGTTCAGCGAGTAGCACACCGTTTGACCGTTTCTTTCCACTCGCACCAGATCCAGATCCCGCAGGATCCTCAGATGCTGGCTGACGTTCGATTGTCTCAGGTCGAGCTTCTGCTCCAGTTCCTGGACGCAGGAGCCTTCCTTCTGGAGGAGACAAAGGATGCGTAGGCGGGTCGGATGACCCAGGGCCTTGAGCCTCGCGCTGGTCTGCTCGATGTTCATCGCTTCCTCCTGTCGTATTCGAATCTTTGACTATTCGAATATTCGCATGTGATAATACAAAGAAGAGGGGGCCCTGTCAACCCCCTAGCTAAGTCCTTATTTTACAAGGATCATCTTCCTGGCCTCCCGATGGCCGTCGTAGCTCAGCTCGTAGAAGTAGGCTCCCGAACTCACCCTCAGGCCGGCGTCGTCGAGCCCGTCCCAGGCGATCTCGTGGCGTCCCGCCCCCCGGCGATGGTCCAGAAGGCGCCGCACGAGGGCCCCGCCCGCGTCGTAGATCCTGAGTTCGATCCGGGCTTCCACCGGCAAATCGAAGGCCAGGGTCGTGGAGGGATTGAAGGGATTGGGATAGTTCTGCTCGAGCACCCTGGGCGCGGCGGATACATCGTCGCCGACGCCGGTCGTCTCGGGGATGAGCTTGATTTGGATGTCGTTGATCAGGAAGTAGGGATCCTCCGGATCGTATTCGATCTTCAGCGAGAGGGTTCCGTCGGCCGCCGAGAGCTCCGGCGTGTCCCAGAATTGGCTGTCGATCGATCCTCCGCTGGTGTGCCAACTAGGATCCTCCCAAACCAGGTTGGGCGTGAAGTCCGAGCTGGCCTTGTGCAACCCCACGCGAATCGATGTTGTCGTGGTCGTGAAGTAGTAGAATCCGATGGAGTCGATGACGCTCCCGTTGGGAATGGGAAGCGGAATGTAGATGGGAACGGTGAGTCCGAGGGGATCGTCGTTGGCCACGACTCTGAGATACCCGTTCTGCGCAAGAAGATCGATATTGGGAACGAAACCCGTGAACTCGGGAAGGGCGCGTCGCGCTCCGAGTGGGTTGACCCGGATCCACTCCTGGGCCGTCGCGGGCACTACGAGGCAGACCATCAGTGCGAGGGCTATCATAGATTTCATGTGTTCCTCCGGGATGATTAATGTCGCCAAAAGCGATTTTATCACAGGCTCCCGAACGAATCGATGGAACTGGTTGTTGGTGGAATTGAAGACCCGAAAGGGGGGGGGCGCTACTTCTTGTCCGCGGCTTTCCTGTCCCAGTCGTCCCATAGCTTCATGAGCATCTCCTTGCGCTCCTTGTGGGGCAGGCCGCGCACGGGGATGAATTGCTCGAGCTTCTTCTTCTCGTACTCCTCCAGGCTCATGAGGACCTTGGCCGGGACGCCCGCGGCCACGGAATTCGGCGGAATGTCACGGGTGACCACGCTGCCAGCGCCGATGACGCAGTTGGGGCCGATGGTCACGCCCATCATGATGATGGTGTTCATGCCCACGATCACGTTGTCCTTGATCTCGATGGGCGCGAAGCAGTCCAGCTGGGGATGCTTGTTGCGGAGTGCCCAGACGCCGCCATCGTGGGTGATGAAGCGTACGCCGGCGGCCATGGAGCAATTGTTGCCGAGGCGGACGAGGTAGGGCTCGGACCCGAAAGTGCCTCCCACGTCCTTCGAGACGATGCGCGTACCCTCGCCGATCTGGACGCCCTGCTCCCTGAAGTAGGGGGCGATGTTGTCCATGTGATAGCGGTGCAGTCGTATCTTCAGCAGAACGTGCCTGAAGATACCCCAGAGAGTCCGAAATGGCGAAAGCAACTTGTTCATGGCGAAGGCACCTTTGCATGATTCACGCCAGCGGGCAAGTCAGAGTTCCTCGACGAAGCTGCGCGCCGCTGGACTGAGCCTGTCGGGGCCGTGGTGCAGAAGCCAGAGATTGCGATCGAAGGCGACGCCGGGCAGGCGGAGTCGGCGCACCTTGACCAGGCCGCTGAGGCTGTCCAGCAAACGCTTGGGGAGCACGGCCTTGCCCAGTCCCGCCGCCACCAGCTGCAGGATCACCTCGGGGCGATCGATCTCCATGCTCACGGGGAAAGGCCGCTCTGCCTCGGCGAAGCTGCGCTCGAGAAGCTCGCGGGTGATGGAGCCGCGCGGATAGGTGATCCAGCCCAGATCCTCGCCGCTTCCGCCCTCTCCGACAGGCGCCACGGGGATCATGCGGTCCTTGTCGATGAGACGCCCGCCGAGTCCTTCGGGAAGCGCTTCGGAGAAGAGGAAGGCCAGATCCAGTTCGCCCCGGCCGAGTGCCTGAAGCAAGGAGCGGCTTCCCGCGACTCGTACCGAGAGGTCGATGTCCGGATAGCTCCGCCGGTAGCGCCGGAAGATGTCAGGAAGCAGGTAGATCGAGGCGATGTCCACGGCGCCGATGGCCAGTTCTCCGCGACGCAGGCCGCGCAGATCCTCGATGGCCTGACGTCCTTCGTTCATGCGGCGGAGAATGTCCCGGGCGATGGGCAGGAACAGGGCGCCCGCGGGTGAGGTGCGAGCGCCGCGACGGTCGCGCAGGAGTAGATCTTGGCCCAGGCTATCCTCCAGCTTGCGAAGGGCCTGGCTCACGGCGGACTGAGTCATGAAGAGCTGTTCGGCTGCTCGGGTGAAACTGCCGGAGTCCACTACGGCCAAGAATGCCTCGAGTTGTCTCCGTTCCAAGGAAATCTCCCATCAGTTTCGATAATGGAAACTGGCGTTCTGATCGAAGAAACTTAGCGCAGATGACTCGAATCGAGAAGTCCCGAGAATGAAAAACGAGGCCCCGAGGGGCCTCGTTGCAGGATCATCCTTGAATCAGTAGAGGTTCCTGATCGTGGACCAGGTGCTGTTTGCCACGGCGGTGGGCTCTTCGATGGTGATCTCGAAGAGACCTTCGACTATATGCGGCTCATCGCCGTAGTGGTCCCCTTCCAGAAGCCACGCGATTATCTCGGGCCCGGCATCGCAGGCCTCGTTCACGAAGACTTCCATCCAGAAGGTCAGGGACTCACCATCGTAGATTTCTCCCCAGCCGCCATCGTCGTCGACGAACTCGCAATATGCGTCGTAGATGTCGAAACGGAACTGGGGGCCCGTCGGTTCACCCATGTCCTCGTACCAACCTGCCAGAACGTCCAGGCAGGGGGGATAGTAGATCCGGAATACTGCGATCCACTCCAGGTCCGTGCTTCCGTTGGTGACGGTCATCTCGACGATGTAGGTGTCGCCCTCAACGTAGATCCAGGGCCCGTCCAGATAGACCTGAGAACCAGCGATGCTTCGATCGGCGATGGCCATCGGCGCCACCGCCATGATGATCAATGCAGCTATCAATAACCTCATCTTCCACACCTCCCACACTGCGACGGATGGTTGGGACCCACCCATCTCCCAGATTTCGCCAGCCTGTCTCTCGCGGATATGGTCTTGAAGCCGGCGATGAATATCGCCCTGAAAGCTTAGATCCCTTTCAGGTGCCCGGCAAGGAGAGCAGTCTCGTCTCGTAGGCAGGAATAGGGGCCGAATCGGATTCAGGAGGTGGTTGGGCATGACTATTAGATATCCTAATATTTACAATCATATGAATGAGCTATCATTATCGAACTGGATCCGTCTAGAATGCTCGGGAATCGACAACCTTCCCAAGGAGGCTCTGAATGAGCGCCAAAGAGATTCGCCCCGCGAGCGGAAAGCTCGGCATTCTGACCCCCGGCATGGGCGCCGTGGCCACCACATACATCGCCGGCGTGGAGCTGGCCAGGCGCGGCCTCGGACAGCCCATCGGCAGCCTCACGCAGATGGGCCACATCCGCCTCGGCAAGCGCACCGAGGGGAAGTCGCCCCTGATCAAGGATTTCGTTCCCCTGACCGAGATGGACGACATCGTCTTCGGCGGCTGGGACATCTTCGAGGACAACGCCTACGACGCCGCCGTGAAGGCCGGCGTGCTGCCCCTGGCACAGCTGGACGGAGCCCGCGATTTCCTCGAGGGAATCCATCCCATGAAGGCAGTGTTCGATCAGCGCTACGTGAAGAAGCTCAGCGGCAGTCACGTGAAGAAGGGCGAAAACTGGATGGACCTGGCCGAGCAGCTGCGCCAGGACATCCGCGACTTCAAGGAGAAGAACGACTGCGAGCGCCTGGTCATGGTCTGGTGCGCGAGCACGGAGATTTTCCTGGAGAAGAGCGAGGTCCATCAGAGCATCGAGGCCATGGAAAAGGCCATGCGTGAGAACAGCGAGGCCATCGCGCCGAGCATGTGCTACGCCTACGCCGCCATCATGGAGGGCGTACCCTTCGCCAACGGCGCGCCGAACCTGACCGTCGATTTCCCAGCCATGGTGGAATTGGCCCAGCGCGAAGGCGTGCCCATCGGCGGCAAGGATTTCAAGACGGGCCAGACTCTCATGAAGACCATCCTGGCGCCCGGATTCAAGGCGCGGATGATCGGCCTGAGCGGTTGGTTCTCGACGAACATTCTCGGCAATCGCGACGGCGAGGTCCTCGACGATCCGGAGAGCTTCAAGACCAAGGAAGAGAGCAAGCTCTCGGTGCTCGACACGATCCTGCAGCCCGAGCTCTATCCCACGCTCTACAAGGACCTCTACCACAAGGTGCGGATCAACTACTATCCGCCCCGCGGCGACAACAAGGAGGGCTGGGACAACATCGACATCTTCGGCTGGATGGGCATGCCCATGCAGATCAAGGTCGACTTCCTCTGCCGCGATTCGATTCTGGCGGCGCCCATCGTGCTGGATCTGGCGCTCTTCATGGACATGGCCCATCGCGCCGGCATGAGCGGCATCCAGGAGTGGCTGAGCTTCTACTTTAAGAGCCCCCAGGCGGCCGACGAGCTCTACCCCGAGCACGACCTGTTCATCCAGCTAATGAAGCTGAAGAACAACCTGCGGCACCTGAAGGGCGAGGAGCTCATCACCCACCTGGGCACCGAGTATTACGACTAGTCCGCGGGAGGCGGGAGAGAAAACTGCGCCCCCGCGGTTCGCGCCGCGGGGGTTTTCCATTGCGGGGGAAGATGTTGATGCAGAGGCTTCGGGACTGGGCCTCGTGCTCGGATTGGTGGTCGCGTACATCGCTTCCGGTAATCTCCACCTTGGCCCGACCGACTAGCTCGATGAATCGCATTTTCCCTTGAAAAACAGCGATTTTTACTAGCCAAGACCGCAACTTTGGTTATCATCTTGGCGTTCGGGAGATCATCCCAAAGCACAAGCAAAGGAGAGCAATCCATGCCTACGAAGAAGAAGGCGACGAAGAAGAAGGCCGCCGCGCCCGCCAAGCCGCCCACGAAGAACGAGATCTACAAGACCGTGGCCGAGAAGACCGGCTTCACCCGCAAAGATGTCGTCGCGGTCTGCGACGAGCTGACCGCCGTGATGGTCAAGACCGTCAAGAAGCACGGCCAGTTCAATTTCCTCGGCCTCATGAAGATGACCCTGGTGAAGAAGCCCGCCGTGCGCGGCGGCAAGCTCGTCCGCAATCCCTTCACCGGTGAGATGGTCAAGCAGAAGCCCAAGCCGGCTTCCCGCACCGTGCGCGTGCGTCCTCTCAAGGCCATGAAGGACAAGCTCTAGATACTGCCACCCAGCGGAGCGCTCTGTGGCAAGCTTGGGCCCCGGGGACGGATCCCCGGGGTCCTTTTCGTGGGGGCTTGACAGGAGAGGGGAAAGGGTCCAGTTTCCATAAGTGGAAACAAAGTGAGGAGACGCCATGGGACTCGTCAGGAAGGTTCTCGGCCCGCGTTCGAAGTACGACAAGACCATCCCCTACACCTACGAGGCGCGCGTGCATCTGTCCGGCCTGGATGAGGACGACCTGCTCACCCAGCACTACTTCTCAGACACGCTCTGCGGACTCATCGAAACCCTCGACGGCGAAGGCGTGAAGGCGGACGAGGTGAAGCTCTTCGGCGTCTACCGAACCGAGGAGTTCGAGCTCGACACCGATCCCTGCACGGATGATTCGGGGGCCTGGTTGTCCCGACCCGAACTCTGCCGATCCCTGGAGGAGACCTACGAGGCCACCCTCGAGGAGCGCTACAAGGGACACGTGGACAAGGGGCATTGTTCCTACGAGGACCGCGATCGCAAGGGAATCGGACCCGCTTGAGAATCGCCCGAGTGCCAGGGACTCGCGGATGTAGTATAATTGGAGGCCGAAGAAAGAAGGATCCTTGCTCCACCCCTCCGCCTCCAAACTCCTCACGACGGCAGTTCTGCTGCTCCTTTTCGCCGGCGCGGCCTTTTCCGAAGGTCCCGATGCGCGCTACTGGCGCCTGGACGACATCCTCGACCAGTTCGCGGCCTGGCAGTTCCAGTATCCGGATCTCATTCACGTGGAGAGCATCGGCCTGAGCGGCCAGGGCGAGGCGATCTTCCTCGCGAGGGTCTCCGACAATGCCTCCACGCCGGAACCCGAGCCCCGGCTGTTTATTCACGCGGCCCAGCACGCCAACGAGGTCAACGGCACCGGGGCGATCATGAAGACCATCCAGCGGCTTCTCGAAAGCTACGGCAGCGATCCCGAGGCGACCGCCTGGGTGGACGGCATCGACCTCTGCTTCATCCCCGTAGTCAACGTCGACGGCCATCGCTATGTCTTCGACGAGCAGCCCAGTTGGGCCGACTGGCGAAAGACCCTTCGCGACAACAACGGAAACGATGAGATCGATTTTCCGGATGACGGCGTCGACATGAACCGCAACTGGGGATGGTTCTGGGAGGACAGCGACGAGACCGATCCCGCCTCGCAGAAGTACAAGGGCCCCTACGCCTTCTCCGAGCCCGAGGTGAAGGCGCTTCGCGATTTCATCCTCGATGAGCGGCCGCTACTCGTGGTCGACTATCATTCGCCAGTGTCCATCAGCTGGACCAACTACGTCTTCTATCCCTGGGTGAGCCAGCACGGTTGGGGCAACAGCCCCGACTACGACATCGCCTCGGACATCGCCTCATCCTGGGCCTCGCGCACCAAGGACGAGAACGGCTACAGCTACTCGTCCATCTTCACCTGGGATACCCTCCCCAAGGAGCAGTGCTGGGTCTACGGCAACACGGGCATCATCACCTACATCATGGAGATCTCCGACCAGTGCTGGTGGAACGGCGCAACGGTGGACACCATCGCCGCCCGCGTGGCCCGCGGAAGCGAGTACCTCTTCGAGAAGACTCTGGCGGGGCCGGGTATCTTCGGCACGGTTCGAAGCGCCCAAAGCGCCGCGCCGCTGGTGGCCGAGGTGCGCATCGAGCAATTGCACGGAGACGAGGTGGGGCCCCGGCTCACCGAGGAGCGATTCGGCCAGTTCTATCGCTTCACCAATACCGGCAGCTACACATTGAGCGTGAGCTGCGAGGGATTCGAACCCCAGCAGCGTCAGGTGAGCGTGAGCGGCGGCTGGATCAAGGCCGACTTCGACTTGCTTCCCATCTCCACGGGTGTCGACGATGAAGGAGTGCCCCTCGCGATTCTGAGCGCGCCGAATCCCGTTCCGGTCGGTGGAACTGTGAGCCTCTATCTGAGGAGTGAGGCGGTGCCGGGCCGGCTCGATCTTCTGGATGTGCGCGGGCGAAGGATCGCCGCGCTGGGGCGCGACCTTCCGGGAGGAAGCCGCCACAACTTCGCGTTGCCCGCCGATCTTTCCTCGGGAGTCTACCTGCTCCACGCGCGCGCGGGTTCGGAGATCATCACGCGGCGCATCACCGTGCTGCGCTGATCAGCGGCGCAGCTTCTCGCTGAATTCCTTGCGAAACTTGTCCAGCTTCGGGCTGATCACGGCGGCGCAGTAGGGCTGCTCGGGATTGCGTGAGAAGTAGTCCTGATGATTTGCCTCAGCCGGATAGAATTCGCCCATGGCAGTCACTTCCGTGACGATGGGCCGGTCGAAGACTTTGCCTTCCTCCAGCTGGGCGATCATCGATTCGGCGGCCTCCCGCTGCGAGGAGTCATGATAGAGGATGATGGAGCGGTATTGGCTTCCCACATCGGCGCCCTGGCGGTCGAGGGTGGTGGGATCGTGGGTGCCGAAGAAGACGGCGAGAATCTCCTCGAACGCGACCCTGCTCGAATCGAACCGGATCTGCACCACCTCCGCATGACCGGTGAGCCCCGCGCAGACCGAGCGGTAGTCGGGATTCTTTTCCACGCCTCCCGCGTAGCCGGAGATCACGTCCTCCACGCCTTCGAGTTCCTCGAAAACCGCTTCGAGGCACCAGAAGCAACCGCCGCCGAGTGTGGCCACGGCGCTTTTGAGTTCTAGTGAGTCGTTTCCTCGGGAAGCGGCCATGGCGGGCACCTCTCCTGCGAAAAGCAACATGACCGCGAGGGTCAGTGTCGCGAAGTGTATTGTCTTCTTCATGGCTCGCCTCCTCGCTTCGGCATCACCGATCGTCGTGATGACTCGTGATCTATTCTGATGTCCGAAGGCGCGCGATCGTTGCGGACAATATACGAGCCTGACGCGCGTCTCGCACGAAAACGAAACGAAACTCCCCCACGCGATTCCCCTTTGCGAGCCGCGGTCATCACATGCTTCCGGCGTGCGGAGGTCATTGTTTCCCGTCCGAATTCCGGACCCTCGTATCCCTGTTGCGTTTCGGCCCTCGCTCTTCCCTGAGCATCCCCGACGCTACTCCCAAGCGGGCCTTGGGCTAAGGCATGGCCTTTGCTGTTCGGCCCGAGGCGACAACCCATGCGACAGCACAGGAGATGCGACATGTTCCCCATCCATCCTCATGGCTCTTTCCTTCAGGGTTTCCTGCGTCAGCTTCGCTGGCTGATCGCGGGATTGGCGCTCTTGGCCGCGCTTGCCCTGATCGGCTGCGACATCGCGAGTCCGGAGCTTCCCAGCTTCACGACCGTCCTGAACATTCCCTTCGAGAGACAGGAAGTGCTCATGGCGGATCTAGTGGAGGACGAGGAATTGCTCTACTCGGACGACGGCGGGCTCTACATCTATCTGGAAGGCGACAGCCTTCGGGTGGAGCTGGACCAGGACATGAGCGTGGAGTTGGAATCGCACGAGTCCACCTATGAGCTCGGGCTCTTCGAGCTGGACGCCGGCGAGGCCGGCAACTTCGACTTCGATCTGAGCGAGCTCTATCCCGAGGTGCTCCTCTTGCCTCCGGGAACGGTGCCGGTTCCGCCCTTCGCCTTCGTGCTCACTCCGGAGGCCCAGGACATCGTCGACGTGGAGAGCGCCCATGTGGAATCGGGCTACCTGAGGGCCATCATCGACAATCAGTTCCAGGTTCCCCTTTCGGGACCCGAAATGCCCTACACCCTGCGCTGCGAGATCAGGGATACGGCCACCGACATTCTCATCGACACCATCGTCTTCCTCGATGAGATTCCGCCCGGAGTCGCCGACACGGCCATGGTGGACATGTCCGGTCGCACGCTTCCGGACTCGGTCTCCGTTCGCATTCTCGGCGGTAGCGAAGGGCATCCCGGCGTCGAGGACGTCGATCCCTATCGCGTGCTGAACATCGTCGTCGAATTCGTGGACCTTGCCGTGGATGAAGCCACCGCGGCGGTGGGGGAGCAGTCCATCGTCGAGCAGCGTTTCGCGGAGATCGGCGATTCCCTTGCCATTCTCGACGGCACCATCGCCTCGGGCTCCCTCGGCGTCACTCTCGGCAATCAGCTGCCCATCCACGTTCAGGCCGAACTCGTCTTCGATGAAATCTACGATACGGGCGGCCTGCCGGTCTCGGCCTTCCTGCACCTGGATCCGGGGGCCGAGGGCGAGACCTTCGTGAATCTTGCCGGAGCCAGGATACTGGCGCCCGGAAGCGAGCCCTTGGAGCAGCTCGGCTATAGGGTGGAGATGTCGAGTCTTGGCAGCGGCGGCGAAACCGTGACCATCCGCTCCAGCGACTATGTGAGCAGTTCGGTGTCGCCGGGCGAGATCGTGCTCGCGGAGTGCACGGGACGCTTCCCCGAGAAGGCTTTCGAACTGGATCCCGTCAGCGAGGAACTGGACCTTCCCGAAGAACTGGCCGGAGTCCAATTCTCCGAGGCCATGCTGGTTCTCGACGTCGTCAACGAAGTCGAGTTCCCGGCTGAATTGCAGATCCACATGGAATCCCAGTACGCCGGCGGAGACACGCTTCACCTGGATCACGTCGCCCAGATCCTTCCGGCGGAGGGCCGTGAAGGCCAGCTCACCCGCGTGATCATCGACGGCAGCAACAGCATCCTTCCCGAACTGCTCAGCGGCGCGCCGGAGCGCATCGAACTGAGCGGCCGGGTGATCGTGGGCGGAGACCAGATCGGGACGGCCACTTCCGGGCAGGGCGCCGAGGTGCGCTGGAGCGTGGAAGCGCCGTTGCGCGCGAGCATCGAGGCCACGGAAATCCATCGCGATCCCTTCGATCTCGATATCGACGAGGGCATGCGCGAGACCATCGGCGACCACCTCTACTCGGCCGTCCTCATGACCGATATCGACAACGCCCTGCCCCTCGGACTCGAACTTCGTTTCCTGGTGGGCGCGGATTCATCGACGGTGCACAGCCATCCCCTGCGCGAGATCGGCCCCTTCGTGGTCGGAGCGGCCTCCATCGACGCCTCGGGATTCGCGGATCAACCCTATTCGGATTCGCAGGAACTCGTCCTCGACCGCGAGGACGTGCTGGCCCTCATCGGCGAGGGCAACTACGTGGCCATCGCGGTGGACATGCCCGGGACCGGCGGCGAGGAAATCGCCTTCCGGCCCTCGGACTACCTGGCCGTGAGAGGCATCCTGCAAGCGGAAGTCAACAGCTCGGAATTCTAGACGGTAACCTCGGAGGGCCCCATGCCTCGCAAGACGATCAAGATCGCGGTACTCACGCTCCTCGCCCTGGCGACCTTCGTCGCCTCGGCCAGCGCCCAGGACGCCCTGCGCGCCTGGGGGCTCTCGGGCAGCAACAGCGCGCGTGCCTACGGCCTCGAGGCGGTGGGGCGCAATCCCGCCCTCCTGGCCGACCCGGCCGCCGAAGGCTTCTACTTCGGACTGGCCTCCCTCGGCCTGGACCTGGGCAACAACACCATCTCGCTGTCCCGCTACAACGAGATCTCCGGCGCGGTGCTCGATTCCCAGGACAAGGACGAGCTGCTCGCGGAAATCCCCTCCAGCGGGCTGCGCGTGGATGCGGGACTCGAGGCCTCGGCCCTGGGATTTCGCAAGGGTCGCTTCGCCCTCTCAGCCCGCATGATCGGGCGCGGCGGCGGCAACCTCGACCGGGACGTCGTCGAATTGGTGCTTCTCGGCAACGAAATCGACAAGGCCTTCAGCTTCGAGGACACCGACGGACAGGGCCACGCCATGGGGGCGGCCACGCTGTCCTATGCCCATCCGATTCGCAAGTCGGAGGACTGGAGCCTCAGCGGCGGCCTGAACCTGCACTATCTCTACGGGCTCTTCGAATTCCGCGCGGTGGAAGCCGTGGGCGGCCTGCTGACCACCATGGACGGTCTGGACGGCTCGGCCCGCGCCGAGTTCTTGACCTCCCGCGGCGGCAGCGGCTACGCCATGGATCTCGGATTCTCCGCGAAGCTGGGCGAAACCTGGCGGCTCGGCCTCGTGTGGGAGGGCCTGCTCGGCTCCATGAACTGGAGCAAGGAAGTGGAGCATCGACTCTGGCTGGCCGACGCCGAGGACGTCCTGCTGGGACAGGATGACATCGACGACGCCGTCGAGCAGTCCGACAGCACCTGGGCCGGCGATCCCTATTCCGGCGATCTTCCCTCCACGCTTCGCCTCGGCGCGCAGCGCGACTGGAAGAGCCTGACCCTCGCCCTGGAAACCGAACTGCGCATGCGCGGTCTGCAGGGCGAAGAGACAGGCCCCGCCGCCATGCTCGGCTTCGAGTGGCGGGCGCTCTCCTGGCTCAGCCCGCGACTCGGCCTGGGCATGGGCGCCGGCGCCCAGGGTTCGGTGGCGGGCATGGGCCTTCACCTGGGCGTGTTCCGCATGGACCTCTACGGTGGCGTTCGCGGCGGATACCTGCCCGGCGGCGCCCGGGGCCTGACCCTCGGCAGCGCCTTCTCCTTCGATTTCTAGACCGTCTTCTCCCCTCCTCGGCGCGGGCTCCGGTTTCGGAGTCCGCGTTTTTCTTGCGCCGCGCTGAGGGCCCCGGTATCTATCGATTCGACCCCAGCAGGGAGATGAGACATGAAAAGGCTGTTGCTAGGCACGCTCCTGCTCGTCGCCGTGGCCGGCTTCGCCCTGGCCGCATCCAAGGAGAACAGCGCCGTGGAGTACAACGAACTGAGCGAGAAGGAAGCCTGGGTGATTCTGGAGAAGGGAACCGAACGGCCCTTCACCGGCGAGTTCGAGGACTTCTGGGAGGCGGGCATCTACATCTGCAAACGATGCAACGCGCCTCTCTATGAATCGACTACCAAGTTCAACGCCCGTTGCGGCTGGCCGAGCTTCGACGACGAGATCGAAGGTGCCGTGAGGCGGCAGACCGACGCCGACGGACGTCGCACCGAGATTCTCTGCGGGCACTGCGACGGTCACCTGGGCCACGTATTCCAGGGCGAGCAGTTCACGTCCAAGAACACGCGCCACTGCGTCAATTCGGTGTCCCTGGACTTCGTGCCACAGGGGAAGGAGCTTCCGCCCGTTCTGGGGCGATTCGAAGAGGAGAAATGATGCGAAAGGCCATCGCCCTGAATCGGCTCGGGCTGCAGCCCCTCAGCGTCTGGGACAAAGTTTGGTTCCTGCTCACGGCCGGTGACTTCGCTTCCGGCGACTTCAACACCATGACCGTATCCTGGGGCTCCTTGGGCACGCTTTGGAACAGGCCCATCGCCCAGGTCTTCGTGCGGCCCACGCGCTATACCTACGAGTTCATGGAGAAAGCCGATGACTTCACCCTGAGCGCCTTCTCCGATTCACGGCGGGAGGCTCTGCTCCATCTCGGCACGGTCTCGGGCCGGAAGCGCGACAAGATCGCCGAGGCTGGACTGACGCCCATGGCCTCCAGCATCGTGGCCTCGCCGTCTTTCGAAGAGGCCTCGCTGGTTCTGGAGTGCCGGAAGATCTACCGCCAGGATCTCGATCCCACGCAGTTTCTGGATCCGTCCATCGAGGCTGAGTATCCGGAGAAGGACTACCATCGAATCTACCTGGGCGAGGTCCTCGCGGCCTTCGGGGTGGAGGGCTAGGGCTGGGATCATCTGGAATCCCGGATCTCCGGAGCTTGAATTCGCGGCGCTTGCGGGCGTCGCCTTTTCTTCGCTCACTGTCTTCGTGAAACTTGACGCAGGTCGCCGGACAGGATAGACCTGCCTGGAATCGTCAAATTGAAAGGGAGATATCCATGGAACACAAACTTCCCGAATTGCCCTTCGCCAAGGATGCCCTCGAGCCGCACATCTCCGCCGAGACTCTCGAGTATCACTACGGCAAGCACCACCAGGCCTACGTGAACAACCTCAACGGTCTCATCGGCGGTACCGAATTCGCCGACTCTTCCCTGGACGACATCGTGATGAGCGCCCCCGAAGGCGGCATCCTGAACAACGCCGCCCAGATCTGGAACCACAGCTTCTACTGGAACTGCCTCTCGCCCAAGGGCGGCGGAGAGCCCAGCGGCGCTCTGGCCGACGCCATCGGCGCGGCCTTCGGCTCCTTCGCCGAGTTCAAGGAGGCCTTCAGCAAGGCGGCCGCCACGAACTTCGGTTCCGGCTGGACCTGGCTGGTGAAGAACGATGACGGCAGCGTCGCCATCAGCAACAGCAGCAACGCCGGCAATCCCATGCGCGACGGAGTGAAGCCCCTGCTGACCATCGACGTCTGGGAGCACGCCTACTACATCGACTACCGCAACGCGCGCCCCAAGCACATCGAAGCCTTCTGGAATCTCGTGAACTGGAACTTCGTGGCCGAGCAGTTCGGCGCCTAGTCCGGATTCGAACCCCATGAAAAAAGCCCCGAAGGAGGATTCCTTCGGGGCTTTCCGTTCCCGGGAGGGAACTTAGCGCTTACGGGGGCGCTTTTCGTCTTTGCTCTTCTTGTCCTTGCTCTTCTTCTTAGGCTCGGACTTCTTCTTCGGTTTGTCCTTCTTCTTGGGTTCGGACTTCTTCTTGGGCTTGTCCTTCTTCTTGGGTTCGACCTTCTTCGTGGGCTTCTTCTCCGCCTTCTTCGGCTTGGTCTCCTTCTTCACACGGGGCTTGTCCCGATTCCTGTCGGACTTGCGCTCCACCTTGCGGTCGGTCTTCGTCTCCACCCGCTTGGGCGCGCTGCGGGCGCGATAGTCCTTCTGCCGAGTCTGGCGGTCGCCCTTGTAGACGTCCTTGGTGCGCGTTCGGGAGTCGTCCCAGCGGGAGCGCGGCTCCTTGTAGCGGCGGTCGTCGTACTTGTGGCTGTTCACCCGGGCCTCGCGCCAGCGGCCGTCCCAGCGGGGCGGTTTCACCCTGCGCCACTCGGTGTGGTAGGGGTCGTGATGATGCCAGTGCTTCCACTTGATCCTCACGCCGCCGATGCCCACGTACCAGTAGTCGTAGTAGGGACGGCAGCCGTGGCACCACCACCAGGGTCGGCACCAGTGATGATCCCAGTGATAGTCCACGAAGAAGCTCACTTCCACGTAAGGGTCCCAATAGGGATCCCAGAAGCGATCGGGATACTCGTGGTAGACGATGTAGCGGGGCCATGGCACCTCGCGCTCCACGTAGAACCAGCCGATGTCGCTGGAATATCCCTCGGGCGAGTAAGCGCTGGAACCCCAGGCCAGGCGCTCGTTCAGCTCGTAGATGGACTCGTGGGGATCACCCGCGATGCGTCCGGAGTAGCGATAGCCGTCGTCCCACTCCTCTTCCGCGTAGAGACTGCGGATGTCCAGGGGATAGGGCGAGGCCACGGCCACCACGTACTCGATGCCCTTGGGACCTTCCACGATGAGATCGTAGTCGTCGTAGGGGCTCGGGATGCTGTGGATGCGACCGCCTTCCACCCAGGAGTTCTGATCTCCGCGGGGATAGAGGACGTTGACGAATCCCTGGGTGTCCACGTCGTAGACCACCACGTAGCAGTCGTGGCTGGACTTGAAGAAGACCTCCACGGCGTCGCCGGGTTCGTAGACCGAACCTCGCGCTTCGTCGAACCAGATCTCCACGGCCAGCTTGCCTGCTGGATAGTCTCCGTAGCTCTCCACGCCCTGGGCCGGGGGCGCGGCCGAGCCGATGACCAAACTCAGTACGGTAACGATGATGGGAATACGCATGGCCCTACCTCCTTCCGGCCAAGGTATTTTCGAAGGTCGCGCGGCCGCCTCGGGAGGGGGGCGCGTGTTTAACCGCGCCATCGGGGCGCGGAGGCTTCATGCCGCCGGAACCGCTTCCGGCGATGATGTCCAGCTCGGGATTGCCGGTATCGATCTGGTAGGCCCAGTCGATGACCACGTAGTCCCAGCCGATCTCGGTCACGCGGAACTTGGCGAAGTGGTTGTCCCAGGTCCAGACCCAGTAGGCATGGCCAACAAATAGGTTCACCACGTCGGCGGTATCGGTGCTCCAGCCGTCGACGGGAGCCCAATCCAGTTCGTCGAGGCTCTCCACGATGCCCGCGTACTGGATGTCTGTGCCGTAGACTTCGCCGCCGACTTCCACGTCGGTGCTGGCGAAGGCGTAGCGGTCGTCTTCCTCGTCCCAGAACAGGTACATGTCCGTGTCCCACTCGTTCCAGGGCTGGATCATGTGGAAATAGTAGCCCGAGAAATCAACGCCGGCCAGCTCGTCGTAATCGCCGACCTCGAGATCCCAGCCCTCGGGACGCGGCGTGTCCTGGATCAGCGCATAGCTGAGCTCGCTCTCGTTGCCCCAGTCGTCCACGGCGGTCACGGCGTAGTAGTAGGTGAAGCCGTTGTCCACCTCATCGTCGACGAAGTAGCTGTCGCCGCTCCAGCCGATTCGATGATAGGGACCGTCCGCGTGGTCGCTGCGATAGATCCGGTATCCGTCGAGGTCATGGATGTAGAGCTCCTCCCAGAGGATCTCCACGTACTCGTCGCCGGTGATCGTCCAGACTCCGCTCGGGGCCGGAGGCTCGTAGCAATCGTCGCAGGGGTCGTGCACGTGGCAGGCTGCGACGAGCAACAGGACGGAGAGCAATGCAATGGTTCCGTTTCTCTTATTCATGTCCTATTCTCCTCTCCGCGGCGCTCAAGGACCTTCGGTCCGTCGCCAGAACCCCTTTGCGATCCCTTGCCGCGCGAGGATCGCTCATCGGAATCCTTCTTCTTGCCGGACTCGTCCTTATCCTTGTCCCCCGTACGCGACTTGGATTTCCGGTCTGACTTCTCTTTGTCGGTCTTCTTCTTGTCCTCGGACTTCGATTTCGTCTTGGTCTTCGTCTTCGAGCTATCGGACTCGCGGCGATCGACCTTCCGATCGTCCTTGTCGGTCGTATTCCGCCTGCTCTCGTAGCCGCTTCTCGACTGCCGATCGGGCTCCTCGTCCTGGACCTCGCGGATCATCTGACGGAGCCTCGCCTCGAAATCGCGCTCGAAGAGTTCGTAGCGCGCCCTCTGCTGGGGTGTGAGGATGCGACCCAACTTCCGCTGATACTCATCTTCGTGGGCGGTCTGACGTCGCTCGATGAGTCGCAGCCGCTCCAGATTCTTCAGGATCTCCGAGTCGGCGCGAGGGCCGCCCTCGGCCAGCAGGCTATCCAGGGTGCTCTCGATCTCGCCACGCTCCATTTTCAGCTCATCCCGCTCGTTCTCGTAGTCTTCCATGGCCGGGAAGAAGATGCGGGCCTGCTCGTCGTCGAGGCCCAGTTCCTTGGTCATCTCCCAGGTCTTGACCCTGTTGATCTGCTCCTTCACCTGCTGCCGACGGCTCTCCTTGAGCGCGAGGGCGTCCGGCGCCAGGAGAAGCAGGGCCAGCAGGGCCGCGAGCAGGGCGGCGGTCAGCCAGCCTCGGGATTCGGCCATGTTCGTATGCAGTTTCTTCACCCCATGAGATCCTCCAGCCGCTCTGCGAGACGTTCGAGCTGCGAATCGCTGAGCTTTGCGATCATTTCGTCGGAGCTGGCCGAGGGAAGCAGGTCACGGACCTCTTCGCCCTCGATGGCCAGCTCGTGACTCAAGTCCATCAGGCTGCTCTGGGCTTCCTGTTCGAGCTGAGCCAGGAAGGGCTGGATGCTTCCGTCGCGACGCGTGTCGGGAAGCGTCCACCAAAGCAGCAGGAAAAGCATCAGAGCCGCCGCGGCGAAGACCGGCGAGAAGCTCGGCTTCGGCGCGAGATCGCGGATCGTCCAGCGGCGCCTGGCATCGATTTCCCCATGGACCCGCCTGTTCATTTTGTGGAAGAAGTCGTCCCCGGGATCCTGGATCCGATCGGACTCGAGCTGGGGGAGCAGGCCGGCGAGGGCTTTGAGTTCCATCTTGCAGAAGTCGCAGGAATCCAGGTGGGTTTCCAGGGAGGCCGCGAGCTCCGCGCTCAGCGTGCCGTCGACATGGTCGGCCAGGTAGCCCCGCGCATCGCTGCAGGATAGGGATTGGATCCGCTTGCCGTCAGGCCTGCTCATGATCTCCCAACTCCTCGCGCAGTTTCTTCAGCGCATGAAAGTAACTGGCCCTGACCGCTCCCTCGCTGAGCTGCAGGATCTCGGCGATCTCCACATGAGTGAGATCCTCCTCGTGACGCATCACGAAGACGGCCCGTTGCCGCGGGGGAAGCTTGTCCACCGCTTCTCGGATGCGCCGTCCGGCGTCCTTGGTTTCCAGATCCCGAGAGGGCCTTCCGATGGGGGAGCGCAGGCGCTCCGTGAAAGCTCCCAGCGAAAGATGCTTGCGAACCTTCTGCTTGCGGATCTCGCTGATGCAGAGATTCACGGTGATCCGGTGCAGCCAGGTGCTTAGGCGCGCGTCCCGTCGGAACTTCTTCAATGAACGAAAGGCCCGAACGAAGACTTCCTGGACGATGTCCGCGGCCGCATCGTGATCGGACAGCATGCCGAAGGCGATCCGGTAGACTCTTCTCTGATGCATTTCCATGAGTCTGTCGAACGCCCATGACTCGCCTCCCTGGAAGCGCTGAATCAACTGTTTTTCCTGCATGTCGTCGATTCGGCTCAAGTTCGGACTCCATGGGTTTGACGCATGATAAGGGAAAACGTTTAAGAGCCCCGAATGTTATTGGGATTTTCTAACGCCATGTTGTCAAATAAGATGCGAAACATTCCCGGTTTCCGGGGACGGTTTTTCCGCGGTTTCGACCCCCGCTCCGGACTTGGCCAGAATCCGTTCGCGCAGCCGATTCGGTGGTGGGAGAGCGAGGCTCTCGCCCTGATTCACGCTTCCCCGTAGGGGCCCATGACTCCCCTCCGGAAGAAGGGGGGAAGCCAGACCCTCGTCCCCGGAGAAAAGCGGGGGGAACTCCGGAGGGCGATCGGAAGCGGGCTCGCAGCTTGAGGCATCGGGGAGAAGCACGCCCGACTTCCGGGAGCGATACGCTCGAATGCAGGGGCACGGCTTATGCTGCCCGGCACTCGGGTGCTCCGGGCATGGACGCATCGGTCCGCACCCCTTGGCTTCGAAGCAAAGGTATCCCCATGCCTATCAGCGTTCCTGAACTGGGCGACATTCTCGTTCGAGAGGGTCTGATCGAGCCCAGTCTGCTCATCGAAATCTTCGTGGAACAGGCGGACGCCAAGAATCAGCTGGCGGACGTCCTGCTCGAGCGCGGACTCGTCTCGGAGAAGGATCTTCTCAGCGCGGTCGCCAAGCACCTCGGCTACGAACGTTTCAATCCGAATCAGATCAGCATCGAGAGCGAGGCCCTGGAGCTCGTTCCCATCGAGTTCTCCAGGCGCCACAACGTGCTGCCCCTCGACTTCACCGACGACCATCTCCGCGTCGCGATGACCTATCCCGTCGACGTTCAGGCCCTGGATCACCTGACCGGATTCGCCGACAAGGCGGCCAAGGGCGTCCAGGTCATGCTCGCCCTTCCCCAGGAGATCGAGGGCCTTCGGGAAACCAGCTACAAGAAGATCGAACGGTCGAAGAACCTGACGAGCCTCATCGACCAGGTTGTCAACGAAATCGGCGCTCCCATCAACGAGGATGACGACACCGATGAGGAAGAGGCGGCCCGCAGAGCGGAAGAAGCCGGTGTCGTCAATCTCGTGGACCAGATGATCGCCCAGGCGCTTCAGGAGCGGGCCACCGACATCCACATCGAGCCCCAGGAGAGCGGAATGGTGATCCGCTACCGTGTGGACGGCCTCCTCTACGACGCGCTCAAGCCGCCGCAGGCCGTCTACACGGGAACGATCAGCCGCATCAAGATCCTCTCGAACATGGATATCGCCGAACGGCGGACCGCCCAGGACGGCCGCTTCTCGCTGCGCACGGCGAGCCAGGAGGTGGACATCCGAGTTTCATCGGTGCCCACCGTTCACGGCGAGAAGATCGTCATGCGTCTGCTGGACAAGAGCAATTTCAACTTCTCACTCCAGGACCTGGGCCTCTCGGAGGAGGATTTCGACGACTTCCAGAAAGCGATTCGCCATCCCTACGGAATGATCCTCCTCTCCGGGCCCACAGGTTCGGGTAAAACGACGACCCTCTATTCGAGCCTTCTCGAACTGCGAGACGAGACCACCAACATCACCACGGTCGAGGATCCCGTCGAGTATCAGATGGATCGAATCAACCAGGTGCAGGTGAATCGGCGCAAGGACGTGACCTTCGCCAACGCGCTTCGCGCCTTTCTCCGCCAGGATCCCGACGTGATCATGGTGGGCGAGATCCGAGACGGCGAGACGGCGGACATCTCCATTCGCGCGGCCCTTACGGGGCATATGGTCTTCAGCACCATCCACGCGAACGATGCGCCTACCACGGCCACGCGACTGGTTTCCATGGGCAGCGAACCCTTCATGACGGCCAGCGCGCTCACCCTGGTCGCGGCCCAGCGCCTGATCCGCAGGAACTGTCCCCACTGCCTGGTGGAGTACGAGCCGCCTGAGGACGTCTTGCTCGCTCTGGGAAGTATGTCCGATTTCGAAGGCGTGTCCTTCAAGAAGGGCTCCGGCTGCCCGGCATGCAAAAACCGCGGATACTTCGGACGAATCGCGATCATCGAGAAGATGATCATGACGCCCCCCCTGAGGCAGCTGGTCGCCGAGAACCGTCCGGCCGGCGAAGTTCGGGAGATGGCGGTGAGCCAGGGCATGCGGACCCTGAAGCAGAAGGGCCTGGACAAGGCATTCCAGGGCCTGACCACTCCCGAAGAGATTCTGCGGGTAACCCTGAGCGACGAATAACCCAGTTCGAAAGCAGGAAGTAGATGGCGACATTCTCCTATATCGCGCGCAATCAAAGCGGTGACGAAGTAACCGGCGTTCTCGCGGGCGCGAGCCTCGATGATGTTGTCCGCCAGTTGCAGGATCTCGGTCTCGCGGTGCTGTATGTCGCGGAGAAGAAGACGAGCGATGGCGCGGAGGCCTGGAAGGAGAAATGGCGAGAGCTGAACATGAAGAAGACCAGCACGAAGGATCTGGCCCTCTTCAGCAGGCAGCTGTCAACGGTTCTGGAGTCGGGCATCCCGCTGTCGAAGGGCCTGCGCGGCCTCGCCAGCGATTCCTCGAACAAGGGTCTCGGAAAGACCATCGGCGATGTGTGCACGCGTCTGGAGCAGGGCGAAAGCCTGTCGGACGCCATGGGGGCGCACCCGGCTTCCTTCGGCAGGATGTATCTCAGCATGATTCGGGCTGGCGAACGCGCCGGTACCCTCGATCAGATCGTCGAACACCTCGCCGTCTACCTCGAGAAGACCGACGCCATCAAGAGCAAGGTCAAGTCGGCGATGTCCTATCCCCTGTTCATCATGGGATTCGCGACCCTCGCCTTCCTCCTGCTCCTTCTGAAGATCGTACCCACCTTCGCGACCCTCTACGTCGATCTTGGACAGGATCTTCCCGCTCTCACGAAGATCATGATCGACACCTCCGCGCTGATTCGCAGCAACTTCCTGATCTCGTCCTTGACCGTGCTCACCCTCGCGGGAGCGGCCTTCGCCTACTTCCGAACGGAGAAGGGTCGATACGTGAAGGACAGTTTCCTGATCAAGATGCCGCTCTTCGGACCCATCATCCGCAAGTCGGTCATGAGCCGATTCACCCGCACCTTCGGCATCCTCCTGAAGAGCGGACTTCCAATTCTGGAAGGACTCGACCTGGTCGGCAACGCTTCGGGCAATGCCGTCGTGCAGAAGGCCGTGGACGAGGTGAAGATCCAGATGGAAACGGGAACCGGTCTGACCGACTCCTTCCGGGCCACGAAGAAGTTCCCCGAAATGGTCCTTCAGCTCATGTCCACCGGCGAGGAGTCCGGCGGTCTGGACACCATGCTCCAGAAGACCTCCGACTTCTATGACCGCGAGGTGGAGGCGGCGGTCCACGGAATCTCGAGTCTGATCGAGCCCGTGATGATCGTATTCGTCGGCGTTCTGCTGGGCGTGATGGTTCTCGGCATGTTCCTGCCCATCTTCAGCCTCGGCGAGGCCGTGATGAGCGGAGGACACGGAATGTAGATGGCGTTCCACCTGAGCGCCGCTCCCTGGCCAGATCTCTTGGAGGTCTGGCCAGTTTCCGTCTCTCCCGCCGATTTCCCCCGCGGTTGGAAATCTTCCGATCCTTCCCGATGAGGGTGGAAGCTTCCTCCGGATAGCCCCGGGGATCGCCGATTTCGGGATGTCGAAATGCCGCTAATTATTTGAAATACCACGCCTTACGTCTTGTGGGCTCGCTCGAGAATCGCGGCATGATTCTTGTTCATGCTGCACCGACATTTAGGCGCCAAGCTTCCTACTTGGCTGCTGATCCCGAGGGGCGGTTGGTCCCAAGGGAGGGACCGACCCCAAAAGCTGCGACGAGCAGCGGGAGGTATCATGAGGCACTTCCGTCGTAAGCCCAATCAGAAGGGCTTCACCATGATCGAACTAATGGTCGTGGTCGTTATCGTAGGCATCCTCGCCGCTATCGCTGTTCCCCTTTACGGGAAATACGTGAAAAACGCTCGCGTGTCCGAATGCACCGGCCGCATGGGCGAGGTCATCACAGCGGCCAAGGCCTGGGCTCAGGAGAACCAGGATGCCGCGGGCAACCCCCTCTGGCCTGCGGGCGCAGGAGGTGTGGTCGACCTGACCGCGACAGAAAACTTCACCTACGCGATTACAGCGGGAGGCGGAGCCAATGCGAACACCACCGCCATGACCATCACCGGCTCCGGCATTGCCGGAAGCAAGATGGAAGGCGTGACCGTAACCATCACGGTTGCGGACATCAATTCGAGCGGTGGCGCTCCGGTAGTAACTGGGCTCTAGCCTGAATCAAGATTCGGGAACGCCGGGGGTCGCATTGATCGCAGCCCCCGGCGTTTTCGCAATAAAAGGATGGCGGCCATGAACAGGATCTGGATGAAAGCAAAGCACCACTTGCGCGATCGGAAGATCGCCGGCGGGCGTGCGAAGCCGAGATTCCTCCGCAGTCGGCGCACTCCGGGATTTTCCGGAGAAGCCGGCGGGGGATTGATCGAGATCGTGGTCGCGACATTGATCCTGAGTTTCGTCGCCATTGGAATGGCTGAATTCTTCGCCCGAGGCCGCATAGGTTTTGACAGGGAGGAACGCAAGCGGGTCGCAACCCTTCTTGCGCAGGAGGCGCTCGAACGTACGGTTTCCAGGACCTACGACCAGATGGATCCGTGGTCGGAGACCCGTACGGTTGACTCGGTTGACTACACGATCTCGGTAACCACGCAGGCGAACGCACCGGAGCTCGATTTGAAGACGATCCGGTGCGATGTCAGCTGGAACGCCACCGCGACCGCCACGAGAACGGCGTCGCTGGAGACTATCGTATTCGCGAACTGAGGCAGGTGAGCACCATGAAACGCACCCATCCCAAGAAGAAAACCGGTGAATCGGGATACGCATTGGCCGTCGTGATGATCCTCGTCTTTTCCATGGGGATCGTCGGCAGCGCCTTCTATTCCATGGCGGGGCGCGAGACCATAGCGGCGCAGAAGAACCTGGATTCTCAGCGGGCCTTCTGGCTGGCTGAAGGTGCGAAGGCTCGAGCCCTGCGGCACCTCGTCGAACTCTCGAGTCCGCCACAGACGGGCATCACGATTTTCGAGGACATGCCGGGCCCCAACGGCGGGAGCTACTCGGTCTACTGCAACGTGGACACGAGCGATACCTGGGAAGTCGAGAAGGCCTTCGTTCTCGACTGCGTCGGCAACTCTGGAGACATCGAACGCCGGATTCGCCAGCGAATCAAGATGACCTCCTTCGCCCTCTTCGCCATGTTCACCGACCAGGAAACCAACGGCCACTACACGATCTGGCATGTTTCCGGTAGCGTTATCGAGGGGCGTCTGCATACCAACGGCAAATTCAGCATCTACGGGGATCCCCATTTTTACGGTCAGGTCACCAGCGCTTCGGACCACATGACCGGCTATCGGCGCTATTGGGTGAACGAACCGAGCGATTGGCCTTGCGGCGGCAACAATCCCTATTTCGCGGAGGGCTTCGAACTCGAAGTCGAGCCCATCCCCATGCCCAGCGAAACCGATGACCTCAAGCAGCTCGCCATGACCGGCGGCGTCTACTTCGGCGACGAGGCGGATCTGCAGCTGGGTGTCATGGGTGAAACCACTCCGATCGTGGCGCCGGGATGGCTTCGCTACAGAGATCACTACCCGCCGGGAGCCGAGTGGACCTCCGTTCAGATCGCGAATCTGGCGAACCAGGTCTTCTACTGCAACGATGACCTGCACGTCGAGGGACTCCTGGACGGCGAACTGACGATTTCGAGCAATAGGAACATTTACATCGAGGATGACCTTCTCTATGCGGGTGCCGACGCCTCGGGACAGCCCTTGCCGGGTTGCGACGACATGCTCGGACTCGTCGCGGAGAGAAACATCATCTTCGTGGACAATGCGGCGAACCGTGATGATCTGATCATCGATTCCGTGCTCATGGCCTTGGACACTTCGATCGAGGCCGAGGACTACGATGAGGGCTCTCCCCGCGGCACGCTCACGATTTGGGGCGGCCTGATCCAGAAGTACAGGGGACCGGTCGGTACCGCAGGTTGGGGCGGCATGGTCGCCACCGGATACGACAAGAACTATCGATACGATGCGCGCGTGACCGCTCGCACTCCTCCGTACTTCCCGCAGACGGGTCAGTACGAGGAACTGGACTGGGAGGAGACCTGGGATGAATCCGACCCGTTCTAAGAACTCCCAGAGCGGAATGACGCTCATCGAGATGATGATCGTCGTCATGCTCGGTCTCGTGATCATGATCGCCGCTGGGATGATCCACCAGGGAGTGGCAAGCAGCTTCAGGATGGGAGCCCACAAGCTGGTGGCCCAGCAGGAGGCGAGTCTCCTCACGAAGGCGATCGACCGGCGAGCCAGAAACGCCTCGGACTTCGAGATCTATACGGTTCCCATTCGCAACGTGCCGACGGAGACCGGGGACGGTCTGGCCCTGAAGGATGAGGCTGGAGAGGTGTTCTACCGGTTCGAGTGGGACTCCAGCAATATGACGCTCGCCGACAGCACGGGGGCGAGGATCACGGCCATGAGCCTGCAGAGCGTGCAGTTCCGCCTGGATGAAGATGAACCCAAGACGATCTACTACAGCTTCCATGCGGATGACGAGAAGGGCAACCTCATCGGCGTCGAGAGCGCCATATCGCTGCGGAATTGAGGTGGGCGAGATTCGGCATCGCCTGCCGCACGCTTGGTGATTCGAGTTTCGGGAGAGTAAGCGCGACCCAAGGAGGGGTTTTTGCGTAAGACGAATGAACGGAGTCAAAGGCTGGATCTGGGAAATCTGGCCGGGATCTTCGAACAACGCCGACTCAAAGCAAAACAGAAAGCGGAAGCCAAGGCCAAGGCCAGGGCAGAGGCTGAGGCGAAAGCCAAAGCCAAGGCCGAGGAAAAGGCCAGGGCCAAGGCTGAGGCGAGAGCCAAAGCTGAAGCCGAGGCGAAAGCCCGAGCCGAAGCCAAGGCGAAGGCCAAGGCAGAGGCCGAAGCGAAGGCCAGGGCGGAGGCCGAGGCGAAAGCCAGGGCGGAAGCGGAGGCGAAGGCCCGAGCCGAAGCCAAGGCGAAGGCCAAGGCGGAGGCCGAGGCGAAGGCCAAGGCGGAAGCGGAGGCGAAGGCCAAGGCGGAAGCGGAGGCGAAGGCCAGGGCGGAAGCCGAAGCGAAGGCCAAAGCGGATGCGGAAGCCAGGGCCAGGGCCGAAGCGAAGGCTCAGGCTGAGGAAAAGGCCAGGGCGGAGGCGGAAGCACGCGCTGAAGCGGAGGCCAAAGCTGCCGAAGCTGTCAAGGCTCGCGCAGAGGCAGAAGCTCGCGCCGCAGCCGCGGCAAGGGCTCGTGCTGAAGCTGAAACGAAGGCCAAGGCGGAGGCCGCGGCAAGGGCTCGTGCTGAAGCTGAAGCGAAGGCCAAGGCGGAAGCCGAAGCGAAGGCCAGGGCGGAGGCCGAAGCGAAGGCAAGGGCGGAATCCGAGGCGAAGGCCAGGGCGGAATCCGAGGCGAAGGCCAGGGCGGAATCCGAGGTGAAGGCCAGGGCAGAAGCCGAAGCGAAGGCTAAGGCGGAAGCCGAAGCGAAGGCCAAGGCGGAAGCCGAAGCGAAGGCCAAGGCGGAAGCCGAGGCGAGGGCCAAGGCGGAGGCCGAGGCGAGGGCCAAGGCGGAGGCCGAGGCGAAGGCCAAGGCGGAAGCCAAGATCAAGGATCAGGCCTCATCGAGTGAAATGTCCGAGGCGAGAGCCCGGATCGAGGCCGAGATCAAGGCCCGCAAAGAAGCCGAAGCATCTTCCCGCGGCACCTCCAAGTTGACCGCCGACGGCGCCATTGATCCCGCCAAGGAAACCGAGCAGGTGCGGGAACCCGATCCGACGAAGAGGGTCTCTAATGTTATAGCAAAAGGACTAAGTGGGTCGGTACTAGGGGAAGAAAAAAGCAAAAACTTCCAGAGTTCCTCTCCCGCGGGCGCCGTGGATGAACCCTCGAATTACGAAAGGGCTTCCGCTCCTCCTGCGGAAGTCCAAGCCCCCGAAAAGACTGTCGAGCGGAAAGATGCATCGGATCATCCACCCAGCAGCGAGCGGAAAGCGAATGGGGATGAGAAGTCGCAGGAGTCCGGGACGGATTCCGACTCCAGGTCCGCCTCCTCAGGCGATGAGGAGCATTTGACAGGGACCCGGGAAAAATCCTCGGACGCAGGGCCGGAAGACCCTCCAGAGGCTCCGACGCAGGTTTCGAGCGATCCCGATTCCGAATCCGGGGAATCCGTTGAATCCAAAGAGATTGCAGGCGAATCCAAGGGAAATGAAGCCGGGAAGGTCGCCAAAGGGACCGAGTCTCCCTCAAAACGCGGTGTTGGAAGGCTTTTCGCAAGGCCCAAGGGGAAAAAGGACGAGAAGAGCGCCGAGGACCGCCGGGCGCCGAAGAAGTCCAAGCGAGAGAAGTCCGTTTTCAGGGGGGGCATGTTCAAATCCACGGATCTGCGCACCGGTATCGATCTGGGATCCAGTAGCGTGAAACTGGTCCAGGGCCGGGGCAAGGACCGTCTCGAGGAAGTGACCATCATGGCTAGCGAGGCGCTTCCCACGCTGAAAAATAGTCATGATGAATTGGAACTCGAACGATGCACTTCCGAGGCGTTAAAAAAACTTCTCGATCGTCTCGACCTGAACAGGCGGAATCTCGGAAACCTGGTCGTTTCGGTGAGCGGGAAGGACGCCAGCATTCGAGAAGTGACCATGCCTCCGCTGTCCGAGAACGATCTGAGGCTCGCCCTTCCCTTCGAGGCCAGGACCCATCTGGACATCGAATCCATGGAACGACCGGTTCTCGCCGCGCAGATCCTCGGTGACGCGCCGGCCCTGGTGGACAATGGGGTCGCCATGAGTCGCGTGCTTCTGGCCGCCGTGCCGGCCCAGAGCAAGAACTTTCCCCTCCGGGTGTTGAAGAAGGCAGGACTGGAACCGCGGGTGCTCGATCTGGATTTTCTCGCCGGCTTCAATCAGCTCTTCTCCAAAATCGAGGAGAGCGAAGACCACGCCACCGCCATGGGCCTCGTGGATCTTGGCAGGGACAAGAGCTCATTGCACATCACGAGCGCAACGGGCGGCCTGCTGAGTCGCAAACTCGGCCCCGGGATCGTGGCTTCGGAGGCCAGAGGAAATAGCCTCGACCGCTTCCTCGACAACCTCAAGTTCAAGATGGCCGAGACCATCTTCTTCTACCGTCAGCGTTACGGGAAGGACATCTCCGCGATCTTCCTTTCCGGAGGAGGAGCGCTCATCGACGGAATCGGCGAAAAGATGCAGGAGAGCATCAAGCTGCCGGTCGAGATCCTGGATCCCGTGGAGGGGCTCGTCTTCTCGAAATCTGCGATCAAGGAAGTGAATGGGGACGGACCCAGCTTCGTGAACGCGGTCGGCCTGTGCAGGTGGGGGGACGGTGCCCATGTATAGCCTGAATTTCTATCCCGAGTATCTGGAGCGCAGGAAAGAGTCGCGGAAGAGGGTCTTCAAGACCGCGGCGGTGGCGATGCTATCCGGCCTGATCTTCTTCTCCATCGGCTCCCTGGTGCTGAGCGCGGTCATCATCAGCGGACGGCTGAGCCTGGCGAGCTCCTACGTGGCCGAACAGAACAGCCGGATCGCGAGTCAGACGGCCCTGCAATCCGAGCTGCTGAGCCTGCGGGAGATGCTCGATATCCGGGCTCAGCGCATCGACTGGGCCCCCAAGCTCGCGATGCTTTCGGAGAAGATGCACGAGGATCTGCAGATCGTCGATTTCGACGGTTGCAACGATCGTGGCAAGAAGCCGAAGAAGCTCACCATCTACGGAGAGTCCAGAAACAAGGACCTCCAGATCAGCGTGTTCACCGAGTTCGTGGACATCCTGAGCATCGATCCTCGCCTCTCCAACGACTTCGCGAACCTGAGATTGGGTAGCGTCGGGGGAGGAGCCGGCAACGGTTTCCAGATCATCGGCGACGATTCGGAGGGCGGCTCATGATCGGAAACCTCAAAAGGTTCGTCGGCGGCAAATTCCTTTTGATCGGCCTGGTGGTCGTCGCCCTCGGTCTCGTCGTGGATTTGGCCTTCGTCGGTCCGAGAAGCAAGAAGCTGTCTTCCCTCGAGAAACGGCGAAACGAACTCGTCGGGCAGGCCGCCATGGCGATGAACTCGAGTCGAGACAACCAGCGCTTCCTGGACTACATGAATTCCAAGGATCTCCGCCTCGGGCATCAGAACATCGAGGACCCGACGACCTTCCTGGGAAAACTCATCGAAGAGACGAATCTCGTCCGGCTGGAACTGCGAACCATCGACGAGATCGAGTCGGCCAACCTGGTTCAGTCGAAGTTCTTCCTCCGCGTGCACGGTCCCTTCGACTCGACTCTCAAGCTCGTGCAGGCCCTTGAGCAGGGTGCGCGACTGGTCACCATCGACGAGATCAAGATAAGCAGGGGCAACGACGACAGCCGGCTCGAAACGCGGCTCAATCTCTCCATCTACGATCCCCTGGAGAAACTCTGATGAAAATGAGCAGCGGAGACGGCAGGACGTTTTGGGTGCTATGCACCCTCCTGCTTCTGATTGGGGTGTACTTCGGAATCAGGGGGCGCAATGCGCTCGAAAAGAGCTCCCTGGTCACCACCTCATCGGCAGAAAACTTGCGAACCGAGTCGACCAGTTGGATGCCCGACACCATTCTGATCAATCAGAAGGCAAGCTATCTCCAACAGTCGACTAAGGCTGGGCGGGATCCATTCGCGGATCCTCCCAAAGCCAAGCCGAAACCGAAGTCCGAGAACAGTGGCTCGAAATCTACCAAACCGAAGGCTCCAAAACCGAAAAAGCTCCAGCCCCCCGACCTCCGGGCGCTGCTTTACGACACGGTCAACCCATCCGCGAAACTCAGCACCAAGAAATCTGTCTCGGGTTGGCTCCACGTCGGTGACGAATTCCTCGGTTGGACGATCATCGAAATTTCCTCGAAGACGGTGACGGTGTCGAAGAACGGAAAGACTTTCGAACTCGACTGATAAGGCCCTAGGAGGCTTTCGAATGAACTTCTCGATATCCCCAGTTCACTCCTTCAAGAGGATCGCGCTCTTGGCCGCGGCACTCATCATGGCGGCCCTGCCGTCCTACGGCGACCTGGCGCCCCAGCCGACGGTCGTCTCGCTGAGCGCCGACAGCACGTGCGTCAACGAGATCCTCGAAATACTGGCCAGTCGAAGCGGATTGAACATCATCACGAGTCCGGAAGTTCAGTCCCGGAAGATCACCATCCACCTCGAGGACACCCCCTTCGACGAGGCCTTCAACCTGGTGGTCCGCGCCGCGGGACTGGGATTCGAGCGAGTGGGTTCCTCGATTCTCGTCGCCGATCCGGGCCGCCTGGCTGCGCCCACGGGCTTGATCTCCGAAGTCTTCGACCTCCAGTACGCCGACGCCGAGGCCGTGGCGAAGATGCTGGAAGTGCTCGGAGCCGCCGTTTCCTCCGATGTGAAGAACAGTCGCGTCATCATGCGAGGAACCCAGTCGCAGTTGGAGGAGGCGGAGCGCATCATCGCTTCGGTGGACGAGAAACCCATCCAGGTCTATCTGGAAACCAGACTCATCGAGGTGAACACGAATCGCCTCACCGAGCTGGGCGTGGACTGGGAAAAGCTCACGAAATGGACCACGATCGTGACCGAGGAGAATCCCGGTTACTCGAGCCCCGACGCCATGCCTTCGGATATCGCCTATAGGCCCTTCGAGGATGGCGGAATCCTCTTCCGACAGAACGAGACTCTCGAACTGGCCATCGACGCCCTTCTCACCGACGGAGACGCGAAGCTGCTGGCCAACGTGAAAGTGGTCACGGTGGACGGAGTGCCGGCCGAGATCTTCGCGGGCGAGACGGTGCCGGTTATGATCAGCTCACTCCAGTCCTCGGCGGCCGCGGGGGCATTCCAGACCTTGGCCCTGGAGAAGATCGACGTGGGCGTGCGCCTGAACATCACGCCTCGGGTCACGGACACCGGTCACATCACCACTCTCGTCCAACCGGAGATCTCGCGGATTCTGCGATTCGTGGGTCCCGACGAAGACCTTCCCCAGACCTCGACGCGGAGGGCCAAGAGCCTCGTGCGCGTCCGCGACGGACAGAAGATCTTCCTGGGTGGACTGCTTTCCGAAGAGGAGCGTTCCACGGTCAAGAAGGTGCCCCTGCTCGGTCAGATCCCGCTGCTCGGCCGTCTGTTCTCGCACACCAAGGTCGAGAAGATCAGCCTGGATCTTCTCATCGAAGTCACGCCGAGGATCGTCGGCGACGAGGGCCTGAAGATTCCCGTGAGCGAAGCCCTGTCCGAAGCCTGGCATCAGGGCTAGGAGGAACCGGATGAACATCACCGAAGTGCTGCACGAAGCCGTGAGGAGGGAAGCCTCCGACATCCTCATCTCGGCGGGCGCGCCCGTGAGCTACCACATCTTCGGCGAACTGCAGCCGAAAGAGGACAATCACGTGCTCAACCCGCAGGAGAGCGAGGATCTCACCTATCAGCTTCTCACGGCCCGCGGCATTCGGGAGTTCGAGGAGAATTGGGAACTGGACAGTTCCTACGAGATGCCCGGCGTGGCGAATTTTCGCGTCAACGCCCTCAAACAGAAGGGATCGGTGGGGGCGGTGCTTCGAGTGGTGCCCCTGGAAATTCCTCACTACTCGCACCTCGGGATCTCCGATCACTTCATCAAGAAGCTGGCGTCCGTTCCCAACGGACTGATCCTCGTCACTGGCGCTACGGGCGCGGGCAAGTCGTCCACGGTGGCGGCTTTCCTCGAATACCTCAACACCGAGCACCACGTTGCGAAGCATATCGTGACCATCGAGGATCCCATCGAGTTCAGAATAGACTCGAAGGTCTGCGTCATCGATCAGCGAGAGATCGGCATCGACACCAAGGACTACCTCGTGGGACTCAAGGGCGCCCTTCGTCAGATGCCCCACGTGATCTTCGTTGGCGAGATGCGCGACAGGGAAACCATCGAGATCGCGCTGACCGCGGCCGAAACGGGCAACGTGGTGATCAGCACCCTGGCTACCCAGTCGGCTTCCAAGACCATCAACCGAATCATCGACGTGTTCCCTCTGGAGGATCAGCCGGAGGTCCGCACCCGTCTCGCGCTCACCCTGCGATGCGTCATTTCCCAGGTCCTGTTGCCCCGTTGCGACAAGCCCGGCCGCGTCGCCGCCCGCGAGATCCTGCTCGTAAACAATCCGATCTCGAATCTGATTCGCGAGAACAAGGTGCACCAGATCAACAACGCCATCGCGGGTGCGGCCAAGGAGGGCATGTGCCTCCTGGACGACTCGCTTCTCAATCTAATGATGGAGGGAGTGGTGAACGTCTCCGACGCCGTACCGCGCCTTCAGGATCCGATGAAGGCCCAGCTGGTGCTGGGCTAGCAGATCAGGAGATCTGTCATGCGACTCCTCAACACCCTCGGCTCCCGATTGCGGATGAAGAGCCTGCTCAATCATTGGGTGGAGTTTCGCGTTCTCGCCATGAGCTATGGCGGGAAAAAAACCCTCACGACCTTGGCCGAGAAGGAGTTCCTCAAGCTCAAAGGCAAGCTGGCCGTGGATCTGGAGTGGTTGAGTTCGATCCTTCCGGCCGACCGCGCCGATGACATCGGTACGCAGGTCGAAGACATCATGAGGATGATCCAGAACCACCACAATCTTCCCTACGAGGACGACGAGAATCCCTGGGATGCCGAAGCATTCGACAAGACCTGGCACGAGCACTTCATCTTCCTGAACCGTCTGAAGGGCATGGAACAGAGCCCCCAGGGCGCTCAGGCCAAGAAGCTCGTGGCAAGTCTGCCAGGCGCCAAAGCGCCCCAGTCCGCCAAGCCGAAGCGCCTGGTGGTCGTCAAGACCATGCCTCTCTTCTCGGGGATCGTGGCGATACTGTCCCTCATCGTCTTCGCCAAGGCCATGGGTCTGAAGAAGGGCAGCAAGGGCTTAGTGCTCGACCCGCCCAAAAGCTTCTCCGAGGCTTTCGGGAACGTGATGACCCTTGGGCAGGATTTCTGGGGACAGACCCAGAACTTCCTCGAGCCCATCGTGGTGACCTACGGCCCCATGTGGACGGCGGTACTGCTCGCCATCCTCCTGACAGCATTCAGCTACCTCGCGCTTTCGAATCGCTAGGAACACCCGGAACGGATTCTGAGGAGATTAGACATGCTGCCTTCCTGGATGAACTCGATGCCGTTCATGCCGGTCCTCATCATCATGCTCGGCCTCTGTCTGGGCAGCTTTCTCAATGTGGTCATCCACCGGTTCCCGCTTGGCATCTCGCTCTCCCGGCCGCGTTCACGCTGTCCCCGATGCATGGAGCCCATCCTGCCCAGGGACAACATTCCGGTCTTCAGCTACCTGATGCTCCGCGGCAAATGCCGCCACTGTTCCGAGCCCATCAGCTCGCGCTACCCCATGGTCGAGCTGCTCGGCTCGCTGTGCCTGCTGACGGCGGCCCTCATGTCCAATTCCCCCGCGACCGCCCTGTTCCGCTCGGTGTTTCTGCTGGCCATGATGGCCGTGGTGTTCATCGATCTGGATCACGGCATCATTCCGGACGCCATCACGATTCCCGGAACCATTCTCGGATTCGCCGTAGCGCCGACCCTGGGAATCAGCTGGTTCGATTCCGGCCTCGGCATCGTGATCGGCGCCGGATGGCTGCTGCTGGTCTTCTTCATCTACAAGGTGGTCAGGGGCGTGGAGGGACTGGGAGGCGGCGACGTGAAGCTCGCGGCCATGCTGGGCGCATGGCTCGGCTGGCAAGGGATGTTTACCAGCCTGCTCATCGGTTCGCTGGTGGGAACGGGGTTCGGTCTCTACATCATTCTCAAACGCAAGGGCACGGGACAGTCCACGCTGCCCTACGGCCCCTTCCTGGGCACGGCTGCCGCGGCCGTGCTGCTCCTGGGCTCGCGCCTCTGGGCATGGCTTCCCTAGCCGGCTCCAATCTGTTATTATTGAACCTCTAGCTGTCGCTCTCCGACCGAATCGAGGTTCAATATGCGCTTACTTGCATGCTTCGCGGCACTCTTCATCATGTTTACGTCGAGTTCGGTCGCGCAGGTCCCCCTGCATTCTCCCGCCGGCGACTTCGTTCAGCCCTACGCTGTCCGAGGTGCCTTCTATTGCCAGGATCCCGACTACAGCATGATCTACAACATGTCCTCGGGTTTCGACGCGGAATTCGCCGATGACATCCCCGTCGAGTTCCTGGGTGAGACGATCACGACGATCACCCTCTGGATGGGCGAGTGGTACTACGGCGGCGGACCCTACTGGACCGAGCCCGACGGCATCCGGGTGAACCTCTACCAGGAAACCTGTCCGCCCGAGATGGATCCCTTCCTCAGCATCGAAGTGCCCTGGGTCGAATTGGACAAGGATCTGATCTTCGATACCAGCAGCAGCACCGTCTACGAAGTGCGCGTCCACCTGGATCCGCCCCTCGAAGTGGGGGAAGTCATGTCCATCGGCGCCACGGCGCTCATCTCCTGGGGACAGGACGAGCCCTTCACCGGCATCATCGCCACGCCCATGAACGTCAGTTACGGCGCCTGTCCGGCCTGGTTCGACGCCGAGTGGTGGGGGTACACCCGCTGGACCTCCATCGACGAGTTCACCATGATCGAGCAGGATCTCGCCTATTGCCTCTCGGCCGGCGGAACCGATGCGGTTCAGCCCGCCTCGAGACTGGCTTTGCGCGCCTTTCCGAACCCCTTCAATCCGAAGACTCGACTGAGCGCGAGCCTCGATGTATCGGGACCGGTGGATCTGAACCTGCACGATGCGGCCGGCCGCCACGTGGTCACCCTGTACGACGGGTATCGCGAGTCGGGCGAGTTCTCCATCGACTGGAACGGGCTCGACCAGCGAGGCCATGCCGTGAGCGCGGGAGTCTACATCGCCGTCTTGAAGGTCGGGGATCTGGAGACCCGAGAGAGGCTCGTGCTGCTGAAGTAAGCGCTTCGCGACATTCCATCATAGTCTGCAGGCCGAAGGTCTAGAGGCGACTCACCCGCCGCGCCGCCTCGGCGATGCGATGGGGCGCTTCGCAGGTGTAGCAGAAGCGGGCCCATCCTTCGTAGGCCTCTCCGAAGTGTTCCCCGGGGCTGAGGCTCACCCCGGCTTCGAGCATCCGTTCGAGCTTCTGCTCTTCGGACAGGCCCATCCAGCGATCACGAAGATCCAGGAACAGGAAGTAGGATCCCTGAGCGGTCAGGTGCGGCAGTTCCAGATTGTCCACCGCCGCAGCGAGTCCTTCCAGGTACCGCCTCCTCAGACGCGGAATCAGGACCTCGCGACGGGCGAGGCCGCGGATGCCGGCGGCCTGGGCGGGACGGTTCACCTCGTATCCCACACCGACCTGCTCGGGATTGAGAGCGGCGATGACGCCGGTCGGCGCCGAGACGTATCCGAGGCGGAGTCCGGCCGCCGCGTAACTCTTGGAGTAGCTGAACACGCTCACCGTGCGTTCGTAGGCCTCGGGAATGGAGGCCACGCAGACCTGATCGAAATCGGCCCAGCAGAAATCCTCGTAGGCCTCGTCGGCGATGATCCAGAGATCGTGTCTCGCGGCGAAGTCCGCCAGAGCCGAGACCTGCTCGGGCCTGAGCGCCACGCCGCTGGGATTGTTGGGACTGTTGAAGTAGAGCGCGCGCGTCTTTTCCGTGAGATGCGGCTCGATCAAAGCCCCGATCTCTTCGGCGGGAAGCTCGTGCACCCGATCGAAGAAGGGCACCTCGACCAGAGTTCGGCCCGCCGCCTTCGCCACCACGCGGAGGATGGCCCAGTAGGGCGCCAGGGTGAGTATCTCGTCGCCTGGATCGAGCAGGCGACGCATGATGAGCTGCAGGCCGCCCGTGGCTCCGAATGAAAGCTGCACTTCCTCGGGCCCCGATGCGGGGATGCCGTTCACCGCCCTCAGCTTCTCGGCGAGTCGCTTACGCAGTTCGATGTCTCCCTGGGGATCACCGTAGCGTGACCAGCGGGCGTCCCAGGGCTCCTCGTCGAGGGGCTCGCCCAGTTCCGGTGGCAGGTCGAGCAAGGTGTCGCCCAGGTGGAGGGCGAGAAAATCCTTCACCGGCGAGCGCCCGGACGAGACGGCCTCGGTGAGGCGATGATAGATGGTCTGCTGGAAGGGGCGATCTCCGAAATCCTGCGGACGGGGCATGAACACCTCGATTCTGGCGTGAAACGGCAGTATAGCGGGGAGCTTCGAGGCCCGAAAGGAGCATTGCGCCGTAGGGTTCCCTCGGCTAGACTGCGAAAACCGGGATTTCAGATATATCGCTTTTCCACGCCGCGATCCGGAGAGGTTTCGATCTTTTGACGCAGGATCTCATCGGCACGACGGTCGCTCATTATCAAATCCTCGACCTCCTGGGCGAGGGTGGGATGGGTGTCGTCTACAAGGCGGAGGACACCAAGCTGCAACGGCGGGTGGCCCTGAAATTCCTGTCGAGCCACCTCCTCGGCGGCGAGGAGGAACGCACGCGATTCCTGCACGAGGCCCGCGCGGCGGCCTCCCTGAACCATCCCAACATCTGCACCGTTCACGAGATCGACGAGGTCGAAGGCCGCGCCTACATCAGCATGGCCTATCTGGAAGGACGGAGTCTCAAGGAGATTCTCGCCGAGGGGCCCATCGATCGCGACGAGGCCCTGAGCTATGCCCTCCAGATCGCCGAAGGACTCCAGGAGGCCCACGGCAAGGACGTGGTGCACCGGGACATCAAGCCCGGCAACATCATGATCACGCCGGCGGGCAAGGCGGTGATCACCGACTTCGGTCTGGCAAAGACCGGAGCCTCTCCGGATCTCACGCAGGTGGGGGCCGCGGTGGGCACGGCCGCCTACATGTCGCCGGAGCAGGCCCGCGGCGAGGCGGTGGATTCCCGCAGCGACGTCTGGGCCCTCGGCGCCCTGCTCTACGAGATGCTCACGGGACAGAAGGCTTTCCAGGGGGATCACGAACCCGGCGTGATGTACGCCATCTGTCACCTGGAACCCCGTGGCCTGCAGGGAGACGCCAGCGCCTTCGACGGGAGCGTCTCGGGCATCCTCAAACGCTGCCTGCAGAAGGATCCGCTGCTTCGCTACCAGAAGACCGACGAGCTTCGCGCCGATCTCGCGACTCTGGGCGCGGGCAGTACGCCTTCGGCACCGGCCGTCGCGCCCGCGCCGAACTGGCGACGCTGGATTCCCGCCCTGCTGCTCTTCGCCATGCTGGCCTGGGTGGCTCTGGACGGGCCGGGATCAAGCTGGCTGCGAGGTCTCGGCGGCGAGGACATCCCCGATCGGAAGTATCTGGCCATCCTGCCCTTCGCCAACATCGGGGACGATCCGGAAAACCAGGCTCTGGGCGACGGACTCCACGAGTATCTCAGCAGCAAGCTCACCCAGCTCGAAGGATTTCGCGACGCCTTCTGGGTCGTGCCGGCCGCCGACATCCGCAAGAGCGAGATCACCAGTCCCATGGAGGCCCGTCAGGTCTTCGGCGTGAACCTGGCCGTTGCGGGAAGCGTGCAGCGTCACAACGGCGACATCACCCTCACCCTCAACCTCACCGATCCCGATTCCCATCGCACCCTGAACTCGGCCGTATTGGAGGACTCGGTGAGCAAGGCCTCGGTGCTTCAGGCCGACGTGCTGGGCACCCTGGTGGAGATGCTGCGGGTGGAGCTCAGCCCCGCGGAGATCCAGGCGCTGGAAGCCGGTCTCACTCAAGTGAGCCTCGCCCAGGAATTCTACCTCAAGGGCCGCGGCTTCATGCAGGACCTCGACTACCTGCAGCGCCGGGCGAAGCTGGATGCGGTGGATACGGCCATCGACTTCTTCGAACAGGCCCTGGAGGAGGATCCGCACTACGCACTGGCGGAACTGGGACTGGGCGAAGCCCTGTGGCAACGCTATCTCTGGAGCCGCGAGGACCGCTGGATTCCCGCCGCGGTCACCCACTGCGAGCAGGCCCTGGTGCTGGATCCCGACCTGCACGAGGCGCGCATCTCCCTGGCGGAGATCTTCCGCGGCATCGAGGAGTGCGAGCAGGCGCTGGATCTGCTCACGGCGGCCCTCGAGGCCGAACCCGGGAACGTGCGGGCGCTTCGCGAGCTGGGCGACGCCTACGCCATGCTCCACGAACCAGAAAAGGCCGATTCGGTGCTGCGCATGGCCATCGAAGTGAGGCCGGACGATTGGGTGGGGCACCAGAAGCTGGGCCGCTTCTTCGCCGGACAGTTCCGCTTCGAGGAGGCCATCGTGGAGTTCGAGACGGTTCTCGAATTGACGCCGGAGAACTATTTTCGAGGCTACACGGATCTGGCGGGGGTCCATCTCTATCAGCGCAATTTCGTCGAGGCCCGGGAACTCCTGGAGCGATCCATCGCCATCAAGCCCAGCTACGGCGCCTGGTCGAATCTGGGCACCCTCCTCTACATGCAATCGGAATACGAGGCCGCCGTCCAGGCCTACGGAAGCGCCCTGGCCCTGCACGACCACGACTACCGGATCTGGGGAAACCTGGCTTCCGCCAAGTACCGCCTATCGGAATACGAGACCGAAAGCCTGAGGGACTTCGAAAAGGCATTGGAACTGGCTGAGGATCAGCGCATCATCACTCCGCACGATACGGGCCTGCTCTCGCGGCTCGCCAGCTATCTCCAGGTGCTGGACAGGCGGGAGGAGGCCGTTGCGGTCCTCGAGGAGCTGGCCGAGCAGGATCCCGATAACGCCGAGGCCTGCTTCCAGGTGGGCCACACCTACGAACAGATGGATGACCGGGACATGGCCCTGACCTGGCTCCTGCGCGCGGTGGACAAGGGCTACCCCGTGTCGAAGATCGCGAACGCGCCCGCGCTCGAGAGCCTCGTGGAGGACGAGCGTTGGAAGTCCCGCATTCGCGAAGGGGGAGAGAACCGATGACCTGCCCTGACCCGCAAGAAGGAGGATGAGATGGTCGATTCAGGAAGCAACATCGAGAAGATCATGCCCAATCCCAAGTCGGGAGAGTGTTGCGTCGTTTATCCCGGGCAGCAGGAGGGGTTGAGACCCGATGATTCGATCACCTGGGACGCCACGGATTGTCCAAAGGACCTGAAGATCCAGTTCCCCAACGAAACCCTCTTCGGCGTTCCCTATCTGGACCTGGCTGCGGGGCAGACCGTCAGCCGGGCGATCGTCGAGGCGGACCCGGGCTCCACCATCGACTACGAGATCGTCATCGTGGACACGATGGCCAAGGTGAAGACCGAAGGCGGCGTGGAGCCCACCATCATCATCGGCGACTAGTGCCGAAGCGAAGGCGACGGAGGCGATCCCGAATCATTCCCGAGGTCGCGCTCCCGAGCGATAACCAAAAGGAGGACGGGTGATGCCCGATCCCCAGCTTACACCGGAGCCCAAGGTCAAGGTTCGTCTTGAGGCCGATCCCCTCTCGGGCACCTGTTGCATCGTCGATACGGCGAGCGTATCGGGATTGAAGGAGGGAGATACGGTGCTCTGGACGGCCCAAGACGCGCCGAACGATTTCAAGATCGTCCTCCCCGACGACACCGTCTTCGGAGTGGATTCCTTCACCCTGAAGAAGGGGGACTCCGCCATCAAGAAGGTGCGCCCCGGATTGCAGGCGGGATTGCGTCAGGACTACGTGATCTTCTGCCTGAAGTCCTTCCGCAAGGTGAAGACCACGGACGGGGTCGAACCCACGATCATCATCGGCGGCTAGGATCCATGGCCGAAGATCGAAGTGCCGAGATTCTTCAGGACGAGAATCTGCGCCTGAAACGGGCGGTGGAGGAGCTATCCACCCTCAACGAACTGGCGCTGGCCATCGGCGCGTCGTTCAGCTCCCAGGAAGTCATCGACGAGATCATCGGCCGCTCGGTGAAGGCGGTGAATGCCCAGCAGGCCACCATCACCCTGCTGGACCGGCAGGCGCCTTCGGAGGCGAAAACCCTGGTCAGGGCGCAGGGTTCCTCGACGACTCTCACCCAGTTCCATCTGGATCAGGCTCTGCTCGGTTGGATCATCAGCCAGAGGGCCCCGCTGCTCAGCAATGATCCGGCGAATGACAAACGGCTGGGCGGTATGGACAATCAGGCCATCCGCTCCCTGCTCTGCGTGCCGCTCCTGGCGAAGTCCGAGTTGGTGGGGGCCCTCACCGCCTTCAACAAGCGCGGAGAGGGCGATTTCACCGAGGATGATCAGCGCCTTCTGTCCATCATCGCCGGCCAATCCGCCCAGGTCATCGAGAACGCGAGACTCTACGAGGAGCAGCAGGCCCTGCGCGAGGTGCAGGAGGAGTTGCGTTTCGCCCGGAGGATCCAGGTCGGCCTCCTGCCGGGAAAGGCGCCGGAAATTCCGGGTTACCTGGTGGCCGGCGCCAGCCTTCCCGCCAGGGAAGTCGGTGGAGACTACTACGACACCATCTCCATGGACGAGGACTGCTGGGCCCTCTGCCTGGGCGACGTATCCGGCAAGGGGCTTCCGGCCTCGCTGCTCATGGCCAACCTGCAGGCCACCCTGCGAGCCCAGACCGTCACCGAGGAGCCGGTGCGGGAGTGCGTGTCCCGGGCAAACCGCATGCTGCACCGAAGCACGGAGCCCGAGCGATTCGCCACCCTCGTCTATTCGGTTCTGGATGCCAAGGCCCACCGCATCTGCTATTGTAATGCGGGCCACGAGCCGCCCCTGCACTTCTCGGGCGAGGGCGAGCCGCGGCGCCTGAAGACCGGCGGAATGCTGGTGGGATTCATGGAAGAGGCCGACTACGAGGACGAGTGCGTGGACCTCGCCCCCGGCGACTTCATCGTGGCCTACTCGGACGGAGTCACCGACGCGGAGAATCCGACCGAGGAGCCCTTCGGCGAGCAGCGGCTCATCGACCTCCTCGGCGACCTGCGCGACCTCGAGCCGAAACAGATGCTCGAATCCCTGCTCGCCGCCGTCGAGGACCACGCCGGGGAAGCGCCGCAGTTCGACGACCTGACCCTCGTGATCTTGAAGAGGATGGAATGATGCCGACCACCGAACTCAACGCCATCGTGAGCCAGCGCATCGAAGTGGCGCCGGGCCTCATGGTGTTGCGCGTGGTCCCCGACGGTTGGAATCTGTCCGAGTTCCGGGCCGGGCAGTTCGCCGTGCTGGGCCTTCCCGGCTCGGCGCCGCGATACGAGTTCACCAGCGAGGAGGAGAGCGCTCCGGATCCGGACAAGCTCATCCGCCGGGCCTATTCCATCGCCTCAGCGCCCGAGTCCCTGGACTACCTGGAGTTCTTCATCACCCTGGTCAATTCGGGAGCGCTGACGCCGCGGCTCTTCGCCCTGCGTCCGGGCTCACGCCTATGGTTGGGCAAGAAGATCAGCGGACTGTTCACCCTCGACCAGGTGCCGCCCGAGATGAACCTCATTCTCGTGGGAACGGGAACCGGGCTCGCGCCCTACATGAGCATGGTTCGCGGCGAGCTGCTCTGCGATCCCGATCGGCGATTCGCCGTACTCCTGGGCGCGCGTCACAGTTGGGACCTGGGATATCGCAGCGAGCTCAACACCCTTACCCGAGCCTGCGAGAACTTCAGCTATCTGCCGGTGATCAGCCGAAAGGACGACGAGGTCACGCCCTGGCAGGGCAGGGTGGGATACGTTCAGGATCTGTGGAAGAATCGCGAATTGGAGAAGGTATGGGGATTCGCCCCCGGGCCGGACAACAGCCACGTGCTGCTCTGCGGGAATCCGGCCATGATCGAGGACATGCTGGACCTGCTCGGCACCGAAGGTTTCTCGGAGCACAGCAAGAAGCGGCCGGGCCAGGTCCATGCGGAGAAATACTGGTAGCAAACGACAAGCGGAGGTTCGCATGAGTGTATGGGAAAAGTTGGAATGGGAAACGATCGTTCCCGAGAATCCGGGCGTGATTCTCTTGAGGCTTTCGGGCGCCCTGGCCGGAAGCCGTGAGAGCTACGCCCTGCTGGACGAGGTCCGCGACAATCTCCGCGGCGACTACAAGAAGGTCGTTTTCAACCTCGAGCACGTGGAGCGCATGACCAGCGCCGGCGTCGGCATCCTCTGCGCCTGCTTCACGTCCATCGCCAATTCCGAAGGGAAGATGTACCTGGTGGGCGTCACCGAGCGGAACAAGACCCTGCTGGACATCGTCGGTCTCTGGGACCAGATCATGCACTTCCCCGGCGAGGCCGACATCCAGTTCGACTAGTCGATGAGGGGCTCAGTTGTCCTGAGCCCCTTCGTCGATCCAGCGTCCGAATAGCTCGATGTCGGACGCTTCCAGGAAACTGCCCAGAGGCATCTGGGCGCCGTAGTCTACGTCTCCGATCAATTTGAGATAGAGCACCGAACTGCTTCGGTCCCCGGCCTCCACCAGGAGCGCGGGCGCGAAGCCGGCCGACTGCACGCCCACCAGATCCGCAGGGTCCTGGCTCATGACGAAGCTTCCCTGGGCATTGCCCGAATTGTGACAGCCGATGCAGCGCGCCTCGAGGATGGGCCAGAGATCGGCGCTGAAGGACACGGGCTCATCCCCCGGATCCTCGCCGCCGGGAGCCACCGGATCGCCGAGGTCCGAACATCCCGCCGAAATGAGAGAGGCCGCGAACAGGTAGAACCACTTCCGCACTACATGACCTCCCAGGCTCTCAGCTCGATCTTCACGTCCTGGGTCTCGTTGAGCTTGAGCACGAGGAATTTCGGACGCTTGATGTCGTAGTCCGAGAGTACGATGGGGAACTCGCTGCTGATATCCAGGTGGATGCGCCCGCCGCTCTCGCCGCAACTCACCTTCACCGGGGCTTCGATCTCGCGGCTGACGCCGTGAAGGGTCATGCTGCCCGCCAGAACGAACTCCGCGCTGCCGCCGGGAACCAGAGCCTCTGTGGGCGCCTTCAGAACACGCTGCGCGCGAAAGACCGCCTCGGGAAATTCCCCGGTCTCCAGGTGATTCTCTCGCATATGCCTGTTGCGCAGAGAGATGCCCGTGTCGAGGCTGGCCATGTCCACCCGCACCTCGACCTCCACGCCGGAGCCGAGATCGGCCAGGTCGGCGTTCACGCTTCCCTCGATGCGATCGGTCTTGCCCTCGAAACTCTCCATGGGAGCCTTGGAGTAGAAGACCAGCGTGTTCTCCTCGCCGGCTTCGATGAGGAACTGTCCGGCAAGTGCCGCGCCGAAGCTGAGGATCACGAAGGCAGCGGCCGTGATGAGCGACTTGCGCATTTGCGGCTCCTTTCGATCAGTAGAGGAAGTGGACGACCAGTTCGGCCTGGGCGTAGTCCTCGCCCGTCACGGCTCGTCCCTCGTCGAATCGATAGAGGTTGACCATGCCCAACACGCCGAAGAACGGCGTGGCCAGCAGGTCGGCGCCTATGCCGATCTTGGTCCTGACGCCGGTCTTGGAGTCGATGTCGGGGTCCAGGTAGTTGTAGGTGGCTCGCAGGTCGAGCCCCTGTCGAAGATGAAGGCGCAATTCGTGGGAGTGGGCGAGCAGGTCGCCGCCCGCGCGCCCGTCCACCGATTCGAGATCCGCTTCACCGAGCAGAGTTATCCGGCCCAGATGCAGGTAGTAGAAGGGGCCGGCAAGGATTCGCTCCGCGCCGGTCTCCTGTTCCCGGTAGAAGGATGCGCCCAGGGCGAGGTTCGCGGAGCCGATTCGATGCCGCCATTCCCCGCGCAGGGCGGCGGCGAATCGATCGTCGCCGTCGAGAACCTGTCCACGAGATCCGTTGAGCAGCGAGAGGTTCAGCGAGGTTTCGCCCGGGAAGAGTCCGAACTCGAGTCCCACGTCGCTGTGCTGCGGAGGCGCCCATCCTAGATCCTGACGCACGAACATGCCGTGATCGGCGAATCGCCATCCGTAGGCGGGCACGAATCGTCCCACTTTCACGTAGCCGCCGGCCGGCAACACGAAGGCCGTGCCGAATAGCTCGTAGCTGCCGCTGATGCCCTGTTCGAGGGTTGCCGTGAAGCGCGGGCTCATCTGGAAGTGCAGGTAGAGGTCGCCCTGCATCTGGAAGACGTTGTTGCCGGCCTGGTGCTCCTCGTCCGGAGAGTAGCGGAAGAGCGTGCGCAGGTCGGCGCCCACCGAGACCTGATCGCTGAGATCGGCGCCGATGGATCCCGCGGACTCCTCTTCGCTCACGTCGAATGCGATTTCCGATGGAATAAGAAACTGGCTGGCGTAGGCCCCGCGCATTCCGCCGCCGGTGGGACTGGTATGGCAGAGCATGCACTTCTGGCCATAAGCCGCCGAGTAGGCGGGGATGGCCCGCGCGCCTGCGGCGGCGGTGAGGATCAGCGCCGCGAGCAAAAGGAACTTGTGCTTCTTCACTTCGACTCCTGGAGATGTGGAATGGGCCCCGTCGGCAAGGCGCCGACGGAGCCCGCCCGAGCGCTAGTTGTTGAAGGGGTCTCCCGAGTGGGGGAAGACGTAGTCCATGCCGCCGCCGCCGTTGGCCGCGCCGTGACAGTCGATGCACATGCCGAGGGCGCCCTGGGCCATGATGTCGCCGGTGCCGACGTCCCACATGAAGTATTCCCAGTCGCCGTTCTCTTCGTCGAATCCGCCGCCGCGCTTGACCATGGCGGTCTGGCCGATGAGCGCCTCGCCCGCGTCATGCACGGTCTTCAGCAGGATGGTGCCCACGGGGTAGCCCCAGCCCTCCTCGCCGGGATTGGCGGCGAGCTGCTTCTTGTAGGTGCGGCGGGTGGCCATCTCGTCGTTGCCGGCATGGGCTTCGCCGAGGAATGGATCGGGACCCTGGTCGGTGTCGATGAGATGCCAGCTCGCGAAGTCGTCGAAGTCCGAGTTCTGCGCCTCGTACTCGTAGGGATGGGCGAAGATGAAGTCGGCGCCGGCCGATCCGGTGGCGTTGATGTGGCAGCTCTTGCAGGCTCCGAGATCCGGTCCGCTGTCCACGACCTCCAGGGTGCTCTCGTCGACGATGGCGTACTCCCAGTTGCCGTCTTCGGGATCGTAGTCGCTGCCGCGCTTGACCATGGCCAAGAGGCCCATGGCGTCGGGCCAGCTGAAGTCGCCGGCGGCATCGTGGGTGAAGGTCTCCTTCACGAAGATACTGCCTTCGGCGTATTCATCGTCGCGAAGAGGATCGGCGTTGGTGTAGATGCGACGGGAGAATTCGGGATTGCTGCCCTGATGGGCCGGACCCAGGAAGTCCGACGGAGCGTTGGTATACTCAACGAGGTTCCAACCCTCGTAGCCTTCGAATTCCGACTGGTCCTGGGGTGTGGTGCCGCTGTCGCTGCAGCCCGCGAGAAGCAGGGCGCCGAGTCCGAGCGTCACGAGTCCGATTGCGAATCTGGATTTCATGGGTCCTCCTGAGAATGTCGAGATAGATGGAAGGGGAGGCCACAGCTCTCCCATGCTGGGGCCTACGCGATTGTGATGTTGCCGTGACGCAAAAGGATTCCCGCCGCGAATGCGACGGCATTTCAGATGGGAAACTCTGAAGGGAGCGAACTAGTCGCCGAAGCAGACTCCCATTTGCCGGCCCAGGGTGACCATGGGATGATCGGACGGCACCAGTCTCTGACGATTCGCGATCTTCGAGATCTCGATGCTGGTGATGTCGCTGCCTTCGAGGCGAACCATGCGGCCGGACTCGCCTCGCGCTAGCAGGTGCACCGCTTCGGAGCCCAGGCGGGTGGCGAGCACCCTGTCGTAGGCCGTGGGAGTTCCGCCTCGGAGCAGATGACCGAGCACCGTGACGCGGGTTTCCAGGTCCAGGCGATCCTCGATTTCGCGAGCCACGACGTTGCCGATGCCGCCGAGGCGCACGGGATCCGGACTGTCCTCCACGATCTTCGCGACCACCTTTTCACCGCCCAGGGGCATGGCGCCTTCGGCCACGACCACCATGCTGAAGAGCCGGCCGGAGCGGTTCCGCCAGATGATCTTCTCGCAGATGCTGTCCATGGAATAGGGGATCTCGGGAATCAGGATGATGTCGCCGCCGCCGGCGATGCCCGAGTGCAGGGCCAGCCATCCGGCGTTGCGGCCCATGACCTCGACCACCATGACCCGGTGATGGCTTTCGGCCGTGGTGTGGATGCGGTCCAGGGCCTCGGTGGCCGTGCTCACCGCCGTATCGAAGCCGAAGGTCTGGTCGGTTTCGTGCAGGTCGTTGTCGATGGTCTTGGGGATGCCCACCACCGAAATGCCCTTCTGCCTGAGCCCGTCGGCGATGGACAGGGTGCCGTCGCCGCCGATGGCGACCAGGGCGTCCAGGCCCAGGGATTTCACGTAGGCAATGACCTCGTCGCTGCGGTCGATGTCCTGGCGGCTCTCGCCCTCGCCCATGGGCCAGGCGAAGGGATTGGCCTTGTTGCTCGTGCCGAGGATGGTCCCGCCCCGCGTGAGCAGGCCGGAGACGTCGTCCATGTCCAGAGGCACCGTATGGCGCTCGACCAGGCCGGCGTAGCCGTCTTTGAAGCCCACCACGTCCCATTCGTAGTGACCCGCGGCAGTGCGAACCACCGCGCGGATGACCGCGTTGAGCCCGGGCGCGTCGCCTCCGCCCGTGAGGATGCCGATGGCCTTGATGGAGCTAGACATGTCCGCCTCCCGCTGGTTCCGCCTTCTCACTATCAGAAAGCCGGCAGGCGGGCAAGGGAGAGATGGGAATCAGGGCACGAACTTCTTCAGGAAGAGCGTATCGGAACCTTCGAAATCCTCGGTGAAGGGCAGCCAGAGATAGCCGTTGACGATGACCGGCTTGTGCAGATGGCCGTCGATTTCGAGGCTGCGCAGCTCGGTGCCGGTCTCTCCGTTCACCACGTAGAGGGTGTCGCTGTCGTAACCGAAGACCCAGAGATTTTCGCCGTCGTAGGCCAGGCCCCGGGGCGTGCCCGCGCCTTCGGGCATGTCGAAGACCGCGAGCTCGTCGCCCGCCTCGTCGTACTTGTGGATGCGGTCGTCCCCGGCCGTGTTGCCTTCCGTGCTGCCGTGGTAGAAGGCGCCGTTCCTGTAGGTGAGACCGGCCGGCTGATTCGAATAGGCCACCTCGAAGGACCAGAGATTCAGACCGGTGGCCGGATCGATCTTGAAGAGCAGGGTCTGCTCGCCGGCGGGCGGATTGTCGGTCAACCAGAGGTGGGATCCGTCGAAGGCGATGCCCTTGGTCAGGCTGAGGGGCGTGTCGTGGGTGGTGGAGATCTGGCCGTCCAGGCTGACCCGATAGATGTTCGCCCCGCCGCTCCCGATGCTGCCAAGGATCCAGAACTGGGAGCCGTCCCAGGTCAGGTCGCGGGGGACGATATTGTCCAGCAGGCGCACTTCGCCCACCTGCTCGCCGTGATCCAGATCCAGGGTGACCGATATGCCGGTCTCGTCGCTGCCGTTGCCGCTTCGCGCCTCCACGCGCACGGTGGTCTCGGCGCTCTCGAATCGTCGCGTGACGCTGGACTGGGAGGACCAGTCCGTGTCCCATTCTCCGTCCTCGTCGAAGTCCCAGCGGTACTCGAGGGCCCGGCTTTCGGCCTGGCTGTCGCCGGCGTCGAAGACGAAGTCCGTAAGGATGGTGCCCTGCACGGGGTTCACGCTCAAGCGCGCCTCGACGATCGTATCGACGGGTTCGGTGGAGTTCTCGCCGCAGGCGAGAAGGGCGAGCAGGGCGAAGTGGGGTAGGATGCGACGCATGGGAGCCTCCAATGAGCCAATATCGATCATGTTCGGACTCAACTCAAGTTTGGTCGCCCTTCCCATCGCCGCGGGCGCGTTTGGAGGGACGGAGGAAGGGGATGAGCAGAAGGGGCATGAAGGCGATCCAGGCGTCCAGGCGCAGCGTGGCCGCGTAGCCGAGGGCGTCGGCGTGGCGTCCCTGCCAGGTGCTCGAGTAGGAGTACATGAGATTCCGCAGAGCCATGTAGCCGGAGAACTGGGTCGCCGCCACCAGTGGCGAGGTGAGTCCCATGAAGACCGCCGCGCCGGTGCCCGCGATGAGCCCCGAGAAGAAGCTGTAGGAGATGGCGGCCGCCGTGTAGGAGGCCAGGGTCACGCCTTCCATGCCCGAAGCGCCGGTGAACTTGCCCGAGAGCCAGAAGGTGGGGAGCACCGTGAAGGCGTACCAGAAGGCGAGACTCTTGCGGTGGCCGATGCGGTCCGATACCCATCCTCCGATGACGCAGCCGGCCGCCGCCGCGATGGTGGCGTAGACGTTGAGCTGGGCGATCTGCTCCTCGTTCATGCCCAGGTCCACCATCATGGTGCTGCCCAGGGCGAGTCCCAGGGCCAGGGCGCCGTTGGGCGCCAGGGCGAAGACCACGCCCAGGGCCGGGCCGACGCCCGAGCGGAAGAATCCCTGGAAGAGGTCGTAGAGGTAGGTTTTCAATCGTTCGATGAGCGAGCGCCAGATCTCGGCCGCGCTGTGGGCCGCCGAGGCGAGGGCTTCGCCGGCGAGACTGTCGGGCTCCTTGAGCCGCATGGTCACGCCGAAAAGGATGAGGGCCAGCATGCCGCAGACGAAGGGGAAGGTGGCGCGGAAACCGAGGGCTCCGGCCAGGAAGAGCGCGCCGCTGCCGCCCACGGCCTGTCCCAGGTAGCTGGCGCCGAACATGAAGCCGTTGGCCACGCCCCTTTCCTTCTCGGGCAGGATGCCCACGGCCAGGGCGTCGATGGCGATGTCCTGGGTCGCGGCGAAGATGTTGTGAATCACGATGAGCAATGTGAGCAGCTGCAGGTTCGCGCCGGGATCGATGATCATCACCAGGGCCAGGGTGAGGATCATCAGGGTCTGGGCGCCGAAGATCCAGAAACGGAAATGCCCGAAGCGGCGGATGTTCACCAGGTCGATCAGGGGCGCCCAGAGCGGTTTGAAGCCCCAGGGCGCGTAGAGGGAGGCGGTGAAGAGACCGATCTCGGTGAGGCCCACGCCCGATTGGCGCAGGTAGGCGGTCAGGGCGATGGCGCTGAACCCGAAGGGGATGCCCTCGCTCAGGTACAGGAGCGAGAAGGCCAGCAGCCGGCCCGCGCGGGTTTCCAGGATGTTCTTGGGCAGCACCTCATGCCTCCATCGGCTCAGAACGCCTCGGTGTCCTTGAAGAAGTCGCTGATGAAGGCCAGCTTGCCGTCCCGCCACTCCATCCAGGTGACGCCCTCATTGGCGTAGTCCTCGCCGGATCGGCTCCGCCCGCGGTTGGTCCAGTGGGCCACGGCCCGGTCTCCTTCGGCGAGAACCGCCTTCACCTCGAATTCTAGACTGGGATAACGCCTGAAGAGAAGGCGGAAGAATTTAATGATTCGCTCCCGTCCGATCAGATCCTCCGTCTTGGGGAATCGAAAGGAAGCATCCTCCCTCAATTCACCCTCCAGGAACTCGAGATCCTGCCCGCTCATGGCTTCGAAAAAGCTGTTGATCTTTTCACGCATTGCCCCTCCTCCATTTTCCGTTTGCTGTTTGTTACGCGCGTAAGCGTATCAGTCAACCCTGTTTACAAGAATCTCGGGGATGAAATCGATGATGCGAATCAGTGAAAAATCCTCAACTCTTCGGTCCCAGGAGCCGAAACATTATATGGACGAGGGGCCCCGGAATCCAGGGAACCCGCGAGGAGGAATCGGTGGCAAGGGTCTTCTTCAATCGTAGCAGCTGCAAGGGAGGCTTGACCTGCCTGGCCCGGCACGCGCTGGCCGGGGCGCTCTTCGGCATGGCCTTTCCACTCATCGCCTCCATCCTCCAGGTTCGCCTCGAAGGTCTTCCCCTGAGTCTCGCCAGCTTCCTCCATGTTCAGCAAAGCTTCAAGCTGCTTTGGATCATCGACCTCGCGCCGCCGGTACTCGCCGTTGCGGGCGGTCTCGTGGGCTGGAGGCAGATCCGTATCCTGAGGTTCAACGAGACCCTCGAGGAGAAGGTCGGCGAGCGCACCGCCGAACTCGAGAAGGCCATGCAAGCCATGGACGAGGAGATGGAGGCCCGCCGGCGCATGGAGCGCGCACTGCTGGAATCCAAGGAGCAGGCCGAGGTCGCCCATCGCGCGAAGAGCGAGTTCCTGGCGAGCATGAGTCACGAGATTCGCACGCCCATGAACGGTATCCTGGGGATGCTCGAAATCCTGGAGGGCACCGACCTGGACGAGGTCCAGCTCCAGCACATGGAGACCCTGGGCGATTCCGCCGAGTTCCTCAATCGCCTGCTCGACGACATTCTCGAGATCTCCAGCATCGAGGCGGGCAAGCTGCAACTGGAGGAGGAAGCCTTCTCCCTGCGCAAGCTCATCGGCGCCGAGCTGTCGAAATTCAGCGACATGGCTCAGACCAGAGGCCTGGATCTCACGCTGGACATCGAGGAGGAAATTCCCGACAAGCTGCGCGGCCCCGGTCCTCACCTCGCGCAGATCCTCAAGCATCTGCTGCGCAATGCCCTCAAATTCACCATGGAGGGCGGCGTGAGCCTGAAGGTGCGCAGCGAGCGCTACTACAAGGGCAACCTGCGGCTTCGCCTGGAAGTGTCCGACACGGGCATCGGCATTCCCGAGGGCAAGCAGGGGGAGATCTTCCAGAAATTCATCCAGGCCGATGCCTCCACGACCCGCGGCTACGGCGGCACGGGCCTGGGACTGGCCATCTGTCGCGAGCTCTGCGAACTCATGGGCGGCGAGATCGGCGTGGACAGCCAAGAAGGCGAAGGTTCGACATTCTGGCTGCGCCTGGTCTTCGCCAGCGAGGAGCCCTCCCGAGAGCCGGCAATCTCGACGAGCGAAGGCGAGGAGTGCGATTCCCGCATCCCCCAGGCAAGGGTCCTGCTGGTGGACGACAATCCCGTCAACCTGAAAGTCGCCTCGCTCATGCTCGAGAAGCTGGGCTGCCGGGTCGCCCAGGCCGAGAACGGGCAGATCGCGAGGGATCTGGCGGCAGCGGAGCGCTTCGATCTCATCCTCATGGACTGCCACATGCCCGTCATGGACGGCTTCGAAGCCACCCGATCCATTCGGAAGGGCCCGGGTCCCTGCAGGGATATTCCCATCCTGGCGCTCACGGCCAGCGCCGTGAAGAGCGACAAGCAGCTCTGCCTCGACGCCGGCATGAACGATCACATCGCCAAGCCCGTCAGGGCGGACACCCTACGCGAGCGGCTGGAGATCTGGCTCTCCGGTTCGCCCGCCCCCATAACGAATTCCTAACCCTCCTTTGCGGCGCGAGCGGGGCGGGGTCCTTCGGGATCCCGCCTTGCTCCTTTTCGGCTGAATCTGTTAAGAATGGTGGACAAATCCCGACAAAGGGATCGGAGAGGAGGCGTTTCATGGGGAAGAAGATCATCGTCATCGGCGCCGGCTTCGCTGGGCACACGGCGGCCCTCTATCTGGGCAAGTCCCTCGGACGCGATCATGAAGTCACCGTCGTCAATCGCCATGACAAGTTCGTCTTCATTCCCTCCCTGGTCTGGGCGGGCATCGACCGCATGAGATTGGACAAGCTCCAGTTCGCCCTCCGGCCGGTCTACGATCGTTTCCGCGTGAACTTCATCCATGGGCGGGCGCGGGACATCCACGTGGACGAGAACTTCCTCATGGTCGAATCGGCCAACGGGGGCGGCGAGCTCAAGCTCGACTACGACTATCTCGTGGTGGCCACGGGGCCGCATCTCAACTTCGAGGCCACGCCGGGACTGGGGCCGAGCGCGGGCAACAGCCTGTCCATCTGCACGCCTCCCCACGCAACCGGCGCCAAGGACCGCTACCTCGAGGCCGTCGCGCGCATGGAAAAGGGCGAGCGGCAACGCTTCGTCATCGGTACGGGGCACGGCACGGCCACCTGCCAGGGCGCCGCCTTCGAGTACATCAGCAATATCCACAAGGATCTGATCCGCCGCGGACTGCGCGACATGGCCGACATCAAGTGGCTGTCCAATGAAGCGGCCCTCGGCGACTTCGGCGTGGCTGGCATCACCGTGGCCAAGGGCAAGAAGCTGAGCACGTCCGAAGAGTTCATCCGCATGGTCTTCGACGACATGGGCGTGGACTGGCAGGTACAGAGCGCGGTGAAGGAAGTGGAGCCGGGCAAGGCCCACTGGGAGAACTACGAAGGCGAAGAGGGCAGCGAGCCCTTCGACTTCGGCATGCTGATTCCCGCCTTCAAGGCCGTGAAGCTGAACTACATCGATGGCGAGGGAAAAGACGTCAGCGATGAGTTCTGCAATCCCGGCGGCTTCCTCAAGGTCGACGGCGTCTATGGCTTGGACTATGACGAACTGGTGGAGAATCCCGATTCCTGGCCCGCGACCTATCGCTCGCCGCTCAGGCCCAACCTTTTCGCCGCCGGCATCGCCTTCGCGCCGCCCGGGCCGATCTCCAAACCGCACACGAGTCCGGCGGGTACCGCCATCAGCGCCGCGCCGCCCCGTACGGGCATGGTGTCGGGCATCACCGGGCGCATCGTGGCGCGGAACATCATCGCCGAGATAAACGGCGGCGAGGCCAAGCACGGCGAACGCATGACCGAGATGTACGCCGCCTGCATCGCCTCCGTGGGCAATTCCATGGTGGACGGTTCAGCGGTTGTAATCCTGATCAACCCGGTCGTGCCGAACTTCAAGAAGTATCCCGAAACCGGGCGCGACGTCTTCGCCTCATCCATGGAGATGGGGCTCGCCGGCGCCTGGATGAAGCGAATGATCCACAGCACCTTCATGTGGAAGCTCCAAGGCCGTCCCGGCTGGAGCTTCATACCGGAGTAGCCATGGCCATCACACGTTTTCAGAAACACCTCATGGGCAACTGGATCTTCCAGTTCTGGCGTTTCATCGTGCTGAATCTGAAGATCCTCAAGGGCGTGGATCACGCCAAGCGCTCCTAGGGGATCAGCCATGCGAGCGATGCTGCTGCACTCGCTGGCGCCTCTTGCTGACCGGACTGAACCGCTGACACTGGAACAGCGGCCCGATCCGCGATCCGGCCCCGGGGAAGTCCTCATCGACGTTTCCGCCTGCGGTGTCTGTCACACCGAACTCGACGAAATCGAAGGTCGCACACCGCCGCCGCGACTGCCCGTGATCCTGGGACATCAGGTGGTGGGCCGCGTGGCGGAACTCGGCGAAGGGACGGATGGACTCGAGATCGGACAGCGGGTGGGCGTGGCCTGGATCTTCTCGTCCTGCGGCAAGTGCGAGTACTGCAGGAGCGGGCGCGAAAACCTCTGCGCCGAATTCCGCGCCACCGGCCGCGACGCCGACGGCGGATACGCCGAGCGCATGGTGGTGCCGGCGGGGTCGGCCTATCCCATTCCCGATCTCTTCGACGACGCCGAGGCCGCGCCGCTGCTCTGTGCGGGCGCCATAGGATATCGATCGCTTCGGTTGGCCGGCCTGGAAGACGGCCGCAGTCTCGGACTTACCGGCTTCGGCGCCTCGGGGCACCTGGTCTTGAAGATGGCGCGGCATCTGTACCCGAACAGCGAGGTCTTCGTCTTCGCGCGCAAGGAACACGAAAGGGAGTTCGCGCGGAGCCTGGGCGCGGTCTGGACGGGCGGCACGAGCGACGCGCCGCCTGCGCCGCTTCATGCCGTCATCGACACCACACCGGCCTGGCTGCCCCTGAGCGAGGCCCTGAAATGGCTCGCCCCCGGCGGCCGCCTGGTCATCAACGCCATTCGCAAGGAGGATGGCGACAGGCAGGTGCTACTTGATCTCGACTACGCCAAGCAGCTCTGGCAGGAGAAGGAAGTGAAGAGCGTGGCGAACATCACGCGGGCCGACGTCCGGGAGTTTCTGGAACTGGCGGCGGAGATTCCGATTCGGCCGAAGGTCGAGACCTATCCGCTGGAGGAGGCCAATCGCGCGCTGCTCGATCTGAAGCGCGGCGGCACCCGGGGCGCCAAGGTTCTGGAAATCGGCTAGCGCCGGAGCACCTGAAGGCCTAATCCCTCGGCGGAATCCCTCAACTCGACGATGCTCGAAGCTTGGACCCTCGATTGTAGTTCGGGGACAGCGCCCGCCCGGTACTCGGGTCTGTACTGTCCCATCACGTTGATGGACGCTCCCGGCGCCAGCTTCGCGAGCTTCTCGATGAGTTCCGCGCTGCCGGCCAGATCCTTGGGCATGACCAGGTGCCTCACGAGCAAACCTCTGCGGGCGACGCCACGGCCGTCGACTTCCAGCGGCCCCACCTGGCGGTACATCTCCTGAATCGCGAGGGACGCGATGCGAGGATAGTCGTCCACATCCGAATAGCGACGACCTGCCTCCGCGTTCGCCCACTTGTAGTCGGGCATATAGATGTCGATCCGCCCTTCGAGCCTGCGAAGAACCTCCACGGAATCGTAGCCGCCGCTGTTCCAGACGCTGGGGATGCGCAGGCCCATCTCTCGCGCAAGGCCCAGCGATTCGGCCACGGCATGGGCCACATGGGTGGGAGAGACGAAGTTGACGTTCTCGCAGCCGCGATCCTGCAGTTCAAGGGCGAGATCGGCGATCTCTTCGGCACTCGATTCCCGGCCCGCGGCCTGCTGGCTGATGTCCCAGTTCTGGCAGAAGACGCAGTGCAGGTTGCATCCGCCCAGGAAGATCGTGCCACTGCCTCCGGCGCCGACCAGCACGGCCTCCTCGCCGAAGTGGGGGCCCCAGCTGGCGACGCGCGCCTTCCCGCCGATGCCGCACTCGCCGATTTCGCCCCCCATGCGGTCGACGCCGCATTCCCGTGGACAGAGTCTGCAGGGGCTCAAGAGACTGCGCCAGTCCTTAGTCGGGCGGTCCTTGGGATCCATACATGAATCCTAGCGTTTCCCGCGCTTTTCGACCAGCCGTCTGACCGGATTGACAGGATCCGCGAGCCGGGACAGAATTGGATGTGTGGAAGGAGGTGTCTTTTGGATTGGCATGAACTCAGCAAGAAGAAAGTCACGGAGCTCCGCGAAATCGCCAAGGAGCAAGGCATCGAGGGAACCAGCGGCTTCAACAAGGAAGACCTGGTGGCGACGGTGGCCGAGAAGCTTGGCATAGAGCGTCCCCACAAGGTGGTGGACGCGAAGGGCAAGACCGAGATCAAGGCGAGGATCCGCGAACTCAAGGCCCAGCGGGCGGCGGCACTGGAGGCCGGTGACAGGGAGAAGCTGCACCAGACGCGCCGGCAGATTCACCGGCTCAAGCGCCGGGTGCGGAAGATGGCTCATCTCAGCCATTGAACTGTGAACTGAGAACTGTGAACTGAGAACTGCCCCCGGCAAGTGCCGGGGGCTTCGTCTATTCCTTGCGGGCGCGGCTGGCGATGAACAGGCAGACCGCCAGCCCGCCGTAGAGCACGAGGCATCCGAAGATGAGCATGAGCCATGCGGACAAAGGCATCAGCGCGCCTCCTTTCCCATGCCTCGGCTGAGGAACCATCCGAGTATCGCCAGGGCGATCAAGGTTCCCCAACCTCCGAGGGTCGTGGCCCAGCGCGGGTATCCCCCGTAGGTTTCGGTGAGTTCGGTCTGGAGGTTCAGGATGAGGGTGATCGTGAGCGCCAGGGGCGTCACGTAGCGTAGCATCCAGATCCACCAGTTGCCCAAGCGCACTTCAGAGATGCCGTTGAGGTAGTCGCGGAAGCCCTGGATGTCGTAGAGGTAGCCGACGATCAGGGCCTGAATCAGACCCGCCGTGACCAGACCGAAATCGTTCACCCACTTGTCGACGATGTCGAACCAGTAGAAGCCGCCCTTGGTGGTGAAGATGAGGGCCAGGGGGAAGGCGACGATGGCGAATCCCCAGGCCAGCTTCTCGGGCTTCACCTTCCACTTGTCGTGGATGCCCGTGGTGAAGGCCTCCTGCAGGGCGAAGGCCGAGTCGATGCCGAGAGTGAGCAGGGTGATGAAGAAGATCAGGCCGAAGAGCGTGTTCAGCGCCGGCAGTTTCAGGATGGCCAGGGGGTAGGTGACGAAGGCCAGGCCCGTGCCCGCATTGGTGACCTCGGGCACCGGCAGGCCCTGCACCTTGGCCAGGTAGCCGAGCATGGAGAAGACCGCGAAGCCCGCGAAGAAGCTGGTGCCGCAGTTGGCCAGGGCCGTGATGAGGGCGCTGTTGGTCACCTCGGCCTTGCGTCCGAGGTAGGAGCCGTATCCGATCATCACCCCCGAAGCCAGGCTCAGGGAGAAGAAGATCTGTCCGTAGGCTCTCAGCCAGATGTTCGGATCGGCGAGCTTGCTGAAATCGGGCGTGAGATAGTAGGCGATGCCGTCCATGGCGCCGGGCAGGGTGAGCCCGCGGATCAGCATGACGCCCAGCAGGATCAGGGGCAGGGGAACGGTGATCATCACCACCTTGCTCACGCTGCGCACGCCTTTCCGCAGGATGAGCCAGATGGCCGTCCAGGTCAGGACCATGCCGATCACCAGGTACCAGACCGGCGCGCCGATCTCGGCGGGACCGGCCGATCGCTGCAGCACCTCCCGGGTGAAGAATCCCTCGGGATCCGAACTCCAGGCCAGCTCGAAGCTGTGCCAGAGATAGACCCATGCCCAGGCGAGGATCGTGGAGTAGTAGATCACGATGGCCGCGCTCAGTCCCGCCGCCCACCAGCCGAACCATTCCAGTCCCTTGCGGATGGATCCGAAGGCTCCCGGCGCTCCCCGCTGCATGCGCTGCCCGAGGCCCATCTCGAGGATGAGCATGGGGATGCCCGCGGTGAACAGCGCCACGAAGTAGGGGATGAGGAATGCGCCGCCTCCGCCCTGATAGGCCACGTAGGGGAAGCGCCAGACGTTGCCTAGGCCGACGGCCGAACCCACCGCCGCCATGATGAAGGCCGTTCGACTGTGCCAGCGATCTCGCTTTTGCGCCATGCGGACCTCCTTGGGATCTGCGCAGCTTAGGAGAGTCGGATCGATCGGCCAAGCATTGCTTGGGTCGCAGCACCTGGCTTGGCGGCATGAAGTCCGATAAGATTGTCAAATCATTTTATATCAGTGGAATAGATGGCCTAGATATTGAAAAGTCTCCCCGGCGAGACAAATGAAAAAGCCCCCGTCTCGGAACGGGGGCTCCAAACTCCGGCGAGGGGGAAGAGAGGCTACCACTTGCCGGTTTTGTCCATGTTCGGCTTCGGCAACTCGGACATGATCTTGATGTTCTCCTGGAGTTCATCCTCCGACATCTTGTGATCGGTGAGTTGCCCGGCCAGATAAGCTTCGTAGCCGGTCAGGTCCATGAGCCCGTGACCGCTCCAGTTGAAGAGGATGGTCTTCTCCTTGCCCTCTTCCTTGGCCTGCTCGGCCTCGCGGATCACCGCCGCGATGGCGTGACTGGTCTCCGGCGCGCTGATGAATCCCTCGGTGCGCGCCCATTTCACCGCCGCCGAATAGCTCTCGAGCTGGTCGAGGGCCAGGGGCTCCAGCAGTCCCTCGTGGGCCGCCTGGGAGACCAGCGGCGACATTCCGTGATAACGCAGCCCGCCCGCGTGCACCGGCGGAGGCACGAAGGCGTGCCCGAGGGAGTGCATGGGCAGCAGCGGCGTCATCTTGGCCGTGTCGCCGTGATCGTAGCTGAAGGGCGCTCGGGTGAGGGTGGGGCAGGAGGCCGGTTCCACGGGGATGATCTTGATGTCCGCGCCATTGATCTTGTCGAGCACGAAGGGGAAGGACAGTCCGGCGAAGTTGCTGCCGCCGCCCGCGCAGCCGATGACTACGTCCACCTTGTCCTCGCCGATCTTGGCGAGCTGCTTCTTGGCCTCCAGGCCGATGATGGTCTGGTGCAGCATCACGTGATTGAGCACGCTGCCCAGGCTGTAGCGGGTGGTGCCGCTCTCGTCGGTCACCGCGGCCTCGATGGCCTCGCTGATGGCGATGCCCAGGCTGCCCGGCGTGTCGGGCATCTGTTCGAGGATGGCGCGGCCGGTCTGGGTCTGTTCGCTGGGACTGGCGATGCAGTGGCCGCCCCAGGTCTCCATCATCAGTCGGCGGAAGGGCTTCTGGTCGAAGCTGATGCGCACCATGTAGACGTGCACGTCCAGGCCGAGCAGGGCGCCCGCGAAGCTGAGGGCGCTGCCCCACTGTCCGGCGCCGGTCTCGGTGGTGAGCTTCTTGATGCCGAACTCGCGGTTGTACCAGGCCTGGGCCACCGCGGTGTTGGGCTTGTGGCTGCCCGCCGGGCTCACGCCCTCGTTCTTGTAGTAGATCTTCGCCGGAGTATCCAGGGCCTTCTCCAAGGCGGTGGCCCGATAGAGGGGCGAGGGGCGCCATCGGTAGAGGATCTCCAGAACTTCCTCGGGGATGTCGATCCAGCGCTCCTGGCTGACCTCCTGCTCCACGAGGTTCATGGGGAAGACCGGCGCCAGCATCTCGGGGCTGACGGGGTTGCCGTCGGGGCCCAGGGGCGGCTGCAGGGGCGTCGGCAGATCGGCGGCCAGGTTGTACCACTGGCGGGGGATCTCACTCTCGTCCAGGAACACTTTCACGGGCATCTTCACAGACTCCTTGGAATGAGGACTGGGTTCGGCTAGGGGCCATAATCAATGATCATACCATATTTCAGGAAATTTACGCTCTATTTGATGTGAATGTTGGCCCGCTTCCCAGGCGGTTTTGGGCCCCTCGGCTTCTGGCGGGCTATGTCCGGACCGAAACGGCGGGAAAGGACGCCCCTCCGCCCGGCGCAAATTGCCGCAACTTCCTACAATGGTTGCCGTTGACAGATACCCCTCCAGGCCCCTTAGTGCAGGGGTCACCCCAAGGAGACCCATGGGCGAGTTCTTCGCGCTGGCGGCCGCCATGGTCTGGGCCACAGCCGTCATCCTCTTCAAGAAGTCCGGCGAGACCATCGCCCCATTCACCCTGAACCTCTTCCGGGTGGTGGTGTCCATGCTGGTCTTCCTGCCTCTGCTCCTGATCTCGGGGCAGGGGCTCTGGCGCGAGGCACCCCTCGGCGACTATCTGATTCTGGCCCTCAGCGGCGTTCTGGGCATCGCCCTCTCGGACACCTTCTTCCACCGCGCGCTCAACACCATCGGCGCCGGGCTCACGGCCATCGTTGACACGCTCTACTCGCCCTTCATCGTGCTCTTCGCCTTCCTCATCCTGGGCGAACGGCCCGGTCTCCAGCAGTACGGCGGCATGGTGCTCGTGGCCGGGGCGGTGCTGCTGGCCTCGCGCGCCAAACGACCCGAGGGCATGAGCCTGGGCACCCTGCTCATGGGCATGTTCTGGGGGATGATGGCCATGGCCACCGTGGGCCTGGCCATCGTCATCGCCAAACCGGTGCTGGAGAAGCATCCGGTGATCTGGTCCACCACGGTGCGGCAGGCGGCGAGCATCCTGGTGATGCTTCCCGTGGCGCTTCTCTCTCCGAAGCGTCGCGAAATCATGGCGGTCTTCAAACCCACCCGCAGCTGGCGCTGCTCGATTCCGGGCACCCTGCTGGGCTCCTGCCTGGCCCTGCTCTTCTGGATCGGGGGCATGAAGTACACCCAGGCGTCCACGGCGGCCATCCTCAATCAGACCAGCACCCTATACGTGCTCATCCTCGCCACGATCTTCCTCCACGAGCCCTTCACCAAGCGCAAGATGCTGGCGGCGGCCTTGGCCCTGGGCGGCATCCTGCTGGTGACCACGGCTTAAGAAAAAGCGGGCCCGAAGGCCCGCCTCGCTTACCGCGTCGGGGGGAACTATTTCGTCTTGAGAATGATGTCTCCGCTGAAGCTCTCGATGTCGATGCTCGCGTCGCCGTCGCCGGCCGTGAACTCGAGGCTCTTGCCCAGGTTGAACTTGTTGCTCTTGCGCGGCTCGGGGCCGAAGGCGTTTCGGATGTCGCCGCTGAAGGTTCCGATCTCGAACTCAGCGTTGGGAGCCTTCGAGAAGACGATGTAGAGGTCGCCGCTCTGGCTGTTGAAGCTGCCGCGTTCCCTGATCTCGCCGGCGAAATCCAGGTCGCCGGAGATGGATTCGAAGTCGATGCGGCCGATCCACTTCGAAATCACTTCCACGTCGCCGCTGATGGTGCCGATCTCCAGCTCGCGGGGAGTCTCGGTCTTCAACACGATGTCGCCGCTCACGGTGGCCATTTCCAAGACCTCGCCGCTCAGGATCAGCTCCAGATCGCCGCTCACGGATTCGGCTTCGAAGCCGGTCGGATCGGCCTGCACCTCGATCTCGCCGCTCACCGATTCCAGCGAGAGCTCGCCCCGCAGATCGGTCACCTCGATGTCGGCGCTCACCGTAGACACCTTCAGTTCCGCGCCGAAGGGCATCTTGATGTGCAGATGGCTGCCCTTCACGTTGCGCGCCTTACGGGGCAGGATGACCTCGACCTTCAGGCGGTTCTTGTTGCCGTCCACGTCCAGGCGCTCGGTGCCCTTGCCCAGTGTGCCGGTGATGTGCACCTCGTTCCTGTCCCAACCGCTCACGGTCACCGAGCCGGCGATGTTCTCGACGCTCAGGCGTCCGCCCTTGGACAGATCACGCGTGACGTCCACCTCTTCCTGACCCGCCGCCGGGATCGCGAGAACCAGGGCCAACATCGCCGCCAGGACCGCGCTTTTGTAGTTCCTCGAGTTCATGATACAGCTCCTTTCGCGCAATGAGCGCCATCAGCCTCAGGTCCGCTCGGCGATCTGTCCCACCTTCTCCTGAAGCGCAATTTTGGCCTGGTAGGCCGAAATCAGCATTCTCGCGAGATGCGAGTTTTCCGGATTGGCCTTCCAGGCGCGACGCGCCTCGTCGATGGCCTTGTTGACGATCTGCAGGTTCTCCACCAAAGGACTCGCCTCTTCGCTGCCGCGCTCGGCCTCCTGGGCCAGCAGTGCATCGACGCCGGGATCGGCCGCCTGCACCTCTGCCTCGAGGGCGTCCACGGTTCCGGAGGCCAGCAGATCCAGCGCGCTGGCCGGCGCGCCGCCCAGGCTGAGACCGCCGAAGCCTTGCCCGTCACCCATGATGCGGTTGGTGGCGAGCAGGGCCAGGACCAGCGCGGCCGCCGCGGCGACCAGGGTGATGGGCCGTCGCCAGAAGGGACGCGTTGACTGCAGGGCCTCCGCGGGTTGATCCGCGTCGCCCCGGGCCAGTCGATCCTCGATGCCGGACCAGAGGTCCTGGTCGGGCGCGATTTCCTCGGGCAGCACGCGGGCGCTCTGGACCAGTCCCTCCAGGGCCTCGAATTCGGCGGCGCAGAGTTCGCAGCGATCCAGATGCTCGCGAAGCGCCTTGGAATCCTTGGCCGAGAGGTCCCCATCCAGGAAATCCTGCAGCAGGTCTTTCGCCCTATCGTGTTCCATGGTTCCTCCTCCCTTCCGGACCGCCGAGGCGATCCATGAGGAGTCTGCGGGCCCGGTGAAGCTGGGCCTTGATGGTCCCGACGGCCAATCCCGTCATCTCGGCGATCTCCTTGTGGCGGAATCCTTCCATGTCGTGCAGCACGAAGGCCGTGCGTGCTCCTTCGGGAAGGGTGGCCACGGCGCGCTCCAGATCGATGCGATCATCTGAGTTCACGGCTCTCAGATCTCGCTCCTCGAGTTCGTCCGACGCATACTGGAATCGCTTCCTTTCGCGCGATTCCTTTCGGACGAAATCGAGGACGGTTCGCGCGGCGACCTTTCGCATCCAGCCGCCGAAGGGGCCGTCGCCGCGATAGGAGTCGAGCTTCTGCCAGCCGCGCACGAAGGCGTCCTGGGTCAGGCTTTCGGCCTTGTCCGGATCGGCGGTCATGCGCAGGCAAAGCGCGTAGATGCGACCTTGATGCAGGCGGAAGATCCGTTCGAAGGCTGCCATGTCGCCCGTCTTGCACCGCTCCACGAGGCTGGGAACCTCGGGATGGATCTCCACGTCCTGGTAGGGAAGCGAAGTTTGCAGGGCGGCCGATGACATGGGCTTCTCCGGATCTCGTCGGGTTCGATACATGGACGGTCTGATCGTCGTAAAGGTTTGAACGAATGGGAGCTGGAAGATGCTATAATCGTGATTCCTCTTACGCCCGGGAGCGTCTCATGATTCGCCATGCCTTCCCATTGTTCCTCATTCTCCTGTCTTGCGCCGCCATCGCCGAGGCCGTCATTCCGCTGGAAGTGACGCCCTACTACCAATCTACGCCGATGAGCCACATCGCCACGGGCGGAGGATGGGCCGATACCAATCAGGACGGCTGGCTGGACATGGTGGTGGCCAACGGCAACGACATCTCCCGGCAGAGCCTCGTGGTCTACTTCAACGACGGCGCGGGTGGCTTTCCGGCGACGCCGAGCTGGTCCTCGAGCGACATCGACTATCACGGGCACCTGGACCTGGGCGACGTCAACGGCGATGGAGTCCTCGACGCCGCGGTGGCCGTCTACATCGGTCCCGGTGGCTTCAGCCAGCCGGGCAAGGTGAAGCTCTACCTGGGCGATCCCGGGACGGGCGCCTTCAGCGATACTCCCGACTGGGAATCCGGCGTGGACTTCTATTGCTTCGCCGTGGCCCTGGGCGACGCCGACGGCGACGGCGACCTCGACCTGGCCTGCTCGTCGGGCGAATCCTACACCAGCGTTGCCGAGCGCCAGAAGATCTTCTTCAATGATGGAGGCGTATTGGAATCGACACCGAGTTGGCAGAGCAGCGAACTCGGTCACGCCCTGGACGTGGCCTGGGAAGACGTGGATCTCGACGGCGACCTCGACCTGGCCGTCTGCGGCATCGACTCGCCCAATCGCATCTACTTGAATCGCCAGACCGAAGGCGGCGGCATTCCAACCGTCGCCGACTGGACGAGCACCGACCCCCTCAACAATGGCAACACGTCCGCCTTCGGCGACTGGGACGGCGACGGATGGCAGGAGTTCGCCATCGCCGACAACAACCAGCTCGGCGGCTACGGCCGCTTCAAGGTCTACGGCAACGTCGCGGGCACCCTGAACACCACGCCCGACTGGCAGTCCGCGAGTTCGGGTTATGGTTCCCACGTGTCCTGGGTGGACATCGACCTCGACTTCGATCCCGACCTGGCCGCCGGACGCTGGTGGGGCGCCGTGCGCCTCTACGAGAACAACGGCGGAGGACTGTCCAGCACGCCCGCGTGGACCAGTTCGACCAACAGCGTCATCGAGAATTGCTTCTGGGGCGACGTGGACAACGACGCCCTGGTCGCCGGCGGCAGCACCATCGCCAGCGGTGACGGCGCGCGCACCTACGTGAAGCTGGCGCGCAGCCCCGTGCGAGCCGTCACGGAAGTGCGCGTGGACGGCGATCTTCAGTTGCCCGACGCCTATTGCGTTCACCTCGAGCGCGGCTGGGTATCCCTGGCCACGCCGCCCGCGCCCGGCGAACTCATCGAGGTGCGCTTCACCTATTCCCTCGACCTCGATCTCGGCGTGACCAACTGGGACTCGGGCATCGGCAACTACGTCTTCCGCAACACGGGCACCCCGACTTCGGCCGGAGATTTCGCGGCCAGCTCCATGTTGCTGGACGCCGCGCCGAATCCCTTCCGCGGCTCCACCGTGTTCCGCTACCGCGGCCCTGAGGGCGACGCTCGCCTGGAGATCTTCGACGTGCGCGGCCGCCGCGTGCGCGAGCTGCACGCGGGCTCGGTCAGCGGCCTGCAGAGCTGGGAGTGGGACGGCCGCGATGAGCGCGGGCGCGCGCTGGCGGGGGGCGTCTACCTGGCGAAGTTCCACTCGGGCAGCGAATTGAAAACCGCGAAGATCGTGAAGCTGAGATGAAGTCTGGCAGATTTGGTTTACTCAAGAATTTGGAACGTCGGCCCCTTGGAGTTGCTTTATGATCTGTTCAGAAGTGGCAGCATCAAGTGAGTTGATTCGTCTCAATCCCTCAATCTCTTTGCGAGTAATGATCAGATCTGAAGCAATCAGAAAGACCGACAACCAGACAGCAGTACGTGGAGTATGCTCGAATACCTGAGTCCAGGAACTTCTAGTACTATCATCATTGACGAACCATAGAAGATCACTCCTCCAAGCTTTCAACTCCCCTTTCTTCATGTCATTGAAGAACGGCACAAAGTCAAAATCCAAGTAGCTAATACTATGAGCGAGCTTGTTGCGGAGAAAGGCTAGCCTTTTTATCGCTTTTCGTTTATCTCCAGAAATCAAACTACACTTCTTTGCGATTGTAAGCTTGCCTAGTTGATCATCTACGAGGGGGAGTCGCTCCACTATTGATGTGATTTCATCCTCACCAAGGTGGTTCACGATTGTGTCTGTGAGAGCAGCTTCTATTACTGCTTGAGCTTGGATGACAAAAGACCAATCATCCTTTTGATTGATCCTCTGGAGGATTTGATGAAGCTCTGACAGTTCTGTCCCTAGCTCATTTCTCAAGAGCGATAAAAGTGCGTCTGCGTCACATTTCTTTATTGGCATGCGCCTCCTGTTATGGGTGTGTTTAGCTGGAGTCTAGTTGATATAGGAAACTCGTACTAGATTGATTAGTCCAGCTTCTGTGTAGCAAGCCAGTTTGAAGTTGGCCGATTGCACCCGACGTCGATTCTTCGTACAACGGTAGTCTTCGCCATTCTTGCTGATTCGAAAGACAAGGATTCATGCCCTTCGCCGGTGAAATCGCAGCCCTGGCCACCTCCTTCTTCTGGGCGGTGGGCCCCCTCATGTTCGCCTTGGCGGGCAAGGAGCTGGGCTCGGTCATCGTGAACCGGCTGCGCCTGCTGGCGGCCACACTGATGCTCATTGGCCTGCACTGGGGCCTGACCGGGCACCTGCTCCCTCCCGAAGCGACTTCGAGCAACTGGATCTGGCTGGCCGCCAGCGGGGTGGTGGGCCTGGTCATCGGCGACAGCTTCCTCTTCCAGGCCCTCATCATGCTCGGCGCGCGGCTCACCATGCTGGTCTTCAGCCTGGCGCCGGTCATCGCCTCGGTCCTCGCATGGATGATCTTCGGCGAGACTCTCGGCGCCTTGCAGATCGTCGGCATTGCGGTGACCCTGGCGGGGGTGAGCTGGGTGGTGTCCGAGCGCCCGGCCAACGGCAACAGCCACAGTTTCCACATGAAGGGTCTGCTCTTCGCCCTGGGCGGCGCGGTGGGACAGGCTCTGGGCCTGCTGCTCGCGCGCAAGGGCCTGGAAGGCGACCTGGCTTCCATCTCCGGACACCTCATCCGCCTGGGCTCGGCCGCCGTGGTGATCTGGATCTTCGCCCTGCTGCGCGGCAGCGCCGCCGGCAGCTTCCGTGCGGTGAGGCTCAAGCCCAAGGGCGGCGCTTATACCCTGGCCGGCGCGGTGCTCGGACCCCTGGTCGGGGTCTGGCTCTCGCTGGTGGCCATCCGATACACCAGCCTCGGCGTGGCCTCCACGCTCATGGCCCTGCCGCCGCTCTTCCTGCTTCCCATCGACCGATGGATCTTCGGGCTGCGCATCCCTCAGAGAGCCATCTGGGGCACTCTGGTCGCCCTGGCCGGAGTGGCTTTGCTCTTCCTAAACTGAGGTTTATTCAAGTTTTGCTAAAATCAAGTGATTAAGGACCTTAGAATTTCATTTCTCGATCAAGGGATGGGACCGGCCTACCGATAAAGCTATCAGCGGATCCTCGATCTGATGGATGGGTAGGTAGGCATGGACACCTTATCATCGCGCCCCATACCGGTGGGACGCATTCCGGAACTGACGCCCTTGGCGGACCGTGAGCTGGCTCTCAGGTCTCGGCCCTCGGCCACCATGCTGCCCATATTGGCCCTCATCGTCACCTTCCTGTCCGAGCTGCGCGCCCATTTCCTGGGGCCCATCCCCGTCCTCATCGCCCTCTTCGTGTTCCTCGGGCTCGTCCGTCTGCGCACCGCCCTGCATTTCGATCGTCTCTACGCGCAGGATCCCGAGAAGTGGCGCCGCGAGCACGCCTTCGCCATTCTGCTGCCCACGCCCATCTGGGGCATCGGACTGGCGATCATCTACCTGTACATGGGCATGAGCAACGCCTTCATGCTCGGCACCTTCGCCACGGTGGGACTCGTCTTCGGCGCCACCAACTCCCTGGCGCCTTCCCGAGCGCTCTATCGCGTGTTCATGTTCTCGCTCATCGGACCGCTCTCGGCCACCCTGCTGGTATCGGGCGCGGAGTCCATCGGCCTGGGTCTGATGACGCTCATCCTCATCGGGTTCTCGCTCTACATGGGCAATCACTTCCATTGCGACTACTGGAACGGACTGCGCAACGAGTATCTGCTCAAGCGCCGAGCCAGCGACCTGGAGCGGGCGCAGCGGAAGATCGAGGAAGCCACCCGGGCCAAGAGCGAGTTTCTGGCGAACATGAGCCACGAGATACGCACGCCCATGAACGGCGTCATCGGCATGACCGAACTGGTGCTCGACACCGACCTGGACGCCACGCAGCGCGAATACCTGGACGACTCCATGAGTTCGGCGCGCTCGCTGCTGCGCATCATCAACGACATCCTCGACTTCTCGAAGATCGAAGCGGGCAAGCTGGAGATCTGCCTGGAAGAGCTGAACCTGCGCGAGCTGGTCGAGAGCGTGGTGAAGCTGCTGCGCCTCAATGCGGAGAAAAAGGGCATCGGTCTCGAATTGAACGTCTCCGGCGATATTCCGGAGTGGGTGATGGGCGACTCGGTGCGCCTGCGCCAGGTGCTCACGAATCTGACCCAGAACGCCATCAAGTTCACCTCCGAGGGCTGCGTGACCCTGGACCTCAAGCTGCATTCCCGCGAGGGCGGCGCGGCGCGCGTGGAGATCGGCGTGACCGACACCGGTCCCGGCATCCCCCCCGAGAAGCAGGCCAAGATCTTCGGCGCCTTCACCCAGGCCGACAATTCCACCACGCGCAAGTTCGGCGGCACGGGTTTGGGCCTGTCCATATCCAGCAGTCTCGTGGAGATGATGGGCGGGCGCATGCGACTGCGCAGCCGAATGGGCGTGGGCAGCACCTTCCAGATCTCACTGCCCTTCGAATGCATCGATCACCACGTGCCCGTCGGCGAAGGCGGCAGTCAGGGGCGGAGCGATGAGGGTCGCGAGAACCGGCTCGACGAGGCCGAGATGCCCACCCTCGAGTTGCCCTCCGCCCGGGTGCTTCTCGTGGAAGACAATCCGGTCAATCAGAAGCTGGCTCAGCTGCTGCTCAAGAAACTCGGCATGGATGTGGTCACCGCCAGCGACGGACGCGAAGGCGTCCACACCTACTTCTCCGACGACTTCGACCTTGTGCTCATGGACTGGCAGATGCCGGTGATGGACGGCCTGGAGGCCACCCGCGAAATCCGCGCTAGGGGCGGAGGCGATTCGCGCCAGGTGCCCATCATCGCCCTGACCGCCAACGCCATGGAGGGCGACAAGAATCGCTGCCTGGACGCGGGCATGGACGACTACCTGTCCAAACCCATCCTCGAGGCCCAGCTGCGCGAGAAACTGGCTCTCTGGCTGCAGCCCGCCTGATTCTCCCAATCATCTCATCAGGACGACTCGGCTGCCCGCCGAGCTGCTACCGCTCTGCGCCCGCAGGAAGTAGACGCCGGAGCTGAGGGCCCGGCCGCGGTCATCCCGGCCGTCCCAGTCCAGATTCAGGCTGCCCGCCGCGGCGGCCTCTTCATGCAGGGTTCGCACCTGCCGGCCGGAGATGGTGTAGACGCCCACTTCGAGCAGGGGGCTGGGCTCCTCGATGGCCAGCTTGAAACGGGTGCGCTCGCGGAATGGATTGGGGGCGCTCTCGCCGATGCGGAGCCCGCCGGCGGGAGCCTGCTGATCGTTCACGCCCGTACCCGTGGCCTGGATTCTCCAGACCCTGCTGCCGGCCATGAGGTAGACCTCGCCCGCGGCATCCTCGCCGAAGGAGGTGATGTTGCCGAAGTTCTCGTCGGTGAAGATCTCCTCCACGCTGTAGTCGCTCGGATCGAGGGCCCAGACCCTGCCGTTGCAGTAGTCGGCGAAAAGATAGAGCCCCTGCAGCTCGGTGGCACTTCCGCGGTAGAGGTAGCCGCCGGTGATGGAGCATCCGCTGCCGTGGGAATATTCGTGCACGGGATAGGTGAGCGAGCCGTCGTCGCAGTCCGTGGGCGGATCGTAGCAGTGCGCGCCTTCCATGAGGCGCCAGCCGTAGTTCTCGCCGCCGGAGGATGAGGCGGGCTGATGGTCCACTTCCTCCCAGGCGTTCTGGCCCACGTCGCCGATCCACATGTCGCCGGTGGCGCGGTCGAAGCTGAAACGCCAGGGATTGCGCAGTCCGAGCGCCCAGATCTCGTCCAGCGGCGCCTCTCCCACGAAGGGGTTGTCCGTGGGAATGGCGTAGGGGAAGCCACCGTCCACGTCGATGCGCAGCATCTTGCCGAGCAGCGAGGTCGGATTCTGGGACAGGTTGTAGGGATCGCCCCCCGAACCGCCGTCACCCATGCCGATGTAGAGGTGGCCGTCGCCCGGACCGAACTCGATCATGCCGCCGTTGTGATTGCCGAAGGGCTGGGAGATCTCGAGCAGTTCCTCCCGGCTTCCCGGATCGGCCAGGTTCGGATTCCCGCTGACCTCGTATCGCACGATCTTGGTGCACTCGTCATCGCCCGCACAGCTGCTGGCCCAGCGGGTGTGATTGAGATAGAAGTATCCATTGTTCGCGTAGTCGGGATGGAATGCCAGGCCCAGCAGCCCGCGTTCGCCGCAGCAGCTGACGATGCCAGTCAGGTCCAGGAAGGGGGTTGCCAGCAGTCCCTCTTCGAAATCGAAGATGCGGATGAGGCCGCCCTGCTCGACGATGAAGATGCGAGAATCGTCTCCGGGTGGCGCGGTTACGAAGAGCGGAGCGCTGAGTCCGCCCACGATTTCCACGGCCTCGTAGGCGGGGGCGAGGGAGGCGAGAAGGAGCAGGGCGAGCAGGGCGATTCTCGAGGGCATGGGGATCTCCTATCATATGGCAGAATTAATCCATGATAGCAGATCCCCACGATCAGCGCCAGGAAGCTAAGCCCTTGGAGGTCAAGGCTCTCGGATCTTCCCATCCTGGGACAGCAGCATGGCCACGGGCCGGGTGGCCTCGAAGTGGGAGAAGATGATCATCACCACCACGGTGATGGGCACGCAGAGGAACATGCCGGCGATGCCCCAGAGCATCCCCCAGAGAGTCAGCGAAAGGATGATGGCCAGAGGGCTGAGGTTCAGCGACTGGCCGGTAAGGCGCGGGTCGAGGAATTGTCCGATGACCAGTTGCACGGCGCCGATGCCGAGCCCCACCGTGAGGATGGGCCCCAGGGTGTTGAACTGCACCAGGGCCATGAGCGTGGGCAGAAGCGTGGCGATGAGCGAACCCAGGCTGGGAATGAAGTTCAGGATGAATATCATCACCGCCCAGAACTCCGCGAAATCCAGCCCCACCCACTTCATGGGGATGTAGCTGAAGATTGCTGTCATGAGGCTCACCAGACTCTTCACGCCGATGTAGGTGCGCACGTCCGAATCGATGCGTTCGATGAGCCGCTCGGTCTCCTCCTGATCCTCCGGATCGGGAATCATGCCCAGCAGCTTGGTTCGGAAGTAGCGCTGTTCCAGGAAGATGAAGAACATGAGCACGATGATGAAGCCCGCCGATCCCACGAAGCCGGCCAGGGTGCTGGCGGCGGTGGAGAGCAGCTCGGACAGGTCCAATCCTGCGAAGAACTGCTCGATGCGCGGCGAGTCGCTACGCCCCACGAGCATCCAGGCCTTCTCCAGCAGGATGTTCAGGTTAACCTGGTAGGACGGCGCCTGCGAAACCACCTGGGCCAGGTTGCGGGTGACCAGGTCGAGGACGAAACCCAGAGCACCCAGGATCAGCAGGGTCGCCAGCAGCAGGGCGAGCCAACCCGGCGCCTTGCGGCCGGCCAAGCGGATGCGCTCGAAGAGCGCGCGAAGGGTGTTGATGAGGTACCAGATGAAGAAGGCCAGCACCAGGGGGATGAGCAGGCTGCGGCCCACGTAGAGCAGTCCGAAGACCATGACCACCACGAAGAGCCCCAGGGCGAATTTCTGGAGTTTCACGGTTCAACCTCCCGGTGCTTGCTATGGGCTTTCTCGCCTCTCCATCTTGCCAGACGGCCGCCTTCATGGTAGAGCAGAGGCGGTGAGCCGGAGTGCGTCCGGCCGGGGAGCAGACGTCAACGAGGAGAAGCCATGCCTGTCGCCGATTTCAAAACCTACTCCAAGATGCTGGACAATGCCTACCGGAAAGGCTTCGCCTATCCGGCCATCAACATCACCTCGATGATCACCGCCAACGCCTGCCTGAAGGCCTTCGCCGAGAAGAAGTGCGACGGGATCATCCAGGTCTCCACCGGAGGCGGCCAGTTCGCCTCGGGTCTCGGCCGCGGCGACGCGGCCAAGGGAGCCATCGCCCTGGCCGAGTACGTGCACCGGGCCGCAGAGGACTACGACATCTACGTGGCTCTCCACACCGACCACTGCCAGGCCGAGAAGGTGGACAGCTTCCTGCTGCCCCTCATCGAGGAGACCGAGCGCCGTCGCGCGGCGGGCCTGTCCAATCTATTCCAATCGCACATGTTCGACGGCTCGGCCCTTCCCCTGAACGAGAACATGGACATCGCCGTGAAGCTCTTCGAGCGCTGCGCGGCCGCCGAGATCATCCTCGAGGTGGAGGCCGGCGTGGTGGGCGGCGAGGAGGACGGCGTGGATACCTCAGACGCACCGGCCGAGAAGCTCTACACAACCCCCGAAGACATGCTGGAGGTCTACCGCCGTCTCGCCGAAGTGCCCGGCGGCAAGTACATGTTCGCCGCCACCTTCGGCAACGTGCACGGCGTCTACAAACCGGGCAACGTGAAGCTGACTCCGAAGATCCTCAAGAACGGTCAGGACGCCCTGCGCGAGGCACACGGAGACGATGCCTACTTCTGGCTGGTCTTCCACGGCGGCTCCGGTTCGAGCCAGGAGGAGATCCACGAGACCCTGGGCTACGGCGTCGTGAAGATGAACGTGGACACCGACACCCAGTACGCCTTCACCCGTCCCATCGTCGACCAGTTCTTCACGAACTACGACGGCGTGCTCAAGGTGGAAGGGGAGGTGGGCAACAAGAAGGTCTACGACCCGCGCTCCTACCTGAAGAAGGCCGAGCAGTCCATGGCCGATCGCGTCATGGAGGCCGTGGACGACCTCAAGGCCGGCGGAACCACGCTCTTCGGGGGATAGTTTCGCCCTTGCTCAGGAGCATGCCCATAAAATCGGGCGCGGCCTCGGCCGCGCCCGATTCCTATGAGGTCGGGGCGTGGGTTCAGCGCAGCAGGGTCAGCTTGCCGACTCGGGTGCCCTCCTCCGAGTCCAGTCTGCTGAAATAGACGCCCGACGGCATCTCGCGACCCGCGTCGTCGAGCCCGTCCCAATCCACACGGTGTTCCCCCTCGCTCCGGAATCCGTCGATCAGTGTTCGGATCTTTCTTCCGGAAGCGTCGAAGATCTCGAGCTGCAGCATCTGGCCGGTTCCGAGGCTGAAACGCACCTGGGTCTGGGGGTTGAAGGGATTCGGATAGCCACGGAGTTGTTCCCGCAGTGCGGCCGCCTGTTCCGGGACCGGTGTCATCACGTCGGAATTCGATACTTCGGGGGGATCGTAACCGAAAAGGGCAAGATCCAGTGCGCTCGAATGCGAGTTGGTCACGAAGGTGGTCACGTTGGCGGCATCGGTGTCCCCGGTCACCGTGATGATGGCGTAGCCGATAACCACGCCGGCCGGGAATTCCTCGGCCTCGATGAGGTTCTGCAGGGAAAAGGTTCCCTGCCTGAGGCTGGCGTCCAGGGTGAGCTCGCATGGATTGCAGATGTCTTCCCCAGAAGCACCCTTAAAAATTTCACCGGGCACCTCACCGAACATGAAGACATCGAAGTCGGTTGACGCGGACGGGCCGTCTATCCCCGGCAGTCCGCGGCTGTAGGAGACGTGGATCTCCGTATCGAACTGGCCGGGGTACTCGATGGTGCCCGAAGACTCCAAGAAGCGGGGAATGACGAAGGTTCGGCAGACCGACCCGGGCGGGGGATCGGAGGCCGTCGCGGCGATGGGCTGCGGCTGGAACATGAACACGGAGATGTCGCCGGGAACCGTCCCTCCGTGAACCCGCTCGCCCTGTATCCCCAACCGCCCATCGAGCGGCAGACCGTCGCTCGACTCCGCGTCGATGATGACCATGCCGGTCACCTCGTCGGCCGGGAATCCGCCGGCGGCCATGAACAGGTCCTGAAACCTGAGCGCGTAAGCATGGCCCTGCGGCAGATCGAAGACGTGGGGATTGGCCACCTCGGTGCCGTCGGCTCCGAGGATCGGATTGCCCGCCCCGTCGAGCAGGAAGGTCCAGACGACGATGAAGTCGTCCGCCGGCTCGCAGGCCAGCCCGCCTGCGGTGCTGAAATAGAGGTTTGTGTCGAAGCCGACGGCACCCGTCCCGATTCCACCGCTTGTCTCGAGCAGATGGGGCAGCACGAAGGTGTCGCTCCAGGCGTGGCTGGAACTGGCCAGGAAGGCGACGAAAACAAGTCTGATGGCAAAGAGTCTAGAGGGACTCATAACGTTCACCTCGGGGAATAGGGAAAAATTCCCAACATTAACGCATATTTTACAAGGTTATAAATCTCAATTCAATCGGTTTGTCATAATCCCGTTTCAGGCCGCCCAGGTCCGGGCCTCTTGAGGCACGGGCCCGAAGGGCGCGTTCGCCGGGTGGAATCGGCTTGCCGCTAACATGTGGTGGTGATAGGAAGTAACGACCCCTAAGGAGGCTCGGTGCTTCTCGCAAGACACATCCTGTTGACTCTGTTGGGCATACTGGCGAACGGCCAGGGATGGAGCCTCGAAATGCGCTGTCCTTCCACCGTGCCCGAGGGGGAGCCCTTTCTTGTCGAGATCCGAGGAGGTGGCACGGGCGATGATCTGGTCCTGCGCTGGCTGGATCGTGAGATCCGGCCGCAGGTGGATGTATCGGAAGAGGGCTTTGTCGCCGAGGTTCTGCTCGGCGTGGGGATGAAGGAGAAACTCGAGCAGGACAGCTACACGCTCGAGGTCGAGGTCGGCGGCGATATCCTGCGCAAGTTGATCCTGCGCGAGGACAAGGCCTATCCCGAACAGCATCTCGAGGTCGAGAAGAAGTACAACGAGCTGTCCGAGGAGGATCTCGTCCGGCACAATGGCGAGAAAAAGGCCACGCGGGCCGCACTGTCCACGGTCAGCGGGAAGCGTGGCTGGACCCTGCCGCTCTTTCGCCCCGTTCCCGGTCCCAAGACGGGCGACTTCGGCAGGCGGCGCTTCTTCAACGGAGAACCCAAGAGCCCGCACAGTGGCGCCGACTTTCGCGCGGCCGTGGGAGACAGCGTCTTCGCCTGCGCGGCCGGCCGCGTCATCCTGACCGGCAACCACTACTTCGCGGGGAACTCGGTCTATCTCGACCACGGCGAGGGCGTCATCAGCATGTACTTCCACCTCGACGAGATTCTCGTGGAGGAGGGGCGGGCGATTCGCAGGGGAGAGCTTCTCGGGAAGGCGGGAAGCACGGGCCGCGTGACCGGCCCGCACCTCCACTGGGGACTGAGCCTGCAGGGCCAACTCGTCGATCCCCTGCTGCTAGTCGGGTCCTGAGCACAGATTGAATCTTTCCCAAATGCCGTGAAAACCAACCCTTAAGCCCTACCCGAAACAAGGTCTGATTCTCCATATTCCACCTGGGGGTGGGATATTGTGCAGGGCCCTGATATACTGGGTTCGGACCAGTTTCTCTCGATGGGAATCGGAGTCTCCTTCTGAAGGGGAGTCAATCATGCGGAACCGTGTGGGAATGCTCTTCGCCCTGGGTCGAAGCCTGTTTTCGAGGCCGGGTCGCCTCGGCATCGGTCTGACCCTGTTGATCCTCCTGGCTTTGCCAACGGAGGGCCTGACGACGGAGTTCGATTGGGAGATCGTGGACGATGCCCGCAATAACTGGACATCCATCGTCGTCGATGACTATGGCGTCCCGCACCTTGGCTTTGACAAGGATCCGCTCGAGGGAATCGCCTCTGTCAGGTATGCGGTCAGAACTGGATCGGGGTGGGAAGTCAATGGCGTCGACTACGGCTCGGTCATCGCCTTCAGTGGCGGATCCCTGGACATCGGTCCCAACGGCCGGGGTCGCATGGTGTATCAGATCCTGGCAACTTCGGGACGGACGATGGTCTACGCCTATGATTCCGGAGGGAACTGGTCGACGATCAACCTGGACGAACGGGACTGCGCCTTCTTCTCCATGGAGCTGAAGGTGGACGAGGACAATGTCGCCCATATCCTTTCCTATAACGAATGTCGCTATCCGAATTCCCTGTTGTACCAAACGCGCGTCTGGGGGGCGGGGCAATTCGAGACCGTCCTGGAGCTAGATCCCTCCCACTCCTTCGCAGCCCTCGATTTGGCGTACGGCAGCTCTCCTCGAATCGCCTATACCGATTCGGAAGTCTACTATACCTACCCCGATCCGGACTCTGGCGGATTCTGGCTCACCGAACTCGTCATCGACTCATCCGTGTACCGGCCCAACTCCCTGGCCATGTTCGGTCCCTCCCTGGCCCACATCAGTTTCTACAACTCCCTCGCTCAGTCTCTCTATCACGGATCAAGGACCTCATCCTGGAACCTCGAGCTCGTTGACGGGGATCTCGAGGCCGAGGAGGACAGCGACATCGCGGTGGACAGCCAGGGCCGTCCCCATATCGTCTATGGCAAATCCTCGATTGGCGAACTTCGATACGCTCATCTTGATAACGACGTATGGTCTATCGAGACAATCTACCTGTCCTGGGGAAACAGGCTGAATTGCTCAATCGATATCGATCCCTTCGACAACCCGCATATCAGCTTCCACGACCAACCCAATGATCGAGTCCTCTACATGGCGGTGCGTGATTGCGATGGAGACGGCATCAGCGATTCCGACGAAATCGACGCGGGAACCGCCCTTGATTGCAACGGGAACGGGATTCCCGACCAGTGCGATTTCCTGACCGGCGCCTCGGAGGACTGCAATGCGAACGGCATTCCCGATGAATGCGAAGCCGATTGCAACGAGAACGGCATTCCCGACGAGTGCGACATCGACGAAGGTGTCGCCCTGGACTGCAACGACAACGACGTTCCCGACGAATGCGATCTGGCCGATGGGACCTCGGAGGATTGCACGGGTAATGGAATCCCCGACGAATGCGATATCCACGCTGGCCTGCCGGACTGCGACAACAACGGCGTGCCCGACGAGTGCGACTTCGTCTCGGGGGATCCCGTCGACTGCAATGACAACATGGAGATCGATCTCTGCGAGATTCCCGATGCCTTCCACCTGGATGGAACCGGAAACGGCGTCTTCGGCTACTCGGTTGCCGCAGGTGACTTCGATGGCGATGGCTACATGGACATCGCGGTGGGAGATCCGGGCTACTATATGGGCAACGGCGCCCGCGGTCGAGTGCTGATCTACTACGGCGGCGATCCGATGGATGACGTCGCCGACGAGGAGTTGAGCACCACCTACTCGAACACCCGTTACGGGACGGCTCTGGCTTCCGGCAACTACAACGGCGACGAGTACGACGACCTGATTATCGGTGGACCCGGGTACATGGACGACTCGGGCCTCATCGTGGTCTATGTGGGCAGTCCCGAAGCGGATCTAATCTACGAGGATTCACGTGGCGGCTATCAGTACAACAGCAATTACGGCTCGGCTCTGGCCCTTGCAGACGTGACCGGGGATGGCCTCGAAGACGCGATCGTAGGCGCGCCATCGCTCACCACCAACCAGGATCCGGGTCATGTCTACGTCTACGACGCAACGCTTCTGCACCACGATCCCATCGAGACATGGCCCGGGGATCAGAATGACGACGACTTCGGGCGCTGCGTGGCCAAGGCAGGCGACGTGGACGACAACGGTCTCGACGATGTCATCGTCGGTGCCGTCGGTGACGCATACGGACAGGAGTTCGGCTACGCCAGGCTCTTCCTTTCCCACGAGGAGGGAGCGGTCCCGGGACCCACTTTGGCTTCCGGCGACAGTAACGACAACTTCGGACAGGCGGTCGGGTCCGCGGGAGATCTCAACGACGACGGATTCGACGACTTCCTCGTAACCGCTCCAGCCTCGGCGGAGGGGGATATCCACCCGGGGCGCGCCTACCTCTATTTCGGCGGCGAGGTCGTGGACGGCGTGGCCGACCTGGAGTTCGTCGGTCCGGAAGACCTCGCCAACTTCGGCTCGGCCGTCGCCCCCGCGGGCGATCTGAACGCGGACGGCTTCGATGACATCATTATTGGAGCAGATCATGTCCTCTCCGGCGACGGCTTCGGCTGGGCGGACCTCTTCTTCGGGGGTCCCTTCCTGGACACGGAGCCCGACAAGCGGCTCTTCACCGACGACACGGACTATGGCATGGGGCAGGTTGTAGCCTATGGTGGCGACTTCAACGGCGACGGAATCCAGGAAGTGATCGCCGCCCATCCGCAGTACGACAGCGGCGATGTCGAGGGGCGGGTCTTCATCTTTCAGCTGTCGCTTCCGGACTACGGCGACTGCAATCTCAACGGCGTCACCGACATCTGCGACATCAGCACCGGCACTTCCCAGGATGCCAACGAGAACGGCATACCGGACGAGTGCGAGGGAACGCCGATCGACGATCTGCCGCCCGTTTCCGTGACACACATGCTGGGCGCCTTCCCCAATCCCTTCAATCCCAGCACGGAGCTGCTCTTCGAACTGGGTTCGAGCAGCCCTGTGTCTTTAACGATCTATGACATTGCCGGCAGGAGAATCCGGAGGCTTCACGATGACCAGCGATTCGAAGCCGGCCGCCATTCCACGACCTGGAACGGAAATGATGATGCGGGACGCGACGTGGTTTCCGGGGTCTATTTCTATCGCTTCATCTCAGGCGATCACGAGGAATCCGGTCGTTTGACTTTGATCAAATAGAGCAAGGAAGAGGCGCGGCCCCCGCGAAGGGTCCGCGCCTTGGGTTTCTTTGCCTGGGCGGATTCAGGACTTCTTCACCGGCCCGCAGACGTCCATGATGAACTTCTTCTCCGGATGGCTCTCGTGGTCGTTCAGGTAGAGCTCGTAGCAGGGGCGGTCGTCCCATTCGTGGCCGTTCGCCTGCATCCAGCCCAGCATCTCGTTCCAGAGGCCCGGGATGCCATCCTGGCTCACCTCGCCGTGCAGCACGGCGTAGAGGCCGCTGGGGATGTCGGCCAGCTGCACCTCGCCGTCCACCTCGGTGCCCTTGGGCACGACGACGCAGGCGTCCGAGCGCAGCTTCTCCACCGGAGTGTCCGCGGGATCGTCGTGATAGATGCCGAGGAACTGCGTGCTCGGACCCAGCAGTCCCTTGGCGCCGGCCCAGGCGGCGATGCGCCCGAAGACCTCGCCGATCTCCGGGTAGGGGCCGACGTGGCGCAGGCAGGCAACGTGGAAGTCGGGCATGGTCTTCAATTCGGTTTTCGAACTCATGTCTTCTCGCTTAGCGACGGAGGGTCACGGTCTTGCTGCCCAGCACTTCGTCGCCGCTGCGAACCCGCGCCAGGTAGAGCCCCGAGGCTAGAGGATTGCCCCGGGAATCGCAAGCGTTCCAGAAGACCCGTCCGGGGCCTTCCGCGCCGGTCATGCGCTTCGACCAGACCTTGCGTCCCGCCACCGTGAAGAGCTCGATCTCGAGCTCGGAGCTGCGATCCAGCTCCCAGGCGATCCAGGATCCGCCTTCGCTGGGGTTCGGGTAGACCGGCAGCACCCGTCCCCGCAGGAACTGCGGCGGAGGTGTGGCCGTGACCTGGTCGATGTCGATGGACCAGATGCTCCGGCCATAGCTGCCCGCGTAGAGCCGCCGATTCGCCTGATCGAGCTTGAGCTGATTGACCACCACGTTCGGCAGTCCCGCTCCCAGCGCTGTCCAGCTGGCGCCGGCGCTCTCGGTCACGTAGACGCCGAGGTCCGTGGCCACGAACCAGCGTCCGGCGTGGTCGGGATCGGCGATGAGGTCGTTGGCCGGCGCGTCCGGGAGGTTGCCGTCCACCGGCGACCAGGTGGCGCCCAGATTGGTCGTGCGATAGACGTGGGCCATGTCCTCGGCCCAGCGGAATCCGGAGAGGGTCACGTAGGCCGTGTCGCGATCGTTGGGATCGCAGTGGATGCTCGTGATCCAGCGCTCGGGCAGCAGGCCGGACACGTCCATCCAGCTTCCGCCGCCGTTGCCGGTCACCGAGACCACGCCGTCGTCGCTGCCGGCCCAGATCACGTCTCCGTCCAGGGGCGAGACCGCGATGGAGAAGAGGGTGCCGCGCACCTGTCCCGATCCGCCGGAGGTGCCGCCGGTGAGATCGCCGCTGATGGCCGTCCAGCTGGTGTTGCTGGAGCTGCGATGCACCTTGTCGGTGCCGAAATAGCGCCGGTCGGCGTTGGTGGGATCCTGCACGAGGGGACAGTTCCAGTTGAAGCGTCCGGACAGTCCGCTGGTGGCGCCGCTGAAGGAGCCGCCGCCGTTGCTCGAGTAGCCCAGGCCGCCGTACTGGTACTGGGCCCAGACGCGGCTGGAACTGCTGGGATGCACCAAGGGCCCGAATCCGTCGCCGCCGTAGATCATGTTCCAGTCGTCGAGCTGGCCCGTGGTGGTGCGGCAGGTGCCGTTGTCCTGAAGCCCCGCGAAGAGGGCGTTGGCATTGTTAGCGTCGAGGGCGAACTTGTAGATCTGCGAGATGGGCATGTCGGGCAGCTTGGTCCAGCTCGTGCCGTTGGTGGACCGGTACACGCCGCCGTCGTTGCCTTCGTACATCACCGGGCTCGTGCCCGAACCGAAGGCCAGGCCGTGATGGTCCACGTGCATGCTGCCGGCGGCCCAGGAGTAGCTCGCCCCACCATTGGTGCTGCGATAGAAGTCGAGGCCGAGCACGTAGATGTGGTCGGGGTTGGCGGTGTTGATGCGCACGTTGCCGAACCACCAGCCGTAGGACGCGTAGACGCCCGAAAGGGATCCGTCGTTGGTGCGGGTCCAGCTGTCGCCGCCGTTGGTGCTGCGGTAGAGGCCGTCGAAATAGCCGGTCTTGTCGGCGTAGATGGCGCACATGACGCCCGGCTGGGATTCGCAGACGGCCAGGCCGATGCGCCCGCTCTGGCTGTTGGGCGTGGGCAGGCCGCCCCCGAGCAGAGACCAGTTGTCGCCGCCGTCGGTGCTGCGGTACACGGCGCAGTTCGATCCGCCGTAGCTGTAGGCCGTGGGCTGGCGCAGGTGCTGCCACATGGCGGCCACCAGCACGTTGGGATCATCGGCCCGCATGATGATGTCGATGCATCCCGTGTCCTCGGCGGTGAAGAGCACCCGCTCCCAGCTGTCGCCGCCGTCGACGCTGCGGTAGACGCCGCGCTCCTGGCTGGTCTGCCAGTGATGCCCGTTGGCCGCCACGAAGATGCGGTCCGGATCGCCGGGATCGACCACGATGCGCCCGATGGAACCGGTTTCCTCGAGCCCCAGGGAGACCCAGCTCGCGCCCTGATCGTCGCTGCGATAGACGCCCGTGCCGCCGTAGGCCACGCTGCCGCCGCCGGGATTCACCTCGCCGGTGCCCACGTAGAGGCGGTCGGCGTCGCTGGGATCGAGCACTATAGCGCCGATGGAGAGGGTGGGCATGTCGTCGAAGAGGGGCGTCCAGTGCTGGCCCGCGTCGTCGCTGCGGAGCACGCCGCCCTCGGCCGCGCCGGCGTAGACCACGTCGTCGTCACGGGGATCCACGGCCATGCAGGTGATGCGCCCGCCGATGTTCGTGGGCCCTTCCAGTTCCCACTGTGCCTGATCCCTATCGCCGGCCTCGGCACGCAAAGCGGCCGCCTGAAGCTGGGCCTCGCGCCAGGCTTCGTGGGGAATCTCGCCCTGGGGATAGACGCGCTTGGCGTGGAACCAGGGATTGGGCGCCTTGGGTATGAGCCCGTCTCCCGGAACCTGGGAATGATGCTTCCTGGGCGGGGAAACCTCATCGCTGGAACTCAGAACTATGAAGCCGACGACGAGGGTGAACACGGCAATCAAGGCCATAGGCCAGGCATTGCGGGCAGGCATGGGAGCTCCTCGAGGAATGGGTCGCCCACAATTATAGCGCGGAACGGCCGCTACCCGCTACCCGCTTCCCGCGGCCCGCTTTCGGGTTGCACCCAGGTAGAGTTTTTTGACCGGCTAGCCGATGGCGGATTGTACACGTGTACAGTCATGAACCAACCGATGACAGGCCGAACAGAGGGTGGTCAGATTTTCAGGCTCGTTGCCGCCACCTTCGAAACGCGGCCTGATGTGGTGCACTTCCAGGAAATGCCTGTTGCCGCAGCCAGGTGACTGGCAGCGATGCCGGTCGCGTTTGAGGACCTGGTTTCGGAGCTTCGGTGGAATGCTGCTTCGGTTCACGCCGTCATTGCCCAGTACCTTCGCGTCATCGGTAGGCGCATCGGTTTCGAGCATTCCGCGGCTTGTCTGAACTTTCTTTCCTCCGCAGTCCTCACATTGGTAGATGACTGCCTGCTTGGGCCTCGACTGTACCCGGGTACAATCTGAACTGCCCGAGGCCAGGGCCAGCGCTTGAAGCAGTAGCTCTTCGCGGGAGCCCTTCAGGCCCTGCTTGCGGAGCGCTTCCTCCAGGGCTTCCAGCTGGGCTAAGTGCTCGGGCTCGAGTCTCAGATGTACATTCATTTTCCGAAGCGCGCTGGGAGCCGGCCTCTCCTTAGAAAAGAGGCCGGGCTCCGGCGCGCGCCCGGATCGAGCTGCTTTCGCCTTGCGCTCCAATTCACGGCGACCGGAGCGTATCGCCTCGTCGATCCAGGCTGTCTGAGTTTTGGGCTTGGCCACTCGAGCGACCACCCGCGCCTTGGTCCAGCTCAATTCACCGGAAGCCACCGCCTTCTTCACTTTCGGTAGGGTCTTGAACGACTCGGCGAGTCGCTGGAACTGGTAGAACTTCGCGTCAGAGAATTGCAGAGCTTCACGAGAGTACTGCCGCATGGACGAGTAGCCCAGCTCACGGAAGAGCTTTCGTGAGTAGATCTCGGCGAAGAGCAGCACGGCCTGTTTCTCGACGCGGGCGAGCTCAGATATTATGGAAAGCAAACGAGAATGAAGTTCAGATGCAGACATCCCGGACCTCCGAAAAGGAGCTGCGGGAGGATGTCGGGGAGGCTCTCAATATAGTGAACGAGGGTCCTTTGCGCAAGGCTTAACGCCAAGAAAACAAATGAGATACGCAGGATTTTGAGGTGCCTGCGGAGGCCTTGATAAGCAGGCCTCAGGCTGGACAGATCGCGGACCAAGTTCTAGTTTAGCGGATCAATCATCCGACCCGTGAGGATCCCATGAACGACATGCCCAGCGAGACCGGAGCCGCCGTAGAGCGCTCGCGCCACTTCATCCAGGAGGCCATCGACGCCGATCTGGCCAGCGGCCGCTTCGACGGACGCGTGCACCTGCGCTTCCCGCCGGAACCCAACGGCTACCTGCACATCGGCCACGCCAAGAGCATCTGCCTGAACTTCGCCCTGGCGGAGGAGTTCGCGGGCGGCAAGTGCAACCTGCGCTTCGACGACACCAATCCCGAAACCGAGGACATGGAATTCGTCGAAGCCGACAAACGCGATATCAAGTGGCTGGGCTTCGACTGGGAAGATCGTCTCTTCTTCGCCTCGGACTACTTCGAGCACTTCTACAATTTCGCCCAGCAACTGATCCGCGACGGCAAGGCCTACGTGGACAGCCAGAGCGAAGAGGAGATCCGCGCGAACCGCGGCACCGTGACCTCGCCGGGCGTCGACAGCGCCTATCGGGATCGCAGCGTGGAGGAGAATCTCGATCTCTTCCGCCGCATGCGTGAAGGCGAGTTCGCCGAGGGCGAGCACGTGCTGCGCGCGAAGATCGACATGGCTTCGCCCAACATGCTCATGCGCGATCCCCTCATGTACCGCATCCGGCACGCCACCCACTATCGCACCGGCGACCAGTGGTGCATCTATCCCTTCTACGACTGGGCCCACGGCCTCGAGGACAGCATCGAGGGCATCACCCATTCCCTCTGCGACATCGGCTTCGACACCCATCGCGCACTCTACGAATGGTTCCTCGAGGAGCTGGGCGTCTTCGTTCCCCAGCAGATCGAATTCGCGCGCCTGAACATCAGCTACACGGTTCTCAGCAAGCGCAAGCTCAAGCGCCTGGTGGAAGGCGGCCACGTGCAGGGCTGGGACGATCCCCGCATGCCTACCATCTCGGGCCTGCGCCGCCGCGGATTCACGCCCGCGTCCATCCGGGAGTTCAGCGATCGCATCGGTGTGGCCCGCCGCGAGAACGTCGTGGACGTGCAGCTGCTCGAGCACTGCCTGCGCGAGGATCTCAACGCCAAGGCGCCCCGGGCCATGGCCGTGCTGAAGCCACTCAAGCTGGTCATCGAGAACTATCCCGAAGGGCGGACCGAGGAAGTGGAGGCGGAAAACAATCCCGGGGATCCCTCGGCCGGCAAGCGCATGCTGCCCTTCGGCAGGGAGATCTACGTGGAGCGGGACGACTACCGGGAGGAGGCGCCCAAGAAGTGGTTCCGCCTCGCGCCGGGGAAGGAAGTGCGGCTGAAGCACGCCTACCTGATCACCTGCAAGGAAGCCGTCCGCGACGAGAGCGGCGAGCTGATCGAACTTCGCTGCAGCTACGATCCGGAAAGCCGCGGCGGTGAAGCGCCCGACGGTCGGAAAGTGCGCGGCACCCTTCACTGGGTCTGCGCCGAGAAGGCCCTGGACGCCGAGGTTCGCCTCATCGGCCGGCTCTTCGAGTCGGAGCTTCCCGAGGAGAACGGCGACTTCCTGGACGATCTGGCCGGCGACTCCCTCGAGATCCTCGAAGGCTGCAAACTCGAGCCCTCCCTGGCCGAGGCCGAGCCCGGACATCCCCTGCAGTTCCTCAGGCACGGCTATTTCGTGGCCGATTCGGAGGATTCGAGATCGGACCGGCCGGTATTCAATCGCGCCGTGGCGCTTCGGGACACCTGGGCCAAGATCGAGAAGAAGCTCTGAGGCATCGACGGTTGACCCCTTCTGGAACCGAATCTATTCTCCTGCCGTTTCCCGGGATCCATCCCTGAACCTGGAGTTCTTATCTATGCGACGAAATTCCTGGTCGTCCGGCGCGCTTCTCGCGTCGCTGCTCATCCTGGTCGCCTCGGCGGCCCTCGCCGAAGTCTCGGTGGTCATCGGATACGACACCCGAGCGGTGGGCGAGATCGATCCCTGCGGCTGACCCACCAAGCCGAAAGGCGGCATCGCCCGGCGGGCGCATGTCATCGAGAATCTGAGGGCCGAGAACGACCACGTGCTCATTCTTTCAGGCGGAGACAACTTCACCGGTCGCGACGACCGCGAGTGGAAGCGCCAGTCGGACTTCCTCTGGCAGCTCATGGGTGAGGTGGGCTGGGATCTCAGCGCCGTCCAGAGCACGGACCTGATCCAGGGCGTCGAGTCACTGAAGGGCAAGGCCGCCGAGCAGAACATTCCTCTGATCTGCTCGAACATCGTCGATGAGAAGGGGAGACAGGTGTTCGAGGCATCCCGGATCTTCGAGATCGAGGGCAAACGCATCGGCGTGCTCTCGGTGGTGGATCCCGAGCATCAGAACGCGCGCACTCGCATGGAAGACACCCTCGACTTCAGCGATGCCCACAAGGCTATCAAGAAGGGCGTGAACGAACTGCGCCAGACCTGCGACGCGGTGATCCTGCTCTTCGGCGGACGCCGCGAGTCGGCCCTGCGGCACTGTGACGCCGTCGAGGGCATCGACCTGATCTTCTACGGGATGGCCACCAGCAGTCAGCGCGTGCCCGCGGAAACCGAGCAGGGTACGCCCGTCTATTCCGCGGCGAATCGGGGCAAGGACTTCGGCGAGATCACCCTGACCATCGCAGACGACGGCAGCGTGAAGTGCAGCCCCTTCACCATCCACGAACTCGACAAGCAGATCGCCGAGGACGAGCACGTGCTCGGCTTCTACACCCAGTACAAGGCCGAAGAGGCCCTGCGCCGCTCACGCAGCCGCGAGATCCGAATGGCCGTGAAGGACATGGCCGATAAGGAAGTGCGGCACAGTTTCGTGGGCGTGGAGAACTGCACGGCCTGTCACCAGACTATCGTGGACGACTACTACACCACCGCTCACGCCTCGGCCTTCGACACCCTCATCGACGAGTTCCAGGAGAACAATCCCGACTGCGTGGCCTGCCACGTCACGGGATGGCAGGTGCCCGGCGGATTCGGACAGGCCAGCTCGGAAAAGCGCAGCATGGAGCACGTGCAGTGCGAGGCCTGCCACGGCTACGGAACCGCCCACAACCGCACGGGCGAGCTCGTGGACTTCGCCCGCGCCAACTGCGTGAGCTGCCACAACGACCAGATGCCTGACGACTGCGGAGGCGCCGGCCGAGAATTCGACTACGACGACTATTGGAAGCTCATCGAACACTAGATTCCCATGTCGAGATAAGCGTAGGGGCGCCCGGCCGGGCGCCCCTTTTCGTTCAGCGCCTGCTCTCCACTTCCAGGACCACCGGTTCCAGGATCGCGTCGTTGAGATCGAAGCTCCATTTGGCGAGCCCGTCATCGACGCTGTCGGCATTGCCGCCGACGATGCGACCCGGCATGTCCACCGAGAGGTTCACCGAGGTCATGAAACTCAGGGCGGCGCCGGGATAGCTTTCGGAGAGTTCACGCTCCAGGCGGCCGTCCTCGTCGGTGAGGAGGTTCTCCACGGCGGGACTGACGGCCGCGAGCCTCGCGCCGGGCTTGCGGTCTCGCATGAAGTCCGCGACCTCTTCGGCGAAACTCCGGATGCGTTCGATCACGCGGGGGTCGTCCTCGCCGGTCTCGATGAAGAGGGCGAGGGAGGAGGTCAACTCCTCTTCGGCCATGGCGCGCAATCGTTTCAGATCCCTTCGGGACAGGAAGCGGTAGGCCTCGTCGAGCTCTTCCACGAAATTGTCCAGCTGCATCGTGACGATGACGTCGCGAAGCCCTTTCCATCTGAAGGTCTCGCGGTAGATCCAGGTGTCGCCTTGCCGCTGAAGATCGATTTCATTGCTGAACTCCACGAGTCCGTGGGGGCCGCGGCGCTCCGATCCCTTGAGCCTCACGTCGCCGCTCTGCTTCTGCCAGCGGCCGGCTCGCTTGATCTCACGCTCGCGGTGGAAGACGCCGAAGCGCTTCTCGAACCAACCATTGTCGTCGTCGAGGCGCTCGAACTTCCAGCCCTGACGCTTTTCCACTCCGAAGAGCGTTCGGAAGTCGCGGATTTTCATGCCCTGTTCGAGGGCCGAGCCGTCCATGACCATCAGGGAAACTTCACGATGGCCGCCGCCGTTGGAATCGACCACCACATCCACTTCATAGACCTGGCAGCCGATCAGGGCGACGAGAAGGACCGGAGCCGCGATGCCCATCAGGATCTTCTTCATGCTTCACCTCCCGGATGAATGGGGGTCCTACGGGCATGAAGGCGATAAGTGACAGGAAAACGCCGCCCGAAACTTGGGCGGCGTTTCTGCGCCAAGGCGTTGATCTTAAATGACTTGTGTCCCTAGGCCTGCAGGGCGATCATGGCCTTGAAGGTGGTTCCCGTTTGCTCGTCGGATCGGAAACTCACTTTCCCGCCCAGGTAGCGTTCGGTGAGCATTTTCATGCTGTAGGTGCCGATTCCGCGCCCGGTGCCTTTGGTGGAGAAGGATCGGTTGAAGATCTGAAGCTGAACATCTCGGGGGATCACACTCTCGTTGTGGACCCAGAAAACGGCGTGGTCAGAATCACGTTCGCAACCGACCGTCACCGTTCCTCCGGATTGCGAGGCCTCCAGGGCGTTCTTGATCATGTTGCCGATGACCCGGAAGGCTAGCGCCCTGGCGTTGACTATCTCGGTGTCCTGCGATCCGGGGTGGATCGCAAGGTGCTTGCCTTCTCCCACCGGGTGACGCTGATAGAGGCAGTGCAGATCGTCCAAGAGTTCGCTGCTTCTGAAGGTTTCGACCTGAGGCTCGAGCTCCCAGCGTTCAGCGGCGAGGAGTTCGCGTTGGGCGCGAATCTCGTCGAGAAGCTCGCCGGCGAGGTTCGCAAGCATGATGCGAAGCTCGTCTTGTTCCCCGGGGTCCTCCGAATGCTTGAAGATCTCGGCGATGCTCTGGATGCCGCCGGCGGAGTTGATGATGTCGTGAAAGAAGGTGCGCTCGAGCACTTCCCTACGTTTCTCGCTTGCGATATCCGTAGCGGAAAAGAGCACCAATTCCTCTCCATCGATTTCGATGGGAGAGGCGTGCACGCGCAAGTCGAGGGAGTCTCCGCTAGACTGAGGAACCTGGCATTCCCTGGCCGTAGACTCACCATCTTGGGCCGCCAGAATGGCGAGCACGGCTCCGCATTTGCTGCAGGCCTCGCTCGTGCCGCAACCCGCGGGAGTCTGCGTGGAGTGTTCGCACTGCAGTCCCTCCCCGGGTCGGGCTCCCAGCACCTTCGCGAGCTCGCCGCCACCCAGGGCATCCACGAGGACCCGGTTCGCCCCGACGATTTGACGATTTCCGTCGAGCACCGCCACGAACTGCGGCAAGGCGTCGATCACGTGGCAGAGCTGCCGCTGCCTGGAGACCAGATAGGCCCGTTCAACGATGGCCTCCTGATCACTCCGATCCGGACTGGCGAAATGAGTCTGCAGCTGGGTGTTGGAGGAACTGCTTGTTTCTGTCACGGTGACATCGGACATTTCCGCCCTCGATTTCTCGAAACATGTGCTAGGGTTGCGAGTACGACCTCACGATTCCCAAAAGGATCGCTGGATTGAACGCCGAGAATACCCAAATGCAGAGTTGCAAGGAGTCGGCCAAGGAGCTTCACACCACTGTGGCTTTCCACTATCATGCCCATTCCGCGAACTAAGGAGAGCTGAGCATGAGATCCCTACTCGAAGACATCGTCCGCACTCAGGCGGGCTGGGTGGAATTGCGCTACCACCGACGCAAACAGAACGATTTCACCGTTCAGAAGGGCCGCGTGGACGTGGCCAATGCGCAGACCATCGGCGGCGTGGGCGTCCGCGTGCTGGAGGACGGTTCCTTCGGCTTCGCGAGCTCCGTCGAGACGGATCGTGGTTCCATCGAGAAGGCCGTGGAGCGCGCCCGCGCCAACGCGCGGGAGGTGTCCAAGCTGCAGAGCAAGAAGGTGGGGGAACTCCCCGCCGTGGAATTCGCCAAGGGCGACTTCGTGCTCGACGGCTACGAGGAACTCCAGGGCAAGTCGCTGGACGAGAAGCTCCAGACGGTCATCGATATGGAGAAGGAAACCGTGGGCAAAGCGGGAGCCATCCACACGGCTCTGTCCAGCTATCGCGAGATCTTCGAGGAGAAGGCCATCGTCACCAGTGACGGGGCCAGCGCCTCGCAGAAGCTGGTGCGCCCAGAACTGCGTCTTAACGCCTTTGCGGAGAAGGACGGCGACCACAACGTGGGCAGAAACTCCCTGGGAGTCACCGGCGGATGGGCCTGCCTCTTCGATCATCCCACCGCCGAGGGCATCGTCGAGAAAACGGCCCAACACGCGGTGGACCTGCTCGGCGCGCCCCACATGCCGGGCGGCCAGGCCACGGTGATCCTCGAACCCAGCCTGGTTGGGCTGCTGGCCCATGAGGCCATCGGCCACACCGTGGAGGCCGACTTCGTGCTGTCCGGATCGGTGGCCGCCGGCAAGATCGGCAAGCGCGTGGGCAGCGACCTGGTCACGCTCTGCGATTCCGGCCATTCCGAAATCGTTCCCAACGCGGGGGGCGAGATGCCCTTCGACGATGAGGGCGTGCCCGTGCAGGACACCGTCGTCATCGAGAACGGCATCCTGAAGAGCTACCTGCACAATCGCGAGAGCGCGGCGGAGTTCGGCGTGGCGCCCACGGGCAACGCGCGGGCCTGGCTCTACAAGGACGAGCCGCTCATCCGCATGCGCAACACCTACCTGAGGCCGGGCACGACGCCTCTGGAAGAGATGATCGCCAGCACGCCCGAGGGCTACCTCATCATCGGCGCGGGCAGCGGTCAGGCCGACGCCACCGGCGAGTTCATGTTCGGCAGCTACTATGCCGTGGAGATCAAGGATGGCAATCTCGGGCGCAAACTGAACGAGGCCACCATCAGCGGCGTGGCCTTCGACGTGCTGCAGACCGTGGACGCCATCAGCAGCGAATTCAAGTGGGATCTGGGATCCGGCTACTGCGGCAAGTGGCAGCCGGCCAAGGTGGATGCCGGCGGGCCCTATGTGCGCTGCCGTCTGACTCTGGGAGGTCGCCAGTGAGACTCGACGAACTGAAGAATCGCGCGGATGCTTTCCTGGACGAAGCCATGAAGCGGGGCGCCGACGAGGCCGAGGTGCGGGCGAGCCATCGGGTGGTGGATCGCATCGTCTTCGAGAAGAACGATTTCCAACTGGCGTCCTCGAACACCACGCTCACCTTCGGCCTGGAGGTCCACAAGGATCAGCGCAAGGGTTCGGCGGTGACCAACGAGACCGCCGACGAGTCTCTGGGCGAGTCGGCCGACGCGGCCATGACCCTGGCGGGCTTCTCGCTGCCCGACGAATACCTCTGCTTCCCCGATCCGCAGAAGCACGAGGACTTGCCCGGCCGTTTCGACGACAAGCTCCAGGAGCTCTCGCCCGATCAGCTGCGCGGTTTCGCCGCCGACTACCTCGCCGCGGGACGCCACGACCAGGTCAGCATCGACGGCGCGGAACTGCAGGTAGTCCGCGAGCACGAGGCCATCGTGAACAGCAAGGGCCTGGCGGCCACCGATCGCGCCACCCAGCTCTCCTGGGTGCTCTCGGGCATGGGCAAGACCGAAAAGGAAGTGACCAGCTTCGACTGGTACGGCGGAACGTCCTGGACCTGGGACGGCTCCAGCGAGCGCTCCCTGGCCGACGCCGGCCATTTCCAGGAGAAGCTCCTTCGTTGCTTCGGCCCTCAGAAGGGCCAGAGCTACGAGGGCATGGTGCTGCTGTCGCCGGCCGTACTTTCGGAGTTGATCTTCAATCCCATGCAGTTCCACATCAGCGGCCGTCAGATCATGGACGGCAAGAGCCGCTGGGAGAGCGAGCTCGGCAAGCAGGTGGCCAGCGACTGCTTCACCCTCGAGGACGATCCCTTCGATCTCGATCTGCAGTCGGCAAGTCCCTACGACGCCGAGGGCGTGGCCAAGCGACGCACTCCCATCATCGAGAAGGGCGTGCTGAAGACGCACATGGACAGCACCTACACGGCCAAACGTCGCGGCACCACCAGCACCGGGCACGCCGGCGGCCTTCACGGCATCAGCGTGGCGCCGGGCACGGACTCGGTGAACGACCTCATCGCCCGTGCCGACAAGCTCGTGGTGGTCGAGCGCTTCAGCGGCAACCTGAATCCCGTGACCGGCGATTTCTCCGGCGTGGCCAAGGGCAGTCATTGGTACGAGAAGGGCGAGTACAAGCATCCGCTCATCGAGACCATGATCGCCGGCAATTTCTTCGACATGATGAAGAAGATCGTCGCCCTGTCCGATCGCGCCGATCACTATATGAACGAGTACAAGTCGCCCTGGGTGCTTGTGGATGGAGTGAGCGTCACCGCGGGCTAGAAGAAGGGAGAGGGACGTGAAGTGGATGACGATGATGCTGGCGATCGCTGTGCTGACGACCGCCTGCGGTTCCCAGGGGCCAGCGAAACCGGTGACCCTCGAGTTCCGCCTGGCGCAGAGCGAAGAGGCTCCGGGCTTCGAGGAATTGCGCGTCCTGGCCAGCGGCCAGGCGATCTATCTCGCCGAGGAGGTCGCCATGGACGGCAGTCATATCCTCACCGCCGAGGCCAAGAAGGGCGTGTCGGGCTTCGACGTGCTCCTGAGCTTCGATGAGCGGGGCACCGAACTGTTCGGACGACTGACGAGCAACAACGTGGGCATGAAGATGGCCATCCTCGTGGACGGCCAGCTGGTGGCGGCGCCCCGCATCGCGGCGCCCATCACCCAGGGCCTGGCGATGATCAACGGGGACTTCAGCGAGAGTGATGCCCGGCGCATCGCCGAGGGACTGCTTCTGCAGTAGGAGGCTTGGGCGATGATTGGAGAACCGACCATGATGAAGCGTACCGGCTTCGCCTTTCATCTGCTTACCCTGATCCTGCTGCTCGCCGGCGGGGCCTCGGCTCAACTCGAGACCCCCGAGGGCATGGTGCTCGTGCCGGGCGCGCGCTTCGCCATGGGCGTCTCGCAGCTGGAGCTGGAGGATCTCGCCCGGCTCGGCGAAGACGTGCCCCACATGGATAACAACTATCGTTTCTGGTTCTCCAAGGAGATGCCCATCCATGAGGCTCGCGTGGAATCTTTCTTCATGGACGCCAAGGAAGTGACCAACGCCCGCTTCGCCGCCTTCGTGGATTCCGCGGGCTACGATGCCCAGGGCGATTGGCGCAAGCATGCCGGGGAAGGGCGCGAGGAACATCCCGTGGTGAACGTGACCTGGGCCGACGCGAAGGCCTTCGCCGAATGGTCCGGCGGACGCCTGCCCACCGAAGCGGAGTGGGAGTGGGCGTCCCGGGGCGGCGGCGAGAGCCGCTGGTTTCCCTGGGGGGACAAGTCCGACAAGTACATGCGCGCCAATTACGGCCACGACCGCAGCTTCTGGAGCGGCGTGAAGAGCCTGCTCGGCTTTCAGCGCATCCAGACCGAGGCCGCGGGCGGCTACGAAGCCAACGGCTACGGACTCCACGACATGCAGGGCAACGTGGCCGAATGGTGTCAGGACGACCTGCTTCCCTATGACGGCAGGGGCGAGGGGGTCTATCCCTTCTCCGAGGAGGGCTACTTCGACCGGCCCCAGAAGGTCTGCCGGGGCGGCTCCTGGAATTCACCGAATCCCGTCTATGTGCGAGGCAACAGCCGCTCGGGGCGCCAGCCCGATGGGGACTACTGGAGCGTGGGTTTCCGTTGCGTACGGACGTTAAGTTCACCCTAGCGCTCGGATCGTGATAAAGTACGATGTTGACAATATGGGCTAATTCTCTATATTAGGCGAATCATCCTATTTTTCCTAAGTGAGAAGGGAATGAAGTATCTAGCCGTTATCGGCGACATCGTTGATTCGAAGAGAATTGTCAACCGCGCTGAAGTGCAGCGTGAGCTTGAGGTCGCTCTAAAGACCATTAACGAGGAGTACTCCCGGTACATCGCATCGGATTTCCTGATCACTCTGGGTGACGAATTCCAGGGACTTCTTTCCTGTCCGGAGAAAGCGCTTTCAATCGTGAACGACCTGGAAGGAAAGGTCGAGGATGTGGCCTTTCGATACGGACTGGGATGGGGCGAACTGGCCACGTCCCTCAAACCGACGAGTCTTGGCATGGATGGCCCCTGTTTTCACATGGCTCGACGTACGATCATCCGGGCCAAGGAGGAATCCCGTTGGATCTCCGTTGAGGGATTCGGGGAAGAACTCGATGTCGCCCTCAATGGAGTTTTCAGGCTGATTCGGAGCGTTTCGGGACGGTGGAAACCCGCGCAGAGCGAGACGGTCAGATTGATGCGCGAGACTGGCCTCCAGAAGGAAGTCGCAAGGCTACGCGGTGTTTCAACTTCCGTCGTGAGCGAGACCCTTAAGGCGGCCCATTTCAAGAGCGTGTCGGAGGCGGAGGGGTCTGTCGCGATCCTGCTGCGCAGGTTTACAGAAGATGTACTTGAAGACGGACGAAGGTAGGAGCGTAACGTGGGTGTCGAACTCCTCAACGACTCGATCCAGTACCAGTTTCTTGCGTTACTTGTATCCGGCCACATCGTTTCGGATTTTGCTGTCCAGACCCGATATGTCGCTCTGAACAAAGGGAGTAGCACGCGCGTTTTACTGTGGCACGGTATTATGACTTTCATCGTTCAATGCCTGTTTCTGTTTCCTTTCTGGCACGGGAAGCTGTTTATCTACATAGGTTTTCTAGCAGTTGTTCACACGGGTATTGATTTCGGGAAACGGTGGATCCAGGAACTCGATGCGAACAACTTGAGGGTGTTCTTCGTTGATCAGGGTATCCATGCCCTGAGTTTGATCGTTCTTTGGCAGTTCATCCGAAATCCGGTATCTAGGGTGGATGCCAGATTCCTCGATCCAGGAACATTGAGCGCTTTCGTCGGGTACTCCGTCCTCCTTGCCGGCTTCGTATTCAATGCCAAGGGTGGAAATGCGATCGTGCAGGGAGTCTTGCAGCGGTTTCCCAGCCTAGTGCCCGAGGAGTCGATGGATCACGAACAGTTTCGGATGGGGCGAATGATGGGAACCCTAGAGCGGTATCTGCTTCTGGCGCTTATCTTGGTCAATCAGTGGATCGCCCTCGCTCTTGTGGTCGGGATTCGTTCTATGGGCGCGATCAGGAACCTCGAATGGCAGACCGCTGGTTACTATCGTCTGGGGATGTTGGCCAGCTGGCTCGTTGCAGTGATTTCGGGCATCGTGATCTCGGCCTTGGTTTCACTCCAATTCAACTGAAGGCAGTAATGAACTTCAAGGAATTCGGTCTACACAACAAGGTCCTCGCCGGCGTCAAGGCCATGGGATTCGGCTCGCCCACGCCCATTCAGGAGAAGTCCATCGAACCGGTGATGGCGGGCCACGACCTGCTCGGCCTCGCGGCCACGGGCACGGGCAAGACCGCGGCCTTCGTGCTGCCCATGCTTCATCGCTTCACGGTGGAGAAGGGTTCGGGCATGCGCGGACTCATCATCGCGCCCACGCGGGAACTGGCCGAGCAGATCTACCAGTCCATCGAGGACCTCGGGCGCAAGTGCAAGGTGCGGAGCGTCACCGTCTACGGCGGCACCAAGTACAAGCCGCAGATCCGCGCCTTCGAGAAGGGCGTGGACATCATCGTGGCCACGCCGGGACGCCTGCTCGATCATCTCGATCGGGGGAACATCGACCCGTCCACTCTCGAGATTCTCGTGCTGGATGAGGCCGACCGCATGTTCGACATGGGCTTCCTGCCGGACATCCGCAAGATCCTCAAGCAATTGCCGCGGAAGCGGCAGACCCTGCTCTTCTCGGCCACCATGCCCTCGACCATCCGGCGCCTGGCCGAGGAGATTCTCCACGAGCCGGTGAACGTGGAGATCGCCCATTCCAAGCCCGTGGACACGGTGGCCCACGCGCTATTCCCCGTGAATCCCATGTACAAGACCGAGCTGCTGCTCGAGCTTTTGACGCGCACCAGCACCGAGTCGGTGCTCGTCTTCACGCGCACCAAGGCGGGGGCCGAGCTGCTCAGCCGCGAGATGAAGAAGGCGGGGCTCGAGGTCAACACCCTGCAGGGCGACATGCCCCAGGCCAAGCGCAAGAAGGCCTTGGAAGGATTCCGCAAGGGCAAGGTGCCGATCCTCGTGGCCACGGACATCGCGGCGCGGGGCCTGGACATCAGCCAGGTGAGCCATGTGATCAACTACGACATGCCGCCCACGGTGGACGACTACACCCACCGCATCGGTCGCACCGGCCGCGCGGCGAAGACCGGCGACGCCTTCACGCTGGTCACCCATGAGGACCTTCTCATGGTGAAGAGCATCGAGAAGGTGCTCGGCGAGCAGGTGGAAGTGCGACTGCTCGAGGACTTTCCCTATCCGCCGCCTCCCTGGGCATCCCTCGGGCGCGGCGTTTCGCGACCGAGCGGTCGGGCGCGCCGTCCGGGTCGTCGACGTCTTTAGCTCCGATAGTACTTGACAGCTTTTCGCTACTGGTCGAGCCTGAATCAGCCTCCGTGCAGAGAGACGTCTTTGGAGGCACTCCGCAGTACCCACACGCTGTACCCCACTCAGCCCCCGGGTGTGATTCCGCTCGGGGGTTTTCTCTGGATATCTCCTGATCAAGGCACTAGACTCAGTCGCAATTGGGCTATTGCGTGGAGGTGGTATGAATATCAGGAGTGTTACGAGCGTTTTATTCGCAATCCTGTCCGCGTTCCTGCTCGGATGCGGTGAGGGCGATGGCCCCGCGGGGCCCGATATTCCCGAGGAGAGCACATCACCCGGTGTGACCTGGATCCATCCGAGGCCGATTGGAGATGATATCGCTTTCATCTGGGGCGAAGCCGAAGCCCCCAGCCTCCGTTGGGTTTGGGGCGTGGGAGCCCAGTCCTGGACCGGCGACGAGTGGAACTCTCGCGAAGATCTGCCGGCCTCCCCTCCCCAATGCATCAATGCAGCGGACGATATCTGGTTCATCGACTCCGAAGGCGGGCCCGTATGGCACTATGACGGGAACGAGCTGGAATACTTCAGTCCCTATGGAAGGAGTCGCGGCGACTCGGCGACTCCACCCATGATTCGGGCCGCCTGGGGACAGGGTGGTGATTGCGTGTTCATCGCCATCGACTACGACATCTACGAGTTCGACGGGCAGGAGTGGAGCAGCAACAGGGTCAATCAGGTAAGGGATCTCTGGGGAACTAGCCGGGAAAACGTATACGCCGTGTATGGCCCGCTCATCCATCACTATGATGGCGAGACCTGGGTGATCATGCACGAGGAAAGCGGATGCTCCTTCTCCGAACTTCACGGCGTCTCTTCGGATGAAATCTATGCCCTCGATTCCGACGGCAAGGTCGCTCACTTCGACGGTGCCGCATGGAACCTCATGCCCGAGATCCCCTTCGGAGGAGACACCTATTGGGATATATGGGCGAACTCTCCGGAGGACATATTGGTCTTCGAATCGCGTGGAGCCATCGCCCACTGGGATGGTTCCAGCTGGACTGGAATCGATCGAAACACCGCCTTCAATCCAGACCTCCACAGCTGCTGGGGCGATCGAGAAGGCAACTACTGGCTGGTAGGGGACTACGGTGCAACCTACGGTTTCGACGGTTCGACGCTGGAAAGCGAATCGGAGATTTCGATCCTGCCGGAGGAAGGGCACTTCTATCTGCCTGGGCTCTCCCATGTCGTCGCCCGATCTCCCGAGGACATCTTCGTGCTGCCCAGTGCCGGCTACGGTGGAAGTGGCACATCGGTGTTGCACTTCGACGGGCAAGCCTGGGAGCCCGAGATTCTTGGCGTGCACGGCGCGGAGATCATGAGTCTGACGGCGGTGGACAATCGAATCTTCGCGGTCGGGGGTGGGGGCTTGCTGCTGGAGCGTGTCGATGGGCAGTGGTGGGAGCTGCAGACGAGTACCTATGCCGACATCCACTGCATCTGGGGACGAGGAGATGGCGCCTTGTTTCTGGGCGGTGAAAACGGCCTCGTATCGGTCTTCGACGGTGAACAGTGGCGACATGATCAGATCGATGCGGACAATGGTGTGTCGGGCATCGGAGGTGTTGAGGGCGGCGAGGTGTACGCCCTGGCGAGCAATCGAGGGATCTACCGATACGATGGTCAGGATTGGGATCTGCACCTTGAGTTCGCGCCCTATACCTATTCTCACTCCCTTTGGGAATCCGGCGGCCAAGTCTTCTTCGTCCTTGAGGACATCCTGTATCGCAACAGCGGTTCGGGATGGGAAACCCTCGGCGAGGTCCCCGCATCGATCGCCGGCATGGAATTCCTCCCCGGCCTCGGGCATGTCGCTATCGGCAGTACCGGTTCGATCTATCGATTCGATGGACAGCAATGGCTCTTGGAGCCGTTTGAGACTCGGAGAAATCTGAATGACATCTCGGTCATGTCCGATGGCCGGGCCATCATCGTCGGTGCAGAGGGAACCGTCCTTCTCTACGATCCGGAGCGATAGCTCCACAAGCGAATCGCTGCCGTACCGAACGATGCGGTGGTCGCTCGTTTGGAGCGGCTCGTCCACCAGGGTGCGAACAAGGCGGCCACGGATGTCGTGGGCCCTCACCATCGCGTGACCTTCGCCTTTCATCCTGCAATGCGCTCTCGGTATTCGGGTTGAAGGGGTTGGGCACGGATGCATGAGGAATCCGGACGTCTGTCCTTACGATTCTCCCTCGACTAGATCAGGGACGGTAGTCCGCCAACGAGCTCGGTGAGCTGCAGCGCGTTCTCTCTCACCTTCCGGAGGTCATGGATCGAATCGAAGTGGGAGGGGCGGCTCCTGCCTGGCGATTTCCTGGGGCCCTGGCGAAGCGAAGGGGGAGACTGGAACACAGAGCTCTCCGCTTCGGGGATGCGTGTGATTCCCGGGGCACTGCGCCAATTCGACATCAAGCTGCGGCCCTAATACTTCATATCATTAAGTTGAATCTGGTTGTGGTCATAATTCCCCTTGACACCTTTCTTGCAACAGAGATAGCTTTCGATGGTGAAGCAACTCCGTCGAAAAGTATGGCATGGGGAATTGGGATTTCGACGAAAACATAACTTCGCCGGCCCGACTGTCCATTCTGGCAGCCCTCGCGCCTGGTGATTCTCTTAGCTTTACGGACCTGAAGAGGAGAACGGGACTGGCCGACGGCAACCTGCACGTCCAGACCCGCAAACTCGAGGCTGCGGGCTATGTTGAGATCCAGAAGGGCATGAAGGGCCGGCGTTCCTTTACCCAATTCCATATGACGGAGCTCGGGCTGGAGCGCTTAAAGCTTCATGTTCGAAAGTTACAGGCTATCCTGAAAACTGCCGACGTGGTGATCCGGCCAGTCCTGGCCGGTGAACGGGATGACGATTCCCAGGTCTGGTCTTGAATTCGTGAGGTAGAGCTCAGTGCAAGTCATTGTCGGATCGGATCATGCGGGCTTCGAGCTGAAGCAGCTCCTGGCCGAGCACCTGCGTGGCCAGGGGCACTCCGTGATCGACGTGGGGACTTCATCGTCTGAAGCAGTGGACTATCCCGTCTTCGCCCGCGCTGTGGCCGAGGCCGTGGCCGGGGGGCGGGGCGAGCGCGGAGTCATCGTGGATGGCGCGGGAATCGGCTCGGCCATGGCCGCGAACAAGGTGCCGGGCGTGCGGGCGGCCCTGGCCTACGACCTCTCCAGTGCCCGAAACAGCCGTGAGCACAACAACGCCAACGTGCTCAGCCTGGGAGCCGGACTCATCGGACCGGCACTGGCGAAGCAGATCGTCGACGTATTTCTGTCCACCGACTGCACCGAGGAGCGGCACCTGCGGCGGGCTGACCTCATCGAAAGCGCGGCAAGCGCTGCGGCCACCTCCGCCGGGACGGGTGAGAGCCCGGCGGAGGCAGGCCCTCTTGAATTGGGCGAGGCGGATCTGGACCGCATCGTCGACCGGCTCGAGCTCATGCTGGGCGCCCGTCTCGCAGGTGGGAAGGCGCCCGGCGTGGCCGACCAGCCGGATACGGCCCGCAGGATCCTCGAAATGGGAGCTGGGGCTCTCAGCGCGGGGCCGGCCGCCGCCAACGGCATCCCCGAGGACATCGCCCACACCATCGACCACACCCTCCTCAAGGCCGATGCCACCCGCGAGCAGGTGGTCGAACTCTGCGCCCAGGCGCGGGAGTACGGATTCCGCTCGGTCTGCGTGAATCCAGTCTGGATCGCCACGGTGGCGAAAGAACTCATGGGCTCTCCCGTGCTTGCCTGCTCCGTGGTGGGCTTTCCGCTGGGAGCGGCCACCCCCGAGGTGAAGGGCCTGGAGGCGCGCCGCGCCATCCGCGACGGGGCCCGCGAGATCGACATGGTGCTCAACGTGGGCGCCCTCAAGAGCGACGACCTGGATCTGGTGCTGAAGGACATCCGCGCCGTCACCGAGGCCTGCCGCGACGGCAGCGCCGTGTGCAAGGTCATCCTCGAGACGGCCATGCTCGACGATGACGAGAAACGAACGGCATGCCGTCTCGCCCGCAAGGCTCGCGCGCACTTCGTGAAGACCTCCACGGGCTTCGGCCCCGGCGGAGCCACCGCCGAGGACGTGGCCCTCATGGCCGAGGAGGTCCGCGGCGCGGGCATGGAAGTGAAGGCCTCCGGGGGCATCCGAAGTTTCAGCGACGCGCGGCGCATGCTATCGGCCGGCGCCACGCGAATCGGCGCCAGCGCCAGCGTGGCCATCGTGGAAGAAGCCGCCGAACTCACGGTGAGTTAGGAGAGTCATGGTCGATCTTAGAGCCTACGTCTTCCTGGACAGCCTCCAGCCGCAGTTCGCCAGCTTCCTGGCCACGGTGGCCCAGGGCTTCCTTCCCCGGGTGGGGCAGGCCAGCCTTTTCGTGGAGATCAGCCCGGGCATCGAGATCAACCGCGTCACGGATCTGGCTCTCAAGTCGACCCACGTGACCCCCGGCATGCAGATCGTGGAGCGTCTCTACGGCATGCTGGAAATCCACTCGGACAGCCAGGCCGACATCCGGGCCGCGGGCCGGGCCATTCTCGAGGGTCTGGAGATCGACGAGGAATCGCGCATGGCGCCGCGGGTGCTCTCGAACACGGTGGTGCGCCATCTGGACGATCACCAGACCATGCTCATCAATCGCATGCGGCACGGCAATCTCATACTCGCGGGACAGACCCTCTTCGTGCTCGAGTGCGAACCGGCGGCCTATGCCGCGCTGGCCGCCAACGAGGCGGAGAAGGCCGCGGACATCAATATCCTCGAGGTGCGCACCTTCGGCAGTTTCGGGCGCGTCTACCTCGGAGGCGAAGAGCGCGACATCGCCGTGGCCCAGCCGGCGGCCGTGAAGGCCATCGAAGAGCTGGGCGGACGGACGGTTACGAAGAAGTAGTCCATATAAGGAGGAATGATGGCTGAAGCCTTGGGCATGATCGAATGCAGGAGCTTCCCCGCGATGGTGGAGGCGGCCGACGCGATGGTGAAGGCCGCGCGCGTCGAACTGGTTAGCTACGAGAAGACCGGCGGCGGATACACCACCGCGGTGATTCGCGGCGACGTGGCCGCCGTGAAGGCCGCCTGCGACGCCGGGCAGACCGCCGCGGCCCGCGTGGGCGAGATGGTGGCCGTGCACATCATCGCGCGTCCCCACAGCAACGTGGACATGGTCATCCCGCTCGGCCGTCAGGCCGAACCCGCGAAGAAGTAATGAATCTCGCGAAGGTTCTGGGAACCGTGATCGCCACGCGCAAGGAGGACAGCCTCGAGGGGCTGAAGTTTCTCCTGCTCGGCGTCGTGGACAGCGAAGGCGAGGCCACCGGCGCCAGCCTGGTGGCCGCCGACGCCGTCGGCGCCGGAGTGGGCGAGTTCGTGCTCTTCGCCACCGGCTCATCGGCCCGGCAGACGCGCATGACCGACGCCCGTCCCTGCGACGCGGTGGTCATGGCCATCGTGGACAGCTGGGAGATCGAGGGCGAGGAGCGCTACAAGAAGGGCGCGGAGTAGGCCATGGCGACACTGAGCGACCAGCAGGTGGACCGCATCGCGGCCCGCCTCGCCGAGCGGATGAGTCTCCAGTCTCCGGTCCCGAGTCGCCAACATTCGGCGGATCGCGGGCAGGAGGTTGCGAGCTGCGGCGATGGGATTTTCGAATCCCTCGACGAGGCCGTCGAAGCGGCGGGCATCGCCTTCCGCCGTCTTGGCGACGAATCCCTCGGTCTTCGCGAGAAGATCATCGCCAATCTGCGCGAGGTCTTCCTGGCCGAGGTCGAGTCGCTGTCGCGGGAGGCCTGCGAGGAAACGGGTCTGGGTCGCGTGGAGGACAAGATCCTCAAGAACCGGCTGGTCACCCTGAAGACGCCCGGCGTGGAGGATCTCGCGCCCGCCGCGTCCACCGGGGACGCCGGTCTCACCCTCTTCGAGCCAGCGCCCTTCGGAGTGATCGGCGCCATCACGCCGGTGACCAATCCCACATCCACCATCATCTGCAACGCCATCGGCATGCTGGCCGCGGGCAACGCCGTGGTCTTCAACGTGCATCCCAGCGCGAAGCAGGTGTCGATGCGCACGCTGCGCTTGCTCAACCGCGCCGTGCAGGAAGTTGGCGGACCGCCCAACCTGGCCACGGCGGTGGCCGAACCGACCATCGAGAGCGCCCAGGCGCTAATGCGTCACGATGGCGTGCGACTGCTGGTGGTCACCGGCGGCGCGGGCGTGGTGCGCGAAGCCATGGCCAGCGGTAAACGTGCAATCTGCGCGGGGCCGGGCAATCCGCCGGTGGTGGTCGATGAAACGGCCGACCTCGAACAGGCAGGCCGCCATATCGTGGCCGGGGCGAGCCTCGACAACAACATCATCTGCGTGGACGAGAAGGAAGTCTTCGTGGTGGACGAGGCCGCCGAAGATCTGCTGGCCTCGATGAAGTCGGCGGGGGCCTATCTGCTCGACGCGGCCGAGATGCGCCGACTCGAACGCGAGATCTTCGAAGAGACCCGCGGGCCCGGCAAACCGGGCGTGGTGCGAAAGGAACTCATCGGCAAGAACGCCGGGGAAATCCTGGCCCGCATCGGCGTGAGCGTGGGCGAAGACTGCCGTCTGGCCGTGGCGGAGGTGCCGGTGGATCACCCGCTCATCTGGACCGAGCAGATGATGCCCGTGCTACCCGTGGCTCGAGTGGAGTCGGTGGAAAGAGGCATCCAGCTCGCGAAGGCCGCCGAACACGGCTTCGGCCACAGCGCCAGCATGCACTCCCGCGACATCGACGCCCTCAGCCGCATGGCCCGCGCGATCAACACGAGCATCTTCGTGAAGAACGGGCCCATTTACGCGGGACTCGGCGAGGGCGGCGAAGGCTACACCAGCTTCACCATCGCCAGTCCCACCGGCGAGGGGCTTACCGGTCCTCAAAGCTTCAGCCGCCGGCGCCGCTGCGTGCTCGTGGATCACTTCAGGATCGTATGATGAAGCATCCGGCCCTCGCACTTCTCGAGTTCGACAGCGTGGCGGCTGGCATCGCCGCGGCCGACGCCATGACCAAGCGCGCGCCCATAGCCCTGCTCCGTTGCGGCACCGTGCATCCCGGACGCTATCTGGTGTTGCTGGGCGGTTCGGTGGCCAGCGTGGAAGAAGCGCACGCCCTCGGCCGCGAAATGGAACTGCTCGGCGACGAAGTTCTGCTTCCCGATGTGCACGAGCAGGTCTACGGCGGCGCCGTCGGCGAAAGGCGCGAGCTCGAAGCCGAGGCCCTGGGCGTGTTGGAAACGATCTCGGCGCCCGCCGTTCTGCGGGCGGCCGATGCAGCGGTGAAAGGCGCCATGGTGGACCTGGCCGAGATTCGATTCAGCGACGATCTCGGCGGCCGCGCCTTCGCGCTCTTCGACGGGCCCCTGCACGAGGTGGAGGCCGCCCTCGAAATCGGATCCTCTCGACTTGCAGCCGACCGGCTTCTCGCCACGCGACTCCTGCCGAGACTCGACGGCAACCTGCGCAAGCTGCTCGTCCAGGCCACGCGCTTCGGCGAGGTCGAGGGCCTCGTTCCCGAAGGCGCCGAGGAGAGCCATGTTCCTGGGTAAGGTCATCGGCACCCTGGTTCCCGCCACCGTCTACGAAGGGCTCGAGGGCGTGCCCATGCTCTGGGTGCAGCCCCTGGACAAGCACGGCAGGCCGGAGGGCCGTCCCATGATCTGCGCCGACGGCACGCGCATGGCCGGCCTCGGAGAAACGGTGTACTGGGAGGCCAGCCGCGAGGCGGCCCTGACCCTCGAGCCCTGGTTCGTGCCCGTGGACCATGCGGTGGTGGGCATCGTGGACGGCACCCAGATCGACGAGGAGGCGCCATGATTCTCGGGCGCGTGGCCGGACGCATCTACTCGACCATCCATCATCCCATCGTGGAGAATCAGAAGCTGCTCGTGGTGGACAAGCTTGGCGCCGACGGCAAGCGTAGCGGCGCCTATCTCATCGCCATGGACGCCGTGGGCGCCGGCGCGGGGGAGACCGTGCTGGTGCTCGACGAGGGTAACGGCGCCCGGCAGATACTCGGCGACAAGACCGCGCCGGTGCGTTCCATGGTGGTGGGCATCGTGGACGGAGTGCACGCCGAATGAAGAAGATCATCGCACTGTTCGCCCTTGCGGCCCTGACCGCCTGCGGAACCGGCTCGGACGATCGCGGCAAGGTCTACCTGCCCCAGTTCACCCTTCCCTACGGCGGCAGCAAGGTGCTGGTCTATTCCTATCCCGACCTGAACTACGAAGGCGAGATCGAGTCGGGGGACCTGGCCATGCATCCGGTGAAACGTCCCGGCAGCGATGAGATCTGGATCTGTTGCGAGGGGAGTCGCGACATCGCCGTGATCGACCGGCGAAGCGATACCCTGCTACTCAGATTCAGATTGGGCATGGCGGCTCAGGGCGGCGCCTTCACTCCCGACGGGTCCCTCTTCGTGGTGGCCCACGGCGCGCAGATCGCCTTCGCCAAGGGCGCGGCCAAGGCCTCCATCATCGACGCCGAGAAGCGGGAAATTCTCGCGACCTTGGACGTGGGGGCCGATCCCTTCGACGTCGCCGTTTCGCCGGACGGTCGCGAGGCCTACGTCGCCGGCAACGGCAATCATTCGATCGCACGCATCGATCTGGAGACCCGCGAGCTTACCGGTACCGTCGCCACCGGGCCGGGGCCCTTCACGTTGAGCATCGACGGAGAAACCGATCGTCTCTACGTGGCCTGTCGCGGGGAGGACGAGAACTCCTCGGGCGCCGTCTTCGTGCATGGGCTTCCCGAACTGGAGGTTCTGGAGATCATCGACTCGAGCGCGCATCCCGTGCAGGTTCTTCCCATGGCCGAGGGCTTCTATCTGCTCGAAGCGGACATGGAAGGGGGCGGGCGACTGCGAAGCTTCCATCCGGATGAGGGGCTGACCGATCGCTTAGCCTTCGAAGGCAGTCCGGGGCTGGGCGCTCTGAGCCCCTCGGGCCGGTGGCTTCTCACCACGGTGGGCGGCCAGGAGCTGCTCTGCCTGGACCTGGAATCGAACCGCGTCCGCGAGCGTCGCCGGCTCGGCCATGCGGGGTCCAACTCCCTCGTCCTCGACCTGGAATTGGACTGAGTACCGCCCCGCTTGTGATTCTCCTTCGTTCGATCTAAACTGGCTCCTGGACGAGGAGGTCGACGATGACTTGGCGACGCGCCACGCTACTGCTGCTCACGATGCCCTTCCTGATGGCTGCGCTCTGCAGCAAGGGTCCCTCGAGTTCAGTTCCGGATCCCGACCTGGACAACATCTGGCCCAATGAAGACGGCAACTGGTGGAGTTTCTCCATCAGCCTCAAGACGAGGATCGATTTCGAGGATCTCACCGATTACCTCCTCGAAGAGGATTTGTTCTCCGACGATCCAGAGGATGTGCCGTCAGCTCCGGAGTTGGCCGAACTTGCTGATTCCATCGTGGATTTCGAACCAGGGGAGGTCGTCGAGTTCGCGGAAGGCATGTACTCACTCAGCTTCGATGGAGAACTGACCACTCAATCGGGCGTGACCTGTCAGAATCTCGTGGAAGACCTGGATTGGACAGGCGCAAGGAGTGAATCACACAGCTCGGAACTCCTCGGTCGAGTCTGCGAATATCGTCCGGATCTTCGTGAAGCCCTTGTTCGCGCATTTGGGGACGTTCTCGGAGGAACGCGATCGGAAGGTCCCTATTTTCTTCATGGATACGGTTGGGAAAAGACTTCCGAACGGATCGTCTCCTATGCCGATATCAACGCGGATCCCTCCTGGCTTTTCTTGGAGGCGAATCTGATCCAAAGCCGGGAATTCAGCCTGCAGCTCCTCCCGGATTTTGCCGACGACATCTGGCTTCGGGGGAGGATCCATGAGATCGGTGAGTTCGAAGCGGGCGGCCAGGATTACGAAAAAGCCGTCACCTGCCACTATATGATCGACTACGGCGCCAGTTTGATATCGGGAGATTCACCGGAAGGCTTGGGCTACATGCGATTTCTGGATCTTGGCGCCGTCGTCTACGCCCCAGAGCTAGGACCCGTATCGCTCTTGGAGTTGCGAGGAATGGTGGTCTTGGAGGACGGCGTAGACAAGGCAATTCAGACATGGAAACTCGGACTCGTGGGCAGCTCCGAGAGCCAGTAGCTCACTCCAGTATGAAGGGCAGATGCTCGGCGAGGGCGGCGTTCAACTCGTCGATCTGCTCCATGAAGAAGTGGTCGGCGCCCTCGATCCAGACCAGGCGCTTGGGTTCCGCGAGGCGACGGAACTCCTCGCCGAGGCGCCCGGGATCGCAGTACTCGTCCACCGAGCCGTGGATGAAGAGCTTGGGCTTCCCGCAGGGATAGAGCCAGTCCATATCGCCCCAGCCCACCGGCGTGCCCACGCCGAGCATGGCGGTCACCCGCGAATCCTCGACGCCTGTTTTGAGGGACAACCACGCGCCGAAGCTGAAGCCCGCCAGGAAGAGCGGCCGACCGGGCAGTTCCCGTTGGAGGAAGTCGAGGCCGCAGAGCAGGTCGTCCTGCTCGCCCCGGCCATCGTCGTAGTCGCCATCGCTGAGTCCCACCCCCCGGAAGTTCAGACGCAGGGTCGCCAGGCCGGCCGCGCCGAAGGCGCGAGCCATGGCGAAGACCACCTTGTTGTGCATGTTGCCGCCGTAGAGCGGGTGGGGGTGCAGGATCACCACGCCGCCGCCTTCGCCGGCTTCGCGGTAGAGGCATTCCAGGCGTCCGGCGGGACCTTCGAGGACGATTTGGCTTTCGGGCTTCATGGTCGATTCCTCCGCAATCCCTCACAGAATGCGACCTCTTGGATAGGCGCGCAAGACGCATGGTTCTATTGACGCCCCACCGTACTTTTTCAGAAATGAAACACGCGAAAGCCCTTGCAATGAAAGTAAATGATCACTAGCCTGTCTCCCAATGCCGGTCCGGTTCGAGGCCGGATTCGTCTCATCCATCGCGTCGCCCGGAGGGAAGCAGCATGCTCACCCAGTATGCGAGCGTTCTGTTCTTCGTCGTCTTCACTTTCCTGTTCGTACTGGCCATGCTGCTCGTCGCGAAGCTCCTCGGTCCGGCTCGCGAGAAGACCACCGAAAAACTCCAAGCATACGAGTGCGGCGAACCCCCGCAGGGCAATTCCTGGCTCCAGTTCAACAACCGCTTCTATCTGGTCGCCATCGCCTTCCTGATCTTCGACGTGGAGATCGCTTTCATGTTTCCCGTGGCGCGCGTCCTGAAGGACCTGACCCTCCGCGGCCAAGGCTGGTTCGCCCTGGCCGAGATCCTCGTCTTCGCATTCATCCTCTTCGTGGGACTCATCTATATCTGGAAGAAGGGTGACCTGGACTGGGTCAAGGATCTGCAGCTTTCAAACGAGGAAGAGGTCTTCCTCCGTGAGAAGAGAAAGGCCCAGTAGGAGCGAAATGGCCGAGCGAGAGCTTCCCACCCTGGTGGACACGCTGCCCGAAGCGGCGATCTTCACCAACGTCGACAAGATCATGAACCTGGCGCGGGGCAATTCCGTCTGGTACCTGCTCAGCGCCCTGGCCTGCTGCGGCATCGAGATGATGCAGGCCGGCGGTCCGCGCACCGACCTGGACCGCATGGGTTCGGTCTTCCGCGCCACGCCCCGGCAGAGCGACCTGCTCATCGTCGCCGGCACCCTTACCTATAAGATGGCCGACCGCCTGAAGCTGCTCTACGACCAGATGGCCGAGCCCCGCTACGTCATCTCCATGGGCAGCTGCGCCAACTGCGGCGGGCTCTTCAACATGGGCTACTCGGTGGTCAAGGGCGTGGACGCCATCCTGCCGGTGGACGTCTACATCCCCGGCTGCCCTCCCCGTCCCGAAGCCCTCTTCGACGGCATCGCCCAGCTCCAGAAGAAGATCAAGAGCGAGCGCTACCTCGTGCGGAAGGAGGGTTGAGATGGACGTGAAGGCCCTGTACGAACGCGTGAGCGGCGACTTCGGCGCCGAGGGCATCGAACTGCTTGAAGACCGCCCCCAGCCCGGCCTGCAGGTCGCCCGCGAGAAGATCGCCGAGCTGGCCCGCTTCCTCAAGGAAACCCCGGACCTCCGCTTCGACATGCTCACCAGCCTCGCCGGCGTGGACCTGCCCGAGGGCGTCCTGCGCACCAGCTATCACGTCTACAGTTTCGTGGCGGATCTCGTGCTGCCCCTGCATGTGGACGTCACCCGCGAGGATCCCGCCACGCCGAGCGTGGCCGCCGTCTGGCCCGCCGCCGACTGGTACGAGCGGGAGAGCTGGGACCTGGTCGGCATCGTCTACGAGGGGCATCCCGATCTGCGCCGCATCATGCTGCCCGAGGACTGGGAGGGACATCCCCTACGCAAGGACTTCGAGGAGAAGCCCGAGTACCACGGCATTCCCACGCAGCGCGAGAGGGAGTGGTTGTCATGGCAGAAGTAAGAACCGACCTGATGACCCTCAACATGGGGCCGCAGCACCCGAGCACCCATGGCGTGATCCGCTTCGTGCTGCAGACCGACGGCGAGATCATCCACCAGTGCGTGCCAGACGTGGGCTACCTGCACCGCAGCATCGAGAAGATCGCCGAGAATCTCGAGTACTACCAGTTCATGCCCTTCACCGATCGCGTGGACTACGTGGCGGCCATCAACGCCAACCTGGGCTGGGCCGTGGCGGTGGAGCGATTCGGCGGCATCGAGGTGCCCGAGCGGGGTGAACTGCTGCGCATCATCAGCGCCGAACTCGTGCGCATCGGCAGCCACCTGGTGGCCGTGGGCGCCAACAGCAGCGACATGGGCGCGGTGACGCCCTTCCTGCACGCCCTGCGCGAGCGCGAGGTGACCAACGACCTCATCGAGGAACTCTGCGGCGCGCGGCTGACCCACAACTACATACGCATCGGCGGCGTCTCCTTCGACGCGCCCAAGGGTTGGGGCGACAAGTGCCTGGCCTTCCTCGACAATTTCGAGCCGGCCCTCGACGAGTTCGACCGCCTCCTCACCTTCAACAAGATCTTCCGCCACCGCCTCGGCAACGTGGCCGTGATCACCGACCAGGACGCCAAGGACTACGGACTGGTGGGTCCGAACCTGCGGGCCAGCGGCATCCGGTGGGACTGCCGGGTGAACGACAGCTACGGCCTCTACCCCGAGATGAAGTTCGAGGTGCCGGTGGGCGAAGGGCTCATGGGCACCAGGGGCGACTGCTGGGACCGCTTCTGGGTGCGCATCCAGGAGATGCGCCAGAGCGTCGAGATCATGCGCCAGGCCATCGACCGTCTGGGCAAGGCCGAAGGCCCCGTCTGGAACGAGAAACGCGTGATCAAGCTGCCCGAGGGCGAGTACTACGCCCGCACCGAGAGCGCGCGGGGCGAGATGGGCTACTACATCGTTTCGGACGGCGGGAAGAAGCCCGTCCGCGTGAAGATCCGCACGGGAAGCTTCAGCGCCATGAGCATCATCGAGAAGCTGTCGCGGGGCGTGATGATCGCCGACCTGGTGGCCATCATCGCCAGCCTGGACATCGTGGCACCCGAGATCGACAGGTAGGGGAGGCGAATGGATATTAGCACCTGGCTCATCGGCAAGGATCTCTGGGTCCAGATCGGCTTCATGCTGTTCTTCGCCCTGCTCTTCATCCTGGTCTTCGCCACGCCCGTGGCCGGAGTGCTGACCTACGTGGAACGCCGCGTAGCGGGCAAGATCCAGAGCCGGGTGGGACCCAACCGGGTCGGACCCGGCGGATTCCTGCAGTGGGTGGCCGACGCGGTGAAGCTCATCCTCAAGGAGGACGTGATCCCCGGCGGCGCGGACAAGCCCCTCTTCCGCCTCGCGCCCTACCTCGTGGCCATCGGCACCTTCATGGTGCTGGCCGTGCTTCCCTTCGGACAGCGGCTGGTCGTCTCGAACCTGAACGTGGGCGTCGTCTACCTGGTGGCCGTGACCGGGCTGGTGGTGGCGGGTATCCTCATGAGCGGATGGGCCAGCAACAACAAGTGGTCGCTGCTGGGGGGCATCCGTTCGGCGGCACAGGTGGTCAGCTACGAGATTCCCACGGGCCTGGGCCTGCTGGTGGTGGTGCTGCTGTCGGGAAGCCTGAGCCTGAGTCAGATCGTGGTGGAACAGAGCGGCGGGCTGGGCATCTTCCGCTGGTACGTCTTCCACAATCCCTTCAGCTTCATGGCCTTCTTCCTCTTCTTCACCAGCGCTCTGGCCGAGAACAACCGCATTCCCTTCGACATTCCCGAAGCCGAGAGCGAGCTGGTGAGCGGCTACAACACGGAATACAGCGGCTTCCGCTTCGCCGTGTTCTTCCTGGCCGAGTTCGCCATGGTCTGGATCGTGTCAGGCATCGCCACGGCACTCTTCCTGGGCGGATGGAACTTCCCCGGCGTGCCCGTCGATCCCCAAGGTTTCCTGGGGGCCGCCGCCGGAACCGGAGCCTTCCTGGCGAAGAGCTTCGCGCTGACACTTCTGATCCTGCAGATCCGCTGGACGCTGCCCCGCGTGCGCGTGGACCAGCTCATGGGCATCTGCTGGAAATACCTGGTGCCCATCTCCTTCTTCAACGTCGTGATGACCGCAGTCTGGCTCGTCTTGTTCAAGGGCAAGGGGATCTACGACCTCATCGCGGGAATCTTCTAGGAGTCGATCGTGGGAGCCGTCGCAAAATACTTCCGTAACATCGCCGACGCGGTGAGCACCACGCTCACGGGCCTGAAGATCACCACGCGACACCTCTGGACGGTCAAGCCCAGCACCGTGCTCTATCCAGAGGTGGAGGTGGAGAAGGAGCTGCCCGAGCGCTATCGCGGATTCCTGGTCAACGAGGTCGAGATCTGCACCGGTTGTCTGGCCTGCGCGCGGGCCTGTCCCATAGACATCATCTACATCGATGTCGAGAAGGACGAGGAGACCAAGGAGCGCACGCTGACCCGTTACGACATCGACCTGGGCAAGTGCATGTACTGCGGTCTCTGTCTGGAGCCCTGCCCCACGGGCTCGATCCACTTCACCCCGCAGTTCGAGGGCTCGTCCGGCTACCTGGGCGATCTCTACCGGGAGTTCGTCGACACGCCCCTGCCGGTCTACAAGAATCCCAAGGCGCCCAAGCCTCCGGCCGCCGAATCCGAGGGAGGGGACGAATCATGAGCGCCTATGCCGTGGCCTTCTACGTCTTAGCACTCCTGACCCTGCTCTCGGCCTGGGTGGTGGCCACGAGCCGGAACATCGTCTATTCGGGCTTCGCCATGATCTTCGCCTTCCTGGGAGTCGCGGGCCTCTACATCCTTCTGGCCGCCGACTTCCTGGCGGCCATGCAGGTGCTGGTCTACGCGGGAGGCATCACCGTGGTGATCCTCTTCGCCATCATGCTCACGCGGGGCATCGAAGAGCCCGCGAGCAGCAATCCTGTGATGAACCGGCCCGCCAGCGCCCTGGCCTCGGCCGGCGTGCTGGCCATGCTGCTGGTGCTCATCTTCAACACGGACTGGAGGCTGCGGCAGTCGGCGCCCCTGCCGCCCGGCGAGGGCATCTCGGCCGGCCTGGGCGAGATGTTCCTGGGCAAGTACCTGCTGCCCTTCGAGGTGGTCTCGGTGCTGCTGTTGGCGGCGCTCATCGGCGCGGTGATCATCGCGCGGCGCGAGACCCGGGGAAGCGATGAAGGAGGTGCGGCATGATCGGCCTCACGCATTTCCTCGTGGTGGGAGCCTTGCTGTTCAGCCTCGGCATCTACACGGTGCTGAGCCGGCGCAACGCCATCGCCATCCTCATGGGCGTGGAGCTCATCCTCAACGCCGGGGCGCTCAACTTCGCGGCCTTCGGGCGATTTGTCGAGGGCGGGCTCGAAGGCGCCGTATTTTCGGTTTTCGTGATCGTTTTGGCCGCTGCCGAGGCGGCCGTGGCCATGGCCATCGTGCTGGCCATTTACCAGAACCTGCGCAACATCCAGGCGGACAAGCTGGACGCCCTGCAGGGCTAGGAACGGGAGAGGAAGCATGGAGCATAGCTGGATCGGCTGGATCGTCCTGTTGCCCCTGCTCGGCTTCGCATTCAACATCTTCTTCGGCAAGCGCGCCGGAGACCGCGTCGCGCACACGGTAGGCGTGGGAACGGTGCTCGGCAGCTTCCTGCTGTCGGTGAACGGCTTTCGCATGCTGGCCGCCGAAGGCGCGCCCCTGGCCTTCACGAGCAAGATGTGGACATGGATCCACGTGGGCGGCGGCCCGCTTCCCGAACTGGACCTCGGCGCGGCCCTCACCTTCGATCATCTCAGCGCCATCATGGCCCTGGTGGTCTCGGGCGTGGGCATGCTCATCCATGTCTATTCCATCGGATACATGAAGGGCGATCCGGGCTACTCGCGCTTCTTCTCCTACCTGAACCTCTTCAGCTTCGCCATGCTGCTTCTGGTGCTCGGCGACAACGTGCTGCTCATGTTCGTGGGATGGGAAGGCGTGGGCCTCTGCTCCTACCTGCTCATCGGCTTCTGGTTCAAGCACCTGCCCAACACCACCGCGGGCAACAAGGCCTTCATCGTCAACCGCATCGGCGACTTCGGCTTCCTCATCGGCATGAGCCTGCTCTTCTGGGGGCTCATCCAGGCCGGGCACGGCACCTTCCGCTTCAGCGAGATCAACGAGCTGACGCCCCTGCTGAAGGGCATGCGCTTCCTGGGCCTGCCGCTCCTGGACGCCATCGGCATCTTCTTCTTCGTGGGCGCCACGGGCAAGAGCGCACAGATCCCCCTCTACGTCTGGCTGCCCGACGCCATGGCCGGTCCCACGCCGGTGAGCGCGCTCATCCACGCCGCTACCATGGTGACCGCGGGCGTCTACATGATCGCTCGATTCAACGGCCTCTACATCCTCGCGCCCACGGCCCTGGCCGTGGTGGCTACGGTGGGGGCCATCACAGCGCTCTTCAGCGCGACCATCGGCCTGGCCCAGAACGACATCAAGAAGGTGCTCGCCTACTCCACGGTGAGCCAGCTCGGCTACATGATGCTCGGCGTGGGCGTGGCGGCCTTCAGCGCGGGCATCTTCCACCTGATGACCCACGCCTTCTTCAAGGCCTGTCTCTTTCTGGGATCGGGCAGCGTGATCCTGTCCATGCATCACGAGCAGGACATCCGCAAGATGGGCGGACTGGCGCGCAAGATGCCCTGGACCTTCGGCACCTTCCTCATTTCGACGGTCGCCATCGCGGGCATCCCGCCCTTCGCCGGGTTCTTCAGCAAGGACGAAATCCTCTGGAAGGTCTGGGAGAGCGGACACAGGGGCCTCTGGCTCATGGGATTCCTGGGCGCCCTGCTCACGGCCTTCTACATGTTCCGTCTGGTGGCCGTGACCTTCTTCGGCGAGAACCGCGCCGACGAGCACACCAAGAGCCATCTCAAGGAGCAGCCCTGGGTGGTCGTGGCTCCCCTGGTGGTGCTGGCCTTCCTGGCCACCGTCGGCGGATTCACCGGCGTGCCCCACGCCCTGGGTGGCAGCAACCGCATTCACCAGTGGCTCGAGCCGGCCATGTATCATCACGACGGCGGTGCCCACGCCCGGTGGCAGGCGCCGGCCATGGTGGCGACGGCCCTGGCCGCCGAGGACGAACACGCCGCCGAGGATCACGCCGCCGAAGCCCACGGCGGCGACGGCCATCGTATGAACGGCGAGGAGACGCCGGGCGAGGTTCACGAGGAAGCCTACGCCCACGACGATCACGGTCACGGCGAACATCACGCCATCGATCCGGCCGAGTACTGGCTCATGGGCCTCTCGGTGCTGGGCGCGGCGCTTTCGGGCTTGCTGGCCTTGTTCATCTACACCCGGCGTCCGGATATCCCCGCGAATCTGGCGAAACGCTTCAAGGGGCTCTACCAGCTCATCTACAACAAGTACTACGTGGACGAGCTCTACGACGCCACCGTGGTGAAGAGCGTGCTGCGCACCATGGTGGGTCTGGCGCGCTTCGACCTGAAGATCATCGACGGCATCGTCAACGGCACGGCCACCCTCACCCGCTGGACATCGGTTGTCAGCGGATGGATCGACGCCGGATTCGTGGACGGGCTCGTCAACGCCGTGGCCGACGCGGCCAAGGTCGCCGGCGAACGCCTGCGCCGCCTGCAGACCGGACGCATTCAGAGTTACGCCTATGCCGTGGCCACCGGGACCGTGCTCCTGGTGATCCTCGGACTGCTGATCGGATTCCCCCGCTAGACGCGGGCGCACGTATGACGCGGACGACAGAGGAGGTCGCCTGAAACATGCCTAGCCACATCCTCAGCTGGATCACTTTCTTCCCCCTGATCGGGGCGGCGGTCATCCTGCTGCTGCCAACGAGCCGGGAGAAGTGGATCAAGTGGGTCGGCCTCGCGGCCACGCTGCCGCCGCTGTTCTGGTCGCTGCAGCTCTACCAGAACTTCCAGCGGGTTTTCACGGGTGAGCATCTCTCGCAATTCCAGTTCACCGAAGGTCCGTACACCTGGATCGAGAGCTTCAACATCACCTACTTCATGGGCGTGGACGGGATCAGCATCTCCATGGTGATCCTCACCACCATCGTGAGCACCATCGCGATCCTGGCGAGCTTCGGCATCAACCGGCAGCTGAAGGCCTACTTCGCGCTCTTCCTGCTGCTGGAGACGGGCATGCTCGGCGTCTTCTGCTCACTGGACTTCTTCCTTTTCTACGTGTTCTGGGAAGTGATGCTGCTGCCCATGTACTTCCTCATCGGCATCTGGGGAGGTCCGAGGAAGATCTACGCGGCGATCAAGTTCTTCCTCTACACGCTCTTCGGCAGCGTGTTCATGCTCATCGCGATGATCTACCTCTACTACCAGGCGGGCAAGACCTTCAACATGGTTGAGATCATGCACGCCACCAAGGGCATCGCGGTGGGGGCGCAGGCTCTGCTCTGGTTCGCGCTCTACGTCGGTTTCGCCATCAAGATTCCGGCCTTCCCCTTCCACACATGGCTTCCCGACGCCCACGTGGAAGCGCCCACGGCCATCTCCGTGATCCTGGCCGGCGTGCTCCTGAAGATGGGCACCTACGGCCTGCTGCGCATCAACTACGCCATGCTTCCGGAGGCCACGGCGCGCTTCGCCTGGTTCCTGGCCGTGATCGGAATGATCAACATCATCTATGGCGCGCTGGTGGCCATGGCGCAGAAGGATTTGAAGAAGCTCGTGGCCTATTCGTCCATCAGCCACATGGGCTATGTGATGCTGGGCATGGCGGCCATGACGCCCCAGGGCATCAACGGCGCCGTGCTGCAGATGTTCAACCACGGAACCATCACCGCCATGCTCTTCCTTCTGGTGGGCGTGATCTACGACCGGGTGCACCATCGCGACATCGAGGGCTTCGGCGGACTTGCCAGCCGGGTGGGCGCCTACACGGGCTTCACGGCCCTGGCCTTCTTCGCCAGCCTGGGCCTGCCGGGACTCAGCGGCTTCGTGAGCGAGGTGCTGGTCTTCCTGGGCGCCTTCAAGACCTTCAAGGTCTACACCATCGTGTCCATGCTGGGCGTGGTGCTCACGGCGGCCTACCTGCTCTGGACCTTCCAGCGCATCTTCCTGGGCGAGCTGAACCCGAAGTACAAGGACCTCACGGACATGAACGTGCGTGAGTGGATCACCCTGGTGCCCCTGGCAGTGATCGTGATCGTGCTGGGCGTCTGGCCCATGCCGGTGCTCGACCTCATCAGCGACACCCTGAACTACCTTGTCGTGCACGTGGGACCCGTAACGACGGCGGGATTCTAATGGAGAATCTGAGCAGTCTGAGTCGATTCGCTCCCGAGCTCTGGCTCATGGCGGGAATCATCTTCGCCTTCCTGGGCAGCCTGTCCAAGAAGCTGAGCGGCGGGCCCTTGATCTTCGTGCTGCTGGCCATCACGGCGGCCATGGCTCAGGTGGGAAGCGAACCCACTCCGCTCTTCGAAGGGCTCATCGTGGCGGACGGCTTCACGCACCTGTTCCGGCTCTTCTTCCTCATCGTCGGGGTGCTGACCATTCTCATGGCCGCCTACAGCAAGGAACTCGAGAAGCAGGGCTCCGAGTTCAGCGCCCTGGTGCTGACGGTCGTTCTCGGCATGATGCTCATGGCCTCCTCGCGCAATCTGCTCATGGCCTACCTGGCCATGGAGACCGTGTCCATCGTGAGCTATGCGCTGGTGGCGAGTCTCAAGGGCAACCTGCGCAGCCGCGAGGCGGGCATCAAGTACATCATCTACGGAGGACTGGCCTCCGGCGCCATGCTCGTGGGCATGAGCTTCCTCTACGGCATGACCGGCAGCCTCGACTTCGGCGGCATCGCCGCGACCCTGGCCCTGAAGCCGCCCAACACGGTGACCCTGTTCATCTCGGTGGCGCTCATCCTCGTGGGCCTCGGCTTCAAGGTGGCGGCGGTTCCCTTCCACATGTGGTGTCCCGACGTCTACGAGGGCGCGCCCATCGCCGTGACGGCCTTCCTCTCGGTGGGGCCCAAGGCCGCCGGTTTCGCACTGTTGCTGAGGCTCTTCCACTCCACGAACCTGGCGGCGGGGGAACTGTCCGTGCTCTGGCCCGGGCTCATCGCCGCCATCAGCGTGGCCACCATGTTCATCGGCAACCTCACGGCGCTCTGGCAGGACAACCTCAAGCGCCTGATGGCCTACAGCTCCATCGCCCATGCCGGATACCTGCTCATGGCCGTGGTGCTCATGAACGAAGCCGGCATGTCGGCCATCGTCTTCTATCTGTTCGCATACCTGCTCATGAACTTCGGCGCCTTCATGATCATCTCGGTGGTGGCCGACCAGGCGGGCAGCGAGGACATCAGCGCCATGCGAGGTCTGTGGAAGCGCAATCCCTGGATGGCCGTGATGATGGCGGTCTTCCTCTTCAGCCTCACCGGTCTGCCGCCGGCCTTCGGTTTCATCGGCAAGTTCTATCTCTTCGCCGCCCTCATCGAGGGGGGATGGGTCTGGCTGGCCGTGGTGGGCCTGCTCAACTCCGTGATCAGCCTGGCCTACTACATGCGCATCGCCAAGGCCATGCTCATCGACGGCACCGAAGGCGAGATGATCCTGCCCGAGGGGCGCATGCCCGCGCCGGCCGTGACTACCACCGTGGTCACCCTGCTGGCGGGTCTCACCGTCTTGTTCGGAGTGTACTGGGAGCCGATACGGGTTTTCGCGGAGCAGACCTTCGGCTTGCTCTAGGACTTACTTCAGAAGCAGCATCTTGCGCCGCTGGGACTCCAGCGGCGTTTTGATTTGGACGAAGTAGATGCCCGAGGCCATGGCTCGGCCACTTTCGTTCCGCCCGTTCCAAGTCAGGTGATGATGTCCTGCCGCGAAGCTGCGCTCCTTCGAGAGCGTGGCGACGCGCCGGCCGGATGCGTCGAAGACCTCGGCGGAAACCAGTTGCGGCTCGCCAAGAACGAATTCGATACGGGTGCTCGGATTGAAGGGATTGGGATGGTTCTGCAATAGGAGCAGCGGTGGCGCGTTTGATGGCGCTTCGTCCACGTCAGTGGGATCGGTCATGCCTAGCGCGCCCATCAGACTGCGCGTGTAGTTCCCCTCGGGAAGGCAGGGGGAATGAGGCATGAGCTCGAAATCGCCGTTCTCCCAGTCCACGAATTGGGGATCTTTTGAAATGTTGCCGAAGAGATTGGTGAGGTCGAGGTTGTCCGGGGCGAACGCGCCTAGATCATTGCCGTAGATGCAGGAAGAATACAGAGCAGGATATCCGCTAAAAAAGTAGTCCCAAAACCATGAGTCGGATGAGATGTCGATCCCGTACCCCTCATTGAAAGCGATGATGCAGTCCTTCATGATCGGGCCTTCTGGAATGTGGTTATCGTAGTATATGAAGGCTCCGCCTGCATCACCCCCAAGACTCGGGCGGTTCCCTACGATGGTCAAGTTGCTCCAAAGTCCCCAGTTGCTGTAGGAGAGTATACCCATTCCTCTTTCAACCTGCCCAGCGCCAGTGACGATGAGGTTTTCAAGTATGGCATTACTCCAATCAAGGTGCAGATTGGCATCTGTGTAGCCATAGATGGTGAAGCCTTTGAGGGTGAGTCTGCAATCCTCAACATGGATAGACACTCCACCGTTCCCGTAGATGGTGGCGCAATCGGCTTCGCCCGTTTCGCTGGTCAACTCGAGGTCTTTGTTTATGTAGAGATTCGGCTCAGAGTAGTAGCCTGGCGCGACTACGATGGTATCATCTTCGATGGCCGCCTCTACGGCCTCTGTTATCGTCGCGTGGTCCGCGGGGACATGTATGACCTCAGTTCGGCCAGGAGCGATGACCGCCAAGACCAGTACAAAAGAGAGTGCTCCAGTTATATTAGTTCTACCGCTTCCCACGTGCCCTCCTATGGACAGCCCTCTCCGAACGCGCCAATCTGCACTCCACAGTCGTTGTTTTCCGGAAGACAAGGGGAGTCGGAGCGCAATTCAAAGTTGCCATTCCCGGGATCGCAGAACATAGGATCCGAATCGAGATTGCCATCGCTTCCGATGGGACTCTCGAAGTTCCCACCGAATGGGAGCTCGTCATTGTCGAAGAAGAGGGAGCATTCGAAATCACATGTATAGAAGTAGTTGCCATGGAAAACGGCTCCACCGATCGTCGAGCGATTTTCGGCTATAATCGATGCTGTCATTATCGCATTATAGACTTCAGTACCGGCCAGCCCTCCCCCTCCCCAGCCTGCGGTATTGGAAACAATCGTCGCATGGATGATATTGTAGTGTGATCCCAAAGCACAGATTGCTCCACCGTATCGGTAGGCGTAGTTGTTATGGAAGAATAGGTGGGCCATTAAGGGAGTAGCGTCATTCATGTGCAGGCCGCCGCCGTTTCCTCCAAAACCCGGAACCTCATTGTTGATGAAGTGAATACCATCCATTATTGAAGAACACTCCTCGATTGCCATGCCACCGCCGTAGCCTTCAGCTACCTGACAATCCCGGATCACCAGATTCCTCAAAGTTGGAGAAGCCGCATGAATCAAGATTCCGCCACCGCGCGAGCCACCGGTCAACTCGTCGGTGGCTCTGCCACCTGTGATCGTGAAGCCATCGATCACCGTCTGACTTGATTCCCCGAAGTGCAGTAAAAAGGCCCGACCCTGCTCCTCGCAGTCGATGATCGTCTGTTCCGCTCCTGCACTGGAAATGAGCACAACATTCTCTCCGCGAAACTCTAGGTTGCGGTTGTTTTCGCCGCCGTAAATGCCGGGTGCGACCAGAATTGTGTCACCCTCCAGGGCGATGGCCAGGGCCTCTCCGATGCTTGGGTATTCTGAAGGAACCAGATGCATGGTCGAGAAGAATCCTAGGTAGTCCTGGTCGGGGACATCGCCTGACAGGTGCTCATAGCTACGGCTGGCAGGCGTGAAGTGGTAGTTCCCGATGTAGGGAGACAGCGTTCCTGACCAGCCCTCGATGCTTGGCACGAGATAGTCACCATTTGCATCCGTGTAGTAGTTCTGAAAATGCCCGGATATCTGCGCTCCAGCCAAGGGAACGCCTTCGTCGCTCTCGATGTGGCCAGTGATGGCATACATCTGGAGTTCGCAGCCTGTCGCGCAAGGGCCGATAAGTTGGGCGCAGTCGTTGTTCGCCGGAAGGCAGGGGGAGTTCTCGCTGATGCTTAGTGGCTCGTCCACACCGCCTTCGTTGCAGAAAAGGGGATCCTCGGAGATGTTGCCGTTGATTCCCGTTTGATCCTCGATACCCTGGTAGTTGCCCTGTCCGTTACCAAAAACATCGCAACAGTCGATTTCGATGGTGACCGGATCGCCAGTGAGGATTCCGTAGCCCTCGTTGAAGGCAACGATGGTGTTGTCGACGTTCAGGAAAGATTGGGCCCAACTAACTTCGAGGGCATCACCGTAGTTGTCGTAGAACACACAGTCCTCTACTGAACCGTGTGCGAATTCATAGCAGATCAGCCCAGCAGCAGCATGCTCGGCCGAGTTCCGGATGAAGGAGCAGTTACGGAAGACACCCAAAGTGCCATCGTATTGGAGGGCGACCGCTCCGCCGAATCGATCCGCTTCGTTGTTAAGGAATAGCGCGTTTTCGACCACAATCGATCCATGCGATGATTTCAACGCACCGCCAATATCGCCAGTGCAATCGACGAAGACTGAGTCGTAGATGTTTATTGATCCGTACAGAATTGTTACGGGCGCTTGATCTCCCACCCAAACATTCTCGACAACTAGTCGATAGATGTTTACCAGCGAGGCGTAAGCATATAGTCCCTGGTCGTAGCAATCATGGACGAAGATGTCGGAAAGGGTCGCATTCGCATCCCTCAGAGTGATACCTCTCGAACTCCAAGCCCCCTGACCATCGACTTCCACATCCTCAACAATGAAATCTCCGTTGCTCAAATCCATGGCGAATCCGTCGTCAGGAAGTCTGATGACGAGATCTCGGATGGTCAGAGAAGCATTGTTGACATCCACAGCTCGACCTTCAGAGGCCAGTATCGTGAATCCCTCGAATACTGCGGCGAGGGTTTCTGCACTGCCGAGGGTCACTCCGGGCTCGTAATCGAACAGCTCGAGAGTGGTGGCCGCAGATCCATCCCTACTCCGAACCACGATGTCCTTGCCGAGATAGTTGAGGTGGGTGAAGCCAGGCCCAGAATAGATGCCCGGAAGAACGAGCACGCTATCCCCGGGGGCCGTGGAGTTAATCGCGTTCTGAATGTTGGGGTACTCGGTGGGAACGAGGAGGGTGAGGCCCGAGGCTTGGCATGCGAAGAGGATGAGCCCGAACGCGATGGCCAGTCTGCGCATGAGTGCTTTCCTGGGTAGGGTTAACGATACGGAAACGAGCATATCACTAATTCTGCACATACTCAATATAAGGAAGAGGATAGCAATGCTCTATTAATGCCCTAATTCCTGGCGAATAAATAAGTTACCAGAAAATAAAAGGCCTCAATGGGCCTCTGAATTCCCCTCACGCCTTGACAGTTCGCAAAAGGTGAATATGGTTAACATATAGTGAATTTTTTCACATGGAGTCTTTTCCTCTCCGCCCGGGGGTCCACCATGGAAAAGGCAGTTCCCAGATTTACCCGTCTATCCAGTAATCCTCCTCAACTCGATCGCCGGACTTTCATGAAGACCTGCCTCCTCGCGGCAGCCTCCGTGGGGCTGCCCATCGAAGCCGGCATGAAGATCGCGAGGGCCGCGGCCGCTGGAGCGCTGCGGCCTTCGGTCATCTGGCTGCACTTCCAGGAGTGCACCGGCTGCACCGAGACTCTACTTCGAACTTCGGCGCCTGACGTTGCCAAACTCATTCTCGAACTCATCTCCCTGGACTATCACGAGACGCTCTACGCCGCGGCCGGCGAGCAGGTCGAAGAGGTCCTGCACCGCGCGGTGGATCAGTTCAGGGGGCACTTCGTGCTAGTCGTGGAAGGTGCGATCCCCACGCGGGATGGGGGCGTCTACTGCAAGATCGCCGGCAAGACGGCCATGGACATGCTCACCGAAGTTTCCGAGGCGGCCGGTGCCGTGATCGCCATCGGCTCCTGCGCCTCCTTCGGCGGCCTGCCCGCGGCCGAACCCAATCCCACGGGCGCCGTGGGCGTGGGCGACATCGTGGAGGGAGCCGTGGTCAATCTGCCCGGCTGTCCGCCGAATCCCTACAACCTTCTCGGCACGGTGCTGCAGTACGTCAGCCTGGGCACACTTCCGGCCCTGGACGATCAGGGTCGGCCCCTCTTCGCCTACGGACAGACCATCCACGAGCACTGCCAGCGGCGTCCTCACTTCGATGCGGGACGCTTCGCCGGTCGTTTCGGCGACGAGAAGCATCGCGAGGGACATTGCCTCTATCAACTCGGATGCAAGGGTCCGCAGACCCACGCCAATTGCTCAACGAAACAGTTCGGCGAGGTGGGGGCCTGGCCCATCGGCATCGGGCATCCCTGCGTGGGATGCACCGAGAAGAACCTGCTTTGGCGCACGGCGATCCATGAGACGGTGAACATCGAGCATCCCACAGCGCCGGCTCATTATCCCGAGTTGGAGCCGAGAAGCGGACGTGTCAGCCCTATCGCAACGGGAGTCGGAGGTCTCCTCGTGGGCGCGGGCCTCGGCGCCGGATTCATGTTGTCCAAGAAACTCACGGAGTCCGAGAACGAGAAGGAGGTCTGAGGTGATTCTGGACCGAAGGACCTTCCTCAAAAGCATGCTCGCCAGCGGAGCCTTGGCGGCCCTGCCGAGTCAGACCGAAGCTCGGGGCCGCAAGACGATTCCTACCGGAGCCGTGGGCATGCTCTGCGACAGCGCCCGCTGCATCGGATGTCGGGCCTGCGTGAGCGCCTGCAAGAAGGCCAACGACTTGCCGGCCGAGGACATCGACTTCAGCGGTGGATACTACGACGCGCCGAGGGATCTGTCCGACAAGACCAAGACCATCGTCAAGCTGAGTCTGGCCGGCGAGGAACCCACCTACGTGAAGCGCCAGTGCATGCACTGCGTGGATCCGGGATGCGTGTCTGCCTGCATCCTCGGCGCCATGAACAAGGATGAAAACGGCATCGTGGGATACGACCCCGAGCGCTGCATCGGCTGCCGATACTGCCAGGTGGCCTGTCCCTTCAACGTGCCGAAGTTCCAGTGGGAATCGGCCACGCCGCTCATCGTGAAGTGCGAGCTCTGCCGGCACCTCATCGGAGACGATAGGATACCCGCCTGCTGCGAGGCCTGTCCGCGAGAGGCCGTAATCTATGGCCCCTACGAGAGCCTGCTGCACGAAGCCTGGCGGCGCCTGGACGAGCATCCCGAGCGATACATGCATCACGTCTTCGGCGAGCACGAAGCGGGTGGCACCCAGGTGCTGCACCTGGCGCCCGCCGACCTGGACTTCCAGGACCTGGGTTTTCCCGTCCTGGGCGGCGAGCCGGTACCGCAGCTCGGCGAGACCATCCAGCACGGCGTGTATCGCGGTTTCGTGACGCCGGTGATTCTCTACGCGGCCCTGGGCGTCGTGATGATCATCAACCGGCAGAACGCCCGCGAGGAGAGAGAGGGGGGTGAGGCATGAACGAGCTCGCTCATCCCGTCGGAGGAAAACTGCTCTCCCGCCCCATCAAGGTCTTGGCCGTGCTATTCGGACTGGGCGCCCTGGTCCTCGTGTGGAGATTCGCATCGGGTCTGGGAGCGCCGACGGCCTTGAATGACGGCTATCCCTGGGGAATCTGGATCACCTACGACGTGGTCGTCGGCACGGCCCTGGCCTGCGGCGGATACGCCGTCGCGAGCCTCTGCTACATCCTCAATCGCGGCCAGTACCATCCGCTGGTGCGCCCGGCCATCCTCACGAGCGCTCTGGGATACACCCTGGCCGGTTTCGCCATCGTCATCGACGTGGGCCGCTACTGGAACCTGTACAAGGTCGTGGTGATGCCCAATCTCTGGAACCTCAACTCGATTCTGCTCGAGGTCGCGCTCTGCGTGATGGCCTACATCCTCGTGCTCTGGATCGAACTCTTCCCGGCCCAGCTCGAGGCCTGGCAGGGCAGCCCCTCCACGCGACTGCGACGCTTCGCCATGCGCGTGGCGCCGCGGCTGGACAAGGCGCTCATCTGGATCATCGCCATGGGACTGCTCCTGCCCACACTGCACCAGTCATCCCTCGGCTCTCTCATGATGCTGGCCCTCTACAAACTGGATCCGCTCTGGCATACGCCGCTGCTACCCGTGCTCTTCCTCATTTCCTGCATCGCCATGGGATACGCGGTGGTGGTCTTCGAGGCCACGCTGAGCAGCGTGCTGCTGAAGCGTCCGCGGGAAACGAAGATGCTGGCCTCGCTCTCGGCCTCGGCCGTCATCGTGATATTCCTCTTCCTCATGCTTCGCTTCCTGGATCTCAGCACCCGCGACCAGCTTCACCGGGCCATCAGTTCGGGTTGGCTCAGTTTCTTCCTCATACTCGAAACCGCGGCCTTCCTGGCGCCCGCCCTGATACTGCTGTCGCGAAAAGCCCGCAACAATGCGGGAATGCTCTTCTTCGTCGCCATGATCATCATGTTCGCGGGCTCGCTCTATCGCTTCAACGTCTACCTCGTCGGATTCGATCCGGGCGAGGGATGGTCCTACTTCCCCTCGGTCTTCGAGATCCTGGTCACGGTGGGATTCATCGCCCTGGAAGTGCTCGTTTACATCGTCGCAATCCGGAAATACCCGATCCTGGCGGGTCGCGGACCCAGGCCGGCGAGCCCGGCCCCCGCTCCCGCGCCAAACCTGGGAGATGCCAATGTCTAAGCGGATCGTCATCGACCCTGTCACTCGAATCGAAGGGCATTTGCGCGTGGACGTGGAAGTGGACAAGGGAAAGGTCAGCCGAGCCTGGACATCCGGTCAGATGTGGAGGGGTATCGAGAAGATTCTCGAGGGACGCGATCCCCGCGACGCCTGGCTGATCACCCAGCGGATCTGCGGCGTCTGCACCACGGTGCACGCGATCTGCTCGGTGCGAGCCGTCGAGAACGCACTGGGATTGGAAGTGCCGCTGAACGCGCAGTTCATCCGGAATCTGATCCTGGCGGCCCACGGCATGCACGATCACATCGTGCACTTCTACCAGCTCTCGGCCCTGGACTGGGTGGATCCGGTTTCCGCGCTCGGGGCGGATCCCGCGGCCGCCTCGCAACTCGGCGAAAGCCTCTCCAGCTGGAAGGGCAACAGTAGGCGTGAACTCGAAGCCGTCCAGAGCAGGCTCGAGGGTTTCGTGAACTCCGGACAATTGGGGATCTTCAGTAACGGCTACTGGGGACACTCGGCCATGAAGCTTCCGCCGGAGGTGAATCTGCTCGCCACGAGTCACTACCTGCAGGCACTCGAGGCTCAGCGCCTGCCCAACAAGGTCGTGGCCATTCTCGGCGGCAAGACACCGAACATCCAGAACCTGGCGGTGGGCGGCGTGGCCAACGCCATCAACCTGGACAACCAGGCCGCCCTGAACATGGCCCGCCTCTATGAGATCCGCGACCTCCTCGAGGAGACGGTGGACTTCATCCAGAACGTCTACTTCGTGGACGTCTGCGCAGTGGGGGCCATGTACGCGGACTGGCTTGCCTACGGTTCGGGCGTGACCAGCTACCTGGCCGTGCCCGACATGCCGCTGAACACCGGCGGCACGAGCTTCGATCTGCCCGGAGGCACGATCTTCGACGGCGACCTGTCCACGCTCCAGCCCATCTCCGACTTCCACAACACCTGGTTCGGCGATCACGTGTCCGAGAGCGTGGTCCACTCCTGGTACGAGGGCGACTGGACGCGCCATCCCTGGCATGGCGAGACCACGCCCCAGTACACGGACCACGATCCCGAGGGCAAGTACTCCTGGGTCAAGGCTCCGGGCTTCCAGGGACGCCCCATGCAGGTCGGGCCGCTGTCCCAGGTTCTCGTGGGATACGCGACCGGACACGAACTCACCCGGAAGTGGGCGGACAAGGCACTCGACATCGCCGGCTCGGTGGCGGGCAAGAAACTGGGACCGGAGCTCCTGCACTCCACGCCGGGGCGGCTGCTGGCCCGGGCGATCCGCTGCGCCATGCTCTCCGAACTCGCGCTTCGGCACTGGGACCTTCTGGTCAGCAACATCGCTTCGGGCGATACCGAAGTTCTCAACGAGCCCGTGTTCCCCGCCGGCGAGCAGAAGGGATACGGCATTCACGAGGCTCCCCGCGGCACCCTCTCGCACTGGGTGGTCATTCGCGACGGGAAGATCGCCAACTACCAGGCGGTGGTGCCCTCCACCTGGAACATCGCACCGCGGGATGCCGAGGGAAATCCCGGGCCCCTGGAAGCGGCCCTGGTCGGAAATCCCGTGGCCGATCCCGAGAGACCCCTGGAGGTGCTTCGGACCATTCACTCCTTCGATCCTTGCCTGGCCTGCGCCATCCACACCCTGGACCCCAAGGGAAGGACCCTGGCCAAGGTTCGGGCCCTCTAGGATGGTGGAAGGATGACGCTGCGGATCCTCGGAATCGGCAACATCCTCATGGGAGACGACGGCGTGGGGCCGGCCTTCACCGATTGGTTTCGCCGGCGCCACCGATTTGATGAACAGGTCGAGATCCTGGATCTCGGCACTCCGGGTTTCGATCTGTCCCAGTACCTCGCCGAGGTTAGAGCTGTGATCATCGTCGACGCGCTCCGCGCCGAGGGTCAGAGCGGGATGGTCCGAAGCTACCGACGGGAGGACCTTAGCGCGGGTGCGGCACATCCCGGCCTGGGCGCTCACGATCCGGGTTTGATCTCAGCTCTTCAAAGGCTGGAGCTCATCGATTCGGCGCCCGAGTCCGTTCTGGTATTGGGTGTGATCCCGAAGAAGGTGGAGGCCTGTCTCGACCTTTCGCCGGAATTGCTCGAGGCCTTCCCCGAGATCGAGAGGCTCGTGCTGGACGAACTCGAGCGGCTGGGAGCCTGACCGGTCACCGTGTAGCTGCCGTGAGAGCTATTCCAGGGTGGTGATGCCGTAGCGAATGGCCAGCTTGGTCAGCTCGGCCACGTTTCCGATATCCAACTTCTTCATGATGGTGGCACGGTGCGCGTGAACCGTCTTGTGGCTGATTCCCAGCTTGAACGAAGCTTCCTTCACGCTGAGCCCCTCGGCCAGCAACTGGAAGATCTGCCGCTCGCGGGATGTGAGCAGGCTGATGGGATTGGCGGGCGACTTGGAATCTTCACCGAGCTGTCCCTGCACGAAGACGTCGGAGATGGCGGGGCTCAGGTAGAACTGTCCCGACATGATGGTCTCGATGGCGGTGCCGAGTTCGGAGAAGGCGCTGGATTTCACGATGAAACCCGAGGCTCCGGCGCGGAAGGCCGCGTTCACGAACTCCTGATCCTGGTGCATGGTGAGGATGGCCACCTTCACGCGACCCTTCAGGTCGCTGTGGATCCGCTTGCAGGCCTCGATGCCGTTGAGTCCAGGCATGGTGATGTCGATCACGGCGATGTCGGGCTCGAGGTCCTTTACCAGGATCAGCGCTTCCTCGCCGTTGGTCGCCGTACCGATGACTTCGACCTCGGGAAGGGATTCGAAACATGACTTCAATCCGTCCAGCACCACGCGGTGGTCGTCGGCGATCAGAATTCTCATAGAACTGCCTCGGGAAGTTCGGGCTCGAGCGGTATTCGCACTCGCACCATAGCACCTTTTCGGGATTGAATCTCCAAAGATCCGCCCATGGGCTCGATTCGCTGCCGAATGCTGAACAGCCCGAAGCCTCGCGCCGGATTCCGATCGTCGAGTTCGAGCACCTTGGGGTCCATTCCCTTGCCGTCGTCGCTTACGAGCACCTTCGCGGCCCTGGAGTCCACCTCGATCTCCACCTGGATCTTCTCCCCGCCGCTGTGCTTGATGGAATTCAGCATCAGCTCCCGGACGATGCGATAGAGGTGGATGGACAGGACCTCGTCCATATGATGACCGCTGATATCGTCGGTGAGCACGATATCGAAACCGGAACTTTCCATCAATTCGCTGGAAAGCGAGGTCAGGGCGGGAATCAGGCCCAGTTCGTAGAGGATGGGGGGACTCAGGCTTCGGGTCAGGTCGGTGGTGTGGCGGATGGCGCGCTGGATGAGCCCGTCGATCTCGCGGAGATGGGCCACGTCCTCATCGCTCCGTCCCGCCAGGCTGGCCTGCAATTGCAGGGAGGCCGCGGCCAGATCCTGGCTCACACCGTCGTGAAGACGGTAGGCCAACCTTCTTCGCTGGTTCTCCTCGACCAGGGTCAGCTGGGAGGAGAGTCGCTGGATGGACTCCTGGGATTTCTTGCGCACCGTGATGTCGCGGATGATCACCAGGATCTGCGCCTCGTCGAGGCGCACGAAACGGCCTTCATAGTGCGCAAGCCTGCCGCTCGGAAGAATGACCCAGTCTTCGAAGGGATCCGAATTGCCCAGCTCGAAGGCCTTTTCGAGCACCGCTTTGATCGTATCGTGGCTCTCGGGTCGAAGGAATGTCCAGCAGACCGTGCCGATCATCTCGTCATAGGGCAGGATCAGTTCCCGATCCTCCGGGACGCTCATATCCAGGATGCGCCCTTCCTCGTTGATGACGAAGATCAGGTCGGGCAGGGCATCCAGAATCTTGCGTTGAATCCCCTCGCTCTTCGAAAGCGCCTTGATCAGTCCCACTTTCTCGATGGCCGCGCCGAGAGCCCGACCGACCACGCGGAGCAGGTACTTGTCTTCCTCCCTCCAATCGCGGTGGTTGCGCACAGCATCGAAACTCAGCATTCCGATGGGCCTGGATTTCCTGTCCGTGATGCTGACCTGGAGCACTGAGCGAACGCCTTGCTTTTTGAGAGCGGCTTTCGTGGCGGCGGCCTCTTCAGGCAATTCGCTCGGATCGACGATCTCGATGATCTCCTTTTCCGCGAGCTGCTTGAACATCCAGGGAAAGGCGTCAAAAGGGATCTCGTCGAAGACTTCCATTTGCGACTCGATACCCGCACCCAGCCACTCGTGCTCGTAGGTCACCACGGCCTTGTCGTAGTCGATCTGGAAGAGGGTGCTTCGGTCTGCGCCCACGAACTTGCCGATGGCCTCGAGGGCTTCGCCGATGGACTTGTCGAGAGCATCTTCATCGGCGACATGGAAGGACAGCGATATTTCGGCCACGAGTCGTTCGAGTTCGACTCTGGCGGCGAGTTTGCTCTCGAGTCCGGTCGATTTGGATGGGTCGGATTCGCGTGACATTCCCTTACCTCATGGCGAACCTATCACATCGATATCAATTCTTACATGGGGTTCTGGAATGGAAATCCTTGGAAAAAGAAGTGGGAGGCAGTCGCTAAACTGCCTCCCATCCAAACTTGATGAATCAATTGTCAGGTCTGTCAGGAAAAGGGCGAGGCAAACAAACGGATGCTTCGACTTGATTGTAGGGGAATGGCGTGGGGAATCCTACAGGGAAGAGTCTTGTTTACTTTAGGAATATGTCTTATTTGGGCATTCCTGGCGGTTTGAAGTTCATTTCATGGATTTCATACTATCGATTGCCTTCTCCCTGACCTCGTCCACGAAAAGCTGCAAGTGAGGATAGGGAATCTCGATACCCGCGGCGTCGAGAGCCAGTTTGCTGGCCTCCAGCACCGCCACCTTGACCGGATCCTCGTTCTTCGCGTCGCTCACCCAGACCCGAACCAGTAAATCCACGCTCGAGTCGTTCAACTTGCTGACCACCACGTCGGGGGCGGGTGTCTCGGAAATGTCATGAACGGTACTCATTGCGGCGAGCAGCACCTCGCGGGCACGAGGAATGTCCTCCTTGTAGGCGATGCCCACGGGAAGGTCGATGCGGGTCTCGCCGTACTTGCTGTGATTGACCAGCACCTCGTCGATGATGCTCTTGTTGGGAATGACCACATAGGTGTTCCGTGGCGTTCGTATGCGCGTGGTGCGCAGGGTGATGTCGTGGACGCGGCCGTACTCGCCCGCCACCGTGATCCAGTCGTTCACCTCGAAGGGCTTGTCCCAGAAGATCATGAATCCGGCGATGGTGTTGGCCAGGGAATCCTGGGCGGCGAAACCCACGGCGATGCCCACCACGCCGAGACCGGCGAGAGCCGCCCCCACGTTGATGCCGAGCTGTCCGGCCGCCATGACCACCGCGACCACGAGCATCACGAATCGGAAGATGCTGTTCACGAGTAGATTTGCGAGGGTTGGCTCCATCTCGGAACGCGCCAGCATGGCGCGGAGGGCCCTGCCCGTGAGCTTGTACAGAATCCAGAAGACGAGAAGGATGACGGCCGCCGCGAAGAGCTTCGGCGCGAAGGCGATGAGCATGACCCTGATGGCTTCGATGCTCTCCGGACTGAGAATGGAATTCATGGGGCCTCCTTGCCGCCAGGGGTAGAAGCGCGAGGTCCTTCCGGGAAGCTACTCCTCGATGGCCACGATGTGGGCCGGGTTGATCTGCACCCGGTCGCCGAGTTCCTGGGCGATGACGAACCAGCCGTCGTCCTGGATCTCCACGATCTTGCCTTTGAAGTTGCGGTCCGCGCTGGTGATGATCTTCACGCTCATGCCGATTTCCAGTTTCATCTTCCTCCTTACCAGCGGATGACCGCCGAACCCCAGGTGAAGCCCGAGCCGAATGCGGCCAGCACAATGAGATCGCCCGCGGCTATTCGACCTTCCTCCTCCGCCTCGGTGAGCGCGATGGGCACGCTGGCCGCCGTGGTGTTCCCGTATCGATGGATGTTCGAGTAGACCTGTTCGGGCGCCAGTTCCAGGGCCTTGCCGATGGCTTCGGTGATGCGCAGATTCGCCTGATGGGGGACGAGCAGGCCGATGTCCGAGGTCGAGTGGCCCGTGGCCTCGAGGCCTTCGCCGATGGCCTCCGAAAACCGTCGCACCGCATGGGTGAAGACCTTGCGGCCGTTCATCACCGGAAACCATCGCGGATCCATGCCCGAGGCGATGTCTTCCTCGCGAGGCAGCAGAGCGCTGGGCGCTTCGAGCCAAAGTTCCTTGGCCCACTTGCCCTCGGAATGCAGCCGCGTATCGAGGATTCCCCGGTCATCGCTCTCGCTGGCGCCCAACACCGCCGCGCCCGCGCCGTCGCCGAAGAGCACCGCCACGTCGCGGCCTCGAGTGCTCATGTCCAAGGCGGTGGACTGCACTTCGGCCCCCACCACGAGCACCTTCTCGTAGGTGCCGGCGCGGATGAACTGGTCGGCCACCGAGAGTCCGTAGACGAATCCCGTGCACTGGGTGCGGATATCCAGAGCGCCGATGGTGTCGCAGCCCAGACCCTCCTGCACGAAGACGCCGATGCCGGGGAAGAAGTGATCGGGGTTCAGGGTCGCCGCGATGATGAGATCCAGGTCGCCGGCCTCCAGGTCCGCCGCGTCCAGGGCCATCTTCGAAGCTTCGATGGCCAGCCCCGAAGTGGATTCCTCGCCGGGCACGATGTGCCTGCGCTCGACGATGCCGCTGCGCTGGCGGATCCATTCGTCGCTGGTGTCCATCAGCTTTTCGAGATCGAAGTTGCTGACGACTCGGTCGGGCAGGGCCTTGCCCAGACCCAGGATGCGGCTAAGTCTCATTCGATTCGGTTTCTCCTAGAATTCGCCCAGCGCTCCCAGAACTCCCGCCGTCATCGCGATGAAGAATGCGATTCCGCCGAGGATAAGACCGACCAGGGTCGTTACGCCCTGGATGATGAAATAGGTCTTCAGTTTCGATTGGGCACTCAACATCTGGGCCTTGTCGCCAGAGAGATACGCCGCCTCAGTGGCTCCCGCCGATTGGAACAACAGGATTCCGACCCAGATCGGCAACCAGGCGAAGATGATACCCCAAATCGTGATGGCGGCCAATGCTCCTTGAATGATGGACATCACGCCAAGGAACTTGATCCAACTCTTCGCCTGAAACAGGGGAAGATTGACTTCCCGCAGGGTGTTGTCCGGGGGAGGAGTCTGTGCGACGGTACTTTCCATGATTCTCTCCTTCTCTAGGAGTTCTTCGTTCCTCGACTCACCAGCCACGTGACCAGCAGGGCCAGCAGGAAAGCCGGAACGAGTTCGTAGACCGCGGCCTTGAGCGCGGGCACGCGGGTCCAGATCAGAATGGCGATCAGTCCCGCAAGCATTCCGCTGAAGGCGCCCGCCCGCGTGGTGCCTCTCCACCAAAGCGCCAGCAGGAGCACCGGGCCGAACACCGCTCCCAAGCCCGCCCAGGCGTAGAGCACCAGGTTGAAGACGAAGTCCTTGGCGTAGAGCGCGAGGGCGAAGGCGACGAAACCGAGCAGCAATGTCGTGATCCTGCTGACCCCTACGAGGCGGCGCTCGCTGAGGTTTCGTCCCAGGATCTTGTGGATGAAGTCTTCGGCCACCGCGCTCGTGGCGACGAGCAACTGGCTGTCGGCGGTGGACATCATCGCCGCGATGGCCGCGCTGATGAGCACGCCCGCGATCCAGGGATGCAGAAGGGCCTGGGCCACCAGGGGCATGATGCGTTCGCGATCATCCAGGGCGGCGACGTTCTCCACACCGGGCAGGCCGCCGGTGGCGATGAGCGCGAAGCCCACGGCGCCCACGAGGATGGCCCCCCAGAACGAAAGCACCGTCCAGGCCGCGGCAAGCCGTCGGCCGCTGGCTAGATCTTTCGTGGAGCGCGCGGCCATGAAGCGCGTGACCAGGTGGGGCTGTCCCATGTAACCCAGGCCGATGCCGAGGCTGCCGATGACCAGTCCGACCCAGAGGGCGTGGCCGCTCTTGCCCGCGCTGACCTCGAGCAGGCTCGGGTCGACCTGGGCGATGGCGTTTCCGAGGCCCTTCCATCCGCCGAACTGGGCGATGCCGAGTACGGGCAGGAGCACCAGGGCGAAGACCATGAGGAGTCCCTGGATCACGTCGGTGATGGCCACCGCCAGGAAGCCGCCGAGCAGGGTATAGATGACGATGATGCCCGTGCCGAGAAGCATGCCCGTGAGCGGGCTCATGTCGAAGGCCGTGTTCAGCACCTTGCCGGCCGCCACGATCTGCGCCGAGACGTAGAGGGTGTAGAACACGATGACCACCAGGGCCGCCAGGATGCGAAGGCGACGCGTCTCGTCGCCGAAACGGTTCTCCAGGTAGTCGGGGATGGTCAGGGAGCCGTAGGTGCCGGTGGCCTCGCGCAGGCGGGGCGCGATCCATGTCCAGCTGAACATGATGCCCACGGCGCAGCCCACCGCCGTCCAGAGCGCGCCGAAGCCCTCGGCGAAGAAGAGTCCGGGCAGTCCGATCAGCAGCCAGGCGCTTTCGCCGCTGGCCCTTTCGCTCAGGGCGATGACCCAGCCGGGCAGGCGCCGTCCGGCCAGAAAGAAATCGCCCGAGCTGCGGTTGCTTCGGGCGGTGGCGATGCCCACGGTCATCACGAGGGCGAGGTAGGCGACGAATCCGACGGCCTGGGGGCTCAAGAATCATCCTCCTTCCGCTCCGTGGCGAGCGTGAGAAGGAGGATGACGATGGGGGAGAGGAGGAACCACAGGGTCGTGGACAGGGGCATGGAGCTCCTCGTGTCAGGGTTTTAGTTCACCAGGTTCAACCAGTCTCCAAGCAGGAACTGGAACCGGCCCAGAAGCAGGCTGATTCGCGCCATTACCGTGTATCCGAAGGAAGCGCCGAAGGAGACCATGAGGAAGTACACGCCCACGCGGCTCATGCCACCGAAGACGCCCTTGTGCTCCCGCGAGAAGTAGAAGTAGACCAGTCCCGTGAACACGCCGATGCCGAGCACCAGGTAGTTGGCCCAGGCCACGAAGTTGTTCAGGTCCCATGCCGGCACGATGGTGCTGTGGATCTGGATCATGGCGTTGGACTGCAGGAAGACGTAGAGGCGCAGGCCCGCGGCCATGCCCATGACGAAGGCCAGTGGCCAACGGCTGAGGTAGGCGATCTTCGGAATCAGTCGCGTGAAGAAGAGGATGCCCAGCACCAGCGGTACGTAGTAGAAGCCGTGCACCGAGTTCACCAGCGTGGCCTGCTGCAGGGCCTCCGGACTGAGGGTGCCGTCGACCATGGCGTTGGACGAATACACCTGTCCGGCGTACTCCACGCTGTCCACCCAGATGTAGGTGAGCGAGGGCCATTTCTTCAGGAGGCCGTCGGGCCACCAGAGGTTGCCGAACAGGTTCGGGTGCACCTGTACCCAGAAGGCCACCACCATCCAATAGGCCGCCGAGACGCCCGTGAAGAGATGCTCGGCGAACTTGTAGAAGGGGTTGTCCTTGTAGAGAAAGCTGAAGATCGCCAGGGTCAGCAGCGCGGCGAACCAGATTCCTACCGTCTCAGCCATGAAGGCCTCCTAGAATTTCCGCTGGGCCCGTCGCACCAGGTAGTAGGCGACGTTGCCGATGATGATGAAGAGCACCATGACCAGGTGGGCGACGCTCTGCGCGGCCATGCCCCGGTTGCCGGCGCCCAATTCCTGCATGTACCCGTTGTCCATGAGCAGGGTCTCGAACTCGGCGGCTCCGGAGAGTCCGCCCAGGATGCCCTGGCACTGCCCGGACTGCACGAAGGGCACGACCTCGGTCACCTGCACCGCGGTGCAGCCCGTGCTCATGGGCTTGTTAAGAGTGTCGGCCGCGTACTGCACCCATTCCACGGTGCCGGGATAGCCCGCCGAGAAGCTGAAGATGAAGTCGATGTTTGCCAGGTTCTCGATGCCGTGCATGATGGGGTAGCTCGAAAGCGCGCCGCCCCGGGTATCAACCGGATAGGTGGTGTAGAAGCTCTCGACCACCGACTTGATGACGACCTCGTTGCCCGCCTTGTAGCCCAGGTTGATGTAGTCCACGCCGTACTCGCGCCCGTACTTCTGGGCGCAGACCTCGTCGAGGATGTCCCGGCTCATGAACAGGCCGTCGGGCCACAGGGCCATGACGATGACCTTGCAGTCCTTCTGCATGAAGTAGTCGAGCACCGCGCGGCTCATGGGGTGCACTTCGGGCATGGTGCTCGGTCCGTACTCGAAGGAGCAGAGCACCGTGGCGCCCTCGGGAATGTCTTCGAGGGCCTCGTAGACCGTGCGCACGTGCTCGGAGACCTTGATGGGCATGGAGAAGGGGAAGATCAGCGGGATGGCCACCGCCAGCGCGATGATCAGGAAGATCCACCGCCGGTCCAGATTGCTCACTCTCTCGATGAAGCTCATCTTATTCCTCTCCCAGGAAGGATTTCTCGATGCCCAGGATCAGGCGAAGACTCGTGGACACGACGCCCAGCGCGATTCCGATGAGGATGGCCCTCTGTCCCGCCGCGTTGGGGAAGGTGTAGATCCAGTCGCTGACGTTCTCGAGGCGGAAGATGCTGAGGAATCCCTCGGCGGGGAGCCATGCGGTGAGCATCTGCCCCAGGGGTACGCGCCCGAGCATGAGGATGATGCCCGCCACCAGCAGCACCGTGGCCTCCACGTTGCGCGCCCGGAAGGCCCGGAAGCTCGCGCTGGCCACGTAGAAGGCGAGCAGCGCGTACATGGTCGCGCTGAGCGGCGTGAAGATGAACCACCAGATCCAGAAGAAGTGGCTGTTGGGATGGCTGATGTGCGCGCCGGCCATGAAGCTGTTCATGTCGGCGGGAAGCCCGCCGAAGTAGCTCGTGAAGTTGATGCCCACATAGGCCGTCACGAAGAATCCGATGATGGTCACCAGGCTGTATGGCCAGTTGCGCTTTCGGTGGTAGACCTTCAGGCCCTGCAGCTTCAACAGGTTCGCGCCGCCCAGGATGATGGCGAAGGACGCGATGATGTCGAAGAACTGACTGAAGTCGCGCCCCAGGTTTCCGATGGGATCGTGGGGCACGAACCAGCTGATCAGGGTCAGCAGTCCGACAAAGATGAGGATGAAGAGCGGAATCCAGTATTTCAGCAGCATGCCCTAACCTCCGCTCACGATGAAGAGACGACTGATGTCCAGCCAGCCCGGCATGGGCACCCCCGATTGCGAGAGGATCACGTAGATCAATCCCCAGATCAGCGTGAACATGAAGATGATCTTGCCCACGTCCTGCCCACGGATGGAGCCGATGAGGCGGGTGTCGCCGGAGAGATAGGCGCTGGCGGCGAAGAACTCCTCGCCGATGAGCGTGTAGTCGCAGGCCGTGATGAAGAAGGGCAGCTGGGCCGGGCTCGCGGTTCCCGCGATCTGGATGGCGCCGATGCTGTTGCCCGTCTCGGCCAGGATCAGGCTCTCCGCGTAGAACTTGCCCTGGTAGAAGCAGGCCGCCGGCTTCTCGCGGAGCATGATGCCGTCGACCGCCGCCGCGTAGGCGAACTGATCGTCGGTGAGGTAGTGGATCATGTCGTCCTTGTAGAGGTCGGGACGACCCGCGCTCAGGTAGCTTTCGCGCACCACCTCGCGGGAGTGGGCCATGACCAGCGAACGGCTGACCGGCACTTCCAGGGGCGTCTCGTACTGGGCCGTCATCTTGGCCACGTATCCCATGATGCTCACGCCGGCGAGGGTCTCGATCTGGTCCATGTCCATGATGCCGGGCACGAAGAGCACCGGCTGTCCCATCTCGGTGGCTCGGCCGACGGCCTCGTCGAAGGCCTTCAGACCGGCCACCGGACGCAGGTAGATGCCGTCGCCGGAGCCCGCGCGCCAGATCCAGAATATGATGCCGCCGCCGATGACCAGTACGGCCAGCAGCATGGTGGCCCGTCCGCCGTTGAACCACTGGGCGGCCGGCGATGCCGCCTCGGCGAGATAGACCGTGGTCACGCCGCCCTCGCTCTCCGCGTCGACGCGGTAGAGGTAGAGGCCGCCGTTCTCGAGATCCTCGGACACGTCGGTGAAGGACACCTGCGCTCCGGCCTCGCCCGCGGCCGCGCGGGTTCCCACGCGGGTCCAGTCGTGAGCTTCGGCGCTCAGGCCGGCGTCGTAGTGGGCCCTCCAGATCGTGTAGCCCGTCACCACGCCGCCGGAATCGTCGGCGGAGGCGTCCCAACGGATGCGCACGGCATGGCCGCGATCGTCGGGATTGTCGTGGGCATCGAGATTGGTGGGTGGGGCGGGTCCGAGGGGCAGGGCGACGAGGCTCGTGGCGAGCAGCATCAATGACAGGCTCAGGATCCGTTTCATCGAATCTCCCGGGACGGTGTCAGGAGCGTTTTCGGCTCCAGAATTTCCAGCGGGGGCTTTGGCCGGCGGCCTTCCTGGCGGCCTTCGCTTCCCTTTCGGCGCGAGACCTTTCCCCCTCGAGCTGCTCGATCATCTGGAGCAGCAGTTCCACGTTTGCGCGATCCTCCAGCATCTCCTGATAGCGATAGTAATTCGGGCTCTCGAAGAGGATGCGCACGAAGGGGCCGAAGAAAACCATGGCCTGGGAACCAATGTACGAGAGCGGCTTGGTGGATTCCAAGAAGAAAATCGCGGGCACCGAGAGGCCCCTTTTGACCGTCTTCTCGGCCAATCCCAGCAGCAGGTCGTAGTCGCGCTGCTCCAGGGTTTCGGGGCGCTCAGGCAGAGCCATGATCCCCCTCGATCCGGGCCTTGATGAAGCTCAGGATCTCCTCCCGCCTGTCCGGATCCATGATGATGAGCATGCCGCGGTAGTGGTCCAGGCGCGATTCGTGGGGCAGGGTGCGCAGATTCACGCGATCGCCGCGATGGCTGACGGCGCGGAACTCTTTCCAGGCGCGCCTGCGCCAGTAGAGTGGATTGCGGATGAGCGCATGGGTGCCGTCGAGACGGTAGCGAGTGGGGAGGATGAAATTGGAGAGGCTGGCCAGGAGCACGAAGGCGGCGAATCCGGTGATCCAGGCGCTCTGCCCGTAGCTGTGCACGAACCAGAGCGTGATCGCGCAGACCGCCACGACGGCCGCGCCGCGCGCCGGTTGGCTGCCCAGGAGGAAGATCCTCCACTCGAGGATTTCGGAGTTGCTTTCGGCCTCTTCCACTAGTCGGTCTCGAGCATCTCGAGATTGGCACGGGGCAGCAGCACGCGTTCGCCTCCGGCCAGCTCCACCTCGGCGGTGCGGCAGAAGGTTCCGCTCTCCATCTGCTGAAGTTCGGCCGGCAGTCCGGTCACCGTTCCCAGCACGCCGAAGTAGGGCGCGCGTATGATTCGCACCAGGCTGCCTTCCTCGATGCCGGTGATCTGCTCGCCGCTGTAGTCGTCGCCGGTGCGCTCGGCTTCGCTGAGCGGGATGATGACCTCGGGGCGAATCACGCCCGCGCGGATCTGCGTGGCGCCGTTCATGCTGGCGATGCGGCCCTCGTTGGACTTCAGCAGTTCGAAGGTGCGTGCGGCCATGTTGATCTTGCCGTAGCCCTCGGTGACGATGAGGGTGGTGGCGATGGGCTCGCTGCCCGTGATGGCAACGCCGAGGTCGTAGCCCAGCACGGGCTTGAGGTCCTGATAGTTGTAGCCGCCCACGATGATGCCGGCCACTTCCACGCTGTTGGCCTTCTGGAAGGCCGCCAGGCTGAGGAAGGATCCGCCCACGAGAATCTTGCCGCGGCAATCGTCCGTGATCAGCTCCGGAGTCAGCTCCACGGAGGGATCGTCCACGAGCACCTTGATCTCGCCCTGGCGTTCGCCGCCCACGCCGAAGATTCCCTGGATGAAGGCGCCGTGAGCCTCGATCTCCACGCCCTCGTCGGGGACGATGCCGGTGATCTTGCTCTCGATATAGGCGTCCACTTCCACCGGAATGGGCTGCTCGCGCAGCACCACCTGGCCCGTGACCGCTGAGATGGATTCCACCGTTCCGTCGGTGGGACTCTTTAGCGAGGTCTTGAAGAGGCCGAAGATGCCCTTGCTCCTGGCGATGAGCTCATCCTTCTCGACGGCGTCGCCGGCCGATTTGAGCATGCACTCGTCCACGTCGGCGGGCTCGATGTTGAGGGTGCCGGCCACGTTGACCATCTGCACGTTGCCGGGAAGCTCGGTGCGGGCCACGACGGTTTCGGGATTGACCTGGTCGCCCTCGCCCACGACCACCTCGCCCTTGAGGGGGAGCAGCCGGGTTTTGGCGATGAGGGATTCCTTCAGAACCTTCAGTCCGGGTGTGTATGCGTGCGCCACTTGGTTTCCTTTCTCTAGCCGGCGACCGGCTCGGCGGCGTCTGCGTATTCTCCGGTGGCCTCGCTCCACTCCTGGAGCTTGCCCACGCGCTCGCTCTGCTGTTCGGGAAGGACGAAGGGCTGGCGGCCCCGGCCGTCGAAGATCAGGCCGACCACGCCTCCGCGCAGGGTCGTCTTGACCTCCTGGCCCTTGCCGGCGCCCAGGTCCAGGCCCTTGGCGGGCTTGATCTCGGCGGTCACCTCGTCCTCGCGATCGGCGGGGATGACGAACATCTCGCCCTGGATGAGCTCGCGGCTCACCTTCTCGCCTCCGGCGAGGGTCAGGCTGATGTCTGCCAGCTTCTTGCCGGGCTTGCTCGGGCCCACCGGGGCGATGCAGGTGCCCAGGTGGATGAGGCAGTCCTTGTCGAAGACCTCGGTGGCGGCCTTCTCGTTCACTGTCGAGAGCACGCCCAGCTGAGGCATCATGAAGATGGAGTCCACGGCCAGCTGCGTGATGCCCTCGGGCAGGAAGGCGTCGATGAGCATGCGCGCGGCCTGATGGCGCCTGGGCGCGTGGCTGAGCACGCCACCGGATCCCACGAGCAGGTCGAGGGCCATCATGTCCACCAGGGTCTCGCCGCTGCCGGACTGGTCGAAGGCGTCGCTGATGGTGCGCTCCTTCTGTACGCCCTTGAGGCTCACGGCGAATTCCTTGTGCTGGATGAAGCTCAGGCGCAGGGCCTCCCGCGCGATGGCCTGTTCGATCTTGAGTTCCTCGAGGGCCTGGGGAATGGTGGTGGGACGAATCATCTTGTTGCCGATGCGGTTCATCAGCTCCTGCTCGTCCATCTCCATGGGCACCCAACGCAGCACGTTGGCGAGGCCGGCCTCGGCCATGACGTTGCTGACGCTGTAGCTCATGCCCAGGTTCGCGCTCACCGTACGGTTGAAGATGCCCTCGAAGACCGAGAAGACGTCGGTGGTCGCGCCGCCGATGTCCACGCCCAGCACCGCGATGCCTTCGCGCTCGGCCACGGTCTGGATGATGGCTCCCACGGCGCCCGGGGTGGGCATGATGGGCGCGTCGGTCCAGCTCATTAGCTTCTTGTAGCCCGGGGCCTGTGCCATGACGTGTTCCATGAAGAGGTCGTGGATCTTGTCGCGGCTGGGCTTGAGGTTCTCGCGCTCGAGCACCGGGCGGATGTTCTCGACCATGTCCAGGTCGGTCACGCCGGCGAGGGTCTCGTGGATGGTGGGCTGCGCGTTCTTGTTGCCCGCGTAGATCACCGGCAACTTGTAGCTGTGGCCCAGGCGCGGCTTCGGGTTGGCCGCGTGCAGGATCTCGGCGAGCTCCACCACGTGGCTGACGGTGCCGCCGTCGATGCCGCCGGAGAGCAGGATCATGTCGGGGCGGAGCTGGCGGATGCGGCTGATCTTCTGGTGGGGCAGGCGCCCGTCGTTGCTCGCGAGCACGTCCATGACGATGGCACCCGCGCCCAGGGCGGCGCGCTCGGCGCTCTCGCCGGTCATGGACTTCACCACGCCGGCCACCATCATCTGCAAGCCGCCGCCGGCCGAGCTGGTGGAGATGTAGATGTCCACGCCCACATCGCCGTTCTGGGGCGACATAATGGTCTCGCCGTCCAGGATCTGACGGCCGCGGAGCTCCTCGACCTCTTTGATGGCGTTGAGTGCGCCCTTGGTCACGTCCTCGAAGGGCGCTTCCACGGTGGTGGGCGCCTCGCCTCGCTTGATCAGGCGGTACTCGCCGTCCACGAGTTCGATGAGGATGGCCTTGGTGGTGGTGGATCCGCAATCGGTGGCCAGGATGGACTTGGCCTGGCTGAAGTCCTTCGTCTGTTCGGACAAGATGAACCTCGTATTTCGATCAGGAAAAACGGCGCCTCGGGGCGCCGGGGGCTGTTACGGGATCATGCTAAGAGATCGGCCGGGCGATTGCAAGCCCCTGGAAACAGTTAAATTGGAGGGGTTTTGAGCGCCGGAGAAGGTTCCAGTGCGGTTCGGGTCGATCCACCTGGCCGAGTATCTGGAGACCTTCCTCGTTTTGCCGTATCAAGCACTGTCAATGACGAGGATGAGCGTAGGGCAGCAGCGATTTTGTTGTCGTGGACAGTGTTGGATGGTACGGTGAACACGTGATGACGCTGAGAGATGTGAACGATCCCGAGCCTAGTTTTGGAGCCCAATTGCTCATCGGAACCTTGGGGCTCTGTTTCATACTACTGTTGCTGTTTCTAGGGGCATGTATTGAGAACCGACGGACGGAGCCGGCAGATCCGGCTCGGAACATGTCTCAGGAATCTGAACAACACTGACCTTTGCCCTGTATTCAGTTTACGATGCCTATCAAGACGATGCACCGGACCCCTACGGCGCCGGGGATCTTAAACGTTTGAGTGGGAACTTGATGCGGGACATCCCTGCCGACTCGAGATCCGGTGTCAAACAAGATCGGAAGAGCTCACGTGGACGCGTTTTCTTTTCTATCAGTAGCCCTTTCTTTCGTTGTTGGGCTCTCCATAACCTACCTGTTCACGAATATCCTGGAGGCGTTTCGATCCAGACACGAGATGCGATTGGACTGGCTGCCCTTTGTCTGGGCGGTGTTCGTCTTCGCGCATCAGTTTCAGTTCTGGTGGGCCATCTACGAGCTAGTATCCATTCGAATCTGGACCGTAGCGCTCTTCGGGGTACTCCTATTCCTGTCGATGCTTCTGTTCGTGGCTGGAGGTCTCGTTTTGCCCCGCCAAGGCGACACCGAGCAGGGAAAGTACTTCACGCGTGATGGTCGTTGGGGGATTGGTGCGCTCGCTGCCTACAACTGCGCTGGACCCGTCGCGAATGTTGTGCTCTTCAAAAGCGACTGGCTGACTCCACTGAACGGGCTGGCGATGGCGATGGTGGGCACAGGCGTGGCATTCATTCTTGTCAACAGCCGCCGCTGGATGGTGGCTTTGACGGTGCTTTTCGGAGTGTTTTTGGTGGCAGCCATCGTGGCCGCGACCAGGTGGTCCTATGGGGTCGCATGAGATGTGTGATGCCTAACTAGCCGCTTCAACCGGTGGAGCGGGCTGGCAAGTCCGTTGGCATGATGTACGGCACCAGCTGTGCCAGCCCACCCCTCAGCTAAACGGCCGGGCCATAGGCGGACTAAAGCGCCGTATCACTTTGGAAAGGGCGAAAATGAAAAGCCGCTTGCCGCATTCCTGCCTTGGTTATAGTGCCTTGGTCGGCGGAGCATTCGGTCTTCTATTGGCTCCGGTCATGGTGACCGTCAAGTACATGACAGGATGGGCTATCATCGCCGAACCCTTCTGGGTCGATTCATTCCAACGAGCGCTGCGTACTATGTTCCAGACCGCGACGCCGCCCGAGTTGTGGATGGCTTTCGGTACCGCATACACGATCGCGATGCTGCTGATGTTCGCGGGCCTCCTCGGATTGTCCGGACAATTGCGGGATACCCGGGGACGGGTTCGAACGAGTGGGTATTGGATACTGCTCGCCGGATTTTCCATTGTGATACCCGGCGACGCGATCCACACCTGGACCTGGTCCCAGAACGGTCTGACGGTTCCGACGCCCGGAACGAACCCTGTGGCAAATACGGCCTACGCGGTTCACATGATAGGAGTGATCTGCATCCTGACGGGTTCCATGATCATGGGGGTGTCCGCGCTCCGTAAGAAGTTCCTATCTCCATGGCTCGGGTGGTCGCTCATACTGATACTTCCCTCGGCAGTGCTCGCATCTACCACCCAACTTCCGACCACACCAAGCGGTGCACTATGGCTGTTCAGCATCTTGATGATGATTTGTGGTTATCTAGTGGTAACGGGAAGAACCAGGCGCATTCATCCCTCCTAGCCATTGCTTGCACTCAACAATCGCGCCTGCCTCGCCTTTTGCTGCCACACAAGCCTCAGCAGCCATGCTCGAACCGCTCCGACGATTGAAGATGATGCCCGAGATCGAATACATCGTCACGTCTGTCGCCAAGGGAAACGACTAAGTAGAGATGTTCTACAGGGATGTGAATTGTGTGGATAGCGTTGAGGTGGACGATCGGGAACTGTACCTGAAGCTGGACTGGGTGCCCGATTCGAAATGAGTGGACGCTAGAGTAGCGAGCCTACTGTGCTATCCTGATCCGTCGTGATAGTAATCTGTTACCGAGTGCAGATTCAAAGTCTGGATTGCGGCTCGGATGAGCCAATCGCGGAGCTCTTACCTGAAAGGTCACTAGCCCTATGGATGCGCAAGTCAGCAGATCTAAGGAAATCGCAGCGGCGCCCGAGGCCGTGTGGGCCGTCGTCGCGGACATCGAGAATGCGGTCGAGACGATTTCGGGAATCAAAGCCGTCGAGATTCTTGAGACTGCATCGGGACCGTCCATTGTGGGACTGAAGTGGCGTGAAACTCGCGAATGGCTGGGCCGGGATGCCGTGGAAGTCATGTGGGTCACGGATGCGCGCGAAGGATCGTACTATGAGACCCGCGCGGAGAGTCATGGCTCAATCTATACATCGCGCATGGAACTCGAGACGACACCAAGGGGGACGCGACTGACGATGGCGTTCAGCAGTCAGCCGGTCACTTTCGGCGCCAGAATGCTATGGGTACTCACGGGTTGGATGGCGAGGAATTCCCTTCGCAAGGTCATCGACCAAGATCTCGAGGACATTGGAACTGCGGTCGTGAAAGCGACCTGAACCGGTTAACTTTCGACAAACGGACGTCGCCGAAAGCGCCATCGAAGGCAGGCTATGCGAGCTAGGCGAACCGAAGCAATTCAAGAGGAGGGAAGATGTCGTATGACTTGCCAGGCCACCTACGAATCCTAGCCCCAGGTCTGTTTCTCGCCCTGGCGGCTATTCTGTTCGGCTTCGTACTCGGTGGCGCATTCGGCGCCGCGGAAGACTCGCTCAAGGGCCACTTGCGCGCATCGGCGGACGCGGTGTTCGACACCGTGTACGAGAGTAGTGAAGAGAAGCGTGACGCGGTCGTCTCGAAGTCATGGACCTACACGAAACGAGCCCACCTCCATGGCGGTGCCATCGGGTCGGCCGCTCTGTCGTCGATCCTGCTCCTTGCACTACTGGGCAATCCTGGATTGCGGGAGAAGGTCTCGGCCATCGCATTCGGCGCGGGATCTCTCATCTACTCGGTCTTCTGGATTGCTGCGGGTTTGACAGCACCCTCCCTTGGAAGTACAGGAGAGGCCAAGGAAGCGCTCGGGTACCTGGCGATCCCGGGAGCCGGCCTCTGTTTGGTCGGGCTGCTCGGAACCCTGCTGTCGGCGATCGTTCGACTCATGAAGCGAGCCTAGATCGATCGCTGGAGGCGCACATTGCTGGAAACATGGGTTAGGATTGTTGGTTTCTAAAGAGAAGGCGGAGCTCATGCCATTTTCAACTCTTGGCCGCGGGGCACTCGGTGAGGATGTCGCACGTCTGCAATCAGGCTTGAACAAAGTGGGGGCGATGCTTGTCCCCGATGGCGATTTCGGCGCGGGCACCGAGCGTGGCGTGCTCTACGCTCAGGATATGGCCGGCCATTCCGCCAATGGTGTTGCGGATTCGCAGCTATGGGATTGGCTCGAAGCCCAGCCGTCGCCCTTCGACAAGCTCCAAACCGACGGCATCGCTTTCATCGCAAGGGAGGAAACCGGGGGACTCGGATACTACAATAAGGTGACTCGATGGCCCCATTTCCCCGGCCACGAAAGCGGTATCACCATCGGCGTCGGCTATGATTTGCGATTCAATGTGGAGGCCGAATTCAGGGCCGCCTGGGGCGGAGTTCTTCCCGCGGCGCACGTCGACGAACTGGCGCTCGATATAGGGAAAATGGGTTCAAGCGCCAGAGTCGGCGAATTGAAGTCCAAGGGCATCTCGGTACCATTTAGATCAGCTTGGCCCGTCCTGACCGGCCTGACGCTTCCCAGCTTCTACGATCAAAGCGAGTCCATCTACCCGAGTCTGAGTCGGCTGCCGGACCTATGCCGGTCGGCGCTCGTGAGTCTCGTCTACAATCGGGGAGCCAGCCTGTCGGGATCCCGTCGAAAGGAAATGAAGGCGATCCAGGAAATCCTTGCCTCCGCCGATGATGACACATTGAGCGAGGACGCCAAGCGAGTTCGGCTTCTTGAGGTGGAGGATCAGATCGTATCCATGAAACGGCTGTGGGCGGCGAGTTCGGGCCTCATCAAGAGACGCCAGGCCGAGGCGAATCTTTGGCGCGAGGGCATCAAAGCGCGTTTCGGCTGACAGGATATGCCATCGCTTCGTTCGCCGGGAAGATTGAGAGACACTCTGGGCCGAGGGTGAACCGGATCCCAACACTCGAGGGAACTGAACCATGACTTCCAGACCGCTCAAGCCTGAAAACCGCATGTCCGAATTCGAGGCCTTCGACGATCCCACAGTGGAGGATGCATTCGCCTCCTTCGATCCTCCGATTCTCGGCCGACTGCTCGAACTTCGCCAGCTTATCTACGAAACCGCTCGCAGGACCCAGGCGGTGGGTCCCCTTCTCGAATCTCTCAAGTGGGGACAGCCCAGTTACGTGCCCGCGACGCAAAGGACGGGCAGCCCCATACGTCTGGGGAGGGTCGGCGATTCGCCTGCCCTGCTCTTCCATTGCCAAACGACTCTGGTGGAGTCGTTTCGACATCAATACGAGGATGTATTTCGCTTCGAAGGTAATCGGGCCTTGATCGTGAAACTCAAGGGCCGCCTTCCGAAGAGAGCCTTGGGAGATTGCATCACGCAGGCGCTGACCTATCACCTTTGAAGGGTTGCGGTAACCATGGAAGATCTCGGGGGTCCTCGCATTCAAGTTCGGGCCTTCGCCGGGCGCGGCGAGTACGAATTCATGATCGACTATTTCCTGGATGCCGATGCGGCCTTCCTCGAAGGCATGGGGGTCGATACCGCCAAACTTCCCACTCGCGACGAGTGGATCGAGGCCGCCATGCTCGATCACGATCGCGCCGACGACGAAAAGGAGCGGGCCTACCTCGCCTGGCTCCTCGACGACGAGCTCGTGGGCCACTCGAGTATCAATCGGATCAAGGTGGGAGAAGAAGCGACCATCCATCTGCACCTGTGGAGGAGCGAGCTGCGAAAGTCGGGTTTGGGCACGCGCTTTTTCGAGGCTTCGGTGAGGGAGTTCATGGGTTCGTTTCGCCTGAAGCGGCTCTACTGCGAACCCTTCGCCGGAAACCCGGCGCCCAATCGGGTGGTCGAGAATCTTGGATTTCGTTTCGTGAAGAGCTATCGAACCGTACCTGGCCCCATCAACTTCGAGCAGGATGTGAATCTCTACGTGCTCGAGGCTTGAATACCACGAGGAGAGATCGATGCATCGCAAACGGCAGCCACTCCTTCTTGTCATCTGTCTGGTCCTGCTGTCTTTCGGCTTCGTCCTGGCGGAGGGCCCCTGCGACAGCCCCGAACATCGTCAGTTCGACTTCTGGCTCGGAGAGTGGCAAGTCTTTCGTCCCGGCGGTATTCTCGCGGGCACAAATCGGATCGAAATGGATTATGGAGGCTGCGTCATTCACGAGAACTATTCCACCGAGAGCGGCTATCGTGGGGAAAGCCTCAACGTCTATGACGCGTCCCGCGGCCTCTGGCATCAAACCTGGGTGGACAACACCGGCCTGTTGCTGCTGCTCGAGGGCGGATTCGACGGAGAGAGCATGGTGCTCGAGAGCGAGGGCTGCGCTGAAGAGGGGGCGGGACCCTGCCATCGCATCACCTGGACGCCCAATGCCGACGGATCGGTGCGCCAGCATTGGCAAACCCGGACCGACGATGGCGAATGGAAGACCGCCTTCGACGGGCTCTACGTGAAGCATTGATAGGGGTGCATCGCGGAAGGTTGAACGAAAAAAAGCCTGTTTCCCTAGCCCTGAGGAAACTGATGAGAAAAACCAAAACGTATTGCATGGTCATGGTTGCAACCATAGTTCTACTCACCGGTTGTCAAACTTCGGAAAATCCCGATCAGAATGGAGGGACGAACATAAACATCCACTATACGGAGATCGTGTGCAACGACGTCGCCTCGCAGTGCGCAGCACTGGAACGATTGCACGGGCTAAGCTTCGGTGCTCCGGTGGCTGAGCTCGGGCAAGCTAGGGTGGCGGAAACTTCGGGTGGAAGCCTGGTCGGAGTGCGCGCGCCCCTGGCCGCGCATGAACTGCCGATCATCCGCACCTATGTAGAAGTTGAGGACATTGCCCAAGCCGTGAAGGAAGCCGAGGCGGCCGGTGCTGTGATCGCCTATCCTCCTACTCAGCAAGGCGACACCGGTACCTGGGCGATCTACATGCTCGGCGACCTGCAATTCGGCCTCTGGCAGCGATAGGAGAAGGAAGCGTGCTAGGCGCTATCGCGGGGGACACGATCGGATCGGTCCACGAGTTCTTCTGCGGGAAGACGAAGGAGTTCCCCTTGTTCGTGGAAGGCAGTCGCTTCACAGATGACTCGGTGCTGACCCTTGCCGTGGCTGACTGCCTTCTCAACGGGGTAGACTACGTGGACAAGTTCCACGAGTACACACGCCGCTATCCAGACGGAGGCTACGGAGGGCGATTCTCGCATTGGGTCGAATCGGGCTCCCGGGAACCCTACAACAGCTGGGGCAACGGTTCGGCCATGCGGGTGAGTCCTGTAGGTTTCGCATTCGACAGCGTCGATGAGGTCCTTCTCGAGGCCAAGGCCAGCGCGGAGGTCACCCACAATCATCCCGAAGGCATCAAGGGCGCACAGGCCACGGCCCTGGCCATTTTCCTGGCCCGACAAGGCGAAGGCAAAGAATCGATTCGGGCCGACATCCAAGCCCGGTTCGGCTATGACCTGAGCGGCACGGTCGATTCGATTCGGCCGGACTACGCTTTCAACGAGTCCTGCCAGGAGACGGTGCCCCAGGCAATCGTATCCTTTCTGGACTCCGAAGATTTCGAGGACGCGATCCGCAACGCGATCTCCCTCGGCGGCGACGCGGACACCCTGGCCTGCATCGCGGGCGGCATCGCGGAGGCATTCTACGGCGGCGTCCCCCAGGTGATTGCTCAGCAGACACTCGAACTGCTCGATGCGCCGCTTCGCGAAATCGTGAGCTCGTTCTATCGGCGCTTCCAGTTGCCGGGAATCTTGCAGCCATGAGCGGGTAGGGTATGCTGTCCGGCAACTGAATCGAACCAACGAATTCGAAGTGGGAGAAAGATGTGCAGAACGACAGATTGAGCGCATTCACGCTGGGAGTCTTCATGTTCGTCGGCCTCGCCGCCCTGGGTTTTCTGCTCGGCAAGGCACTGATCGACTTCAAGCAATACGATCGAAGCGTGACCGTGAAAGGGCTCTCGGAGCGGGAGTATCCGGCCGACATCGTCATCTGGCCCATCCAGTTCACGGCGGCGGACAACGACCTGGAATCCTTGTACCACTCCATCGACGGGAACACCGAGCGAATCAGGACCTTCTTGGTCGAAAACGAAATCGATCCCGGGGCGATCACTTTTTCCACTCCGGCGATCAAGGACAGGTCCGCCCAGCAATACGGTGGTGGCGCCAGACCGGCCTTCCGTTACACGGCTCTGCAAACCGTGACGGTCTATTCGAAAGAGATCGAGACCGTGCGAACCGTGATGAGTTCCCTGTCCGAACTGGGCAAGCAGGGTATCGTGTTTACGGGTGGTGACTATCAGGCGCAGACCGAGTATCTTTTCACACGGCTGAACGAAGTGAAGCCCGAGATGGTCGAGGAGGCCACACGCAAGGCCCGGGAAGTCGCCGAGAAGTTCGCGTCCGACTCGGACAGCAAGCTCGGCAAGATCAAGAAGGCCTCCCAGGGGCAGTTCAGCATCAGTTCGCGGGATAAGAACAATCCGCACATCAAGAAGATCCGCGTGGTTTCGACGGTGGAGTATTTCCTGTCCGACTAGTCCGAGACCTGGAGTAGAGAATGTCCACGAGCCATCGCTTTCTGAAGTTCCTGGCGGCACTGGTCTGGTACGGGGGGGCCGTCGCTCTCCTGCTCAAGGCCGGTAGCCTTTTCCGGGAAGCCCACGGGCTCGAGCAAGGCTCGATATGGCTATGGCTGGCCATCTCCGCTGGATTCACCGGGGGATTGGCCAAGGCGGCCACGCTCTTCACCTGGAGCTGCCGGAAGAACCTTGCCCGGATCGATTCTCTGGAATCGCCGAAGCTATGGAAGTTCTTCCGCCCGCGCTTCTTCGTTCTGCTTGCGCTCATGATCACGGCGGGTTCGCTTCTGTCGAAGATGGCGCACGGCCACTACAGCTCGCTGCTCGCCGTGGGCGCGCTCGACCTCAGCATCGCCACCGCACTGCTCGGTAGCAGCCATCAGTTCTGGAAGGAAAGGCGTCCGGCCCTATGCAATCCATCGACTTGATTCGCGACAACCTGCAGAAGAGCCGGGACCTCGTCTTCTCGAAGATCGAGGACATGCGTGACCACGCGCTGGTTTATCCGACTCAGAATGGGGGCGCTCACACCCTTTGGGTGATAGGCCACCTCGCCTACATCGAGGGACTCGTGATCCGCCAGCTCATGTTGGGTGAAGTGAATCCGCTGGCGAACTGGGAGGAGACCTTCGACGGAAGTGATGTGGCCGCCGATGCGAGCGCGTTTCCGCCTTTCGATGAAGTGCTCGACATCTGCCGCGAGACCCGTGAGGACACCCTCGCCCTGTTGGAGTCGCTATCGGAAGAAGACCTCGACCGCCTCGGGAAGAAGGTGCCCGAGGGTTGGGAAGGGACCTTCGGCACCTACCGCAAGTGTTTCCAGTTCATGGCCGACCACTGGTACATGCACCGCGGTCAGTTGGCCGACGCCCGACGCGCCGCGGGCCTGGATCGCATGTGGGTCTAGCCGGCCCCTACAAAATGTTGATTTCTTGCCAACAATCAGGTAATATAGATCTTTCCACAGCTCGTTTCTTTTCGAGCAGCCCATCAATCACCCGACTCGAAGAGTGGGAGGAGGCGATTTGAACACTGCTAAGCTCTTGCTGCTGAACGTCATCCTAGCGTTGTTTGCGACTTCCGCCGGTGCGGCGATCGTCGCCACGGACTGGGTATCCACCACGACCTCCACGGCCTCGGGGACCCTGAACGGAGTTTCCGTGCTCGTCACCGATGTGGGGTCTCCCGGTGACGGAGCCGCCATCGGGTTCTACGATCTCAGCACTTCGGACTACGCCCCATACCAGCTCGGAGTCAGCCAGGAGACTCTGGACTATGCCTTCGACGAGAATTGGACGTCCACCTTCGGCTCGCCATTTTCCGAGTTGCTGCTCTACTGCAAGTTCTGGCGGGGACCAAACAACGGATCGGCCGATCCGCCCGTCTTCACCTACGAGTTCGACCAGCCCTTCACCATCATCGCCGGCATGACCAATTGCTCGATCGTGGGGAACACCCTTCATGTACCGAGCACCATCTTCCAGGACGGCATCCTGAAGTTCACGGGCTCGGTGAGCTCGATTAGCGTCCTGTCGAACAACGCGAACAGCGCCTCGCGTCAGGCTTTGACATTTGGCGTCGAGGAGAGCGTGGCGGCCAGGGGCAGCAGTTGGGGCGAGGTGAAGAGCCTCTATTGATTTGGAGTGGCCGGTCAAGCCGTTCCATAATGTCTAGTTCATTCGCATACCGGAAGCCCCGGGCCCATCCCGGGGTTTTCGCGTAGGTAGAAATGGGATCCTTCGACTACTCGAACAGGTTCTTCAGCTGGCCGAAGTCCATGGGCGCTGCGCCGACCGATCCTTGCCGGAAAGCGTAGGATTTGATCGTCCATTTCCATTCGCCGCCGTTGTGATTCTGGACGACGCTCATGCTCATCGTCGGGCCGCCGCTCCAACTGACAAAGATTTCCTGATACATCGCATACTCGAATTCCTCCACCGTACGTTAGCTTGACCTGGCCCCTCGAAGTCGACGACCCTGAAACCACGCCTCGCGAAGAAGTGCTGCATGGATACGAACTCTTCGATGAAGGAATCGTATCCTCCGTGGAGCAGGATGTCCCCCGAGTTTCCCCCTCGCCCATGACGATGGCCGGCAAGGCGCTCCCTTCACGGATTCGTTTCGGAGTCGTTAAAGCAGGGGGCACCATAGTCGAGGGTTCCGATCATGGAAACAAAGAAAAGGCCCCCCTTGCGGGGGGCCTCGCCAGGAGGAGTGGCTAGGGGTTTCATTCGCACCATTCCATCCAGCGTCCGCCCATGTGTCCGCGGCGTTTGAAGCCCTTCTTATAGAAGCCCCAGATGGGTCCTTCGGCTTCGAACTCATCTGATCCTTCGCCGCCGACAGGGGTCAGCCACCGGCCGAAATAGTCCCCGTCACCATGACGACCCTCATGGCTCACCCACTGGCCGCGGAGCATGGCCCAGAAATTCCCATCCAGGTCGATGAGTTTTCCTCGGAAGAGATTGTCGCCCTCTTCCGAAATGCCCCAGTGGCCGCGATAGTGTCCCAGGAGTTCGCCTTCCCAGCTGAACCATCCGCCGCGGAAGATGCCGCGGTCGGTTTCGCTCTCCACCCAGATGCCGTTCATGAATCCATTCGGACAGTCCAGAACGGGCACCGCGTTGATGGAGAACTGATTGCCCGCTTCGTCCACGTCGACGATTTCCGAGTATCCGTCCAGTGAATCCACGGGGATGCTGTAGACGAGATCGCCCAGCTCGACGTGCAGCAGATTGCCTTCGCCCAGGCCGGGTTCCTCGTCGATGATCTGGATGAGCAGACCGTCGTTGTGCACGGTGGTCTCGCTGACCAGATCGATGCGGCTTTCATCGATGCGCTCCTCGATCCAGTCGGTGCCCGGTTCGAAACGGATGAGCCGCTTGACCACGAGGGCGCCCTCGTCGATCCAGATGGCGCCGGTCCAATCGGTGGGATCGACGCTCTTGGGATCGTACTGGAGCTGTCCCCAGACAAGCCGCGCGTAGGCGATGACGTTGCCGGGATCCTCGCCCATGGTGATGACTTCGGAGTTGAACTCCATGGGATCGTGGGCGGGCTCGTCCTCGGGGAACATGCTGTAGAAGCTGTCGTCGCCGAATCCGGGCGATTCGTCGCGGGTGTCGTAGCCGCCGTTGGAGTCGTTGATGTCGAAGTTGACATCGTCGAAGAAGCTTTCGTCGTAGAAATCGTCTCCCTGGCTCGGAGTGTCCGAACCCGTGAGGCTGCTGCAGCCCTGGATGCTGAGGCCGAGGGTCAGCACGAAGAGGGATGCGAGGAAAAGTTTGAGTGCTCTCATGATGAATCCTTGGGTTGAGGTTCCAGGGGCTTCTCGGCCGGTCTCGGCCTCGGCATGGACAGGGCAAGGGCGGTGCCGCTTGAATTCGGTTTGATCAGTGAAGAGTCTAGTATCAAAGCAGACAAAGACTTGGGCGATCGTCTTGGCATGACGCTGAAACGGGAAGCAAGGTGGGGTGAACCATATGGAACGAGAGCGCGGCCGTAATGGATAGTCTCTCTCGGGCATCCACACTAAACTGCCAAAGGATTGGTGAGGGCCTGGAATAGAAGGGGGTAGGGATGAACAGACGCTGCCATTTTGGAAATCGTGGAGTTGCTTCATGGTTGGTCGGCTTAGCATCCATCTTAATCGCTCCACTCTTTTGTGGATGCGTCGATCTCGTCATTACAGATCTTGGACGGGATTGCCACCGGCTGGAGTCTCGCCGGCGCTGGGAGATCGGGAGGGCCGAACACCTCAGGGTCGGCATGACAGAGTTGGAATTTCTGGAAGTTATCAAGGCGCATCCGGTCAGTGAGACGAGATTGGAGGGGCCGGTACACATGGAAGGCGAAGCTTCGGACTCATCGTCCCCATTCGACTTCAAGTACTGCATCTACGACAGGACGGATTGCCCACTATGGTTGTACTATTTCACTGAGGAGGATGGGCTTCAAAGGGCATCGTCGGTCTATCCCGAGGGCGGAATCACAGTGCTTACCGGGGCATTGGGCTATAGGACCGTAGACCTTGGAGTCGAGTCCGACGATGCAAACAAGAGCGGCAGTCCGATCATTTCCGGAATTTTGGCCTGGATCGTCCTGGCTCTGCTTATCGCCTGATCCTGACACGGAGATATACTCCAACAAAAACGCCCCCCTTGGCCGAGGGGGGCGCTTCAATGCGTAGTGAGGAACGCGCTTACTTGGCGTTCTTCTCCAGGGTGCGCAGGCCGCTGGCGGAGATCCAAACCTTCTGCATCTTGCCGTCGATCATCACGCGCTTCTTCTGGAGATTGGGCTTGAACCAGCGCTTGGTGCGGTTCTTGGCGTGACTCACATTGTTGCCGCTACGGGGGCCCTTACCGTTGACGACGCAGCGCTTGGACATGACATCACCTCTCTGGGATCGTAAAAAAGCGGCCCGGCTGGGGGCCGTCCTGGAAGGCGCAGAATATAGCAAGGGGTCCGGCCCCCGTCAAGGGCCCGGACCCCAAATAAACTCGCAACTACTTGCTGAGGATCATCTTACGCGAGGGCGCCAGGTCCTCGCCCTGGGCGTTCGTGAGCCTCGCCAGGTAGACGCCCGAGGGCTGGCTCTGACCGCGACGGTCGGTGCCGGCCCAGCTGCGCTCGTGGCTGCCGGCGCCCACGGGACCGTCCTCGAGCACGGTGACTAGGCGACCCCGGCTGTCGTAGATCGACAGGCGCACCCAGCTGTCCTTCTCCAGCGAGAAGGGGATGCGGGTCTTGGGGTTGAAGGGATTGGGATAGTTCGGGTTCAGGCTCGCGAGAAAGGCCGAGGGATCCACGCCGGTGGAGGTGTTCTCGTCCAGGGTGGAGCTGAAGCTGTAGATGTAGTCGCCCTGGTTGCCGTTCATGCTGTTGGCGGCGTTGCCCATGCCGTAGATCTCCACGGTTCCGGCGCCGGCGGAAGGGGCGATCCACTGCATCATCCAGGTGGCCGACGTGGTCTGACCATCGAAGGTGCCGGCGCTGGTCTGCTTGCCGTAGTCACGGCCGCCGCCACTGGAAGTCTGGGTGTTGCCGTCCAGGCTGGACAGCGTACCCGAGGCGAAGCCCTCGCTGTCGATGACGGTCAGTTCGAAGCCCCAGCGCTCGGCCTGGGGATCGGCGATTTCGATGACCAGGGTATAGGTTTCGTCGGGATCGTACTGCACTCCGCCAGTGGAGATGCCGAAGCTTCCGTCTCCGGAATCGAGGGGGAAGCTGGTATGGCACTGGGTGCAATTGCCCTCGCCGGGTGCGCCGGTGTATCCGTTGGGCGCGCCGGAGGAGAAGGCGAAGGCGAAGGAGGCGGTAACCATGAGCAGGAAAAGGGCGAGACCCGAGGAGGCGGTCTTCAACAGGGGACGTCCGTTCATCGTGCTTCTCCTTAAGATGATTGGGTTGCTTGGGGCGACAATGATACCCGATTTGGATGCGCGAATCCATGGAAAGAGTTCGCTAAGTTATTAATTAACAGCAGTTTAGGATCGGACTGTCCTGTTTCGCGCGCTGGTGCGGGGCGCCTTGATGCGGGGGCATCCCTGTGTTAGCTTCCGCGGGCCATTCTTATCCAAACCCCAATTTCATCGGGAGGTACGATGATGCGCAGGGCGACGGCGGCCTGGATCCGCCTCGGCGCGATGATGTGCCTGCTTGCCTTCGCGGCGCTGCCCGCGGCGGCCGGTTACGAGGACATCGAAAACGAGGTTCAAGAGATCGTCCTGGACAACGGTCTGAAGATCCTGCTTCTGGAACGCCACGAGGTTCCGGTCTTCTCCTTCTGGACCTACGTGAACGTGGGCGGCGTGGACGAGGCCACCGGGCTCACGGGCCTGGCGCACATGTTCGAGCACATGGCCTTCAAGGGCAGCACGGAGCTCGGCAGCACCAACTACAAGAAGGAAAAGAAGCTCCTGGACAAGATGGACCTCGTCTACGAAGAGCTTCGCGCCGAGCGTTGGAAGGGCGACAAGGCCGACCCGGACCGGATCGCCGAACTCGAAACCGAGTTCGAGGAACTGCAGGACGATGCCGGCGAACTGGTCGTGCCCAACGCCTTCGGTCGCATGGTCGAGGAGAACGGCGGAGTGGGCATGAACGCCATGACCAGCGCCGACGCGACCCAGTACTTCTACAGCATGCCTTCGAACCAGCTGGAACTCTGGGCGCTGGTCGAGAGCGACCGCTTCGTGCGCCCCGTGCTCCGCGAGTTCTACAAGGAGCGCAACGTCATCATCGAGGAGCGCCGCATGCGCACCGAGAGCCAGCCCCAGGGCCGGCTCTTCGAGGAGTTCATCGCCGCGGCTTTCCTGGGCCACAGCTACGGTCAGCCCACCATCGGACACCGCAGCGACATCGAGGCCTACAGCCGCCTGGACGCCTACGAATTCTACGAGGAGCACTACGGCGCCAAGAACATGGTCGTCGCCGTGGTGGGAGACGTCTACTACGACGATCTGAAGAAGGTGGCCAAGAAGTACTTCGGCAAGATTCCCCCGGGACACGGCGAGCAGCCCATCCGCACGATTGAGCCCGAACAGCGGGGCGAGCGGCGCGTGACCCTGGTGGACAGCGCCCAGCCCTTCATGTTCATCGGCTATCACATTCCCGCGACGAGCCACGCGGACACGCCGGCCCTGGAAGCCCTCGCCGACATTCTCGGACAGGGACGCTCCAGCCGCCTGTCCACCAGCCTCATCAAGGACACCCAGCAGGCGCTCTGGGCGGGATCCTTCACAGGATTCCCCGGCGAGCGATTCCCGAATCTGCTGGCCCTCGTGGGCCTGCCCAATCAGGGCATCGATCCCATCGAGCTGGAAGAGGCCATCTACGGCGAGATCGACAAGATCCTCGAAGATGGCATCACCGACGAGGAGCTGGCCGGATACAAGCAGCGCGCCCGCGCGCAGTTCATCCAGGGTCTGGAGGGCAACACCGGCATGGCCGCGCAGCTCTGCTGGGCCGAGATGATCCTGGGCGATTGGCGCAGGCTGTTCACACGTCTCGATGAGATAGGCGCCATCACCGCCGACGAGGTTCAGCGAGTGGCGCAGGAGTACCTCGTCGAGAAGCACCGCACCGTGGCGATGATCGTCACCGAGCAGGACAGTTAGAGGGGGAGCGAGATGAACAAGACGATGAGAATCCTGTTTTCGACGCTCCTGGGCCTGATGCTGCTTGCCGGCGGCATGGTCGATGGAGCGCAGGCGAAGACGCCGACCTATGACAAGGTGCTGAAGAAGACGCCCAAGCTTCGCGACATCCAGGTGCCCGAGGTGACTCGCGTGCAGCTGGACAACGGCATGATCGTCTACCTCGTGGAGGACCACGATCTGCCCGTGGTGAAGTTGAACGCCCGCATCCGTTCGGGTTCGATCTACGAGCCCGGCAACAAGGTCGGCCTGTCGGACATCATGGCCGAGGTCATGCGCACCGGCGGCACCGAGAAGTACCCGGGCGACGATCTGGACGTGCGCCTCGAGAACATCGGCGCCAGCGTGGAGATCAACGCCGGCGGCTTCTCGCCCCTGTCCAACACGGGACTGGCCATCACGCGCGCAAGGATGCGTTGCCTCGAGGAGGACACCGACGAGGTGCTCGACATCTTCGCCGACATTCTCCGCAATCCGGCCTTTCCCCAGGAGAAGATCGATCTGGCCCTGACCCAGACGAAGACCGCCATCAGCCGCCGCAACGACGATGCCGACGGCATCGCCTGGCGCGAGGTGAAGAAGCTCTACTACGGCGCCGACAGTCCCTACGCGCGGCATCCCGAGTACGACACCCTCGACGCCATCACCCGCGGCGACCTGTCGGCCTTCCACCAGTACTTCATGCATCCCAACAACATCATCCTCACCGCGGGGGGCGATTTCGACACCCAGGAGATGCTGGGCAAGATCGAGGCGGCCTTCGGCGACTGGTCCTACGTGGATACCTTCTTCCCGCCGGATCCGCCGGTGCACGACACCAAGCCGACCATCGCCTACATCTACAAGGAAGACGTCAACCAGTCGAAGATCCGCATGGGCCACATGGGAATCATGCACGACGACGAGTACTTCTTCCCGCTGCAGATTCTCAACGAGATCCTGGGCGGCGGATTCTCCAGTCGCCTCTTCTCGCGGGTGCGCAGCCAGGAGGAGCTGGCCTACAGCGTCTTCGCCTGGATGGTGGCGGGGGATCATCACCCCGGTCCCTTCGTGGTGGGCACCGACACCAAGAGCGAGTCGACGGTCTACGCCATCGAGCTGATCCTCGAGGAGATCCGCAAGGTGACCGAGGAGCCCGTGACCGACGACGAGTTGAACCGGGCCAAGAACTCGCTGAAGAACAGTTTCGTCTTCGAGTTCACCAGTCCCTACTCCATCGCCGGTGAGAAGGCGAACACCGAGTTCTGGGGCAAGGATCCCGAGTATCTCGACAAGTACCTGGCCAATGTCGACGCGGTCACGGCCGATGACGTGCTCGCGGCGGCGCAGGCGCGCATCCATCCCGACGACATCGCCATCCTGGTGGTGGGTCGTGAAGAGGACTTCGACAAGCCCCTGTCCACACTGGGCGAGGTCGTCGAGATCGACATCGAGATTCCCGCGCCGTCCATGGCCGAGGAAGACATTCCCGAACCCACCGACGCCAGCCTGGCCGAAGGACGGCTGCTCCTGGACGCCAGCATCATGGAAGCCGGCGGTCGAGACGCCATGGACAAGCTGAAGAGCTTCGACATGGACGCTGACTTCCTCATCCAGGGCGGTCCCATGGGCTCGATGAACTTCGGCATCCACCAGCGCAGCGACGCGACGCGCCTGCGCCTCGACATGACCACGCCCTTCGGCGACATGATCCAGGTGGTCAACGGCGAGCTCGGGTGGATGAAGAATCCCATGGGCGTGCAGTCCATGACCCCCGAGCAGATCCGCCAATCGCTCCAGGGCGCCATGCCCGAGAACGTCGGCCTCTTCCTGGACGCCGACGGACGCGAGGTGCAGTACCTCGGCTCCCGCGAGCTCGAAGGAACCGAGTACGATCTGCTCTACGTCTATGGCGATGAGGGCGACTGGACGAAGCTCTACCTCGATCGCACCACGCACATCCTCGCGGCCAGCGAGAGTCAGGAGAACACGGACATGGGCCCGGCCCTGGTTCTGAACTTCTTCAACGACTATCGCGAGACCGGCGGATTCAAGTTGCCCTACGCCACTCGGAGCCTGCACAACGGCGAGCTCTTCAGCGAGAGCACCTACAAGTCCATCACGGTGAACGCGGAGCTGGAGGACAGTCTCTTCGAGGAACCGAAGTAGCCGCGGGCCTCGAGCCGCGGGCCCCGGGCCTCGGGCCATGAAACAGGAGACCCCCGGCGCTGTCCGGGGGTCTTCGTTTTGGCGGAAGGTTTCGTTGTGCTATCATTATGTAGAATCAGCCTGGGAGATACAATGAAACTGGCTCTCGTCCTTCTCATGATCTCCGCCTTTGCCGTCGCGGAGCCCTACGGTCCAGACTTCCTTCGGGAGCTGGAACCTTCAGTCCATGGCCCCGAGCTCTGCGGAAAGGGCGGTCTCTCCGGTCGCCAGCCGCGCCAGGCCGACGAGGACTGGGACGCCCTCCACGTGGACCTCGAACTCTATCCGCACTTCGACACCCAGAGCCTCAGCGGCAGCGTGATGGTGGAAGGATGGGTGGCCGCTCCGACCATCGAGTTCATCGAACTGGATCTTCACGACGACATGATCGTGACCGGCGTGCAGCTCAACGGCTCGGGCGCGGGATGGTCCCACGTGAACCATACGCTCAGCGTTACCGCCGCGCCGCCCCTGCTCCAGGGCGAGACCTTCACCCTCGAGGTGATCTACGAAGGCGTTCCGCCGAATCTGGGCTGGGGCAGCTTCGAGTGGTACGAGCACGACGGGGTCATGAGCGTGGCGACCCTGAGCGAACCCGAGAACGCGCGGGGCTGGTGGCCCTGCAAGGACGTGCCCGACGACAAGTTCACGGCCGACATTCGCTATCGGGTGCCCAGCGAGTTCAAGGCGCCGGGCAACGGCCTGCTGCAGTCGGTGACCGATCACGGCGACGGCACCAGCACTTGGCACTGGCACGAGAGCTATCCCATCACCACCTATCTCATCTCCATGACGGTGACGAACTTCCTGGACTACACCGACTGGTACGTGGACGCCGGCGGCGACAGCATTCCCATCGAGAACTACGTCTGGCCCGAGGTCTGGGACGGCGCCCAGGAGGACCTGAGCATCACCCCCGAGGCCTTCGCACTGATGGAGAGCCTCTTCGGCGAGTATCCCTTCAAGGAGGAGAAGTACGGCCACGCCATATTCCAATGGCCCGGCGCCATGGAGCATCAGACCATGACAAGCCATGGCTGGTACCTGGTGGGGGGGAACCACTACTTCGATCGCATCGTGGTGCACGAGTTGGCCCACTCCTGGTTCGGCAACTACGTGACCCTCGAGGACTGGGAGAACGTGTGGCTCAACGAGGGGCCGGCCAAGTATTCGGAGGCCATCTGGTTCGAGCATCGCGACGGCCCCGCGGGACTGCGCTGGTACATGGAGAACATCGATTCGGACTTCGAGGGTCCCGTCTACAACAACCCCGATCTCTTCGGCAACGAGGTCTATCAGAAGGGCGCATGGGTGCTGCACATGCTGCGAGGCGTCCTGCAGGACGACGATCTCTTCTTCGCTGCCCTGCGCAACTACCTCTCGCTGCACCCCTACGGCAACGCCCACACCACCGACCTACAGGCCGAGCTCGAGGCATTCCTCGGCATGGATCTCGAGCAGTACTTCCAGCAGTGGATCTATGGCGTGGAACGTCCGAACTACGAATGGGGGTGGATGATTCAGGGCGACGATCTGCTGCTCCGCGTGAACCAGGTGCAGACCGACACGGGACTTTTCGAGATGCCCCTGCACCTCCGCGCCTACTCCGCGAACGATTCCATGAGTTTCCGCGTGGACAACGACGCCTGGCAGCAGGATTTCGTTCTGCCCCTGGGCGGCTTCCTCGTCGAGGACCTCGTCTTCGACCCGGATCTATGGCTGCTCAAGCATGAGACCGAGGTGCCCTACGATCCCACCGGCGCGGAGGGCGCGCCCGCCTACGCCACGGGGATTCGCGGGAACTATCCCAACCCATTCAATCCGCGCACGCGGGTGACCTTCAGCCTGGCCGACGCAGGGCCGGTGCGCCTCACCGTGCATGATCCATCCGGCCGCCGCGTGGCGACCATCGTGGACGGACTCCTCGACGCCGGACCTCACGACCTCTCCTTCGACGGCCGCGATCACCGGGGGCGGGAGCTGGCCTCGGGAGTCTATTTGCTGAGTCTCAGCGCGGGGGGCGATCGGTTCACCCACAGGATGCTTCTGCTCAAGTAGGCATCGTGGTAGAGGGCTCAATCCGCGCGAATGCAACACGGAAGCCGACGCAGGCGTAGGTGTTGAATTCGTGGCCGCCACGGCTGCCCGCTCCCATTCGGCCTCGACGGGGATGCGGCAAGCCTTCGCCGCGTTGGGATCTCCGTCGGCGCATCGCCTGTCGGCGTGGTCCTGGGCCGGCGGCAGGTCCTCGACCGGGCTGAGTCAATCGCAGTAGCGCGACGCTGCAGATCGGCTGAATACCGACATCTTTCACGGAATCACACTTGTTCCCCGGGGGAAAATGTGGCCATAGTCCAGCCATGTTAGCACGAGACAGGGCGGAGCGCGTCACCTGGATGGGCCTCTGGGCCAATGTGATGCTCTTCGCGGTGAAGACCTTGGCGGGAGTTCTGGGTCGGAGCCAGGTGCTCCTGGCCGACGGAATCCACAGCCTCAGCGACCTCGTATCGGACTTCGTCACCCTCGTGGCCTTGCGCCTAGGGCGGAAGCCCGAGGATCGGCATCATCCCTACGGGCACGGCAAGATCGAGGACTTGGCCGCCTTTCTCGTGGGGCTCTTCCTCTGCGGCGTGGCGGTGGGTATCATTTGGAAGGGCGTCGAGTCCCTCAGAGCGGGAGAGGCTCCCGAGCGGAGCCTCTGGCTCGTGGGTGTGGCGATCTTCTCGGTGGTTCTGAAGGAGGTTCTCTTTCGCGTCACCCGGCGCGTGGGAGAAGAGGAAAACTCGGCCACCCTCATCGCCAACGCCTGGCACCATCGCAGCGACGCCTTCAGTTCCCTGGCCACCATCTTCGGAACGGGCCTCTATTACCTGAGCACGCGTTTCGTCTGGGCCGACGCGGTCAGCGCCATCCTCGTGGCCATGCTCGTGGGGAAGGCGGCCTGGGAGATCATGTCCGACGCCGCCAAGGATCTCGTGGACACCGCACCCGACGAGGAATCCCTCGCCAAGTTCCGCCGGAACGCATGCTCCGTGGAGGGCGTGCAGGGCGTCGCCCGTCTCCGGGGGCGATTCTACTCCCGCCGCGTGGCCCTCGACCTCGACATCGAGGTTTCCGGCACCCTCAGCGTGGACGAGGGGCACAGCATCGCCCAGAGGGTGCGCGACGGTCTAATGCTAGAATTCCCAGAGGTTTACGACGTCGTCGTCCACGTGGATCCTGCCCCGGATGGCCCCTGACGCCTTTTCTGGTGATTTCCAGTTAAATTTGGTAGAATTAGGGCCCCAGCCCGCCACCGCTATCCGGCTGGAGGCCGGTAGCGGGTAGCGGGCAGCTTTCAATACTCGGGAGGATTTCATGCGCAGATCTCTCTTCGCGCTCTTCCTTGCCTTGCCGGTCATGACCTCGGCCCTGCCCACGCAGGAATGGGTGGCCACCTACGACGCCGGCGGCAACTACGTGGATTCCGCCACCGAAGCGCTGACCGACGCCGCGGGCAATCTCGTCGTCGGCGGCACCAGCCACGACGGGGTCGGCGGTGCGGACATCAACGTGACGCTCTACGATCGCGATACCGGTTCCATCCTCTGGGAAGCTCGGATGGAAGCTTATGACCACGCCTCCGACATGGCCATCGACGGCATGGCCTGGGACGGATCCGGCGATCTCCTCGTGGCCGGGCGACTGCTCGGCTGCGGCACCGGCTGAGACCACGGAGACGACGTCGCTGTCATGAAAGTCAGCGGCGCGACCGGAGAGGTTCTCTGGTCTGAGTTCTGGGGTCCTTCAAGCGCATGGAACGAGTCCGCCTTCGGCATGGACGTGGACTCTCAAGGCAATCTCATCGTCGCCGGCCGGCAGTACATCGACGGCAACGGCGACGACTTCCTCGTCCTCAAATTCGACGGCGACGACGGCAGCGTCATGTGGGACTACACCCGCGACGGCGCGTCGGGCCTGGATGACCGCTTCTGGGACGTGGTCTGCGACGACAACGACGACATCATCGCCACGGGCGTGGCCTATGCCGGCGACGGCGAGGCCGACTTCGTGACCATCAAGCTGGATTCCGCCGGTGGGCTCGTCTGGGCCCGCGAGGAGCCCGGCGCGGTGCAGAACACCACCCGCGCGGGATGGCTCGACATCACGTCGGCCGGCGAAGTGGTCATGTGCAATCGAACCTGGGTGAGCGGTGAGGCCTACAACGTGGTGCTGCGCTGCTACGACGGCGTCGACGGCGCCACGGTCTTCGGTACGGAGTACGACGGACCGGAGCACGGCACCGACGATCCCCGCTGGATGTGCCTCGACTCCAATGACGACATCCTCGTGACCGGCGTGTCCAACAGCGACTACATGACGCTCAAGCTCGACGGCACCGACGGCTCGCTCATCTGGCTCGCCGACTATGACGGTCCTCCCGGCTGGTACGACCTGGCCAACTTCGTCTGCGAAGGCCCCGGCGGCGAGGTGCTCATCACCGGCTTCAGCGACGGCGGCACCACCGGTTGGGACGTGCTCATCCAGGCCGTGGACGGCGAACTGGGCAAGGATCTATGGACGATCCGCCACAACGGTTCGGACGACCTCACCGACGAGGGCAAGGCAATCGCCTTCTCGGACCTCGGCGACATCTACCTGATCGGATACAGCTACTTCTTCGCCACCGACCAGGATCAACTGGCCATCCGCTACGCGCCCGACAGCACGGATCTTCCCGCCGACATCGCGGGCGGCCTGCGCCTGAGCGCCTGGCCCAATCCCTTCACGGCGACGACCACGCTGCGCTTCTCCCAGAACATCGGGGAGGACGTCGAACTCGGCATCTACGATGTGGCCGGCCGCAAGATCCGCCACCTCGATCTCGGCGCCACGGGTTCGGGCGAGAGGGAACTCGTCTGGGACGGTCGTGACGAAGCCGGACGCGACCTGCCCGCCGGCATCTACTTCGCCGGCATCAAGCGCGATGGGTCGATCACGCAGCGGGCCAAGCTGCTTCTGATGAGATAGGCGAACCATCGCATCGAGAATCGAAACGGGAAGGGCCTGGCCCTTCCCGTTTTTTTTTGACAGGTCCTCCCGACTCGGACATTCGGCAAAGCTCTTGATGCCGGAGCACCAGTAGGCGACACTGGCCGCGTCGAGATCCGCCGGAGGGACATGTCCACGGATCAGATCCTCATACTCGCAATCGTGGCCTCCGTCACCGTCCTCTTTCTCTGGGGGCCTTGGCGTCACGACGTGGTCGCTCTCTTCGCCGTCCTGGCCAGCGTCATTGCCGGCATCGTGCCGGCCGAGTCGGCCTTCAGCGGCTTCGGCCATCCGGCCGTCATCACCGTGGCCTGCGTGCTCGTCCTCAGTCGGGGTCTTCAGGATTCCGGCGCCGTGGACATCCTCGCCCAGCGTGCTCTGCCCCGAGGGATGGGCCGTCACGCCACGCTCCTCGTGCTCATCGGACTGGGTGCCCTGCTGTCGGCCTTCATGAACAATGTGGGCGCGATGGCTCTGCTCATGCCGCTGGCGCTCCAGATCGCGGCCCGCTTCGAAATGCCGCCCGGCAAGATCCTCATGCCCCTCGCTTTCGGAACCATTCTGGGTGGCATGACCACCCTGATCGGAACGCCGCCCAATCTCATCGTCTCGGGTTTCAGGGCGAGTACCGGAGCGGATGCCTTCGGCATGTTCGACTATGCACCGGTGGGTCTGGCCGTGGCCTTCGTGGGCATGCTGGTCGTGGTCTTCCTGGGACCGCGTATCGTTCCCGCGCGGAAGGCTTCCGGCGGCGAAGGATTCGACACGGGTCACTATTTCACGGAAGTACGGGCAGTGGAGGGGGGATCCTCCGAGGGCAAGAGCCTGAGTGAGGTGGAGCGCGACCTCGATGCCTTCGACGCGCAGATCATCGGCATGGTCCGCAACGATTTTCGTGTCTACGCACCCAATCCCCGGCGCCGCCTTCGCGCAGGGGACATCCTCATCGTGCTTTCGCTGCCCGAGTCGCTCAGTTCCGATCTATCCAAGCTCGGCCTCGCCCTGGTCGAGAACGTGGAAATACCGTCCGATGGGAGGGGAAAAGGTGAGGAGGCGGAAGAGGATTCGCGTTCGGGAGAGGTGGAGATCCAGGAGCATGTCGTACTTCCACTGTCGCCGCTCATCGGGCGCACGGCGAGCTCCATCGGCCTTCGCCCACGCCTGGGCCTGAATCTCCTCGCCATCTCCCGGCAAGGCAAGAGGAGCGTGGAGCGTCTGCGTCATACCCGACTCGAGGCGGGGGACGTCCTTCTGCTTCAAGGCGAAGCCGAAACCTTGTCCGGTTTCGAGAAGGACTATCGCACGGCGCCTCTGGCTCCGCGTTCCATTCCGATGCACGATCGGAAGCGGGCCTGGATCGCGGGCATCGTGATGGCCCTGGCCATCGCGACCACGGCCCTGGGATTGCTTCCCGCGCCCATCGCCTTCGCCTCGGGCATGCTTCTCTACATGATCCTCAAGATCACTCCGCCGAGGAAGGTTTACGAAGCCGTGGATTGGTCCGTGATCGTTTTGCTCGGGGCCCTTATCCCCGTGGCCATGGCCCTGGAAAGCACCGGCGCGGCTGACCTGATGGCTCACGGAATGGTGGGAAAGGTCGCTCAGGGAAATCCAGTGTTGGCCCTCGGCCTCATACTCGTGCTGACCATGACCCTTTCGGACTTCATGAACAACGCGGCGACCGCGGCCATGATGTGCCCCATTGCCTTGAGCGTGGCGGCCCAGCTCGGCGTGAATCCCGACGCCTTCCTCATGGCCGTGGGGATCGGCGCGTCCTGCGCCTTCCTCACGCCCATCGGACACCAGAACAACACACTGATTCTGGGTCCCGGCGGTTTCCGATTCGGCGACTACTGGCGTCTGGGACTACCCATGGAGTTGATCGTCCTGGCCGTGGGACTGCCGATGATCCTGTGGGTCTGGCCGCTCTGATCCCGAACTCAGTAGAGGCTCTTGACGCGGCTCCAGGTAGACAGTTCCGTCGATTCGATGCCGCAGTCCACGTCGAGCGCTCCGATGAGGCTTTCGGGGCAATAGGCGTTGCCGATCGCGCAGGGCGAATCGCTCTGCAGGCGGAAGTCCCCCGTACCCAGGCTGCCGCAGAACTGCGGATCCTCCGAGAAATTGCCGTCCGATCCCAGGTAGCCCGCGATGGCGCCCGTATAGTCGCCGCCGGTATTGCCCCAGAGATCGCAACAGGTCATCTCGTAGAGGGGACCGACGCTCGTCGCGAAGGGCGGCGAATTGCCCGCCGTGAAGATGCATCGGTGAATCATGAAGTCGGAGTACTCGGAGGAAATGGCGCTGCCGGAGGCGCAGAAGTTCTCGGCAAAGGTGCAGTTGCTGACTTCCGACCAGCTGTTCTCCATGTGGAGTGCGCCACCCGCCCAGCTGCCGGCCGTGTTGCCCCTGAACACGCAGTCGAAGACATTCGACAGGCTGTCGTACATCTCCATGGCGCCGCCCATCATGTCCGCCTGGTTCGAGTCGAAGATGCAGGCCTCCACGATGGCCTGGGATTCCTGGGCCAGGCTCACTGCGCCGCCGCTCTGTCCGGCATAGTTCGAGTGGAAGCGGCAGTTGGCGATTTCGGCGGCGGAGGACTGGATGTAGAAGGCTCCTCCCGCGGTTTTGACCCCGTTGTTTTCGAAGTGGCAGTTCTCGAATCGGGGCGAACCCATGTTGATCCGGACCGCGCCGCCGAAGCTCAGGCCATGGCTGCCGTGAATCTTCACGCCGCGGACCTGGCATGCATTGCTTTCATCGCTGTGGAAGTCGAAAGCCCTGATGCCTCCCGCGCTCAAGTCGAAGCGGCAGTCCTCCGGGCTATCGCTGATGGATCGGATCACGAGAATCTTGCCGCCGAAGTCAAGGCTGTGATTGCCGGCTCCCTGCCACACACCGTCGGCCAGCCAGATGGTGCTGCCCGGACTGACGGCATCGATGGCGGCCTGGATGTTGGGGTAGTGTCCCGAGCCGTCGGGATTCAGGACGACTTCCTCGGCGAAGGTGCTGGCGGCGAGCGCCGCGCACAGGATCATGGCGATTCGCAGACTCTTCATTTTCCCCTCCTCACGTCTACGTCCAGATGATTCTAGCAATACGCCCGAGCCGATCACACAAAAAAACGGAGAGGGCCGAGCCCTCTCCGAATTACGTTGAAGCCAAAGGAAGGGAGGGTTCCTCCCTCTCCCCTTACTTGACGAGCGTGACCTTCTCGGTGCTCATCAATTCGCCGTCCAGGACCAGGCGGGCGAGATAGACGCCGCTGGCCAGGTCGGAAGCGTCGAACTCGACCTGATGAGCGCCGGCGTCCATCCGCGTGGAAACCGGTCGGGCCACTTCCGCGCCCGTGGCCCCGAAGATCCGCAGTTCGGCCTGACCGGCCTTCGGCAGGCTGAAGCTGAAGGTGGTCTTCGGGTTGAAGGGATTGGGATGGGCCCGCAGGCTCGCGGCGTAGACCGGTGTCTCCTCGGCTCCGGTCACGTCGCCGATGGCCACGACCTCGAGGTCGTCGATGAGCGCTTCGACCAGGCTGCCCGAGCCCCGGTCCTCGGCGATGAAGCGCAGCTGCATCTGCGAGGTCAGGGCGATGATGGAGCCCAGATCGTCGAACTCGGCCTTCACCCAGGGATAGGCGCTGTCGTAGACCGTCTCCAGTTCCTGCCAGCTCGTGCCGCCGTTGTTGGAGATCTCCACGAAGAAGTCGTCGTCGTGGTTGGTCTCGTCGGTGTACCAGCGCCAGTAGGACAGTCCCGCCCAGGTGACGCCTTCCAGGTCGAAGATTGGCGAGATCAGAGTGGTCTGGCCGCCGTCCACGTCGTTGGCGCCGGCCGTGTCGCCGGGATCCGCGTTGCCGGTGACGAAGCACAGGGTGCCCGGGTCCGGCGAGTGGTCATCCTCGGGCTGATAGCTGGTGCCCACGGGATCGGCTCGGATCCAGTGCCCCGTCGTGGCGTCGTCGCCGGGGGCCCCGAGGGTCCAGCCCTGATCGGTCTCGCCGTCTTCCACGAAGACGAAGCTCACGCCCGTGCGGAAGCCGTGCAGATCCGTGGGTGCGTCATCGGGACTCGTGGCCGTGTAGCCCTGCATGTCGGCCGCGCTGAGGTAGTACTCCACGTGGGAGCCGGGAGCCACGGTCGGAATGGTGGCCGTGTACTCGTCGGGTCCGCCGGCGTTGAGGGCCAGGGTGATGAAGTTTCCGCCGTTCACGCGATAGTGCAGTTCCAGAGCCGACGGATCCAGGGGCTCGGCCGAGACGATCTCCGCGGTCACCGGGAAGGGTCCGTTGCCCTCGGTGTTGCCGAGGGACTCGTGGGCGATGGACACGTGGAAGGGTCGAGCCATCACGCCCATGAAGGCCGCCGCCGCCCTCACGTTCTTGAGCATGAAGGGGAAGTTGTTGGCGCTCGGACCGATGAGATCGTTGGCCGTGTGAAGGTAGGGCGAGTAGTTCCCGCTGTCCTCGAAGAAGAAGATGGCGCGGAAACCGTGGGCCCAGAAAGCCGCGTGGTCGCTGCTGCCGCCGGTGAGGTAGCCTTCCACGGCAGCGAGGTCGGGCACGTAGGCGTCGATGACCTCGTAGGCCAGGTCGGCCATGGGCTCGCTGGAACCGTTGAAGATGATGTCCAGGTCCTCGGTGTCGCCGGAGGCCTTGTAGCAGATCATGTCGAGGTTGAGCATGCCGACGATGTTCATGTCGGCGTCGGCGGCGTCTTCGGCCCAGGCGTCGCTGCCCACCAGACCCTCTTCCTCGCCGCTGAAGCATATGAATATGATGGTGCGCTCGAACTCGATGTCGGCCAGCACGCGGGCGGCCTCGAGCACGGCCACCGTACCGCTGCCGTTGTCGTCGGCGCCGGGGGCGTTGTGGTTGCCGTCGTAGCTGATAGTGTCGTAGTGCGCGCCGATGACCACGACCTCCTCGGGGAAGACCGAGCCGGGCTTGACGCAGACCACGTTGTCGTTCCAGCTGTTGTAGCTGTGCAGGGTGACGTCGGTATAACCGTAGGACAGGAACTTGTCGCGAAGCCAGAGGCTCGCAAGGTAGCCGCCGTTGTACTCGGAGTGGCGTGTTCCGTAGTCCTCGAGGTGCTGCACCTGATCCTGAAGCGGCGACTGGGTGATGTCCGCCAGTGCCGCGGCCAGAGCCGGATCCACAGCCACATCACGATCGCCCAGGGACTTCTCGGTCCAGGGCGTGCGCACGAAGCTGAGAGGACGCCGGAAGACGCGCTGGATCTCCGGCACGCAATTGGGCTGCGCTTCCAGGAGATCGGCCGGCACGCTCATGACCTTGTAGTGTTCGGCCTCGAAGAGAAGTTCCGCCGAAGGATGCGGATCGGCGAGGGTGTACTCCGAACCGTGTTCATGATCGTGCTTGTAGGCGATGAGATACTCTCGGCTCTTGTCGTCCTTCTCGATGAGCACTTCCACGCGAACGCCCGCGGAACGCAGGTGGCTGAGCTCATGATCGTCGATGAAGGCCAGGAAACCGTCGGGGGTTTCGGCCACGAGATAGAGTCCTTCGTCCTGAAGGGCCGGACCGTCTTCATCGCCGGCATAGACCAGCGCGAAGGCGTCGCCCACGCCATGGGTGTAGTGGGCGGAGGCCGCGAAGGGGACGAGCAGGAGCAGAGTTAGACCGAACAACAGGGTAAGACGCATTGGGGATCTCCCTGGGCTGGAACGGATGACCGTTTCGAGTAGGTGGTCAAAAAGTCGCTCAATTATAGCATCTTCGTCCGAATTAGCACAAACCCCTTCGAAGACTTGGGTTTGGCTCCCGGAGATAGCTTATTTCAGAAGCACCCCGCGTTGGGTGAGGCGGAGTCCGTCCTCCGTGGCCAAGCGGAACAGGTAGATCCCGCTGGGCAGGCCTTCCGCGTCGAAGTTCAGGCTGTGATCGCCCGTCTCCCAAATTCCATCGGCCAGAACCGCCATCTCCCGCCCCGTCACATCGAAGACGCACAGGCGGATGCGTTGATCTTCCAGCAGGCTGAAGCGAATCTCGGTGCGCGGATTGAAGGGATTCGGGTGCAGCGACATCAGGGCCGCGAAGGCCGGCGCACCCTCGGGAGCGTCGGTGGGCTCGTCGAGCTGGAGCACCACGGTGTGCCAGTCCACCGGATCCATGGAAACTTCCACGTAGTAGATCTTCACGCCGTCCCGTTCGTCGATCTGCACGATCTGACCGTCGTTGAGCTGCGGATTGCTGCCGTCGGCGGGCATCACGAAGCGAAGCAGACAGTTCTCGAAGGGCAGGGGGTGGAGGTTCGACACCAGGGCCGCCACGGTGTACTGGGTGCCGTCGTTGAAGGGCGAGTAGGATACCAGCACCTCATCGCCGGTTTCCCCCGCACTCACCGTCGCCTGGGGGATGAGGGTGTCGCCGGACACGCGGATCACCCGATAGCTGCGATGTCCGTCGGCGGTTTCGTTGGTGGCCAGATCGAAGGGGTGGCTGTTGATGTCCCCCTCGTCTCGATGGATATGCCCCCAGAGGGCCATGTCCGCATCCAGATTCGTCAGGTTGATCTGGTTGTCGAAATCCTTGTGGTAGAAGAGCACGCGGGTATCGCGGTCGGTGGCCGCCAGATCGGCGTTGAGCCAGCTGATCTGCCCGGCGGTGAAGCTGTCGCTGCCGTATATCTGCCAGCGCCAGTCATCGTAGTTGATGTAGGCCTCGAGTCCCACGAAATGCACGGGGCCGTAGTCGAAGGAGTAGTTCTGGGTGTACTCGGGCGCGCCGGGCGGCGGATCGTCCAGGTGGGGCCAGCCGAAGAAACGCCACCAGTCGCGGCGCGCGGTGCCGTCGGGCGGCGGCGTCGAGTCCCATCCGCCGAGGTCGTGGTTGCCCGAGGTGAGATAGAGGGGCACCTCCAGCTCGCTCAACAGTTGCTGAGCCCTGGAGTACTGACGCCACTCCATGTAGTCCTCCAGCTCGCCTTCGTTGACCAGGTCGCCGGTGAGCAGGACGAACTCGGGATTGAGAAAGTTGATGTCCTTGATCACTTCCCGCAGGTCCACAGTTTCGGTGCTGTCGCTGGGCTGACCGCCGCTGTCGGAGAATCGATGGTCCGGCACGTGGGTGTCGGTGATGTGCACGAAGTACCAGTCGTCGCGGCGCTGGGGCAGGATGCGCACCGCGTTGGCGGTGGTGTCCTCGATGATGCCGCCGAAGTCGGTGCGGACGAAGAGGTCGTAGAGTTCGTAGACCGGCGGCAGGGGCACGGTCACTTCCAGGGTCCACCATTCGGTGGTGGGATCGTAGGTGGCCGCATCGATGCCGAGATCCACCCAGTGCGATTCGTAGATGAGTGCGGCCTCCCAATCGGAAGCGCCCGATAGCGCGCTGCACTGGATCTCCAGTGTCTCCCCCGGCACCACGATGGCCGGAATGTTGAGGAGCGGACGCTGGATGAGGGTGAGGGTGTCGCCCAGGGCGAAACTCCTCTCCGCACCCGCCGTCGAGCTGAGGACGATGAGCAGCAGCATGGTGGCGAAAAGCGGCCTGCGGATCGCGTGCATTCGGACTCCGATCATCGAGGAAGCGCATAATTATAGCACTTTTAGCAAGATAGGAAAGGCGCTGCGGTCCAGGCCGCAACCATGAGATGCCGCGGGGAGCCGAAAGGCATCGCGGGAACGCTCCTCCATAGAGGATCTTCGCCTCCGCTGTTTTCATCTTGGCGCACCCGGGTCCCTGCACTATTTTCATGCGGTGCTGGAATCTCTGGAGCGGATAATCCTATGCGGGGAATGCATTCCATGAAAACGACAACTCGAATCGGCCTATTCGTCGCGTTGATGTTCTCGTCCGTGACGGCCATGGCGGGTCCCCGCATGGAGCTGGATCCGAAAGTCCTGAACCTGGGCACCATGGCACAGCACGAAGTGCTGGAGCGCGAGGTCATGGTGCGCAATCTCGGCGACGAGACCCTCGAGATCTACGAGCTCAGCACCACCTGTCCCTGCACCTTCCCCGAGATCGTCGACGAGATCATCGAGCCCGGCGCCACCGGGCGCATCCACGTGACCTTCCAGAGCAAGACCTATCAGGGCGACGTGCGCAAGATCATCGAGGTCTACAGCAACGACTCGGAAGATTCCTACGGCGAGATCGGCATCCAGGTCTACGTGGAGGCCCCGGTCTTCGTGGAGCCCGACGACCGGAAGCTCGACTTCGGCGACGTGAGTCACGGCGGCAATCCGAAGGTCGAGGCCGCTTTCCGCAGCGGCGGGGGCGAAGCGCTCAGCATCGAGGTGCTCGAGCACAACGCCTCGCTCTTCGACTGCGAAACCCTCGCCGGCGAGGACGGCGGCGCCCGCCTTGCCGTGAAGCTCAAGTCCGAAGCTCCGGCCGGACCCTTCCGCGAGATCATCCGCGTGGGCACCAGCGCCGCCGGAGCCGAGGAGATCGACCTGGAGATTTTCGGCCGGGTGGAGGCCGAACTCATGGCCGAACCCGATCGGCTGAACTTCCGAATGGTGGCTCCCGGCGCGGAACTCAGTCGCGAAATCGTGCTGCGAAGCGGAGGAGCGCCCTTCAGCGTGACCTCGGCGAGCATCGATCTGGCCGGCCTCGAGGTGGAGATCCTCGATGGGGGAACCGGGCAGGAGGCCCGCCTTCGCGTGCACGGAAAGGCCCTGGGCAAGGACGACGAAGCCGCCACAAAGTCCCGGGGCCGACTCAAGGGGCATCTGAAAATCAGCACCGACCATCCAGCCCAGCCCGAGCTGGAGGTGGTGGTGCTCTACATGCTTCGTATCTGAGGGCGACGATGGGCGAAGGGACCATGGGCCGATCCTATTCCAAGCATCTGATTCGCGAGACGCTTCTGCTGGCGGCACTCACCCTGGCGGCCCTGGCCCTGGTGTGGTTCGTACGCACTCCTCGATTCCCCCTCATCGCCGAGATCAGCGACTACGAGATGGACCTGGACTACCCCGTGCTCGCCGTCGAAGACTGCGTGACCTTCTACGAGGCCGGCAGTCACCTCTTCATCGACGCGCGGGGGCTGGCCGCGCCGGAAGCATACATCCCCGGAGCCTTTTTCATCGGACTCGAAAGCTTCGACGAGGATCTCCGCGAGGTGATCGACTTCATCTATCCGGAAGACGCCCTGCTGCTCTACGGTGACGGGCGCCTCCAGGCCACCGCCGCGGTGGCCGCGCGATTCGAAGAGCGGGGATACGAGGTGGAAGGGCTCATGCGCGGCGGAATCGAAGCCTGGCGAAAGGCCGGCGGCGAAGTGACCGAGGAGGCTTCGCCGTGACCGGACGCGATCGATTCCTCTGGGTGCTGGCCCTGCTCATCCGCCTGGTCATCGGCGTGACCTTCGTGGTGGCCTCCTATCACAAGATCCTCGATCCGAAGGCCTTCGCCCAATCGGTCTACTACTATCACATGGTGCCGGCGCCCCTGCTGCACCTCTTCGCCCTCTATCTGCCCTGGCTGGAGCTGGTGGCGGGACTCGCCCTCATCGTCGGATGGAAACGCGGCGGCGCGGCCGTGCTCACGGCGCTCATGACCTTGGCCTTCATCGTGGGCCTGTCCTATGCCCTCGCGCGGAACCTGGACATCTCCTGCGGCTGCTTCGGCACCGACAGCGGTCACTCCGTGGGACTCAGCCTACTCATTCGCGACATCGTCATGCTCGCGGCCCTGATCCTATTCCTCTGGATCGACCGGCGCCAGAAGGCCCTTTCCTGATTTTCCCCTCTTAATTTCGCGCGCAGGCTTTCGCCTGGACATGGAATCCCCGCCTCCCTAGCGTTGTTCCACGCAAACGAACACCATGGGAAGGAGCTCGCCATGAAGAAGTTCTTGCTGCTGCATTACGGCTTCGAGAAGCCGACTCCCGACATCATGCAGGCCTGGGGGAAGTGGTTCGAATCCATCGCCGACAGGCAGATCGCCCAGGGAGGCTTCGCCGGCGGCAGGGAGATCACGGAAGATGGTTGCCGCGACCTTCCCTGGGACATGAACGCCATCACCGGCTTCAACATCATCGAGGCCGAGGATCTGGATGCCGCCGAAGCGGTGGCGAAAGCCAATCCCTTCATCGCCGGCATCCGTGTCTACGAGCTGAGGGAGGAAAATGAAGCAATGGTTTCTAGGGGGCTTCCTGGCCGCGGTGCTCATCATGATCTGGGGATTCGTCTTCTGGGCCACGCCCATCAGTTCGGGCGTCGTGAAGACCGGCGCCAGCGAGGGCATCCTCGGTCCTGCGCTGTCCCAGTCGCTGCCCGGGGACGGCGTCTACGTCCTTCCCTCGATGGGCGAGCCCTACGACGAGGAGGCCTGGAGGCAGGCCCATCGCGCCGGTCCACTGGCCATGGTCTTCTACCGGAGCGAGGGCAGCGATCCCATGGCTCCGGGCATCTATCTCAAGGGATTTCTTCACATGCTGCTGAGCGCCCTGCTCATCGGATTGTTGCTGAAGAGCGTGGCGTCCAGTTTGCCCGGCTACGGCCAGCGTGTCGGATTCGTTCTGCTGGCCGCCTTGACGGTCGGCGTCTGGGCCAACCTGGGCAAGCCCATCTGGTTCATGCATCCCTGGCACTTCTACCTGTACACCTTGCTCTACGACATGGTCGCATGGCTTCTGGCCGGCCTCGTTCTGGCCCGATTCATCCGGCCGAATAGCTGATCGGAGCGAAGGCCCGGGAGGAGTCTCCCGGGCCTCTCCTTAAGACGCATCAGTTCTCCTCGCCCGCAAGGAAACGGGTTCTTTGCTCGGTCAGGTAGGGATCGTCCGGCGACAGCTCCAGCGCGCGATCGATGGCCTTCAGGGCCTGGTCAGCGTTACCCATCCTGAAGTGCACTTCCGCGAGCGTGTCGAGGATGTTGCTGTCCTCCGGCTCGAGTTTCGCGGCGCGTCCGGCCGCCTCCAGGCACTCCTCGAGATAGACCTCGGCCGTGGCGCAGTACCAGGCCAGGGCGTTGAGGGTGCCCGCGTCGCTGCCCTCGTCTTCGAGAACGTGGGCGAGGCTGCGCCCGACGCGGTTCATCTCGAAGGCCGCGCCTTCGGCGTCGCCCGCCGCCTCGCGCAACTCGGCGAAGCGGAGATGAGCCACCGACAGGTTCTGCGCCTCGTGCATGCGATAGAGGCGGAGCAACTCGTCGATGGGCGCTTCGTGATCCTCCACGCGCAGGTCCACGTATCGTTCGGCATACTCGGGATGATCGGGATGATGCCGCCCCACGATGACGGCCGCCGACTGCTGCCCCCGGCTGTCGCCGCCGGCCTCCTGGGCGGCCTGTAGCGCCAGGATCAGGCGCAGGGCCAGCTCCTCGTCGGGATGGGAGGTGAAGGCATTGATCATGCCCAGGAGCACCTGCCCGCTGACCAGGATGTTCCCCTGGCAACTGAAGTTCGGCCCTTGTGCGTCGCCCGCCCAGTACATGCAGAGTCCGCCGCTATAAGCTGCGGTGTTGCCCCCGGCGTCGATGAGGGCGAGCTGTCGGTTTTCCCGTTCCTCATCGCTTGCGAGCAGGCTGTCCAGGGCCGCCTGGGCATCGAGACCTTCGGCCATGAGCGCGAGACCCCGGGGCCCGAAGGACTCATTGGTCTGGGCCTGGGTGGCCACCGCGCCCACGCCCGCCCGAGCCCAGGCCACGGGCGGTCCGACGCTGAAGACGCAGGACTGCACGGCCACGCCCACCTCGCCGGTTTGCGGATCGTGGGCCACGATGGAGAAGGTGCCGGCCGGCGGAAGGGCCATGGCCAGAGCGGGAAGCAGCAGAAGGACGAGAACGCTGACGATTCGCATGGAACTCCTCGAAGGCTGAAGGTGGGCCGATGCTAGCGCATGGCATCCCTGGCGCAAAGGGGGCGATGAATCGGACCTCAGTGTCCGGGAATTCTTATTTTCGTTTGTTTTGATGAACCAACTATGATAGCATCTGTTCAAGCCAGAAATTCCCGGATTGGGGGAAGCATGAATACGACGCGCTCAAGGCGCCGCGTGTTCGCGATTCGTCGCGGCATGCCGGCGGCTTTTCTTTTCATCGCGCTCGCTGGCTCCGCCCTCGCTCTCGATTCCGACTCCAACGCCAGCGCCGCCATGGATCACGCCGCCAGCCTCGACGATTTCGTCGGAGAGGCCGCGGATGTTCTCGATGACATGGCCATCACACCCGTTTTGGGTGGGCGCATCCCGCGGATGCCGGAACTCGAAGCCTGGGGCCCGCCATCGGGCGAAGCCCAACTGGACGCACGAGGCGGCAGGGAGGCCACCAGCGACTGGACACCCTACGCCGGCAGCTTCGACCTGCCCGAGGCGGCTCACCTGCTCCATCGAACGGTCATCGGCCCGCGTTTCAGCGAGATGCTGGACGTGCAGGCCCAAGGTCTCGACGCCTCGGTGCAGGGTCTCCTGCTCAACGGCCTCGCGCCTGCGGCGCCCGGCGACTGGGCCACCGAACCGGTGCCGGACGTCAGCGACTGGACCCAGGAGATGGTCGACTCCCTGATACAGCTCTACGCCCAGAGGGTGGAGAAGCTGAGGCTCTGGTGGTGCGACGTCATCCTGGAGGAGGGCGGAGGACTCGGCGGCAGTCCCACGCTGCGCGAGAGCATGACCCACTTCTGGCACGACCATTTCGCCACCGGCGCGCGGGACGTGATCATTCCGCAGTCCATGTACGTGCAGAACCGGCTCTTACGCGACTACGCCCTGGGCAATTTCCGAGAACTCGTGCGCGAGATCTACAAGGATCCCGCCATGCTGCTCTGGCTCAACGGGCAGGATAACTACATCGGGCACATCAACGAGAACTTCGCTCGCGAGTTGCTCGAATTGTTCACCCTGGGCCTTGATCAGTACGAGCAGGACGACATCGTCGCCGCGGCGCGAGCCTTCACCGGCTGGTTCACCCTGGACGGCGTCACCAGCGTCTTCATTCCCGAGTACCACGACCCCGGCATCAAGATCTTCCTGAACCACGCGGGCAACTGGGACGGCGACGACATCGTCGACTTCATCTTCGAGGAAGAGGAGACCGCGCGCTTCATCTGCAGGAAGCTCTACCGCTGGTTCATCGACGAGTATCCGGACGAAGCGCTCATCGAGGACCTGGCGGCCACCCTGCGCGCCAACGACTACGAGGTCGCGCCGGTGCTCGAGCGCATGCTGCTCAGCGAGCACTTCTTCGACGCGAACTTCCGCGGCAGCATCATCACCGATGGCGTGGACAAGAGCGTGGGCCTGCTTCGCAGCCTCTACATGGAAAACTTGAATCTCATGGACGGCTGGGACGAGGTCGTGGCCGGACCCAGCGCATGGACCTGGTACAGCATGATCACCTTCGGGCACCTGCTGCTGGATCCGCCCAACGTGGCCGGATGGCCCGGCTATCGCACCTGGATCAACGCCACCACCCTGACCGGTCGAAAGGCCCTCGACACCTCGGTGATCGACGGCGACTACTACGGCTACGACCTGGAGATGCAGGCCGACGCCATCGCCATCGCCATGGAAACCATCGATCCCAACGACCCCTATCAGATCGTGGACGATTTCGCCCTCGCCTATTTCGGCATGCCTCCCACCGAGGCGGTCAGGCAGCGAATGATCGACGAACTGCTGCAGGGTTCCGAACCCTGGGAGTGGTCCATCTACAACACGGGGGCCGAAGCTCAGCTGCAGTTGCTGCTGAAACTCATCTTCCGCCTTCCCGATTTCCAGGCGAGGTGAGTCATGAACAGACGAGACTTTCTAGGCAAGACCATGAAGCTCGTTGCCGGCGGGCTCATCCTTCCACCCCTGGGTCGGAGGGCGGGTGCCCAGGGCTGGTTCCCCGGAATGCCCGCGGGGCGGCTGCGCAGGATGTCCGAGCTGGACGTTCTGGACGGCAAGATCCTCGTGATCCTCAATCTGAGCGGCGGCAACGACGGACTCAACACGGTGGTTCCCTACACCGACAACCTCTACTACACCGCGCGGCAGAACATCGCCGTGCAGCCGGGCGACGTGGTGCCCCTGGACGCCGACACGGGTCTGCATCCGGGCCTGACTCCCCTGCAGGGCCTCTGGGACGGCGGCCGCATGGCCATCGTGCGCGGAGTCGGCTATCCCCAGCCGAATCTTTCGCACTTCCGTTCCACGGACATCTGGTTCTCCGCCTCCTCCAGCAGCGAGGAAGTGGGCACGGGATGGCTGGCCCGCTATGTGGAGGCCATGTATCCGGAGTTCCCCGGCGAACTGCCCTTCGCACCCTACGGATTGCAGCAGGGCATCGCCCATGAGATTCCCCTCAAGGGAGATCGCGGGAACATCGGCGTGGTGGTGGACAACCCCGACACCTTCTTCCAGCTGGTGAATCAGAATTACACCGGCGAATGGAACGACGAGTTGCCCGAGACCCGCGGCGGCGAGGAGCTGGGCTTCCTGCGCGAGGTGGATCAGGCCACCTTCGCCTACGCCGACGCCATCGGTCAGGCGGCCGACGCGGGGGTGAACACGGTGGCCTATCCCCAGACGACCTTGGGCGTGCAGCTCGAGATCGTCGCGCGCCTCATCAGCGGCGCGCTGGATACGCCTCTCTATCTCACCGCCGAGTTCGGTTTCGACACCCATGTGAATCAGCTTGGGCAGCACGCCAATCTCATGGGATCCCTGGGCGGTTCGGTGGCGGCCTTCTTCCAGGACCTGGACAATCAGGGCCTCTCCGATCGCGTGGTTCTGGCCACCGTGTCGGAGTTCGGACGTCGGGTCGACGAGAACGGCGGATTCGGCACCGATCACGGCACGGCCGCTCCGCTCTTCGTCATGGGAGCGGGGGTCAACGGAGGATTCTACGGCACGAATCCGAATCTCTCCGATCTGGATCCCAACGGAAACATGCACATGCAGCACGACTTCCGTCAGGTCTACTCGACCTTGCTGCAGGGGCACTTCCGGTCCAGCGAGTCCATGGCCAGCGACGTACTCATGGGCGGCTTCGACACCATCGACTTCATGGACATCCTCACGGGAGTCGATACACCGCCCTCGTCCAATCGCCTGGCGGGGGCCTATCCCAATCCGATTTCCCTGTCGCAATCGGGGCCCGTGCTCATCCAGTTCGAACTGGCCCGCAGTTCGAAGGTGGAGGTGCAGGTCTTCGACGTGAAGGGACGCCGGGTGTCGAATCTCGGAGGCCAGAGCTTCCCCGCGGGAAGCAATCGCCTGGTCTGGGAGGCCAAGGGCCTCTCAGCGGGCGTGTACATGGCCCGGGTCCGCGCCGGGAATTGGCAGGCCAGCGAGAAGCTGCTGCTTCTGCCCTGATCATCTATGATCACCGGGGTCCCCGATCGGGGACCCCGTTCTAATTCCAAATGCCGCATTGATTTCAGCGCCTCCTGCTTCTACAATCGTGTCCAAAGGAGCGGTCATGGACTGGATCAGATTTCCCAAGATCGATCTGCACCGGCATCTGGAGGGCTCCCTTCGCATGTCCTCGCTCGAGGAAATCGCCGCTAGTCCCGAGTACGAGGCTCCGGCGGAGGAGATCCACAGACTGCGCTCCCTGCTGGAGCTGACCGATTCCAAGCGGAATCCCGAGGCCTTTCTGGCCAAGTTTCCCATCATCAGGCGTTTCTTCGTCTCTCCCGAAGTCATCGAGCGCCTCGCCTACGAGGCGGTGGCCGATGCGGCCGGGGACGGTCTCGTCTATCTGGAGTTGCGATTCAATCCCACGGCCCTGGCCGAAGCCAGGGGCCTGACCCTGGAGCACGCGGCCGATTGCGTCATCGCCGGAGTGCGCCGCGCGGAAGCCGAGTTCGACATCCAGGTGCGCCTCATCGTCACGGTGAATCGCGCCGAGGCCATGACCGCCGGCAAGCTCCTGCAGGTCGCCGCGAAGAAGATGAACCAGGGCGTGGTGGGTATCGATCTGGCGGGGGACGAGGTGCACATCCCCGCCGATCCCTATGTGGAGCTTTTCGCGGAGGCCAATCGCATGGGCCTGGGAACCACCGCCCATGCGGGCGAGTGGGCGGGGGCCGAAAACGTGAGATTCGCGCTGGAGCACCTTAAGGCCGATCGCATCGGCCACGGCATTCGCGTGGTGGACGACGGCGAGGTGATGGCCCTGGCGCGGGAGCGCGGCTGCCTCTTCGAGGTCTGCGTCACCAGCAATCTTCAGACCGGCGCCGCCGAGGGCATGAGGCTGCATCCGCTCACCGCCATGCGGCGCGATCATGGGCTCAAGGTGACATTGAACACGGATGATCCCGGGCTGTCGAAGATTCGGCTGTCCGGCGAGATGGCACTGGTACACGCCGAGTTCGGATTCGATCCGAAGGAGATCAAGAGCATGACCCTCGACGCGGCCGGCGGCGCCTTTCTGGATCCGGCCGGTCGGATCTCGCTACGCCAGGCCTTGGAGGAAGATTTCAGAGCGCTGGGCCTTTAGAATCCCAGCTCCGATCGAATGAATGGGTTTCAGGGTGCGGGATTGCTGATCGGCTTCCCCGGAGCTCGTTAAGTGTAAGTGAAAAAACGCGTTAAACGGGCCGGTCATTGTCAGTGGGAGGCATCTGATCTAGAATGAGGACAGCGCCATTTACCTTCTTTCTTGCGTTGACGGGCGGCCAGCGGTCAGGATCAGAAAACTTGCGAGTTTCGCCCCCGAGGATGGTGCATCGACATGCACACGAAGAAGAGCCGTATCGCCATGGACTGTGAAGCCGTCGCCCGGATACTCGAGGTATCCCGCAACCTGGCTCGGCCCATGGAGCTCAAGGAGCTTCTCACCGAGGTGGCCAACGCCGCCTGCGAGGTGCTCCACGCCGAGCGTTGCACGGTCTGGCTCTACGACGACGAGGCCAAGCAGTACGTGACCGAAGTGGTCATCGGAATGGAGTACATCCGCATTCCCTCCGATCGAGGGCTCGTGGGCAGTTGCGGCGCGAGCCGCGAAGTGATCAACGTGCCCGACTGCTACGCCGATCCCCGCTTCGATCCCTCCACCGACAAGGAGTCGGGCTACCGCACCCGCTGCCTGCTGTCGGTTCCGCTCATCGGACTGGACGACGCGCTCATCGGCGTGCTGCAGATCCTCAATCGCAAGGGCGGACCCTTCGACGGAAACGACGTGGAAACCGCCACCGCCCTCTCCGCGCAGTGCGCCGTGGCGTTGCAGCGGGCCAGCATGCTCGAAGATCTCCTCGTCAAGGAGCGCCTGGAGCAGGAACTGGACGTGGCCAGGCAGATCCAGAGCGGCACCTTCCCCCGAAGGATGCCCGAACTCGATGGCTACGACGTGTTCGGCGTGTCCTATCCCGCCGAGGAGACCGGCGGCGACACATTCGATCTCATCGAGATGGACGGCGGATCTCTGGGCGTCCTGCTCGCCGACGCCACCGGGCACGGCGTGGGGCCGGCCCTGAGCGTCATCCAGGTGAGGTCGATGTTGAGGATGTCCGCGCGCCTGGACTGCGATCTGAAGGTGGCCTTCGAGGGGATCAACCGACAGCTCCAGGAAGACCTGCCGCCGGAACGTTTCGTGACGGCCCTGCTGGGCGTCCTGGATCCCAAGCGCCATCGAGTGGACTACATCTCGGGAGGGCAGGGCCCTCTCTTCCATTTCCACGCCGCCACCGGCGAGGTGGAGCAGATCAAGCCCACGACCATGCCCATGGGCGTCCTGGCGACTCTTCCGGGGCTCGAGCTGCAGGCCATCGACATGGAACCCGGCGACATCTTCGCGCTGATCACCGACGGCATCCTGGAAGCGGAAAACGAATCGGAAGAGGATTTCGGCGTGGATCGCACGCTGCAGATCATCTGCGACAACCACGATAAGAGCATGGAAGACCTGGTGAGCATACTGGTGGATGAAACCAGCAGCTTCGCGGGCGATTGCCCGCAGGCCGACGACATGACCATCCTGTTGCTGAAGCGACAGTCAAGCTGAAGTGGAAAGAGGGGTTTAGGTGATGCTTGAACGGAGAAACCGAAGGGTTCGGAGGGGAGCCGCCCTGGCCATGGGACTGATCCTGGCCCTGGCACCCGCCGGCCTCGCACAATTCTGCACGGACATGACCGAAGGCCTGGACTTGAGCATGGAAGACCTCGGCCTGGGGATGACCGAGGTATTCTACCTCTCCGATTTCGATCCATCCGACACGGGGATGCATCCCATCCTGTTCCGCTTTAGCATGAACAACACGGGGGGCGCCGACCGCACCCTCACCCTCGGCTTCGAGGTGAGTTCGGGCGAAGGCACCCTGGTGCAGGGAGAGTCCGACCCCTTCGTGCTGGCCGACGGCGAGATGAGATCCGCCACCAACCAGGACCTTTCCGACGCGGCCCATCCCTTCCAACTGGGATCCTACGACATCTCCGCGGCCGGCGACGATCTGGAGCAGGTGGTCACCCAGACGGGATACCTACCCGAGGGCGTGTACAGCTTCCGGCTCGCGCTCATCGAGGAGGGCGCGGGCGAACTCGAATACTGCTACCTGCGCACCCACGTGAGGAACCCGCGCACCGTCACCCTGACCTTCCCGGGCGGGCCCTTCGCCACGAGCCTGCCCCTCGAGAGCTCACTCCTGCCGCAGTTCCAGTGGGAGAGCCGGGCGGGGCGCTTCAGCTTCCGCCTCTGCCCAGTGCTTCCCGGGGACGGCAGCGGCGAGGAGGCCATGGAGAATGAGCCGGTCTACGAGGACCTCGACTTCAGCACCGGCTTCTCGGGCACCCACAGCTATCTTTATCCGCCGAGCGCGGAGGTGCTCGATCACGGACGCAGCTACTGCTGGCAGGTCGAGGCCATCGTTTTCACCTCCAGCGGCGAAATCCGCTTCCCCAGCGAGATCTTCTGCTTCGAAATGGAGGCGGGCGCTTCGCTGACTCCCTACGACGATCTGCTTCACGCCCTGCTTCTGCTGCTTCCGCCCGGCATGTTGGACGAGGTGCTCGGCAAGCTGCAGGGTTTCCAGTCCACCGGTGAGATCACCGTGGACGGAATAACCGTATCGGACGACGAACTGCCTCTGCTCCTGGAGACCATGCTGTCCCAGGGATGGACGGTGGGACGGGTGGAGGTGGGGCCATGAAGAGACTGACGAGCATCTTGCTGATCCTCGCGCTGCTCGGAATCCTGTCCGCGACGGCCGAGGAAGTGGCCGGAATGGCCGTGATCCTCAAGACCCTGGGTTCGGTGCAGCACGCTGCCGCGGGCGGCGATGTCTGGACGCCCGCCGAGCAGGGCCAGGTGCTGGCCTCCGGCGATCGCCTGCGCACCGCTTCGGCCTCCGAAGTGGCCATCCTCTTCGTGGACGACAAGAGCTTGCTCAAGCTCGCCGAGGACACCGAGGTGACCCTGCACGCCAGCGCCGAGGGCCGTACGGTCTCCAAGCGCGTCTGGATGGGCGTGGGCGATCTCTGGGCCAAGGTGACCAAGCAGGACGATCCCCATTTCCAGGTGGAGACGCCCACCTCGGTGGCGTCGGTGAAGGGGTCGGAGTTCTACAGTCGCGAACGAGGCGATACGGGCAACCGACTCCACGCGATCTCGGGACGCTACGCCTACGGCAACGAATTCGGCCAGGTCGAGTTCGGCGCGGGATTCACCGGCAGCTCCGACGGCCAGCGACCGCCGGTCTCCCGGGCCACCCGGGACGACGAACTGCCCGGATTCGGCGGAATCAACGGCTACGGGCAGCTGGACGAGAACGGCGACCGGGAAATCCGCATCGGTTTCCGCAACGCGGAAGGCGAGACCCGCACGCTCATCATTCCTCTCGAGGAACCGGAATAGGGGCTGCGTGCGCTTGAGAGGAATCGAAGATGTCGCGTAACTGGGCGATCCTGCTTCGCGCCGGTCAGGTGGGCCTGCTCGGACTGATCCTATTCGCCTTCGTCGTTCAAGCCGGAGAGGTGGCCTTCAGCCATCAGGCCGCGGTCAGCTCCCAGGAGGGCCGCGACCTGCCCATCCTGGGCCTCGTGGCCGGGCTGGAGGAGGGCGAACGGGTCACCGTCTACCATCGTCCCATGGCCACCGGCGATTTCGACAGTTTCGACACCTACCTGCACGGCGGGGTCATCGACTGCTACGTCCCCGGCGAGTTCCTGCAGTCGCCGGGGATCGAGTACTACCTCAGCGTCGAGGACGCCGACGGAATCGAGCATCGATACCCCGATGACGCGCCCGAAGCACCGCCCTTCCGCGTGGCCGTGAAGGCCGGTTCCGGTTCCGGCGTGGACCGCCTGGGAGTGCCTCCCGAACTCGTGATCGTGGCTCCCGACCTGGGGGCGGCCTTGGAGGCCGCCGACTTCGTGCTGGTGGTCTCCTATTTCGACCTCGACGGCGACCTGGCGCCCACGGGACTCAGACTCATCGTCAATGGACGGGACCGCTCCCGCGAAGCCCGCATCGATGATGGCCTTCTCGTGTGGATGCCCGGGCCGAACCTTCCCCCGGGACCTCTGCGCATCGAGGTGGAGGCCGAGGACCTGGCGGGTCACCGCACCCGTTCCTCGTCCCTGAATCTCGATCTTTTGCGCCCGGGCCAGATCTACGAAGGACCCGGATTCTTCGAGACGGTGGCTCCTCCCCGCGGCCGCGTCGTACTGGATTCCCGCTTCACGAATCTCGACGGCGAGGGCGCCGAGAATCGCCAGGAGCCCGATCGAACCCTGCGCGCGCGTCTGGACGCCCGCGGCGAGTTCGGAGCGCTGGACTATCGCGCCAAGGTCTTCCTGACCAGCGACGAGTCCGGGCACCATCAGCCGCGCAATCGCTATCGTTTCGACGTGGAGACCGGTCCGCTTCGTCTCAGCCTTGGCGACGTCACCCCGCGCTTCAATCCTCTGGCCATCTGGGGAAAGCGCATGCGCGGAATGGAGCTGGAGCTGGAGTCGCATCTGCTCGACGCGCAGCTGCTCTACGGATCCATCCAGCGCGCGGTGGAGGGCGAAGGATACGACTCCACCGTGGTGGGGCCGCCCGAGGAACTGCTGCCGGTGGTGGAGAGCGCCGGCACCTATACGCGTCAGCTCCGGGCCTTCCGGGTCGGGGCCGTCACCGGACGTCGGGTGGGCATGTCCCTGAGCTTCCTCAAGGTGAAGGACGACCTGGGTTCCATCCGCTATGGACACAAGCCCAAGGATAACGTGGTCATCGGGAGCGACCTCGCGATCACCCTCATGGGGCGCCGCCTGCTTCTGGACGCCGCGGCGGCCATGAGCATGCTCACCGAGGACATCTCCGAGGGAGCGGTCAACCAGGAAGAGGCCGACTCCACCCTGGGCATCCATCTGCCCTTCAATCCGCAGAACCTGGAAGGGCTCTTCATCATAAACGGAAGCACCACGCCGCTCAACATGAAGGGCCTGCCGAATCTGGCGCTTCACGCGTCGGCCCGAGGCAACATCGCCGGGAATCTCATGGAGATCCGCTATCGCCGGGTGGGTCCCGTCTACCAGTCCCTGGCGGCCACGTCCCTGCCCCAGGATCACGAGGGCTTCCTCATCCGCGACGCCTTCTCCCTCTTGCAGCGGCGCCTGCGCGTGACCGGCGAGTACGAACGCTACCACAACAACCTCCTGGGCGATCAGACCCACACCCGCGATTCGGATCTCATCGCCGGCAACCTCTCCTACCTGCCGCGTTCGAGCATGCTCAACGGAATCAGCACGGGCTTTCGTCTCTACCGGCAGAACAACGGGAGTACGGATCCGGAAGAGGGCATCGACAATCGCACGCTGCTGCTCACCTTCAGCGGCGGCACCCATTTCCTGGTGAGGGAGTACATGCAGAATCTTCGCCTGAGCATGTTCCTCACCGATCGCGCGGACTTCGTGTCGGAGGCAGGGGAGAGCAAGGGCATGAACTTCGTGCTGGAATCGCGCACGGCCCTTCCCTCCCGGCCGATCACGTTTTCCTTCCTGCTCGGACTGAGCAACAACCGTTATCCCGGCCTCGAGAATGCGGCGGGCGGCATGGGCATCCATGCCGACTTCACCACCTTGCAGGTGGGGGTGGACTATCTTCGTCCGCGCATGCCCATGCAGCTTTCCTGGAGGCGGGTGTCCGGCGACGGCGACATGACGGGCGCCAACTCGGTACGGTCCTCATTCGATCTGGCCCTGGACTACCGATTCGAGACGGGCCCCACTCTGAGAGGTAGGGCGGGCTGGGTGAGTTTCGACGATCGTTCCGAGGGCGAGGAAGACTACACCGAGGCATTCCTGGGCATCGGAATCGAGCAACCTTTCTAGCAAGGCGGCATCGCAATGCCGAAGCGCGGCAAGCAACAGGATCGGAAGCTGTCCTGGATTCACTTGGCCAGCGCCGTCCTCGCCACCTTGCTGCTCTACGTGCTCTCCCACACGGCCATCTTCCGCAACGCCGAATTCAACACGGTCAACTCGCGCTTCCAGCTTCGCGGTCCCGAGGAGCCCCATGGCGAGACCGTGGTGGTGGGCATCGATCAGCAATCCTATCGCGACCTGGGACGTCCCTTTCCCTGGCCCAGGGCCTGGCATGCGAAGCTGCTGGACAATCTCGCCCGGGCCGGCGCACGGGTTGTGGTTTTCGATCTGATCTTCGACGCCCCCGGCCTGGACCCCGAAGGCGACGCCGCCTTCGCCCGCGCCATCCAGGAGCATGGAGCCGTGGTTCTCGGGGTTAAGCAGGAGGCCTTTATGGGGGACGTGCGGGGCCAGCGCCTCACCTATCCCACCGAGCCACTGCGCGAGGCGGCGGCCGGCCTGGGTCTCGTGGATCGGCTCGAGGACTCCGACGGATTCACGCGCCGGTATCGCCTGCACGTGCCCTCCGATAGTCGCAACCTCTACTCCCTGGGCGTCGAGGCCTTGAGCCTCTACGAAGGCCGAAGACCCGAAGCGGACCACGCCGATCCCTTCACCGTGGGCGACGCACAGGTTCCGCGCCTGGACGCCACCAGCTTCCTGATCAACTATCCCGGCGGACGGGGAAGCATCCCCATCTATTCCTTCTCCTCGGTGATCGACGACGCCGATTTCGATCTGCCCGCGGGACTGGACATCGACATCTTCGATATCCAGAAGGAGGTCTTCGCGGGCAAGATCGTGGTGGTGGGAGCCACCCTGCCGGAGATGCAGGATTTCGTGCGCTCGCCCTTCTTCAACAGCGAGGAGGGCCAGCAGGTGCTCACCTCGGGCGCCGAGATGCACGCCGCCGCCATCGAGACCATGCTGTCTGGGCGTCACTATCGCCGGCTGTCCGGATGGTCGGACCTGCTCGTCATCTTCGCGGCGGCTCTCGCCATCTCGCTGCTCACCCTCCGGTCCCGTCCGCTGCTGGGCATGTTCATCGCGCTGGTCCTGGCGGCCGCCTACGTGGCCCTGGCCTATTGGTTCTTCATCGCGCGCTTCCTGCTTCTGGACATGGTGGCTCCGGCCGGCGCGGTAATGGCCTGCCACGCGGGCAACACCCTCTACTTCTTCGTGCGCGAGAGACGGGAGCGCCAGCGCATCCGCGGCATGTTTGCCAAGTACGTTCCGGACAAGGTCATCAACGTGCTCTACGAGAATCCCGAGCTCATGAACCTGGGCGGCGAGGAACGGGAGCTCACCATTCTCTTCTCGGATCTCGCGGGCTTCACGCCCTTCGCGGAGTCCCTGCCGCCCAGCGAACTGGTGGAATGGCTCAACGAGTACCTCAGCGAGATGACCGACATCGTCCTCGCCCACGACGGCATCATCGACAAGTACGAGGGCGACCTGATCATGGCCGAGTTCGGCGCGCCGCTCCACGATCCGGACCACGCCCTCAAGGCCTGTCGGGCGGCTCTCGCCATGCAGAAGCGTCTTGCGGAACTGCGCGATGAGTGGAAGCGGGAGGGGCGGGATCCGCTCTTCGCGCGCATCGGCATCAGCACCGGTCGGGTCGTGCTCGGCAACATGGGAAGCCGCACCGTGCACGACTACACGGTGCTCGGCGACGCGGTGAATCTGGCCTCGCGCCTGGAGGGGGCGAACAAGGTCTTCGGCTCGTCGATCATGATCTCGGAGGCCACATTCCAGCAGGCGGAAGAGGGGATCGTCTGCCGCGAACTGGACCTGCTGCGGGTGAAGGGCAAACGCCGCGCGGTGACGGTCTACGAACTCGCGGCCATGGCCGAGGATTCGCGAGACGAATCCCGCGAACGGGTTTACGAAGCTTTCGCCGAGGGCCTCCAGGCCTATCGGGACCGGCGCTGGCGGGAGGCGGGCATGCGCTTCGCCGCCGCCCTCGATCTGAATCCCGAGGACGGCCCCTCCCAGGCCTACCTGGACCGCTCCCGCCATTTCCGGGACAATCCTCCCGACGAGGATTGGGACAGCAGCTTCACACTCACCGGCAAATAGGAACGCCTCCGGTCGGGGACCGGAGGCGCCGCGTAGCGGTTGCGATCTAGTACAGCGTCTTCAGATCGCTCCAGGAAGTGTTCTCGGTGGCAGTCGTCTCGCTATCCGTATAGAAACGGATGATGAAGTAGTCGGGAACCGTTCCCGGCCATCCCCACCATTCGAGGGCCACGATGGGATCGCCATCCTCGCAGAGGAAGTCGTCCGCCGCCTCCCCGTCGTAGGTGGGAGTGATGGTGGAAGCGATGCCGTTCTCCCAGGACGGATTCTGGCGCCACTTCTCACCCTGCGTGCCGTGGAGCACGAAGGCCATCTCGAAATAGGTGCCCACGGCTTCGGAGAGAGGCGTCCATGTGGGAACGCCCCAATAATTCGACCACCACTCGGCCTCGTAGCGCCAGTAATCCTCCGGCACGCAAAGCTGCCAGTACCAGATATTGTCCAGCGCCGACACGCCGATGATGGCGAGCCAATAGATCTGGCCGGCCTCCTGATAGAAGGGTCCGCCCAGGTCCTGGTAGAAGTGATAGTAGTCCCCCTCGTCCATCCACTCGAAGACGTGACACTCCTCTTCGAAGACAAGATTCAGGGGAGAGGCCCAAGCGCCGATGGCCAGGACCGTGAACAAGGCAGTGACTAAGAGTTTCATGGAAACCTCCGCATGCTCTGGAATCGGATGGATTCCGTCATGCGGAGTCGTACCGAAAAGCCATGCCGCATGACGGAGCAGATGCTCGATTCATTGCGGATAGGCAGAACCTCACGCCCTCACATCCCGCGCTTCCAGTCTAGATCGGTTTCAATAATCTGCAAGTCTCCGTCTGCCACGCGTAAGGTCCAGATGACTTTTGCGCGAAGCGGTACGACCTGTTAGGGTTGCGTATCTTCAGGAGGGAGCCATGCCCAGAGGTCTCAAGAAGCCGGGCCCCTTGGAGGCCTTCGACCAGCGCGATTCGGTGTTCACCCGAGCGCGGCTACAGCCCGGCACCGCGATCCACGACGAACACTACGCCCGCAGGCCCGAGCACTGGGAGGCCGATCACCGCACGCGCAAACTTCCGCACCTGGCGTCGCCCGGCGGCCAACGATTCGAAACCCAGGCCGCCCTGCTCACCCAATCCCAGTTCGCCGCCTCGGATCTCATCGCCGAGGCCGTGGAAGGCAGCGAGCATGTCAGCGGAGGCCAGGTGCCCGAGGGTTTGGCCCATGGGCCGAGCGCGGGGACAGAATTCGCACTCGATGATTCCAGCCCCGCGGGTCTGAGCGCCTTCGCCAAGGACGCGTCCCTGTTTCTGGGCGCCGACGACTCGGGCGTGACCGCCATGGATTCGAGCTATCTCTATTCCCATCGCGGACGGCCCCTGGACAAGCACGGCGAGGTCCCCGAACTGAAGCATGGCCACGCCATCGTGCTCGTCTTCGCCATGAGGCCGGAGTACGTGTCCTCCGGACCCGAACTGATCAGCACCGCGGAGGTGGCGAGGGTCTATCAGAAGGCCGCCGCGGCCTGCTTCGCGCTGGCGGATTCCCTTCGCCGCCTCGGACATTCGGCGAGGGCGCATGTGGATTCGAACTATCTCGTGGTCTGTCCGCCCCTGGCGGTGGACGCCGGGTTGGGGGAGCTCGGGCGTCACGGCATCCTTATCCATCCGCGTCTGGGATCTGGGGTGAGGCTCGGCGTCGTCACCACAGACGCCGAACTCGCGCCGGACGGGCCGGGCAACTGGGGCATCGCCGAGTTCTGCAGGTCCTGCGAGAAGTGCGCAAAGCTCTGCCCGGCGGCGGCCATTCCCACCGGAGATTCAAGCGTGGTTCGGGGAGCGGAGAAATGGCCGCTGAATGCCGAGCGATGCTATCACCACTGGCGGACCCAGGGAACCGACTGCGGCATCTGCTTGCGTGTCTGCCCCTTCACGAAACCAGATACACCGCTGCACCGCTTCGTCAGGCGCACGGTGGCGGCCACCTCGATCTTCAACCGAGCCTTCGTGTGGATGGACGACCTCTTCTACGGTTCGAGCCGCGAGCCGAAAAAGGTGGCCGGCTTGAGACCCAAGGAAAAGACCTGAGCGCGGACGGCCTCAGCGGTAGAGAGCTTTCACTTCGCTCCAGCTGGTTTCCTCCACCGGCGTGTCCACGATATCGTAGATCACGATCTTCGAAGCGCCGCGCGCGCTTTCGTCCACGAGCACCGCGCTGAGTTGAATGATCAGATTCCGCTCGATCATGGTCGCCCCCCGCACCTTGAAGAGTTCGCCGATCAATGGGATATCGCCGAGCAGCGGCCCGTTCTGATCCACCTTGTGCACCGTGTTGTTCACGGTGTCCGTGACCCAGAGGGCCGCGCGCTCGTTGTCCACCGCGATGCCGCTGGCGCCGGGGATGGCGACGCTGATGGGAATGAAATCGGGAAAGCTCAGGAAGTTGCCGTCCCATTCTCCGCGATAGATCGGTTCGTCCAATCCGCCGATGAAGATGGTGTTTCCGTCAACGGCCAGGGCGCGATTGGGATCGATGGGCGAGAAGACCGAACCTTGGAAGACCCCACCGGGGTCGAAGAAGTGCAGTTCCAGTCACTCGCTGCCCCAGAACCCTCCGGGGACGGCGCTCAGGTCCAGATGTCCGTGATCGGTGTTGTTGGGGAACTGGACGAAGGTGTCGATGATGTCCCCTGTTTCGCCCACCGTGTGGAATCGAGGTGGGGTAACCCCGTCGCCCCGATCCGAGACGATGAACTTGTCGCCGTCCCAGGCCAGGCCGAAGGCGTCGATGATGTCGGAATCCAGTTCGATGATCTGGGCCTCGATGAGAACCTGGGGAAGCTCGGCCGACGCCGTGAGCGGCAGCGTCGCGATGAGGACAGCCAGCAAGGGAATGCGGGCGATCATGGTAACTCCTTCCAGCGGATGGATTCGGGGACATCAGAGATAGCACAATTCTACTGCAAAATGCGAATCAATGCCCAGGGCTCAGGGATGAAACACTCTTTTTTCAGCGCCGAATCCGGAGTCTGAACTCCTGCAACCGGCTGAAATCCTTGCGTATGCGGAAGCAACTGGCGATCTTGAGGAATCTTCGGACAGCATCGGCTCAATCTCACCAAGGATCCCTTTCTTGCCTCACCCAACGCGCATCGCAGCGGCTGCGCTGCTGGTTCTGACCCTCGGCCTGCCGGCCCTGGTCCTCTTTCCGCCCCGGCCCGTCATGGAGGCCTTGGCGGAGGCCCACCCCGATGTGCTCTTCTACGTGGAGACCGATCGTCCCGCCCTGGCACTTACCCTCGATGACGGTCCCCACGCCGAAGTGACCCCGCGCATCCTCGATCTGCTCGCCGAACACGAGGCCCGCGCCACCTTCTTCCTCATCGGCGATCGGGTCGAAGGCAACGAAGGCCTCATGCATCGCATGCGCGATGAGGGACACGAGCTGGGCAATCACCTCAGCGAGGATCGAGCGGCCCTGGGGCTTTCGCCCGAGATCTTCGAACGCCAGCTCGTCCGGACGGATTCGCTGCTCGCCTTCGGCGAGGAATCGGATTCGGCCAAGTGGATGCGGCCGGGTTCCGGATGGTTCAACGGTCGCATGGTGGAGCAGAGCGCCGAGCACGGCTATCGTCTGGCCCTGGGCTCGGTCTATCCCCACGATCTGCTACTGAAGAGTCCCAGGCTGATATCGGAGTTCATTCTCAGTCGCGCCTACGCGGGATCGGTGCTCATCCTCCACGACGGGGACGGGGATCCGGAGCGAACCTTGGAAGTGCTCGAGCGCATTCTGCCGGTGCTCAAGGAGCGGGGATTCGAGATTCTGACCCTGTCGGAACTGACCGCTCTGGAGGAGGGTCGGAGTTAGCTAGGCACCCGTTCCCTGGGTCTTCAGGAAACGCATTCCTATCAAGGCGAACATCAGCCCGAATCCCAGAAGCACGAGAGACGGCAGAACCACGCTCGAGAGGCCGTAGCCGAATGAGACGAGGGCGTGGAAGCCGTTCATGGCCCAGGCCGTGGGAAGCAGATGCGCCGCGGTCTGGAACCAGCGCGGCGTGATTTCCGCGGGCCACCAGCAACCGCCCAGGGCGGCCAGCCCCATGCTCATGAGCCATCCCACAGAACCGGCCTGCTCCGGCGACTTGAGTACGGCGCCGAGAAGCGTGGCCAGCCCCGTGCAGGCGACGCAGTAGGCGAGCACGAGCAGGATGAGCCCCGCCAGGGAATTGCCGTAGGACATGGCCTCGCCGAAGGAGAAGAGTGTGATGAGCTTGCCCGCCACCAGCAGAATGACGGTCTGCCCGAGGGCGATGATCATGCGCCCGACGAGTTTGCCCGCGATGACCTGTCCCCGGCCCAAGGGAAGGCTCATCTGCCGCGTGAGCATGCCGGACTGTTTCTCGATGGTGAGAAAGACCCCGCCGTAGATCACCGTCATCATGAGCACCGTCATTACCAGAATGCCCGGCACGCTCTGGGCCTGACCCGTGGGCACGGCTCTGCCGCGGCCGGCCGTACTCGCCTCGAGGGTCACCAGGGATTCCCGCTGGCCCAGGGCCGCGAAACTCTCGCCGGGATTCCCGCTTTCGAGAGCGCCGCTTCCGTCCATTTCGATGAGACGGCCCACCGAGCGCACCACCGTGCGGATGATGTGCACTTCGGCGGCGAGTGCGTAGTCGGCGTTGGTGTCGGGCTCCTTCTGAAGTTCGAGGGTCTGCTGTTCGCCGGCCAGCGCTCCCTCGGTGAATCCCGCGGGAATCACCAGGGTGCGCACCTTCCGCTCTGCCGAGTCCAGGGAATCGGGATGAAACTCGGTGAGCGCGATCTGCTCGTCTTCGAGTTCGGCCACCAATGCCCGCGCCAGCCATCCTCCGTCGTGATCGACGAGACTGAGCGAAACCTGATTCGTCCCCGAACCGCCGCCGAAGTTCATGTTGCTGAACAGCCACATGAGGAAGATCGGCAGCAAAAGCATCCAGATGACGGATTGGCGGTCCTTCAAGGTGAGTCGCAGATCGTTCAGGCCGAGTTGGATGATCTTCTTCATGCGCCCGCTCCTCTCACGAGATTCCGATTGAGGAGCACGCCGCCCAGGAGCAGCAGCACCACGCCCATGCCCGCCAGCATGGCCACCGAGGGAAGGATGTCCGCCATCGAGGCTCCCTCGCCGAGCAGCGCCTTGTATCCCTCGGTGCCCCAGTAGAAGGGGGAGAGGGGCGAGATCATCCGCAGGATGCCCGGCATGCCGTCCACGCTGAAGAAGCTGCCGCCGGCGAAGGCCATGAAGAGATAGACGATGGACGAGATCACCGAGCCCCGTTGAACCGTGCCCGAAGCGCCGTAGATGGCCGCGGCCGATCCGACTACGGCGAGAATCAAGGCCAGGGACAGGACGAGGAAACCCGCGAAATCGATGGGATCCTGCGCGGCGAAGGCTCCGATGCCCGAGAGTATCGCCAGGCTGATCAATGCCATGGTCGCCGAGAAGACGGCTTTGGCGCGAAGCACCGCCGCCGGACTGAGAGGTCCCTGGATCTGCCGTCTCAGGGTGCCGGCCTCACTTTCGGTGAGGATGTCCCGCATGGCCAGATCGCCGACCAGGAAGAGCGCATAGACCGAAACGCCCGGCAGCACGAAGAGGAAGATCTGGAAGATGCCGAAGCCGGCCTCGTCCTCTTCTTCCTCCTCGGCGTCCACCGCGCCCAGATCGGTGGAAGTGAAGCTGATCACGGGCGGAAAGGCGTACTCGCCGGCGCCTTCCAGGGCATCGAAGACCGCCACCGAGATCGTCGAAACCGTCTCGGCGTTCATGTCCAGGGCATCGCCCTCGAGGTAGGGGGCCAGGGTGTCCATGGGCTCACGAAGCACCCGCGAACCGGAATCGAGAAGCTCCGTGAGAACGCCGCCCAGCTGCTCGGCGATTTCGGGCAGTATCCCCTGGGCTGGATTGCGGATGAGAACCAGGCTCGTGGGCGTGCCCTCGATGAGATCCTCGGTGAAGTTCTCGGGGATGCGCAGCAGGGCCGAAGCGTCGCCGTCCTCGATGCGCGCTAGGCCTTCTTCGCCGACCACTTCCACATCGAAATACTGGGCCATCTGATCGGAACTCATGGCAGAGATGAGGGAGTTGCCGAAAAAGTTGTCGTCTAGGTTTTCCACGAGCAGGTGAACCTGAGGCGTACCACCGCCGCCGAACGCTGTGGCGATGATGAGCGAGAACATGATGGGAAAGGCGAGCACCACCAAGAGGCCCAGGGGCGAGCGGGCCTTGCGGAGCAGGTCCTTGCGGACCATGAGCAATAGGGTTCGCATCAGTCGCGCAGCTCCCGGCCGGTGAGGTTGAGGAAGAGGCTGTTCAGGCTGGGCGGACGGATGGAGATGCCGTCCATGGGCAGATCCGCGCCGAAGAGCCTCGAGAGCAGCTTCACCGCGCCTTCGCCCGAGCCGCCCGTGGAGATCACCGCCCGTCCGGCCTCCGCCGAGAGCAGACGCACCGAATCCATCGCCTCGAGTTTGGCCTTCACGGCCTCCGCCTCGAAGCTTCCCTCGATGGTGATGGTCTCTTCCTCGCCCGCCTGATTCTTCAGTTCGTCGAGAGTTCCCTCGGCGAGGATCCTTCCGTGATCCATGATGCCGATGCGATCGCAGAGGGATTCGGCTTCCTCGAGGTAGTGGGTGGTGTAGAGCACCGTGGTGCCGCTTTCGGCCACCTCGCGGACCACGTCGAGTATGTTGGCCCGAGCCTGGGGGTCGATGCCCACCGTGGGCTCGTCCAGCAAGACGAGACGCGGCTTGTGGATGAGACCCAGGGCCAGGTTGAGTCGCCTCTTCATGCCTCCCGAGTATTTCTTCACGGCGTCCTTGGCGCGGGCCTTCAGCCCCACCTGATCCAGAGTGCGCTCGATGGCCGAATCGAGCTCGCCGCCCTTCAGTCCGTAGAGTCCGCCCCAGAACTTGAGGTTCTCCCTCGCGGACAGATCTTCGTAGAGCGCGGTCTCCTGTGGCACCACGCCGAGTTGCTGCTTCACCTTCACGGGTTCGGCATGCAGATCGATCTGATCGAAGAGGATGCGACCATTGTCGGGCTTGAGCACTCCGGACAACATGGAAAGCGTCGTCGTCTTTCCGGCGCCGTTGGGGCCGAGCAGGCCGTACACCTCGCCCGCGCGGACTTCGAAGGAGATGCCGTCCACGGCACGCAACTCGCCGTAGCGTTTGCTCAGGTTTTCGACTTGGAACAAGGGGGATACTCCCTGGCGAGGGTTAGAGTTGGGCTGACGAAGACTATTCCGTGGATCCTTGCAGTTCAAGGATCAAAAGTTATCGATCGTTTACGGAGCAATGTGAGATCCGGCTAGCGCAGCAATCGCGATCTTGTTACAAGGTGAATGCGATTCGATCGTCCTTTGGAGGAACATGTCAGACAATGCCAAGAAGCGCGGCGGTTGCCTGCGCACCTTGGGCTTCGTGCTCCTGGTGGTTCTGCTCTCCGTCGCGGCTTCGGTATGGGCCGTGAAGACCTTCGTCTTCCCGCCCGACTTCGAGCCCGTGGAGCTCAGTCCCGACGAGGAGCGAGAACTCGCGGCCAAGCTCGGATATCTGGAGCCCGAGGCCTACCGGGAAGATCCCGAGGATCGCAGCCTCCGATTCACCGAACGGGAGCTTAACGCGCTTCTGGCCAGGAACACGGACCTGGCCGAACGGGTGGCCATCGATCTGTCGAAGGATCTCATCAGCGCCAAGGTGCTCGTACCCATGCCCGAGGACTTTCCCATGCTCGGCGGTCGGACACTTCGCGCGAAAGCCGGACTCGAGATGAAACTTCGAGGGGGGAATCCCGAAGTGCTGCTCAAAGGCGTCACGGTCATGGGGCTTCCGCTGCCCAACGAATGGCTCGGTGGCCTGAAGAACGTCGATCTCATGCAGGAATTCAGCGGAGAAGGTGGATTCTGGCAGACACTGTTCGGAGGTCTCGAGGAATTCCGAATCGAGGACGCCGAACTGATCGTCCGCGTAAAAGAGTGACAAGGAGAACCATGCGTAAATCCATGATGTTGGCGGGAATCGTCTTCGGTGTGCTGCTCGTGGCCGGATGTGCTGCAGGCCCGAACCAACTCATCGGCATGCCCGGCTCCTACGAAAGCCCCGCGGGATTCTGGAAGGGTCTCTGGCACGGATTCATCGTGCTTTTCACCTTCATCATCTCGCTGTTCAACGACAATGTGAGCATCTACGAGGTGCACAACACCGGCAAGCTCTACCACTTGGGATATCTGCTGGGCGTCATGATCTTCTTCGGTGGGAGCAGCAAGGGAACGGTCTGCGGCAAGAAGAAGAATTGAACGAAGCTTCTCGAATCGGCGCCTGGTGATCCAGGCGCCATTGTTCTACCTTACCCCTTCCAAGCCCGCTATTGCGGGCCACCTACCATCTGCCGGCGGCTTGCCGATCCCTACGCGGATGTCGGTGCATCTATTCGAACCGAACATCCGGAGAGCTAGCATCAAAACCGAATCCATCGATTGGAAGTCCGTCGTGGGGCCCTATGAGAGCCCCAGTCTATGGCGCAGCCTTCTGCAACTGACCAATACACTGCTGCCCTATCTGGCCCTGCTGGTGGGTATGTATTTCAGCATGCGGCTGTCCTATTGGCTGACCCTTCTGCTTGCGATTCCCGCCGCGGGCTTCATGGTGCGCACCTTCATCATCTTCCATGACTGCGGTCACAACTCCTTCTTCCGATCCCGCTCCGCCAACCGGATTACGGAATTCTGCACGGGTCTGCTCTGTTTCATGCCTGCCCAAAGCTGGTCGCGGGATCACGCCAGGCACCACGCATCCTCCGGAGACCTCGATCGCCGGGGAACGGGGGATATCTGGACACTCACCCTGCGCGAATACAAGGCCCGGTCCCGATGGAGCCGATTCGTCTACCGCCTTTATCGCAATCCCGTGGTGTTGCTCGTTCCCGGTCCCCTCTACCTGTTCCTCATCGACAGTCGCTACTGGAAATCGGGAACCGATCTGCGCCAGCGACGGGCCATCCTTCTCACGAATCTCGCGGTGGCGGGAGTCGTGCTGGCGGCCATACTGACCATCGGAATCAAGGCCTACCTGCTCGTTCAGCTGCCTGTGCTCATGATCGCCGGCGCGGGGGGGATCTGGCTCTTCTACGTCCAACACCAGTTCGAAGGCACCTACTGGGAACGCCACGAGAATTGGGACTTCATGAGGCAGGCTCTCAGGGGCGCTTCATTCTACAAGCTGCCCAAGATCCTGCAGTGGTTCAGCGGGAACATCGGCTTTCATCACGTGCACCATCTCAGCCCGCGCATCCCCAACTACTTCCTGGAGCGCTGCCACAAGTCCAGTTCGCTCTTCGACTCGGTGCCTCCGCTCACGCTCAAGAAAAGCCTGCGCGCGCTGCGTCTGCATCTCTGGGACGAGGACCGCGGATCGCTGGTCGGCTTCGACGCTGTCCGGTAGACAGGCTTTATCGCACTCAGGAAAACTAGCTCCGATCAAGCAGCGGAACGAGGACTTCGGCCCACCTTTGAAGCTATAGGCTTCCGGGCCTCGGCAGGCGAAGGCCGAAGCGAGCCCAGTTTCCCGGGTCGGCCTCGGCCCAGGTCTCTCCACCATGGCTTTCCAGAATCTGCCGTGTCAGGAAGAGACCCAATCCGCTGCCCCGCTTGCCTCGGGTGTTCTCGTTCTGAAGGCGATTGAACTTGCCGAAGAGCGTGGTCGAATCCTGTTGGCTAAATCCCTCGCCTTCGTTCCAGACGCTCAGCTCGACGCTCCCCTCGTGCACCTTGATCTCCAAGCGGGCCTGTCCCTCTTCGCGTCCGTACTTGGCGGCATTGGACAGGTAGTTACTCAAGGCGATTCGCAGCAGTTCGGCGTCGCCGTCCACTTCGAGAGTGTCGGTGAAGTCGACTTCGAGTGTCACACCTCGAGATTTGAACAGGGGTCTGCTCTGCTCGACGGCGGGCTGTATCACGGATTCGGCGAGGTCGATTCGCTGAATGTCCGGTTGCAGTTCACCGCGTTCGGCTCTTGAGAGGTCGAGGTAGTTCTTGACCATGTCCTGAAGCTCTTCGCTGTTGCGCTTGATGCGCACGAGGAAATCCCGCGCGCTGGGTGGCACTTCGCCGAGATTTCCTGCGACAAGCCCACCGTCACCAGCAATCCCAGGGCGAGCACGACGCCCACGGGAATCAGGAAGCGGGCGATGAGGTGGGCGCGGAGCTCCTCGTAAGGGGCCTCGAGCAGTCCGACGTAGAGCATGCCGATGATCGAGCCATTGGGATCTCGAATGGGCGTGTAGGCGCTGAGGTACCAGGCGTCCACCACCCAGGCCCTCGAGTGCCAGCGCAGGCCCTCCTCGAGCACGGCTTTCTGCACCTCACGGGAAACTGTCGTGCCGATGGCGCGGCGACCCTGCGCGTCCAGCACATTGGTGGCCACGCGTGTGGGTCCCAGGAAGAAGGTGACGGTTCCCAAGGGCTTCCCACCGTGGGTTTCCTCTCCGTAGACCAGGAGCCTCGTCTGGTCCACGCGTTCGTACTGATGGTTGAAGCTGCGGCCGCCGTAGATGATCGATGTGATCGAGCCCTTCGCGTCCTTTACGGGAACCGCGAACCACTGCATGAGGCAGGACAGCGTGACGACTTCGCCGTCCGGGGATCGGATGACCTGATCCCGGCGAAGCGATTCGCCGCCCTCGAAGAGGAGGCGATCCTCGTCCAGCTTCAAGATTCCCCAGGCCGAGTTGCCGCTGAGGGCACGGGTGAGGATGGGATCTCGCTGGATGTCGACCGGCGCGGAGGCGTCGGCATATTCGCCGGCCAGTGGAGTCCCGTCGGTGCCGCATAGATTGAGGACGCTCAGATTCAAACGAACTCGAAGACGGTCGAGCTGGGAGTTGCGATCCTCGGTATTGACGGTCTCCTGAAACTCGTGCACGGACTTCTGCATGATATCGGCGAATCGCTGGAGGTCTTCCTGGTAGAGGGAGACGACCATGTCCAGATCGCGATTGACGCGTTCCTGGGCCTCGCGGATGACCGAGTTCTGAATGCTCTGAACTCCGATGATGCTCACGCCGAGGGTGGCCGCGAGAAGCAGGAACAGGAGCCCGCCGATGATGGCTACTCGAATGGACATCGCACATCCTTGAGATCTGGGCGGCCCCGCACGGGTCGCCGAAGGATGCGAAAGTAACGCGAGCGGAGGGCTGCCGCCATGGCGAATATGAAGAACCCTCCCGGTGCGGTCCCGGGAGGGTTTCGACCATGGGACGAGCCGATCAGTTCGCGAGGACGACCTGGTCCCGCAGGCTGACGAGGATGCAGACCACCTCGTCGATCTCCTCCTGGCCGTGTCCGAGATTCTTCATGGCCTGGATCACGTCGGCGCCGGCCGCCATGAAGTCGGCGTTGCTCAACTCCATGTGCTCATGGGAGTGGCTCAGGCTGGGACCCTCGTAGACGGAGGGGCCGCCGGTTCCCGAGATCACGAATTCAGCCACCCGCTTGGCGAGATGATCGGCATAGCGCTCGTCCACAAGATGCTTGATGTCGTCGTTCACCAGATGAAGCCTGACGATCTCTTTCGTCAGAGCGTGGATCTTCTTCTCCTTGCCCAGGCGCTTGTAGAGGGACTTCTTCGCGTGACGATCCGCGCGGGCATCGGAGTTCGCTTCACACATCTTCTCGAGATCGAGCACCTGCGCGTCGGCTCCGGAATGGCTCGCGCAATTGTGGGCCAGAGCCGAAGAGCTTGCCGTCAGGATCAGGGCCAAAGTAATGAGTCTTTTCAACATGTGAGTTCCTTTCGTCGATATTCGGGACACAGATCCCGGTTTGCTGCCGCGCCGAATCAGACGCGTATGATTTCGCCCTTCATCCCGTAGAGAATCGTGAGCACCTCGCTCTTCTCTTTTTCGCCGACACCGTGCTTCTCGAGCGCCGCCATGATGTCATCGATGACCGCGAGGAATTCGGCCTCGCTGATGTTCATGCCCTCATGAGCCGATCGCATGTCGCGCCCCGTGTAGGCTTCCTGTCCGCCGGTTCCCGCGGCGAAGAACTCCGCCGCCAGCCGTTTCAGATCCTCCGGATCCACCTTGAGGAAGCGGGCCTGGACAGCCGGATTCTTCAGATGGTTCTCCACGGCCTCGGCGGCGATGGCCTTGATGGCATCCCCGCCTCCCAAGCGGTCGTACAGTGAGTCGCTCATGCATTCCTCCTCGATTGAGTTTTCCTCAGAATAGGGGTTTTCAAGGATCCTGGAATTATGAGAAGATGAGAAAAGTATGAGAAATTAAGCTATAACTAGATCTTGGAGTCGCAAATGCACAGCCAGTCTGCCCTCGAAATCTCACAAACTCCTGTCCCGAGCGGATTTGGCCGAAGTCGCGAGATGAAGGCCCTCATGGTGGGGCTGCGAACCGACTCGGCCATGAACTTCCATCTCCATGGAATCGCCGGAATCGGCAAGAGCCATCTCCTGGCGGCCTTTCAAGCCAATGCGGAGCGCGATGGAGTTCGGGTTCTTCGGCTGGATTGCCGGTCCATCGAACCGACCACACGTGGTTTCCTGAGCGAACTCAGGGCGAGCTTGCAGAGCCGATCGCGGACCCTGCAGAAACTCGTCCAGGAGGTCGGCGAGGGGGCGGGCCGTACCCTGATCGTACTGGACAGCTATGAACACTTCCGCCTGATGGACACCTGGATGCGCCAGGAATTCTCGACCCTGCTGCCGCCGCAGGTCTGCCTGGTCATGTCGGGCCGTTCCCGTCCGAGTACAGGTTGGCTCACGCCCGGTCTTTCCGGGCGGAAGACCTCGAGCCTTCCATTGGGGCCCCTCGACGAGGGAAGCGCCATTCGACTCCTGAAGAAAGAGGGGGTCAAGGCGGAGGCGGCCAAACGCATCGCGCCTTTCACCCACGGTCATCCCCTGGCTCTTCACCTTGCGGTCGCCGCGCTGAATGAACGACCCGGCCTTCGCTTCGAAGGATTGGCGATACAGAACGTGCTCGAGGAGTTGACGCGCATGTTCCTCGCCGACGTGAGCGATCCGACGACTCGTCAGCTGCTGCTCGGAGTATCCCTGCTGCGCAGGATCACCATTCCGCTCCTGGAAGCTCTCTTCCCGGAAACGCCCGCCCAGGAATCCTACGAGCGGCTTTCTTTCCTGCCCTTCATCGAAGCGACTCGCGACGGACTCATGTTGCATGACGCCGTGCGTAGCGCCCTGGCGCGATCCCTCAAGGCGCGCGATCCGGTTGCCTGCCGGGAATTCCGAACTGCGGCCTGGACGCGCCTCAGCCGCGACCTTTCGAGGGCCGCGGATCCGGAGCTGTGGCGTTACACGGCCGACCTGCTCTACCTCCTCGAAAACCCCGTCGTGAGGGAGGCCTTCTTCCCCTCCGGAGAGAGCTGGTTGGAGGTGGAGCCGGCCATCGAGGCGGATGACCAGGGCATCCGCTCCATCATCCGGAAGCACCACCAGGAGGAGGCCGCGGCGCAGTTGTTGAGGCTATGGGAAAACCTTCCGGACACCTTTTCGGTGGTGCGCGGTGAGGACTCCCATTGCCTCGGCTTCTACCAGGCATTCGATCCCGAAGAGGTCGATCCTCTCGAATTGAAACCGGATCCGGTGTCCAGTTCCTGGCTCGCGCACCTGGAGAGCGATCCTCTTCCTGCCGGACAGAGGGCCTTGTTCTGTCGGCGCTGGCTCAGCCTAGACGAGGGCGAGGCGCCTTCCCAGGTGCAGGCCGCCTGTTGGCTCGATCTCAAACGCGCCTACGTCGAGATGCGCCCCAAGCTCCAGCGCGTCTATCTGATTTTGGAAGATCCCATGCCCTTCGCCGCGGCCGCCGAGGAACTCGGCTTCGCGCTGCCCGAAACCATGCGCGTGAGCATCGACGGCAAGATCCATTTCGGCGCAGTCCTGGATTTCGGTCCGGGATCGGTGGACGGCTGGCTTTCCGGTCTCCTGGCCTCGGAAATCGGCGCACAGGCCGTCGCCCCCGAACTCGATGTCGATGCGCAGGAACTGATCCTCGAGGGACGGCGGGTGCGCCTGACTCGACTCGAGTTCAAGGTCTTCCACTATCTGCAGGATCGTCCCGGCAAGGCCGTGTCGAGAACCTCGCTTCTGAACGACGTCTGGGGCCTGGAGTACGAAGGGGGGAGCAACGTGGTGGATACGGTCATCGCCTCGCTTCGCAAGAAGCTCGGCAACTGGTCCGGCGTAATCGCGACCATCAGCGGCACAGGCTACAGCTATCGGCCGCCGGCCTAGGGGGAAAGCGCGGCCTTGGGACTTCGATCCGCCCCAAACAGGCCCCAATGCTTCTCCACTTCGAGGTGATCCTCGCCGCCCTTCCAATTCTCGTCGAAGGCCTCGAAAACGAAGACGGTGATCTGCTCGGATTCGGTCCAGTTCCGAAGTTCCCGGTGGAATGTCGCCTGTTCCGCTTCGCCCGGTACTCCCTTGATAAGCGACGCCTGCTCGCCGTGATCGGCGACCGAGGTGGCCCAACCGGTTTCCCCGATGACGACCCGCCGATCCGAATGCATGGCCTCCACGACGTTCTTCTGCTTCTTTAGCCAGTCTAGAGCGCCTTCGAGTTGGAGTCCGTTCCACATGGGATGGGCATGCATCAGGATGAAGTCGAGTTCCGCGGCGAGCTTGCGGCTCTGCGGCTTGCTCCAGAAATTGAAGTCGTCGGCCACGGTGACGGGGACCTCGACGGACGAGCGCAGCCGCTGAACGTGCTCGATAAGCAGGTCCAGAGAGCATCGGTGGGCCGACCAAGAGACCTGGGTCTCGTTGCCCACACAGACCGCGCGCACGATGTCCGGATAATCATTGGCGAGCCGAATCGCCGCGTCCGTTTCCCGGCGATTCGCCTTCACGTCGTTCGGCGCGATCCAGGCTCCGAGCACGACCTCCATGGGCATCTGCCTGTCGCGGATCTCATGCAGCATCGATTCGGCGAATCCGGAGGCGCCGTAGACGCGGAGCAACCTCCAGTGGGGGGTCATCAATGCGAGATCCTCGCGAAGCTCTTCCGAACTGGGGGCGGGGCCGCCCGGACGCTGCCCGTCCCGATGGGGGCCGTAGCAGACCGCGTGCACGGCCTGCCTGGATCCTTCGAGGAAATCTCGAATCACGAAAGGCTCCTCGCGCAGGGGCCGATCCTCGTCGGGCTCTCCGCATCCGGACAGGCCCAGCGCGGTGGCCAGGGCGAGCAGGATCAGTCCGGCCGCCCCTCTCACGCCATCAGCTCCCGGCCTTGCCGCGCCGGAGTTCGAGTTCATCGCGAACCTCGCGGGCTCTGGCTTCCGTGAGCGGGAAGCGGAGCACGGCCCAGATGGCGATGGCCGAGGCGATCATGGGGATGCCCGCGTCGAAGAAACGAAGCAGTGTGATGGTCCGCTCCGCCTGCTCGCCGCCCAGGGCAACGTCGAATCCCGTGGCATTGAGCAGGTAGCCGCTGCCGGCCAGCGCCGCCGAGAGACCGAGCTTCACCGTCCACCAGAAGATGGACCCGTACATGCCCTCGCGGCGTTCGTGTGTGTGCAGCTCGTCGAAGTCCACGACGTCGGCGATCATCGAAGGCACGATGGTGAAGAGGGTTCCCAGACCGAAGGCCATCAGGGGGGCGGGCACCAGCACCAGCCAGGGAAGGTCGGGATTGTAGCAGACCCACTTCAGGCCGTAGCCGATGATGGACACGCCGATGCCCCAGATGAAGGCGTGGCGCTTGCCGATGCGCGTGGCCAGCCAGGTCATGAAGGCGACCACCGCGAAGGTGCTCACGGCGCCGAGAGTGCCGGCCCAACCGATGAAACGGGCGCCCATTTCCTGATCGCCGCCGGTGACGTAGTAGATGATCACGTAGGAGGCGAAGGACGAGATCAGGATGAAGCCGTTGAAGACCAGGAAGGTGGCCAGGCAGAGCTTGAGGAATGGGCCGGACTTCATGGTGATGGCGAATCCACGGAGGAACTCGGTGACGTTGGACTTGAAGCCGCGGGCGCGTCCCGATCCCGCGGCCTCGGTCTCGGCCACGTTCTTCATGCGTTCCCGTAGGAAGATCGCCGGCAGGATGCCGAGCCCGACGGTTACCAAGGCGATCACGATGGCCAGTCCCGCCGCACCGGAAACCTGGTCGGGCTCGCCGGCGGCGTTCCGGAAGAAGGTGCCGCTGTTCATGATCCAGAGGAACCAGGGTGAGACCACATAGGCGAGCTGCCCAATGAAATTCTGCGTGCCCATTAGCCGGGTGCGCTCGTGGTAGTCGGGCGTCAACTCATAGCCCAGGGCCACCCAAGGTGTGACCCAGAGCGTGTATCCCGCGTAGAAGAGGATCGAACCGATGAGGAACCAGACGAAGTAGAAGGTCTCGCTCCGGCCGTCGGGTAGCTGCCAGAGCAGGGCATAGAGCAGGGCCGCGACGAAGACGCCGAAGAAGATGTAGGGACGTCGCCTTCCCCATCGGGATCGCGTGTTGTCGGAGATGTATCCCATCACGGGATCGGTGAAGGCGTCGGTGAGGCGGGGAATGGCCCCGAGCAGACCGACCAGGGCCGGATTCATTCCCAGGCCCAGATTCAGTACGATCATCATGCCGCCGCTGGCCGCGGCCAGCAGGTTGTTCACGAAGGCGCCGGCCCCATAGGCCAATCGGTGCGGGAACGTGATGCGATCCTCGGGGGCGGTGCGGATATGGGGTTTGGCGCTCATGGCATCATCTCGATCTTCGCTCCTCGCTGGCGAAATGGGGCATCGCATCTTTGTACGGCACCCGAACAAAGTACTGGAGCATCGATTCACGGTCAAGCGCATTCTAGGCCTCGGCCTGAGAGGAGCGCGACGAGAAAGATCTTCTGGGTTCACACTATCTGCAGAAATATGAGGAATCAGGGCTGCATTTTAGACTTGATTCGGAGACCGAACATAGTGCATAATTAGCTGCGTGGGATCGGCCATGCGACAACGCTCCGCTCCGAGACTGCCGATTCCGAGCGTTCGCCAGCTCTTCAACGAAAGGTCAACAAAATGAACAAACGAGCTACGGCTATCATTGCGGTCGCCATGGCCTGTCTCATTCCCACCATGGCCAGTGCATTGATGCCCTACAGCCAGGATTTCGAAGGTCTCGATCCCCTGGATCCCGCCGCCCTCACCAACGACGGCTGGCTGGTCTTCGGTAACGTCTTCGGATACGATATGGCCTACTGGTATGGCTACGGCGTATTCGGCGCTCCCAATGACGGTGCGGCGTTCAGCGCTCTCGTGACGGGCGAGGGTGGACCGGACCAGGGCGCCAATCAGCTGTCCATCTTCAGCGACTACAACAACGGCGATCACACCCAGGCCTGGATCGAATCCAACGTCTTCCAGGAACAGACCGTCGGTGCCGAAAACGTGGGCGAAGTCTGGATCTTCGACTTCCAGGCCAAGCGCGGCAACATCGAGGGCGACACCACCGCCGCCGCCTTCATCAAGACTCTCGATCCCAGTTCCGGTTGGGCCACGACCAACTACATCACGGTCGACATGACCAGCATCCCGGACACTTGGGCTGACTACTCCATCTTCCTGGCCATCGATCCCAGTCTGGAAGGCCAAGTTTTCCAGTTCGGTTTCACGAACCTGTGCACCCAGTATCAGGGCTCGGGTATTTTCTACGACAACATCAACTTCCACGAAGAGGGTGATGTCGCGACCGCCGAAACATCCTGGAGCGATGTGAAGGCTCTGTACTAGTCGATACCCTGAGGCATCTCCAATGGGGCTCGGCTTCGGCCGGGCCTTTTTCGTGGGAGCCGTCGCCGTGATGGCATCCAAGAAGAGACCCCGGACGGAATCGGGGGTCGGTTGGTATCGGGAATGGTTCCGCTATTTGATCAGCACCATCCGCTGCGACTGAAGTTCATCACCGATCCTGAGGGTGCAGAGGTAAACGCCGGAAGACATGAAACTGCCCGCATCGTCGCGACCGTCCCAGACCGTCTCGAACTCACCGGCTTCCCTGAATCCCCGGGCCAGGCTGCGAAGCTTTACGCCGGCCACATCGTAGATGACCAGCTCGATCCGGGCATCCCGGCCGAGGGAGAAGCGCACTCGGGTGCTGGGGTTGAAGGGATTCGGCGATACGGGGTGAAGATGGCCGATTCGAAGCCCCGGCGAAGATCCGCCGGGCTCGACGACGTCCACGGGTTCGCCCGCGGGTATGAAGTTGAAATCGTCGATGACCATTTCCTGTTCCGTGGCGGGAGGACCGTCGAACTGCCACAGGTTCATGTGCACTCGTGGCTGCTCGGGACGGGGAATGTGAGGGCCGGTGTAGGTCCACTCGTGGATCATGTTCTCCGGCGTTTCGTCTCCGGGGCCGCCGCGCCAGCTTCGGAACTCCACGCGATCGGCCAGCCAGGTGAAGGCGTGGCTCGAAAGTTCCTCGGCATCGAAGCTCGCGTCGAAGCGCTGGATGTTCCCAGGCCAATCGTAGGGCTGGGCCACGAACTGCAGCAGGTCGTTGCCGGACCATCCCCAACGGCTGGCTTCCACGTCGATCTCGTTGTAGGGATTCCACCACATAAAGCTCTCGTCCCAGCAGGGACCGTACTGCCAGAGGAAGAGTCCGAGCACGGTGTGCACGTCGAACTCATCGAGGTCTCCACGGATGGTGAAGATGTAGTCGCCGTAGCCAAGGGCGTCCTCGAGAACGACCTCGGTGCTGTTCCAGGTCGAGTTCAGATACTTGATGCTCAGGTGCAGCCTTTCGTCGCCATCCACCCAGACGCAGTCGGGCAGATGACAGAAGTCGTTCGGCCCCGGACCATAGTAGCCGGGTCCTTTCACGTGCCAGGTGCGTCCGGCGAACTCCAGGGTGCGTCCGCCGGGGAAATCCGTCCATTGCATGTCGTCGATGGTCGGATAACTCATATCGTAGAAGGTGATCTCGTCGTAGTGGACCTCGGGGGGTGGATCGCTGGGGCTCTGAAGCACTCCGAGCAGGATGCGCGTGGCCACCGCTCCGGCGGGAGCGGCCGAGCTGATCAGTTCGAAGTCTATGAACTCGTCGGTGGGGGAGGCGGCGTCGGCCACGGTGAAGCTGTCGTAGTCGATGAGGTCGCCGCCGGCGTCGCGCCACTCCACGTTGACGATGGCCGCGCACTGACCGCTTAGAGGATTGCTCGAGGGATGCCTCACATGACCGGTGATTTCCCACTGCTCGCCTTCGAAGGTGTCCAGTTGCTGCCAGTATCCGGACACTTCCCAGCCGCCAGTGTTCGGACCGATGAGGCGCGCGGCAAGGTTCCCGTGATAGGCCTCGCCCACGGACCCGTAGCTGCCGAACTGCTCCCAGCCGCCGAAGATCTGCCCCGCGCTTCCTCCTACCTCGAAGCTGGGATTGGCGAGAATGCACTGCGCGATTGCCTGGGGTACCGATAGGGACGCGAGAAGGAGGGCGATTCCGAGGAGAGAGAGTTTCCGCCGAGTCCGCATGCTGTCCTCCCGTGGATGCGATCCCTACTGAGTATGGATCCTTTCCCGCGGAATCGCCACGGTGATGCGGGCGACCTTTCCGCTGCGGGCGAAGATCTCGGCGCTGGTGTCGGCGTCGAGACCGCTTCCGACCTGCTCCGTGGAGGATCCGTCGCTGAAGTCGATGCGAATGCCGGCCTGATCCGCGTGGCCCAGGTAGATCACGGGGACCTGACAGACGGTGAAGGCCAGGCTGCCTGGAGGAAGCTCGATCCTGCGGCGATCGCCGGCGAGGTCGAAGTAGTCGAACTTCGTCGCAGCTCCCAGGAACTCGTTCGGCGAAAGCAGGCTCGGTTCGAAACTGAGATGGCCCTTGTGCACCCGAACGCCCAGCTCGCCTGATCGGGTCAGGATCGCCTCCTTCACATGTCCCGTCATGCCGGGCTGCTTGGCCCTGCCCGACGGAGAGGTGTGCGAATAGGGATCGGTGGGGAAGGCGCCGTACTCGGACACCGACTTCTCGAAGCCGAAGCCCGAACGGATCCGGAAGTACATGGATCGGAGCTCGTCCTGGAGCTCTGCGGACTTGCCGTCGAATTCCGCCCGATGGATGACCTCCTGCACCGCGAGCAGGAGTTTGGCGACCATGTGCCAGTAGATGCAGCCCAGACCCTCGTATCCGTACATCACCCCCGATCGACCTGTGTAGGTACGATGGTGAAATGTCTCCTCGAAGAGCTCGAGCACGGCGCCTCGATCCTGGTTCACGGCATTCGCCCAGGCCTCGTCCTGCGCGAGCAGGTCCAGTGCGGCGGCGAGGTCATCGGACTGTCTGAAGGAACCGTGGAAGCGGCAGAGGCCATCCTCGTCGACCGAAAGCAGTCGGTCGTCGCCAACGGCCAATAGGTCCTTGACGAGCGAAACCTCGTTGGCCCGGTCCACAGGAACGGAGTTCTTGGCGAGGAAGCCCGGCAGGGACTTTTCGGGGTAGAGGATGAAGCTTCGCTGCTCGGGCTTGTAGAGGCGACTCTCGAAGAGACGGTTCAGCATCTCCTGGGCCTCCTCCGGATCGGGCACTCCCGAACTCAGCGCGGACACCTGTCCTTCCAGCATCTCCTCCAGGCGAAGGACCTCGACTCCCTGGCCGTCCTCGGAGAACTTCAGGTGATTGTAGGAGTGATAGAGGCCGTCCTCGCGGCGGTTGGCGCGGATTCCCCACTCGACGAATTCCAGGGACCTTCTGCAGAAGCGGATGACCTTCTTCAGGGATAGCTCGGTCTTGCTCTCGTAGCCCTTCGAATAGACCGCTCCCCGATACTCCGAGAAGGCCTCGCCCAGGGAATCCAGGAGTCGCTTGCGATCGGTCGGATCGAGCTGATTCGCCGCGAGAAGTCCCCGCTCTTTCTTGAGTATGCCGCTGACTTCCTTGAACCAGGAGGCGATCTTCCGCGAGACCGGCAGTCTGCCGGGTTCCTGTCCTTCGAGGAATTCGGCGAGGAAGAGGAGATAGCGGCGTAGGTATCCGAGGGTGACCACCGAGACGCCGCCGCCGCCCAGGGCGTTGTTCGCGTCGTTCCATTCGGGTCGCTGGGTGTTCATCCAGATGCCGGCGTCCGGGATGAGATTCGACATCTTGGAGAGTGCTGGCACCAGCAGTTTTTCGAGGAGATTGGCCTTGTAGACCGATCCGTCGGCGCCGGTGAGGAGCCGGCCGTCGGCGCCCCTTTCGGCCACCCGCATGTCGATGCGTAGGGCCCGCTTCGAGTCGAATTCGATGGTCGCGCTCGGATCCGCGAGGATGTCGGCGTAGGGCTTGATGAGATAGGGGACTTCGGCGTAGCTGAAGATCTCACGGCCGAGCATCTCGCCGAGCTTCGCGGGCTGGTGCCGATCGAGGGCCTCGAGGAGTTTGAGCAGGTAGACGATCTGATGATCGCCCCAGTATCCGATGTTGCTCCAGGGATCGTCCGACGAGGCTGTCTCCCAATCGACTCCGTCCCTCGAGATGCGGTAGGGATTGAATCCATCCACGGTGGAGGCGTTCACGAACTTGGCGACGAAACTCGACAGGTAGCCAGGGAAGGCGCTGCCGAGGGCCTCCCAGTTCTGGAAGATGTCGCGCCAATTCCCTTCGTAGTGAAGCACGCGCCCGCCGTTTTCATCCTTGGAATGAATGGAGAAGCGATTCCACGGGCGACTGGGATCGCCGTGGCGGCGACCGAAATGCAGGGGCAGGTACTCGTAGCAGAGTCGCTCGAAGTCCGCGTCATCGCTGGCTTCGGCGCTCGCCAGGAGTTCGGTCACGGGAACGCTTTCGGGCAGTTCGGCGAGAAGATCCCGCCGAGAGACAGCCAACCCTGGATTCCGGTTCTTCAGGAAATCGATGAAGTCCGACGTGGGAAGCTCGTAGCCGTTCAGGGGGACGCCCCCGCGCATGTTGTTGAAGAGAACGTTGGCGAAGTGGTGGCTCGAGGTCTCGGTTTGCCCGGAAATCTGCATGCCGTCGGCGCTGGCCACGTTTCGGCTCAGGTTTTCGCGAGCCCCGCGCAGGACCGAATCGATGCGATCGCCCAGATCCCCCTGACCGAGGATCTCCCGGCGGCGGCCGATGATTTGCGGATGATCCCGCCCCACATCGGCGATGAGCTTCCATTCCGAAGCGCTCCCCGGCTCCAGAACATGATCGCTTCTCACCAGGTAGTTGCCGCGGACTCCGTTCAGGACCGCAGGGTTCTCGCCCTCGACGCCTTCCCGGAACTCGCCGATGACGTCGGCGGACAGCTGCACCCGAAAATCCTTCAGGCCCGAACACCAGACGGTATTGGCTTTCAGCACCTCGAGGGCTTCCGCGCGGTCGGTGATGCCGGCGGTCAGGCTGAAGATGCCCAGCCCCGTGGCCGTGTCGAGCTCGGATTTCTTGTAGGCGTCCACGAGATTGCTCGACTGCTGGTAGAGACCCAGGGGCGCGCCGTAGGGAAGGACGTTCCTCAATCCGTCCAACACCTCGAGGCGAACGCCGCTTTCGCCGTGATTCTCCAGGGTCGCGGTCCTCACCCATCCGAATTCATCGCAGGCGGCCCAGACGTAGCGGAAGCTCAGGTCCAGATCGCGGTGGATCTCTTCGAAGACGAGCCGGCTACCGACGATGTTCTTGTAGAGATTCCGCTCGATGGCCGGATCTGCGCGCATGGAATCGGAGAAGGGTTCCCAGAGATCCCGCGAGCCGTCGTCCCCATCCAGCCGGATCAGGGTGATGGGCCCCGTGTGATGGTGGGCGTCGTGAAGCTGATCCACCGTGAGATAGGGGAAGAGCGCGCCGTCGGGATCCACGCGACCGGCGGTGAGTCCTCCTCCGGAGGTCACGTACATCCAGAGATCGGAATCGCTGGCGACGATCATCAGGAAGGGATCCATGCGATGGTAGGCTGAGATGCGGTAGTGCTCCTCGCCGTCGAGCGTGACGAACTCGCCGGCGGGAGAACCGGGCGAAACGCCGACGAGGGCCGTGCGGGGAGCGTGTGCCGATCTGCTGGGCATGGACATCCTTCCGTCGCTGCGGAATGGGGACGCGCCGGGACCGAGCTCCTCGATCCCGACGCGACCGCACCTCTACTTCAACAAGGTCATGCTCTTGGCGACCTGACCCGTGGGGGTCTTCAGCACATACCAGTACTGACCCGAGCTGGCCGGACGGCCGCTGTCGGCGAGGCCGTTCCAGCTCATCTCGTGGTCACCCATATCGAGTTCGCCATTGTGCAGGGTGGCGACCTTCCGTCCCGAGAGGTCGAAGACGGAGAGATCCACGACGCCGCCCCTTTCGAGGCTGAAGGAGATCCGGGTCTTCGGGTTGAAGGGATTGGGGAAGTTCTGGCCCAGGGTAGCGCCGACTGCCGCGGGCGTTTCAGGCGCGTCGATGGCTTCGGACATGTAAAACTCGATGTTGTCGTAGTAGATGCCCGAACTCTCGTAGAGGGTCGCCGTGTTCAGGAATCCGAACTGGAAGATCTGACCCTCCAGATCGGAGTCGATGTTCAGGAAGACCGTGTAGCGCTGCCAGGTATCCGGAATCGCGGTCATATCCGCGGTGATCAGGTTGGTCAGCGCCCAGCCGGAGCTCGGATCCAGTGTCTTGATGAAGGCGGCCGCGGTGGACTCGCCGGCGATGTTGCCGCGCTTGGCGTCGAACTCGAAGACCCAGGCCATGTCGACATCCTCGGGGCCGACGGTCTGTTCCTGGAAGACGTTCGATTCGATGAGATTGCCGGCGGCATGATCGCCGTTCTCGTAGTCGCTGAAGACGGAGAGCTGCTGAGCGCCCTGCGGCTCGCCGCCTTGCCCGTCGGCGATGGCACAGAAAGCCAGGGCGTGGTTCGGCGCGGGGAAGGGACCGTAGCCGTAAAGGTATCCGCCTTCCGGAGTGAAGACGTTGCCGTAGACCCACCAGCCGTCACTGCCCAGGGCGGCGGGGTCGGTGATGACCAGGTCCTCGAAATGCTGGCTGTAGGGCGTCATGGCGAGACTCAGGGCGGGAATCAGGCCGATCAGCAGGGCTAAGACGGCGAAAGCCCGATTCTTCATTGTTCTACCTCCCGTTGAGGATTCCCTCATTTTATTGTCGACGGGCCCCGGATCGGGGCTCTGCGTGTGCGGCTCGCTGCTGGAAGCGACTCCTTCCTTGACATGGCCAGCATAATCATACACTATGTTCGGAGTCCGAACAAAGACATTTTTCGGGAGATTTGCGATCCTGAAGCCCCGATGATCGGGGATGCGGATCTTCCAGCGATTGGACGAAACAGGAGCCGATGGAGCATGTCCCGACACCAGTTTCCCGATGACTTCGTCTGGGGCGCGGCCACTTCCGCCCAGCAGATCGAAGGTGGGCGCCATGAGGGTGGACGGGGGGATTCCATTTGGGACCGTTTCGCCGACCGTTCCGGGAAGATCCAGGACGGCTCCAACGCCGATGTGGCCTGCGACCACTATCATCGCTGGCGCGAGGACCTCGAGTTCATGAAATGGCTCGGCCTCGGCGGCTATCGATTCTCCATCGCCTGGCCTCGCATCTTCCCCGAGGGCAGGGGCCGGCCCAACGAGGCCGGACTCGATTTCTACGAGGCCCTGGTGGACGGCCTTCTCGAAGCGGGCATCCGTCCCTTCCCGACTCTCTATCACTGGGACCTTCCCCAGGCCCTCCAGGATGAGGGCGGCTGGAGCCGTCGCGACACCGCCCGCGTCTTCGCCGACTACTCCGCGGCCGTGGCCCGGAGGCTCGGCGACCGCATCGGCCATTGGGTGACCCACAACGAACCCTGGTGCGCCGCCACGCTCGGCCATGAAGAGGGCCACCACGCGCCCGGCCACGAGGATCCCGCTGAAGCGCTGCGCGCGGCGCATCATCTGCTGCTGTCCCACGGCTGGGCCTGCGAGGCTCTACGCAAGGAGGTTCCCTCCGCCGAGTTGGGCATCGTGAACATCCACTGCCCCGCCCATCCGAAGACCGACAGCGAAGCCGACCGCGATGCCGCCCGCTGGTTCGACGGTTTCTTCAATCGCTGGTACATGGATCCGATCTTCAAGGGAAGCTATCCCGAGGATGCCGTCGCCGATCGCGTGGCCGCGGGACATCTGCCGGGACCGGAAATAGACTTCGTGAAGGACGGCGACCTCGCCGCCATCTCCGCGCCCCTCGACTTCCTGGGCGTCAACTACTACAGCCGGGCCGTCCTGCGGGCCGGCGAGGACGGCCGCCGCATCGCCGAGAATCCCGCGCCCATCGAAGAGCGCACGGACATGGACTGGGAAGTCTATCCCTCCGGGCTACACGAAAGCCTGCTGCGCATCCACCGGGACTTCGCGCCGGCGAAGATCTACCTGATGGAGAACGGCGCGGCCTACGACGATCCCAGGAACGCCGATGGCCGCATCGTCGACTCGCGGCGCATCGACTATCTGCGCGAACACCTGCTCTTCCTGCATCGCGCCATGAGCGAGGGAGTGCCGGTGAAGGGCTACTTCACATGGTCGCTGATGGACAATTTCGAATGGGGCTACGGCTACAACATGCGCTTCGGCCTCTACGCCCTCGACTCGGAAACCCTCGACCGCATTCCCAGAGACAGTGCTTACTGGTACCGTGAGGTTGCCGGCTCGGGCGGCCTCGATGAAGCAGTTCACCCATCAATCCAGGGAGAATCCCGTGTCCTCGATGATTAAGTGGAGCTTTGCTCGAGTCCATTCGCTCATCCTGATTTGGGCCCTCATGCTTGCGGTAGCCCTGCCGAGCGCCTCGCTTCCGGCGAGCGAGGAGAACCTGCCCGAGATCCGGATTCTCAAGGACGAAACCGGTTCGCGCCTGCAGGTGGACGGCGAGGACTTCATGGTCCTGGGCATGAACTGGGGATACATGCCCATCGGGCAGAACTACTCCTACGATTTCTGGGGCAAGTCCGACGAGTTCATCCGGGCCGCCCTGGACAGGGAGATGAACCTGCTCAAGGACATGGGCGTGAACGTCATCCGACACTACGTCGGGATCCCTCCGCGCTGGGTGGAGTACATCTACGACACCTACGGCATCTGGACGGTGGTCAACCACACCCTGGGGCGCTACGGCATGACCATCGACGGCGTGTGGGTGCCGACCACCGACTACAGCGATCCCAAGGTGATCGCGCAGCTACGGAGCGAGATGGAGGCCCTGGCCGAGGAGTTCAAGGACACCCGGGGCATGCTCATGTGGCTGCTGGGCAACGAGAACAACTACGGGCTCCACTGGTCGTCCTTCGAGATCGAAGCCCTTCCCGAGGACGAGCGCTGGGGCTTCAAGGCCCGCTATCTCTATCGTCTCTTCGGCGCGGTGGTCGACGACCTGCATCGCAACGATCCCCGCCGACCCGTGGCCATGGCCAACGGCGACGTGGGATACATCGACATCATCGCCGAGGAATGCCCAAACCTCGACGTCTTCGGCACCAACGTCTATCGCGGCATCTCGGTGCGGGATCTCTACGACGTGGTCGAGGAGAAGATGGGCATTCCCGTGATGTTCACGGAGTTCGGCTGCGACGCCTTCAACGCCGTCACCATGCAGGAAGATCAGGCCATGCAGGCCCGCTACCTCATCGGGCAGTGGCAGGAGATCTACGAACAGTCCGCCGGCAAGGGCCGGGTGGGCAACGCCATCGGAGGCATGACCTTCCAGTGGAGCGACGGCTGGTGGAAGTTCCGGCAGGAAGAGCGCCTGGACATCCACGACACCAACGCCTCCTGGCCCAACGGCGGCTACTGGGAGGACTACCGCGAGGGCGACAACAACATGAACGAGGAGTGGTGGGGGATCTGCGCCAAGGGATTCCCAGACACCTGGGGACTCTACGAGGTCTATCCCCGCGCGGCCTACTACGCCCTTCGCGACGCCTACCGACTCGATCCCTACGCCGCGGATACCGATCTCGAAAAGATCCGGGAGCACTTCGGCCGCATCACGCCCATGAGCGGAGTGCTCGCGGGTCGCGGGGACATGGCCAGTCTGCGGGGCAACACCCTGAGCAAGGTGCGCGTGTCGGGAGCCCGAATGGAACTCGAGACCTTGAGCACGGGGGGCAAGAACGTCAGCACTCCCGACATCGACGAGCCCCAGGACTCGCGCCCCGCCTTCCTCGGCTTCGATCAGAGCCAGTCCTTCTACATCGACGTGGAGGCCAAGCCCAGTGACGCCCTCATCGGCCGCATCTCCCTGAACGTTCTCGGACGGATTCCCAAGAACGCCATCGACGAGATCTTCTACGAGAATCACGGGGTGGCCCGCCAATTCCTCGACGAGAACGGCGAACCGGTTCTGGTCGAATCCATGAATCGCGTGAACGTCTATCAGGCCTCGGTCACCTGGGACGATCGCTGGTTCATGCTCGACGCCTTCTATCGCACCGGGCATCTGCACTGGCAGTACTTCGGCGATTTCTTCGGCCTCTACCGCGACGCCTACTACGGCGAGAACGTGGACATCTACAACGGCATCGCGCCCATCGGATTTCAGATCGAGGGCAAGAAGCAGTTCAGCGGCCTGACCCTGGCATTCGGCCCGCAGCTCTGGTGGGGCGCCAATCCTGCCTTCTTCGCCAAGTACCAGCGTTCCATCGGCACGGCCCAGTGGACCGCCATCTTCCAGGAGGAGTTCACCCAGCAGCATCAGGTGACCAGCTCCATCGCCATCCCCATCCGCACCAATCGCAAGGCCTCGCTGCAGGTGCAGAAGCGTCTGATGGGCTTCGACTTCGAAGGCGGCGTTCTATGGTCCGGTTCACCCCGGGTCGGAGAGACCTTTCAGATCGTCAGCGAGGAGAACGCGAACTCCGAGCTTCCACTTCAGCCTGACGACATCAAGCAGGACACCATCCGCGACGAGGACACCTTCGGCTTCAAGGCCAAGCTGACCTGGCAGAGAGGCCGATGGAATTGGTACGGTCAGGGCGCCTACATGGGACTGGTGGCCGATGCCGGTCCCACCGTCATTCCCACCTTCACTGGCTGGGGCCTGAAAGACACGGGCTCGGGCAACCAGAAGAATATCATCACCGGCCTAGCCCTCGGAATGGGTGACTGGCAGATCGGTCCCAACTTCCTCTGGCAGAAGCCCGTCGTGGGGCCCATGCCCCACTCCGACTACCTGGTGGGCACGGCCGGTCGCCCCCGCAACCTGCGGGACGATCCCTTCGCCGTCATCTACAATCGCGAAACCACGGCCTTCGAACTCATGCTGGTCTACGACCCCACACCCGCGACCTGGTTCTGGACCTGGGACAGCGACCGGCGCGAAGATGCGAATCTGGCGGCGAGCATCGGCCTGACCTTCATGCGTCATCATACACCCGCGGACGCGCGGTTGTTCTTCTCCGAGACCCAGGAGATCTACGCCTTTCCCGGCAGCACTCCCGCCCGCGACCTGTGGGGAATCTCCGGTCGCGTGGTCAAACGTCTCGGCCAGCACACTCGCATGGTGAGCAGCTACTTCTACGGCCTTGCCGAGCCCAACGGCGACAACGATCGCCTGGAGGAAAGCATGATGCTGACGAGCCGGATCACCTGGCCCTCGATGGCCCTTGCCGGATCGGTGAAGGTCAACGAATTCGGTCCCTATGACTATCATCGGGATCACAACCTGACCTTCCCGCTGCAGCTGATGGGGGACCTGTCCTACACCCTGGGCTCGCCGTCCTGGTTCTACGACAATCCCCAGACCCGCATCGGCATTCGAGCGGTCTATCGCACCCTGGACCGCTATTCGAACCGCTATCAGCCCGAAGGAGTGGCCGAACCCGCGGGATACGATCTCTATCCCGAAGGCCTCGACGAGGGCAACGAGTGGGAGATCCGCACCTACCTGCACATGGCGATCTAGAAGGGAATCATCGAATCGGGAAGGCCCGGCCGATCGGTCGGGCCTTTCTGTTCAGTGGATCAGGCCGTAGACCCGCACCCAGTCCACGAGCATGGTCTGGGGGAAGACCGTCTCCTCGTCGGGCGGGCCGGCCCAGCGGCCGCCGACGGCCACGTTGAGGATGAGGAAGAAGGGGTGGTCGTAAACCCACTGAGCTCCGGCCGGCAGGTCCGCGGAGCTCACGCTGAAGTACTCGTGTCCATCGACTTCCCAGCGGATGCTGGTCTCGTCCCACTCCACGGCGAAGATGTGGAAGCCGAGATGGAAGCCTCCCTGGGCCAGTTCGTGCCGCCCTCCGATGGCGCCGTCGCCGAAGTGTCCGGGACCGTGAATGGTGCCATGGAGAACGCGCGGCTCATGGCCGCGGTACTCCATGATGTCGATCTCGCCACACTGGGGCCAGTTGACTTCCTCGATGTCCTCGCCGAGCATCCAGAAGGCGGGCCAGATGCCCTGGCCGATGGGCAGCTTGATGCGGGCCTCGAAGCGACCGTAGGTCCGCTCGAAGAGGTCCATGGTCTTGATGCGCCCCGAGGTATAGGACTGGCCCTGGTACTCCTCTTCCCGGGCCGTGATGGCCAGGTGCCCTTCGCCGTCGAGACTCACGTTCTCGGGCCGATTCGTATCGTACTCCAGCTGCAGGTTGCCCCAGTCGGTGCCGATGTCGAACTGCCAGTGCTCCGCGTCGGGCAACTGGCCGGCGGGGCCGTCGAATTCGTCCTGCCAGACGAGGCCCCACTCCGGGGCGGATTCCTCGTCCGGCGAACAGGCCGGGACGGAGCTCAGGAGCAGCAGAACCAGTAGGCCTATCGCACCTTTGCTCATGTTCCCGTTTCCTTGCTAGGGGGTGCGTCGTCCGCATCGAGGCTGGGGAAGAGGCTGGAGTCGGACAGCGCTTCCTTCAGCACGAGGGTCGCCGCGCCG
>CAYFNT010000002.1:0-91316 GCA_964344565.1 uncultured bacterium
GAGCCGGTGCTCAGCAAGGAGGACTACCTGATGATACACGCAAAGTCCCGTCGCGGGGCCTATCAAAAAGACATCGCCGCCGAGCTCGGGGTGCACCCGAAGACGGTCAGCCGGGCGCTGAAGCGAGGCGGCGCGCCCAGCGGCAAGCGTCCGGGAGCCCGTGGGAGCGTACTCGACCCCTACAAGCCCCAGGTGGACAAGCTGTTGGAAGAGGGTGTCTGGAACGCGGTGGTCATCTGGCGGCTGCTTCAGGAGCAGGGCTATCCGGGCGGCGTGTCCATCCTGCGCGACTACATCCGGCCCAAGCGAACGCTTCGCAAGAGCCGGGCGACCGTCCGCTTCGAGACGGAGCCGGGCCGACAGTTGCAGGCCGACTGGGGCGAGATCTGGACACGGGTGGCCGGCCGGCGGACGAAGGTCCACTTCGCCGTCAACACCTTGGGCTACTCGCGGCGCTTCCACTTCTGGGGCGCCGAACGCGAGGACGCCGAGCACATCTACGAAGGGATCATCCGGGCCTTCGAGCACTTCGGCGGGGTGACCGAGGAAGTGCTGGTGGACAACCCGACGGCGCTGGTGATCTCGGACGGGTCGGGCCGTCGCTTCAACCCCCGTTTTGTCGACCTGGCGGGCCACTACGGCTTCGTGCCCCGAGCCTGCCGGCCCTACCGGGCGAGGACCAAGGGCAAGGACGAGCGGATGGTCGGCTATGTGAAGCATCACTTCTTCGTGCGCTACCGCGCCTTCGAGAGCCTGGCGCACCTGAACCAGCTGGCCGAGCAGTGGCTGGCCGAGGAGGCGGACCGGAGGGTCCATGGCACGGTCAAGGAGGTGGTGGCCGAGCGCTTCGCGCGGGAGGCCCCGCATCTGGGACCCCTTCCCGCCGTTCGCTACGACACGAGCTACCTGCAGCGGCGCGTGGTTGCCTGGGACGGCTACGTGGACGTGGGCGGCAACCGCTACAGTGTTCCGGACCCGTGGCGGGGCCAGGGGGTGACCGTGCGCCTCAGCCTGGACGACGAGTTGCGCATCCTGGCTGGCGAACAGCTCCTGGCCCATCACCGGCTCCGCCCCGCCGAGGAGGGCTGGGTCACCGTGCCCGCCCACCATGCGCGGTTGTGGGGGCAGACCCTTCGCGTCCAGGCGCGGGACCTGTCGGTCTACGAGGAGGTGGCCTCATGCAGCTCGTGAGCCTGCTGGAGAAGATGAAGATGGGCCATCTGGCCGACCAGGTCGAGACGGTCTGCGAGCAGGCGGCCAAGAAGGACCTCGGCTACAAGGAGTTCCTGGCCCAGGCGCTGGACGTCGAGTGGAAGGGACGCCACCAGAAGGGCGTGGAGATCCGGCTCGCCTCGGCCCGCTTCCCCGGCATCAAGACCCTCGAGCAGTTCGACTTCGGCTTCCAGCCCTCGATCGACCGGAAGGTCGTGCGCGAGCTGGCGGGGCTCTCCTTTGTCGAGCGGGCCGAGAATGTGATCTTCCTGGGCCCGCCGGGAGTCGGCAAGACGCACCTGGCGATCGCCCTGGGGGTCAAGGCCGTGGAGGCCGGCTACCGGGTCCTGTTCCTCACCCTTGAGCAGCTGCTGACGCGGCTCAGCCGGGCCCGCACCGAGAACCGCCTGGAGCGGACCCTCCAGCAGCTCGTCTACCCGAAGGTGCTCGTGCTCGACGAGATGGGCTACCTGCCGATGAACCGCCAGGAGGCCAGCCTGTTCTTCAGGCTCCTGACCCGGCGCTACGAGAAGGCCAGCCTCGTGCTCACCTCCAACAAGAGCTTCGTGGACTGGGGCGAGATCTTCGGCGACCAGGTCCTGGCCACCGCCATCCTCGACCGCCTGCTGCACCATGCCACGACGGTCAATATCAAGGGCGAAAGCTACCGGTTGAAGGAGAAACGGAAGGCCGGATTACTCGGTAAACCCATGCCAGACAAGGAGGTGGAGACTCAGGAGGAAGGGGCGGCAGCCCCAGAGGCTGTCGCCTTGGACGCATGAACTTCGGCGATCAGGGGACATCTTAGATCGGTGAAAAGGGGACAAACAGCGTCGGTGTTGACACAAATTGACCTTGCTTCAATAGGAGAGGCGCAACTCCCGCCGCTCAGAGAACGCCCACCGGAACGGTCACTACATTTTCCGTCAAGGGGAGCGACTGATCAGCCAGGCAAACAACCCCTCCGGGCCCGACAGGTATGCCAAGTCGCTCGAGCACCGAGAAATGCCGCGCTGAATCTCTTCCAGGTGAAGCCGAACGCTTGAACTCCAGGGGATAGATCGTTCCATCCTGAAGGATGATCAGATCGATTTCCTTTTGATCCTTGTCCCTGTAGTAATAGAAGGGTGCCCTGCGCCCATGGTGCCACCAGGATCTCAGGAGCTCACCCAGTATCCATGTTTCGAGAATCGCCCCGGATGCCGCCCCGGCCTCAAGTGTTTCCGGGCTCGACCATTCGGTCAACCAGCTGCACAAGCCGGTATCCAGAAAGTAGAGTTTCGGCGATTTGACCAGTCGTTTGGTCGTGTTGCTGAAGTAGGGCTCCAGGATGTAGACGATCCCCGAGGCTTCCAGGATCGACAACCAGGCCTTGGCCGTGTTCGGCACCACGTCCGCGTCCCTGGCCAGTTCCGACAGATTCAGCAGCTGGGCGCTGCGAGCGGCTGCCGCCCGCACGAAGCGAAGGAACGCCATCTCATCGCCGACTCTTGCCAGGTCCCTGATGTCCCGCTGGAGATAGGTCTGAACATATGAGCTGTAGAACAGATTGCGGTCGACCTCTGGATGAAGCGCCACGGCCGGAAAGGATCCCCGCCATATTTGCGTATAGAGCTCTTGAAGCGAGAGGGGGGGGTCCGATTGCCTTCTCGCCTCGAGGCCTTCTTTCGTCGGTAAGAATGGCGGAGCCGTCACGCCTCCCCCCGATGATTCTCTTCGGGAGAATCCTAGAAGCCTCACGATTCCCACTCGTCCGGCGAGCGACTCGGTAACCGCCTTCATCAAGTGAAAGGGCTGAGATCCCGTCAGCCAGAATCGTCCGGGACTCGGGTCGGTATCGACCGCCATCTTGATGTAGGGAAGCAGTCCCGGAGCATACTGAATCTCATCAATTAAAACGGGGCCGGGAAAGCGCTTGAGCAGCAACGCTGGATCTTCCAGGGCCAGAGATAGGGTGAGAGGGTCATCGAGACTGATATAACTTCGATTCGACCGGCTCAGAGCCCTTAGAAATGTGGTCTTCCCGACCTGCCGGGCCCCCGTGACCATCATGACCGGAAACTGCGTAGATGCTTGCAAAAAATAGGCTTCTAGGGTCCTTGTGGTGTACATAGCACTTCACCATTTCGTCTAATGTGCAATTCGATTGCAATATGGACGCCAGCTTGGCGACCGTCAAACTGTTTCTTCAATCCCTCAATATTCAACGGTTGACTAATAAACGGTTTGTTATTAAACTGGAATCCTGTTCAAGGAGACCCCATGTCCAAAGTCGACCTCGTCCTGCTCGGATTGCTCAGCGAAGAGCCCCGGCACGGATACGACATCAAGCAGGAGATCGAGCGCCGCAACATGGAGGCCTGGGTGGGCATCACCACGCCGGCCATCTACAAGGGCCTCGCGCGCCTGGAGGGCAAGAAGGACCTGACAGCCCACAGCGAAACGGGCACGGCCCACCCCGACCGAACGGTCTACACCATCACCGAGCAGGGTCGCGAGACCTTCCAGCGCATCCTGCATCAGGCCCTCACCGAGATGGTGCACCCCTACTTTCCCATGCTCATGGGTTACGGCTTCTCCCATCTGTCCGATAAAAGCGAGCTACTCGCCAGCCTGGCCGCGCGACTGGAGGCCGTCACCGCCCTTCGCGCCGAGGTCGCCGGCATTCACGAACATTTCAAGATGGCGGAGTGTTATCCCGAAACCGCCATGGACATCGTGCAGTACTACGCTGATCTGGTGGAGATGGAAATCAAGTGGCTCGGGCGCATCCACGAGAAGATCTCGCGGACCGAACCCTGGCCGGAAGGAGTGATGAAGCAATGCAAACCGCTCTGAGAAGAGCCCTGGTCCTGGCGCTGCTCGGCTTCGCGTTCGCCGCGAACGCGCAGCCCGTGGAACCGCCCGGCGTCTTGAAGAAGCCCGCGGTGCTATCCCTGGACGAGGCTGTCGAGCTCGCACTCGAACGCAATCCCTCCCTGCACGCCAGCCGCGCCTCGCTGGACGCGAGCGTCTGGGAGTCGCGCAAGGCCTGGCTCGCCTTCCTTCCCACGGGCAGCTTCAGCTCTTCGGTGACCCGCGTGGACGACGACACCTATGCCCGCGCCAACCAGGCCGTGGACGGCATGACCCAAATGTTCGAAGCCCTGGGCATCAGCGGCGTGGAGATCGAACCCTTCCTCTATCGCGACACCTACCGCACCAGCCTCACCGTGAACCAGCAATTCCCGCTCAACGTCAACCTGCTCGGACAGCGGGGGCTCGCCAGCGCGGGACTGCGGGCGGGCAAGGCCGGTCACGAGGCGAGCCGCGCGGAGATCATCTACGCCGTGCGCGCGGCCTACTTCGGCGTGCTGGCCGCCCGCGAGATGCATGAGGTGGCCCGCGAGAGCGTGGCCTCGGCGCAGAACCGCATGCTGCTCGCCCGGGACAAGGCCGAGCTCGGCATGCTGCCGCGCTCGGACGTGCTTCGCTGGGAAACGACTCTGGCAGAGGCCCAGAGCGGTGAGCTGGCGGCGAGCAACGGCGCGCGGCTGGCCGAGATGGAGCTGAACCGGCTACTCGGCAATCCGCTCGATGCGCCGCTCGCCCTCGAGTTCGTCAGTGAAACAGATCTGGGGACAGGACTTCGACTTTCGGAGATCGACCCCGAATCCCTGAGCGAGGTCATCCTGGAGTGGAGCCCCTCGGCTCGCGCCATTCGCGCGGGTTCCGACGCGGCTTCGGCCGGCAAGACCCTGGCGCTGTCGGGCATCACGCCTTCGCTGCACTTCTCCTACAGCCTGGGCTGGCAGGAGAACGACACGGCCGAGCTCGACGGCGACGACACCTGGTCTGCCACCGCGCTGGTGGCCCTGCCCGTCTTCGATCTCATGGGCAACTACGCTTCCTGGCGACAGGCCGCCGCCGACCAGCGGCGCGCCGAGTACGAGAGCGCCGACGCCCTCGAGCAGCTACGCGTGGGCGTCTGGGCGAGCTGGCTGGAAGTGGTGAGGGCCAGGCAGGACCTTACCTTCCGCGAGAGCGCCGAGCGGCAGGCCCGCGAGACCTTCGAGGAAATGGAATCCCGATATGAGGCGGGCCAGGTGGCCGAGTTCGATCTGGTGGACGTGCAGGTGGGCCTCACCGCCGCCCGCGCCCAGGCCGTGGCCTCGCGATACGAATACTTCGGAGCCCTGGCCGCGCTGGAGAGCCTGGCCGGCGAGAACCTGACGATGGAGGAGACGAAATGAAGAGCCTGCGCATTCTGATCCCGGTCCTCTTGCTGCTTCTCGCGGCCGGATGCGGACGGGCCCCCGAGGGCGAGGCCGCCGAAGGCGAAGCCGACGCGCCCCAGGAAATGGAAGCCACCCGCGCCATCCCCGTGGTCGCGCAGGCGATCACGCCCAGTCGCTTCACCTTGACCATCGAGCCGGGCGGCAGCACCGAAGCCTGGCGCGAGGTGGACATGGCCGCCCAGGTGGGCGGTACTGTGATGCGTGTTCCCCACGAAATGGGCGACATGGTCGAGAAGGGCGCGCTGCTGGTCGAGATCGACAAGCGTCTCTACGCCGCCGGCGTGGACCAGGCCAAGGCCGGGCTCGTCGGCGCCAAGGCCGCCTACGAACAGGCCCAGCGCGATCTCGAACGCACGAAGGCTCTCAAGGACAAGGGACGCGTGAGCGATGTGGAGTTCGAGGGCGTGAGGCTCGGAGCCCTCACCGCCGAGTCGGGCATGCTGGCCGCCGAGGCCGCGATGAAACTCGCGGAGAAGTCTCTCGAGGACTGCGAGATCCGCGCGCCCTTCGCCGGACGCGTGGCCTTGCTGCTGCCCGAAGTCGGCGAGCAGGTCGCCCCGGGCATGCCCATGGCGGCGGTGGTCGATCTGTCGAGCGTGCTCATCCGCACGAGCCTTTCCGAGCGCGACGCCGTGCGCGTGCAGAAGGGCATGCCGGTGGATGTCTACATCCCCGCTCTCGCCGACCTGCGCTTCCCCGGACAGGTGCACAGCGTGGGCGTGCGCAGCGACATGATGACCCGCAGCTTCCCGCTGGAGATCGTGATCCCCAACGCCGAAGGAAAGCTGCTCTCGGGCATGAGCGCGCGCAGCAGCATCAGGCTCCAGGACAAGACCGGCGCCATCGTGATTCCCGCGGGCGCGGTGGTGGAGCAGTACGGCGAACCCATCGTCTTCACGGTGCAGGAGGGTGTGGCCCAGCGGAAGGACATCGTGCTGGGCAAGCGTGAAGGCGACCGGGTCGAGGTGCTCGAAGGACTGGCGGCGGGCGAGAGGCTCATCGTTCAGGGTCAGTGGAGCGTCAAGGACGGCACCGCCGTCGAGACCGTCGGCAAGCCCGGCACGGACCAGGAGTAAGCCATGGACCTCATATCCCTGGTCGTCAAACGACGACTTCTGGTGCACTTCTTCGTGATCATCGCGGCCGTGGTGGGGATCTACCACTACATGGACATGCCGCGGAACTTCTTCCCCAACGCCAACCTCGATCAGGCCTTCGTGGTGGTGCCCTGGCCGGGAGCCAGCGCATCGGAGGTCGAGCAGGAGATCGTCAACAAGATCGAGGAAGGCCTGGCCGACCTCGACGGCATCGACGAGGTGGTCAGCAACAGCGAAGAGTCCAGCGGCACGGTGGGCATCTACATCGAGCAGGGCATCGACAACGACAAGTTCATGCTCGACCTGCAGACGGCCATCAACGCCATACCCGACCTGCCCGAGGACGCCGAAGACCCGATCTATTTCGAGCTGAACGCATCGATGATCCAGCCTGTGTGCTTCGTGTCCATGGGCGGAGCGGTCAACGACAACGTGCTCTTCGAGGTCGCCGAAGACATGAAGCGCGACATCGAGGAGATCGACGGCGTGAACAAGGTCGAGATGCAGGGCTTCCTGGATCTCGAGGTTCACGTCATGGCCGACGCCGACCTCATGGAGCACTATGGCGTGTCCCTGGGCGAGATCATCGCCGCCCTGGGACGCCAGAACGTGGACCTGCCCGGCGGACAGGCCGAGATGGGCGACAGTTCCTACAAGCTGCGGGTGCTCGGCAAGTACGCGGATATGGACGACATCGGCGGCACCGTGCTTCGTACGGGTCCCGCCGGCGCCAAGCTCCGTCTTCGCGACGTGGCCGAGGTTCGCCGCGAGGTGGAGGATCGCTACGTCTACAGCCGCCTGGACGGCAATCCCGCCGGCAACCTGGTGGTCTACAAGAACGACGACAGCAACACCCTGGACATTTCGGCCGAGGTGCACGAGATCGTCGAGCACTACAACGGTTCGCTGCCCATTCCCGTGCGCAGCGAGGTTCGCCTCGATTCGGCTGAGCTCATCTCCGAGCGCCTGGGCATCATGACCAACAACGCCTGGCTCACGGCCATCATCGTGGGCCTGCTGCTGCTCTTCTTCATCGGCTGGGTGAATTCGGTGCTGGTGCTCGTGGGCATTCCCTTCACCTTCCTCGTGGGATTCATCCTCATGAGCATGGCGGGCATGAGCGTGAACATGCTCACCCTCTTCGCCCTGATCATGGCACTGGGACTGGTGGTCGACGACGCCATCGTCGTGGTGGACAACGTGCAGCGTTACATCGAACGCGGCGTTCCGCCCGTGAAGGCCGCCATCGTCGGCACCAAGGAGGTGCTGGCGCCGGTGGTGTCGGCGGTCTCCACCACTATCGCGGGCTTCCTGCCCCTTCTGTTCATGACGGGCATGATGGGCAAGTTCATCAGCGCAATCCCGAAGGCGGTCATCTTCGCACTGCTGGCCAGCCTGGTTGAAGCGCTCATCGTGCTTCCCGCGCACACGGCGGAAGTCGCCGAGTTCAACAACTGGGTTCGCCGTCGTCTGGGCATGAAACCCAAGCACGTGCATCAGGTCACCACCGACGACGACCTGAAGGCCACCAAGCCGGTGAAACGCAACCCGGTCTACCTGTGGCTTCGCAAACGCTACCGCAGACAGCTCAGCCGCACCCTACGCTACCGCTATGTGGCCTTCGGAAGCGTCCTGCTGCTGGCCCTCTTCAGTCTGATCGCGGTGGGCATGCTGCCGGTGCGCATGTTCCCCGACGAGGATTTCGACCAGATCATCGTGCAGTACGATCTGGCGCCGGGCACGACCCTCGAGATCACCGATCTCGTGACCCATGAGGTGGAAGCCTACGTGGACGAGATTCCCGAAGGGGAGGTCAAGGCCGTGGTGGCCATCACCGGCTATCAGATCAAGAACTATCAGTTCCTGCCCGGCAGCCACCTGGGCGAGGTGAACATCGACCTCGTCTCCGCCGCCGACCGCGGGCGAAGCGACCGCGAAATCATGGAAGAGCTGCGGGACAAGATCGAGCACATACCGGGCATCGTCGAGTTGAACCTGTCGCGGCCCCAGGGCGGTCCTCCGACGGGCAAGCCCGTGGAGATCCGCATTCTCGGTCCGCGTCTGGAGGTTCTCGAAGAACTGGGCGAGAAGCTCAAGGCCGAGCTCGCGACCATCCACGGCGTTGTGGACATCCGTGACGACTTCACCCGCGACGGCCGGGAGTACCTCGTTAAGATGGACCGCGACCGCGCGGCGGAGCTCGGCGTGAGCAGCAGCGAGGTGGGCATGACCGTGGGCGCGGCCTTCATGGGCTTCGAGGCCACGCAGTTCACCGAGGCCGACGGCAAGGAGCGTCCGGTGATCGTGAGGCTCAAGGAATCTCAGCGCGATCGCCTGGACACCCTCGACAAGGTCAAGGTGGCTAGCCTGGCCGGCGGACTGGTTCCCCTGGGCAACGTGGTGAACTTCGAGCATCAGACGAACCTGCGCGTGATTCGCCACAGCGAGAGGGACCGGGCCATCACCATCACGGCGGAACTGTCCGAGGGACAGAACAGCACGGACGTGAACAAGGCCATCATGGAACGCTTCGCCACCTTCTCCACGGACCATCCCGGATACCGGCTCTTCTTCGGCGGCGAGTTCGAACGCACGGCCGAAAGCTTCCAGAGCCTCTTCCTGATGATCCCTGTGGCATTCCTGCTGATCTTCATGATCCTGGCCGGACAGTTCAACTCCCTCAGCCAGCCGCTCGCGGTCATCTTCACGGTGCCGCTGAGCTTCATCGGGGTGGTGATCGGCCTCTTGGTGATGGGCTACGAGCTCACCATTCCGGCCATGGTTGGCATCATCGCGCTCATGGGGCTGGTGGTGAACAACTCGCTGCTCATGGTGGACTTCATCAACAAGTCGCGGCGAAGCGGGCGCGGCCGCTGGACGAGCATCGTGCGAAGCGGCGTGGTCCGCCTTCGACCCATCCTGCTCACCACCGTGACGACCATCACCGGCCTGTCCACGCTCACCGTGGCCAGCACCGGCGCCACCAAGATCATGGTGCCCATGGCCGTCAGCATGATCTGGGGACTGGCCTTCGCCACCGTGCTGACCCTTTTCCTGATCCCGGCGCTCATCGCGATGCTGGACGACATCCGCATGAAGATGGGGTTCAGCCTGAAAGGCGCGCAGCAGGAAGAAGTATAGCTGCCGGTCGATAGCCGCCTGAAAAAACCCTCCCCCATCGTCGGGGGAGGGTTTCATTTTGCGGATAGCGTGAAGCCTTACTTCACTTCCCAAACATCCTTCGTGTAGATCAGATCCTTCAGCTCGCCGTCGGGCCTCTCGGCCTTGGCCAGCTCGACCTGATGATGGATGCCCGCGTCGAAGACCGGCTTCTCCACGCTGCGGAACACGCCGATGGCGCGGGGCAGCTCGGGATAGAGGTCCATCTCGGCGACGACCATGGCGGGCGCCGGCGTGGGCGTGTCGGCCTTCCAGATGGAGGCCTCCCCCGCCAGCACGTTCTTGGGCTCGCCGCAGTCGTAGGCGACGCCCTTGTCGCCGTTCTTGCCGTAGATCATGGGCTCGCCGTTGCGCAGGTCTACGACCTTGTCATCGCGCACGGCCCGCTCGGACCAGTCGCTGAAAGCTCCGTCGTTGAAGATCACGCAGTTCTGCCAGACTTCCACGAAGGCCGATCCCTTGTGGGCGGCGGCCGCCTTGAGGATCTCGTTCATGTGCTTTGGCATGGCGTCGCTGGTGCGCGCCACGAAGGTCGCGCGAGCGCCGAGAGCCAGCGTGATCGGATTGAAGGGCCGATCGATGGATCCGAATGGCGTCGATTTGGACTGGGTGCCCACCGGAGAGGTCGGCGAGTACTGTCCCTTGGTCAGGCCGTAAACCTCGTTGTTGAAGAGCAGAATCTTGATGTCCACATTGCGGCGGAGGGCGTGAATCATGTGGTTGCCGCCGATGGCCAGGCCATCGCCGTCACCGGTGACCACCCAGACCGAAAGGTCGGGGTTCGCCACCTTGATTCCCGTGGCCACTGCCGGCGCGCGGCCGTGGATGCTGTGGAAGCCGTAGGTTCCCATGTAGTAGGGAAAGCGGCTGGAGCAACCGATGCCCGAGACGATCACGAACTGCTCGCGAGGAATCTCGAGATCGGCCATGACCGTCTGTACCGAATTGAGGATGGAATAGTCTCCGCAACCCGGGCACCAGCGCACGTCACGATCGGACTTGAAATCTGCCTTGGTCAATGCCTGCGGCGTACTCATGACTTCACCCCCAGGAGGCTCATGATCTTGTCCTGGATCTCGTCGGTGTGGAAAGGTTTGCCCTGCATCTTGTGCAGTTCGTGGAACTCGACATCGGGGAACTCGCTGCGCAGGATGCGCGCGAGCTGTCCGAGGTTCAGTTCCGGAATCAGCACGCGATCGTAATTACGAAGCATGTCGCCCAGATCGAGGGGCAGGGGCCAGAGGTTGCGAAGCTGCAGGTGCGCCACGCTGTGACCCTGCTTGCGGCAACGTTCCACCGCGCTGCGCGCCTGTCCGAAGGGCGAACCCCAGGTCACAACCAACAGGTCGTGCTTCTCGTCGCAACAGGCCTTGAGCGGAGCGTAGCTCTTCGCGATACCCTGAATCTTCGCCTCGCGCTCGTGGGTCATGATCTCATGGCTCTCGGGCTCGTAACTCACTTCGCCCTTGAGCGGCTCCTTCTCGAGCCCGCCCACGCGATGCTCCAGACCCGGCGTCCCCGGCAGGGCCCAGGGGCGCGCCCCCTTCTCATCGCGGGAGAAGGGCAGGAAGTTTTCCGTATCCGTATGGAATTTGACAGGGAAGTGCACCAGCTCATCCATGGTGGGAAGCTTCCAGGGTTCCGAACCGTTGGCCAGGTAGTTGTCGCTGAGCAGAATGACCGGAGTCATGTACTGCGTGGCGATTCGCGCGGCCTCCACGGCGCAGTCGAAACAGTCGGCCGGCGTGGACGCGGCCAGCACCGGAATCGGCGTCTCGCCGTTGCGGCCGTAGATGGCCTGGTTCAGGTCGGCCTGCTCCACCTTGGTGGGCATGCCCGTGGACGGTCCCGCGCGCTGCACGTTCACGATGACCAAGGGCAGCTCGGCCATGACCGCCAGGCCGAAAGCCTCGGTCTTCAGCGCCATGCCCGGTCCCGAAGTGGTCGTGATGGCCAGCGTGCCCGCGTAGGACGCGCCGATGGCGGCCGTCACCGCGGCGATCTCATCCTCCATCTGAAGGGTGATCATGCCGAAGTGCTTGTAGCCGGACAGCTGGTGCAGAATGTCCGAGGCCGGCGTGATGGGATAGCTCGCGAGAAGGGGCGTCAGCTCGGCCATCTTGGCGCCGGCGAGAAGCCCCAGGGCGATGGCCTGGTTGCCGAGGATGTTCCGGTAGGTGCCCTTGGGCGCGTCCTCGAAGGCCGGAACCTCGTAGCGACCCTGGAAGAGCTCGAGGGTACTGCCTCGGTTGAAGCCGGCCTGCAGGGCCTTCTGGTTCGCGTCGATGAGCTCGGGCTTGCCCGCGAACTTCTGCTCTAGCCACTCCAAGGTGGGCTCGATGGGGCGGCTGTAGAGCCAGTACATCAGGCCCAACACGTAGAAGTTCTTGCAGCGCAGGATGTGCTTCTTGCTCAGGGGGCTGTCCTTGAGAGCGTCCTGCACGCGGGCGTTCACGTCGAGTTCGATGACGCGGTAGCCGTCGAGGGTGCCGTCCTCGAGAGGATTGGTCTCGAGGTTCGCCTTCTTCAGGTCGCTTTCCTTGAAGCTCCCGACATTGACCACGATCACGGCGCCCGGCTTCAGATCCTTGTAGTTCACGATGAGGGCCGCTGGATTCATGGCCACGAGCACATCGGGACGATCGCCCGGCGTGTGGATGTCCGAGGAGCTGAAGTGCACCTGGAATCCGCTCACGCCCGGCCGCGTGCCGGCTGGCGCGCGAATCTCGGCGGGGAAGTCGGGGAAGGTCGCCAGGTCATTGCCGATCCTGGCGGTGGTGGCGGTGAACTGCGTTCCGGTGATCTGCATCCCGTCGCCCGAGTCGCCGGCGAATCGGATCACCACTTCGTCTTGTTGGATTACTTCAGTTGTGGACATAACTCTTGATGAGTTCGCCTCCCCGTCCGACCGGTGAGCGGTCGGCACCGCGGAGAACGGAGGGGTCGGCTTTTTGGGCCCGCGTTAGCCGGTCGGCTCCCCCGTTCGTGCATAACCTGGGCAAAGTAATACGGATGCTATAGCCGTGCCATTGGGCTCGTACATTTCCTCACAAAATCAGCGGAAATTGGATTTACCCACGCCGGTTGGCGGGAGGACGCATCGCTGTCGATTCAAACCGTCAGGAAATCAGGGCTATTCGCTTGTTTTTCTGACCTATCACCCGATGCTGCGGTCCCATCATCGCGACAAATGGGCAGCGGATCGCGGGCAATCGAACGCTAGAGAGCCCCTCCGGCGGGGCCCAGGCGAATCTCCTCCAGCAGAGTTCCGGCCGGCGCGCGAATGGCCGTGCGGGCGGCCTCGGCCACGTCGGCGGCCTGGAGCATCTTGCCGCGGTCCCAGTCCCCCTCGATGCGATTCCAGAAGGGAGTGTCCACCGCGCCGGGAAGCAGGTTCACCACGCGCAGGCCGCGGTCGCGGAATTCGGCGCGAAGGGATTCGGCGAAGCCAAGCTGTCCGAACTTGCTGGCCACATAGGCGCTGCTGCCGGGGAAGGCCGTGCGCGAAGCGGTGGACAGCACGTTGACGACCATGCCTCCGCCCTCGAGCAGAAAGGGCAGGCAGGCGCGGGTCACGCGGAAGGTGCCGCTGAGGTTCGTGTCGATCATCTCGGCCCAGGCGGCCTCGCTGGTTTCGTCGACGCCGAGGAATTCACCGGTGCCGGCATTGTTCACGAGAAGATCCAGCCCACCGAAGGATTCCACTAGGCAGTTCACCGCATCGCCCACCGACTCGGGCGACCTGAGGTCGCAGGCCAGGCCGAGTTCCGCGTTCACATCGCGGGCGGCCGCGGCGGCCCGTTCGAGTTTTCTGGAGGACAGGGCCACCCGATAGCGCTCCTCCACGAGCATGGCGGCGATGGCTCGGCCGATGCCGGTGCTGCCACCGGTCACGAAGGCTGTGTATGCCACGGTCATCTATCCTTTCGCATCGGACTGTCCTTGTAGTTCAAGAGCTCAGCAATCCCAGCCTATGGGACATCCCGACCTTTTCGATGAGTTTGTCAGGCACCTTCGCATCATCGGCGAACTCGGGCCAGCGACTTAGCGCCGAATGCACCTCTTCGAGAATGCTCGACGCTTTCTTGACTCCATAGCGATGGGCAACTTCGAGAAGGTCGGCGGCGGTGAAGTGGTCCGACTTGCCATTGATCAGCATCTGATGGCGCCCGACCCAGGGGCTGTCATCCCGATAACTCCACGTCATGTCATAGGCCGGTGCCAAGGACCACAGCCCTTGCCTGTCCATTATGAATTCGATGTTCTTGGTGTGATCGTCCTGGTTTCTAGCAAGGACATTGAAAACCATCCGGCGATAGATTTCTTGGAGTTCGGGGTGGCCGAGATTCAGAGCCAGGGCGGCGGCCATGGCGTCCTCATAGCCATACTGGCGTGGAACGTTGTAGTCGTAGTGCATCAGCGCACATAGCGATTGCACATGCACTTTATCTCCCGACTCCGCTCGGTCGAAACGCCGCGTCATGAAGTGCCCGCGATCGCCCTCCTCCAGCAGGCGACATGGCATCATCTCGATACCGGCCTTAGTGGCCATCCTGTAGTAAGCGTACTCAATTCTGCCGTAGCCTTCAGGGTCTCCAAAGGCATCCTCATCGAGACCATCGAATTTCAGAAGCCAGGGCTCGAATCCCGGAGGCACCGGCACCTGTCCTGATCGCACTTCTCCGCTTCTTGGATCCCACGCGATCAATGCCTTCGCTCGTGCGCCTCCCGCGGATGTTCCCACCCGAATGATGGTCGTCAGCGCTTTTTCCTCTTCCTTGCTAAGGTTCACGGCGAGACCCTCTCGCTGACGAAGGACTTCGCTGGCGATCTGAGTTAACTCGTCCACCTCGATGGGAATTGACTTCCGGGGCCTGGGCCCACGAGAGGGCTTGAACTCGAGAGCTCCCATTCCCCGCGAACCCATGTAGCAAAGCCGTTCGATGGGGCTGAAACCGTCCTTATCGCGATTTTGCCGGGCAAGCCAGATATCGATGAGCGCATTGCCGAATCGGTCGGGAAGCGAATCCGCCAGCAGACCGGGAAGCCCGAAGTAGGTTTTGTTGCCCAACTCGGGAAAGAAATAGATGCGCTTCTCGTCGAGGGGCATCATGGAAGGCGCGACTTCCAATCCGCTTCGGACGAAGTCGGCGGTGTACTGGAATCTCGCATAGCCACCCTGCGCCTCCCAGGTGGCTATACCCAACTCCTGCTCCCAAAGGAATACCCTGCAGCTTTCCACTTTACGGGGACTAGCCATCTTATCTGCCCTTCTCGTTTCGAGAGAAGCCCGGGCCGACTCTCCTTCCGGTGGCCCGCTTTCTTTCCCGGCCCTGGAGCTTCGCGACTTGAACAGGGCTGATCCCCGGATCGGGAAGGAAGGCGTCTAGCTGGTCGAGAACACCAAGTGCTCGCAGCACTTCGAGCCAGCCATCAAGCATGCAGGTATCACCCCTCTCGATTTTCTGGATCACGCTGCGCCCCACACCCGCCTTGGTGGCCAAGGCCCCCTGGGTGATGTTTAAGTTAAGCCGTTGTCTTCTAATACGTTCACCTAGTTCGGCCAATACGGAGGCCGTACTTTGCTGTGAAAGGCGCATATTACTTGTCCTCGCAAGCCTTACATCGAGTTTCTCAGACTAGTGCATTCTATCACATGCACAACAATAGTAGACCATAATACTCTTTTATGCAAGCCCAGAGGCCAAATACACAGCATAATGATTGCTATTAAAAGCGCTACCCATGCCTGAATAGTCATGAAGCCGGCCATGCAGGAACATGAGCCCAGAGGCACTAGGCCTGCGGGCCAAAGAAAAGGCCGCTCACTTGCTTATCCCCTTGATGAGTTGCAGGAATTCCTCGCGGGTGCGGGTGCTCGATTCGAAGGCGCCCCGCATGGCCGAGGTGGTCATCCAGGCGTTCTGTTTCTGGACCCCGCGCATGGCCATGCACATGTGGAAGCCCTCGACGACCACGGCCACGCCCTGGGGCTCGAGCATGTCCACGAGGGTCTGGGCGATCTGCTGGGTCATGCGCTCCTGCACCTGGAGGCGGCGGGCGAAGACGTCCACCATGCGCGGGATCTTGCTCAGCCCCACGATCTTGCCGTTGGGGATGTAGGCCACGTGGGCCTTTCCGAAGAAGGGCAGCAGATGGTGCTCGCACATGCTGTAGAAATCGATGTCGCGCACCACGACCATCTCGTCGTAGCTCTCGTTGAAGATGGCGCGGCCGATGACCTCCTCGGGGCACTGCTTGTAGCCCTGGGTGAGATAGGCCATGGATTTCTGCATGCGCTCGGGGGTGTCCTTGAGTCCCTCCCGCGCGGGATCCTCGCCGATGAACTCCAGGATGTTTCGGACGGCGTCCTTCATTAGCCCTTCTCTCCTCGATAAGTGCACCAGTTGCGCGGATTCTCCTGCACGCGGATCTCATGGAGCTTTTCGCCGAAGTGCGGCTCGAGCCTTTCCCAGAAGGCCACCGCCAGATTCTCCGTGGTGGGATTGATGCCGCGGAGCCATTCCACGTCGTGGTTGAGATGCTTGTGGTCGCAAGCTTCCACGATCTCCTCGCGGGTGACCTTGTCCACGATGTTCAGGTTCACGACCATGCCCGTCTCGGGATCGGCCGGCCCGCGCAGGGTCACCCGCACATCGTAGTCGTGACCGTGACCGTAGAAGTTGTTGCACTTGCCGAAGACCTCGTCGTTGCGCTCGTTCTCCCACTCGGGGTTGTAGAGCCGGTGGGAGGCGGCGAAAGTCAGCACGCGGGTGATTTCCACGATGGGTCTGGCCATGGGCTACTCCGCTCCCAGCAGTTCCACGTCGAAGATCAAGGTCGAATTCGGCGGGATGGGGCCGATGCCGCGATCGCCGTAGCCCAACTCGGGCGGGATGGCCAGGCGGCGATGTCCGCCGACCTGCATGCTTCCCACTCCCTCGTCCCAGCCGGGAATGACGCGCCCGGTGCCGATGGCGAACTCCAGGGGCTCGCCGCGGTCGCGTGAGCTGTCGAACTTGCTGCCGTCCAGCAGCCATCCTTCGTAGTGGACGCGCACGGTCTGCCCCGTGGCGACTCCGCCCCCGCTGCCCGGCGACAGGTCCACGTACTGCAGGCCGCTGGCCGTGGTCACCGCTTCGAGGTCGGCGTCGATCCCTTCCATCAGTTTCGCCAGGGCCTGCGAGGCCGGCGTGTCGGCTGCGCCTTCCATTTCCGTCTCCAATGTTTCGCTTCCCGAGCCGCAGGCGACGATCGCCGCCAGGGCCATGAGCGGGATGAGTTTGAGCATCTTCACGTTCTTCCTCCGGCCGGTAGCCGACGGCGGGTAGCCGGCGGCTAAAATCAGCTTCTCTAACACCATAGCGAATCGTTCCGCCAAAAACAGCCCCCTAATTGACCGGGTTTCCCGCCCCTTTTCTCACCTTTACAGCCTCGGCGGGCCTACCTAAGATTCACGGCCTAGGAGGTCATGGTGCAAATCGTCATCGTGGGGGCCGGAACCGTGGGCTACGAGCTCGCCATCCAGCTCCAGAGGCAGGGACACGACGTGGCCCTCATCGAGCAGAAGCGCGAGCGGGTTCTCGAGATCGCCGAGAAGCTCGACATCCTCGTGGTGCCCGGCAGCGGCAGCAGTCCCTCGGCCCTGGAGGCGGCGGGCATCAGGGACGCCGAGATGATCCTCGCGGTCACCTCCGTGGACGAGGTGAACATCCTCGCCTGCGGACTGGCGGCCCGCTACGGGGTGCCCCAGCGCATCGCGCGGGTGCGCAACCCCGAACTCACCGACGCCGAGGGCAAGATGGTGCTCGACGGCTTCGGGGTGACGCGCTTCATCAATCCCGAAAAGGTCATCGTGCAGGTGATCGACCAGATCGCCCGGGTGCCAGAAGCTATGGAAGTCTTCGGCTATCACGAGGGACAGATCCTCATCAGCCGGCACATGATCAAGGCCGGCATGCAGGTGGTCGGACGCAACCTCATCGAGATCCTGCAGATCGCCGGCGGCAAGGACTTCCTGGCCGTGGCCCTCAATCGCGGCGGCGAGACGCGCATCCCCTCGGGGCAGGACGTGCTCCAGGAAGATGACGACGTCACCACCCTCTTCAGCCGCAAGGGCCTGCAGACCTACCTCGAGCTGCTCAACCTCGAGGATCGCACCGTGAGGCGAGCGGTGGTGGCCGGCCGCAGCCTCACGGCCGTGCAGCTTGCCGATTCGCTCAGCCAGTGGGTGGAGAAGGTCGTCTATCTCGATCCCGACTACGAACACGGCATGGACGCAGCGGAGAAGCTCGAAGGCGTCGAGGTGCTCTACGGTGACCCGACAGAGCGTGACGTGCTGCGCGAGGCCGGCGTGGAGAACGCGGACCTTTTCGTCGGCGCGGGCCAGCGCACATCCCAAAACGTCATGGGCTCCCTGCTCGCGCGCTCGGAGGGCGCGAAGAAGATCATCGCCATCTCCATGGAGCCGGCCAGCAACCAGCTCTTCCGCGAGATCGGCGTGGACCACGTGATCAGTCCGCGGCGGCTCATGGCCCAGGAGATCATGGACATCATCCATCGCGGGCGTATCTCGGTTGAGCTGCAGCTGCGCGACATGGACCTGGAGTCCATGGAGATCCAGGCCGAGGAGGGAAGCAAGATCACCAAGGACACCCTCGCCAAGGTCTGGTCGCCCGTGCACGGCAAGGCCATCGCGGGCGCCATCTTCCGCGCCGGCGAGGTGAAGATTCCCCGGGGCGAGACGCGGATCGAGCCCGGCGACGATGTGATCGTGGTCTGCCAGCCGCAGATGGCGCCCAAGATCCAGAAACTCTTCAAGGGCGGGAAATAGTGAAGTACCGCGCGGTCTTCTATTCTCTCGGGCGCCTGATTCAGATGCTCGCTTTGGTGCTTCTCGTGCCCACGGGCATCGCCCTCTGGCAGCAGCGCGGCGTTGGGGACTATTGGAACACCGAAGTCTCGAGCTTCGCCATCACCATTCTCGCCTCGCTGCTGCTGGGAACCCTGCTCCAGGGAATCTTCCGCGCCGGGCGCTACGACCAGGGCATCAAGGAAGGCTTCGCCATCGTGACCCTGGGATGGGTGGTTCTGGCGCTGCTGGGATCCATCCCCTTCCTGGTGCACTTCCTGCGCGAAGGCTACGAGCCCCTGGCCGCCTTCACCGACGCCTACTTCGAGACCATGAGCGGATTCACCACCACGGGCTCGACCATTCTGTCCGACATCGAAGCGCTGCCCCGCGGTCTGTTGTTCTGGCGCAGCCTCACCCACTGGCTCGGCGGCATGGGCATCGTGACTCTCGTGCTCGCCATCTTCCCGGCCATGGGCGTGGGCGGATACCAGATGTTCCGCGGCGAGGTACCCGGCCCCACCGCCGACAGGCTGCGCCCGCGCCTCGCCGAAACGGCGAAGATCCTATGGGGCGTCTACGTGCTGCTCACCGGCGTGGAAACCCTGCTGCTCATGTTCGGCGGCATGGATCTCTACGACGCGCTCTCCCACTCCTTCGCCACCATGGCCACCGGCGGATTCTCCACGCACAACGCTTCCATCGGCGCTTTCGACAGCGCCTACATCGACTACGTCATCACCTTCTTCATGTTCATGGCGGGCACGAATTTCCTGATTCACTATCGCCTGCTCTTCCGGGGGGACTGGCTCAGCCTGCGCCGCAACCGGGAGTTCCACTTCTATTTCGGCACGGTCTTCCTGGCCATCGCCTTCTCTACATTGCTGCTCTGGATGGGCGGGCTTCCCTCGAGCGAGGAAGTCGCCACCCACTTCACCCACGAACCCCGCAGCGAAACCGAATTGGCCGCGCACTTGGAGCGCGAATCCGACAAGGTGGATTCGCTCGCCGGCGCCTTCCGCTACGCCAGCTTCCAGGTCATCGCCATCGTGACCACCACGGGTTTCGGCACGGCCGACTTCGACGCCTGGCCACGGGTCATCGGACTGCTCTTCGTGGTGCTCATGTTCTGGGGAGGAAGCGCGGGCTCCACCGGCGGCGGCATGAAGATGATCCGCGTCATGGTCACCTTCAAGGCGGCCTGGCGCGAACTCAAGAAGGTGGTACGTCCGCGACTGCTTGCGCCGCTGAAGGTGCGACGCACGCCCCTGGGCGAGGACCGCGTGGCCAACATCGTGGGTTTCTTCGTGCTCTTCGTGGGGCTCTTCGTGGTCTGCTCGGTGATCATGTGCTTCTTCGTGCCCGACCTCACCACGGCGGTGGCCTCGGTGGCGGCGAGCATCGGGAACATCGGCCCGGGTCTGTCTGGCGTCGGCTCCACCCAGACCTACTCGTGGATACCCATCCCCGGCAAGTGGCTGCTGGTGCTCTGCATGCTGCTGGGAAGGCTCGAGATCTTCACCGTGCTGGTGGTCATGCGGCCGGGCTTCTGGCGGAAGTAGGGACTGGTTAGTTCACGAGGCCTTCGGGAATCTCGTAGCAGATAATCGCCATGGGCTCGAGGTCCTCCGACTCCTCCGTATCATCGTCCTCCGAAGATGCGGACTGGCCAGCCCTGGCGCTCCAGGACCTAAAAGTCGGTTCATATTGAGTCACCACATAGAAACGACCCCCCTTCAAGTAGCAGCGATCCCTGCGGAGATTCCCCTCGCCCTGTAGCTGGATCTGCCCCGTGTAGCGTCCCTTGACATCGAAAAGGTCGAAGGTGCCGATAACTCCGCTTCCCTGAGGGGCATCGACTCCTCGGCTGTTCAGCACCCATATGCTCCCGTTATCAGCAATCTCAAACCACTCGATATCCCGATGATGCTCCTCGACCTCGATCGTGGCTCCTTGAGCTCCTCCGCCGCGAGCGAAGTACGCGCGAACCTCGTCAATCTCTTCCTTAGATCGAGTTCGGTGGGGATAGTCCCTTTCAACTTTGCGAACAAAGGTTCCATCGGGATGGAGGATCTCTATCTCGTAGTCGTAGTCGTTGGATAGGTAAACTAAGCCATTCGGGCCAATGGTCCACCGAAGCGGGTCCGCTTCGATTTCCCTAATCTTCATGTTCGCGAAATCGATATGCCTGGTCGCACGGGCCAGATCGATCAGTTCTGATTCTATCTGATTGAAGCTGGTCACTCGCGATATCTGATCCATTAGGCCCTCACCCATCTGGGTTTGGATACCCTGAACCACCATCGTTCCGCCCCGCTGGTTCGCTCTAATCACGTACTGGAATCCGCCATCCTTGAGACTTGGAAGGTTCAGATCTCCGAGATATTGCCCCTCTGGGTCGAAGAGCGACAAGCGGGTTGGCATCGATTGAAGTACGCAGAGCTTCTCATGGGGCGTGAAGAACAGTTTGCGTGGTGAACGGAATTCGCCTGGACCCTCGCCCTCTCGTCCAATCGTCCGGGAATACTCGCCTTCAGGAGAGAAGACCTTTACTTCCGACAGTTGAAGATCCAGTAAAAAGACATTGCCACCAGCGTCGACCGCGATGTCGGTGATGACCCCAAATAGCTCCTGCTCGGACTCAGAATCCCCTCCGATTTTCCACAATCGATTCAGCTTCACGACTTCGATTTCTGAACTGTCGGCCTGTTTGGTGCCTTGATCGAACTCAGATCGGAGGGCGTGGGCTGCGCCGGGCCCCGTCGCATTCACCACGCCCATCAAAACCAAAATCAATACAAGGATCGATGATGTTTTAGTCATTGTCCACCTCTCGAATCCAGACATGGCGAAGATACGGGATTCAGTGTTACCTCAAAGAGTGAATCTGCTTTCTGTTCTATGTGCAACGTACCGGCGTGTTTGATCCACTCGAAGGAAGTCGGGCTGGTCCAACGAATTGGCGGATCAGGTAAAACTTGCACCATCGATGTTTGAGGATTCATAGCTTTGCGGTAGAGTTCGGAAACACCCTCACGATTTCCGCGGAACTCGTATTCGGCGGAGATGACACGAGCGTCTCCACCAAGGGTCGATTTCTTAAGATCATCGATAATCAACCACGTAGTCAGTTCACTCCGCACAAAGGTGACGCGTAAACGATGAGTGACGGGATAGACCACCAAATTACCCTTTACTATGGTAGTATCGCCGCGAACAGCACCCCATGGCCCAAGACTCATCCATTCTGCGTTTGATGGAATATGCGGAGGGATTCGTTTAGGAAGTATTGTCAAGAAGCCAGCAGCAGAATCGCCGTCACCGATGGCGTTATCCTCATTTACATCGATTTCTTGATATACCCTACCGTGGATCGGATCGACCTTTTTTAGGTTCGCTTGAGTCATCGGCAGTACCATGGATTGAACACAACAACATGAGAAGGATGCCGATGGCCCACTTCAAACCTCCACCTCCAGACAACAAAAAACTGTACCCGGGTACAATCGTATCAGCAAATCGAACACAACCTCGATAGATGGTTGCAGCAATCGATGCCTATGCGACCCTCACTCTTTAGTCTGCTTTGCATGAATGAACTCCCCAATACCTTCACTCCCAAGAAGTTCTTCTCCCTCCACGATCTGCCCGCCCCTCAGCCACACGCCTTCCACCTGGCCCCGCACTTCCATGCCCTCGTAGGGATCCCAATCGCAGGCACCGTGTAGCTCCGCGGCGGAGATTGTACCCGTGTGCAGTGGGTCGTAGAGCACGAGGTCGGCGTCGGCGCCCTCGACGAGCGCGCCCTTTCGCGGCGCGAGCCCGAAGATGCGCGCGGGGTTTTCGGCCATCACGCGAACGAGGCGCAGAAGCGCCGCGTTGTGCTTGGGCTCCAGGCCGTTCTCGCCCAGGGCGAGCATCCGAGTGAACATGATCGGGAAGAGCGTTTCGACGCCGCCGATGCCGTTGGGCGTCTTCATGAAATCGCCGCCGCCCATGGCCTTCTGCGCGCTCGTGAAGGGACAGTGATCGGTGGCCACCACATCGATCTCGTCGCCGAGCACGGCATCGAAGAGGCGCGTGCCGTCGGTTTTCTCCCTCAGCGGCGGGCTGGCGATGTAGCGGTGGCCGTGCTCGCCCTCGTAGGCCGAACGATCCAGGAAGAGATACTGGGGACAGGTCTCCGCGTAGATCTGCCAATCGTCCGCGCGCAGGCGCCGTATTGTCTCGAGCCCCCGCGCGGAGCTGAGGTGCACCACGTAGAGGGGGCATCCCGCGATGCGCGCGAGGGTGGCCACGCGGAGGATCGCCTCGGCTTCCACCAGGTCGGGGCGGCTCTCCCCGTGGGCCGCGGCGTCCTTGCGTCCTTCGGCCGACAGCCGCTCGGCCAGGTAATCGGCCGCGTCGCCGTTCTCGGCGTGACACATGAGCAGACCCTTCCCCTCGGCCACCTTCTCGGCCACGCGAAGAATCTGCCTGTCGCTGAGCTGCATGCCCGCCTCGCGATAGGCGGTGAAGATCTTGATGCCCGCGGCGCCGGCGGCCAGCACGTCGGGGATCCGCTGCAGGTTCTCTTCGGTGAAGTTCGTGAAGTTGGCGTGCAGGGCGATGTCCACATGGGCGGCGCCTTCCATTCTCGCGATGCGCCTTCGGAAGGAGTCGAGCAGGGGTTCGCCGTGGTCCTGCACGGTGAAGTCGATGAGCGTTGTCACGCCGCCGAAAGCCGCGGCCCTGCTGCCTTCGGTGACGCCGTCGGCGGATTCGGTGCCGCGAATGGGCACCCCCAGATGAACGTGGGCGTCGATGAACCCCGGGAAGAGAAGCTTGCCGGTGCCGTCCACCTCGTCCTTGCCGGGGCCCAGGTTCGGCCCGATGGCGCTGATCTTTCCGCCGGTGACGCCCAGGTCGCCCAGGACCACCCGGTTGGGGGTCACGATGCGCGCGGATCGAAAAACGAGATCGTACAAGACTACTCCTTAACGGCGTTACGCCACTGTATCAATTCGGCCGCGATGGCCAGGGCGATTTCCTCGGCCGTGAGCGCGCCGATGGACAGTCCCACGGGCGCATGGAATCGCTCGCCAAGAGCCTCGGCGGGCAGTCCGCCTTCCACCAGCGCTTCCACGATGAGCTTTCGCTTGCGCGAGGAGCTCAGCATGCCGAGGTAGCCGGCGCCGGTGGACGCGGCCCATCCCAGAGCGGCCTCGTCGTGACGATGCCCCCGCGTGGCCACGATCACGGCGTCCCGCTCGCCAAGGGGCAGCCAGCGGTCGGCGGCTGTCACTTCGCTCACATGGGTGTCGGCCGCGAAGGGAAATCGCTCGGCGCTGGCGAACTTTTCCCGGTCATCCAGCACATGGATCGCGAATCCCACCTCATGGGCGAATCGGGCGAGCGCCAGCGACACGTGTCCGCCGCCGAAGATGAAGACCCGCCAGGGCGCCTCCTCGGGGGAGGCGGCCAGGGCTTCGGCTCGCGGCAGATCTTCGGGGGCGAAGCGCTCGGCTTCCACGAGCATCTCGCCGCCGCAGACCAGTCCGGTTTCGTCGCCGGCCTCCGCGTCCAGGTGCAGGGTCTCGCGAATGGCACCTTCCGCTTCGCCGGCCTTGCGGGCGAGTTCGAAGGCGAAACCGTCCACGCATCCGCCGCCGATGGTGCCCACCTGCAGCCCCTCGTCGGTGTAGAGCATGCGGGGACGGTCCTTGCGCGGCACCGAGCCCTTCGATTCGATCACCGACACGAGCAGCGCCGGCCGATCCTCGCGAAGTTCGGCCAACAGCCGTTCCAGCACGCGACGGCTCATGGTCCTTCGGAGAAGGCGGCGAGCAGCGCGGTGAGCACGCCGCCGGCGAGAGCGCGTGTCTTCTCGGAGAGCGTGGCGGGATCGATGTCTTCTCCGCGGGGATCCACGTCGGCCACCTTGGTGCCCGAGGGCACGATCTCACCGTCGTCCAGCAGCCCGCGAACGATGCCGGGAATCTCGGCCACGATGGTGCAGGGCTCCTTGCAGTCGCCCTCGAAGACGCCGATGAGATCGCCCTTGCGAACCATGTCGCCGATCTTCACGTGTGCCCAGAAGCGCCCCTCGCAGGGGGAGTGATAGACCCGCGTGTGGGTCTCGCCGCCCACCTCGCCGGGCACGCCGGTGTCGGGCGCGGCTGAACCCTCGTAGAAGACGCGACCCAGGTCGTGGCCGCGCAGGGTCTCCACCACCGCGTCAACCTGCTCGCCGGCTGTGTAGCCCGGTCCCAGGGCGATGGTGAAGGGCGCCTTGCCGAGGATGGATCCATCGGCGCCCTTGAGCATGCGCGCGTCGACGATGGCCGCGAAGTCGATGTGTTCGGTGAGCGCGATGCCGTCGTCGATGACCACGGCGATGTCCCCCGACTTCCAGGCCTCGCGCACGGAGTTCGCGATGGACTCGTCCACCTTGGGCGTGGGCGCGTCGGCGGGTTCGCCGTGTTCGTCCGGATGCAGGCGCTCGCCGCAGAGACGGGCCTTCACGCCTTCGACCTCCTGCTCGCCCTTGCGGGCCGCGCGCGCGAAGGCCACCTGCCGGCGCACGGCGAGGGGCTCGTGCCGCTCGGTCATGGCCAGCGGAAATCCGGCCCGATGCAGATGCCAGGCCACGCCGCTGGCGTGTTCGCCGGCGCCGCGTACGAGAATGGGATACCTATCGAGCTTCATCGTCCTCGCGAACCTCCATGAGAAGGCATTCCAGCCGGGCCGCCTCGGCCGGCTTGTCCAGGTCCAGTATCACGCCCTCATCGTCCACGTCCAAGTAAATCGGATCCCAGGACTCTAGCACATCGCGGGGTCCCCGGTCCCCGGTGAGCCCGGCGATTTCTTCGAAACGTGAACGGGGCAGGTGCACGGGATGCCCGGGGCGATCCCCTTGCCTCGGGCGCAGCACACGATCGGGCCGCTCCCCCACCGCCGACAGGAGGCGCTTCAGGGTGGACATGCGAATCGCCGGCATGTCGCCCAGGGTCAATAGTACGCCTCCGGCGCCCCTGCCCAGCGCCGCGAACCCGGCACGAATCGAAGCGCTCATGCCGTCTTCCGGTTCCTCGCAGACCACGGCCCTGAACCCCGCTTCGCGGGCCGCCTTTCGGGAGGCCTCGTCGCCCTTCCTGTGCACGAGGATTCGCTCATCCACCGGCAGATTCCGCCAGGGAGCGAGGCTCCACTCCAGAAGGCTGCGACCGCCCAGGCGCGCGTGGAGCTTGTCCCCGGGCCAGCGCTCGCTCGCCCCCGCGGCCAGCAGGATCACCGAAGGCCGCGAGGATCCCGCCTCCGCCAGTTCGACCTCGCCCCGCTGCACGGAGCCGCGAAGTATGGGCCCGGACCAGACCCGGCCCAGCGCCTCGCAGAGCTGAAGGGCGCCATCGGGATTGGCATCCGCCTGGTTCACGAGAATGCGCATGGCCGCGCCGCCTGCCTTGCCGCGATAGCCCTCGGCGTCCGTGGCCATGCGGGCCACGGTGGCCGCGTCGAGGGTCGCGCCCGGTCGCAAGTTCCAGTGAGTAGGCGCTTTGTGGAGCCGGTGGACGGTCTCCTCGCTGGCCCTCTCGCCCAGGGCCGAAGCCCCGAGCACCATGATGGCCAGATCCACCTGGGGCGGCAGCACGGGATCGTGGGGACGGTGCACCTTGAGCGGGCGGCGGCGGGCGCCGTCGCCTTCCACGAGCACCCGATCCGCCTGCCCGCGCAGATCGCCCAGGTCCAGGCTCTCCGGGCCGGTCAACTTGCCGTCCTCCTCCAGGGCCCGGCCGAGGAAGACGGCGGCATGCTCCTGGAACGCGGCGGGCAGCCGGGCGGGATCGTCCACCATGGGCAGATCGGGAAAGGGATAGACCTGGGTGGTCGTGGTCACGAGCACCCGCGAGCCGTGGGCCGTCAGTTCGCGAACCAGGAGGGTGAGCAGCGAGGTCTTGCCGCCGCTGCCGATGACGCCCACCACGCGTGGCGTCGGCTGGCCGAGAATGATTTCGAGGAGATCCATGGGAAAAGACTAGCCCGGCGCCGTCCAGTGCTCAAGGGCCTGGAGCGGCGCGGGCAGAAAGGGGGGGGCTAGTCGCCGAGCACTTCCTTGACCGAATGGAGGAGTTCTTCCCGGCTTATGGGCTTCTTGAGGGCGAGGGCGGCGCCGAATTTCTGGGCGGCTTCGAGAGGTTCCATGCGACCGCTCTTTCCGCCGCCGGATATGGCGATGATCTTCACGTCCGGGAAATCCCAGCGCAGTTCGCGGATGGTTTCCAGACCCTCCTGCTCGGGCATGAAGATGTCCATGAGCACGAGGTCCGGCGGCCAGTCGCGGAAGCGCGATGCGCCTTCCTTGCCGTCGGCCGCCTCGGCCACCTCGTAGTTCTCCGCCTCCAGTATCCTGCGAAAGACTTTTCGGATCTGCGGATCATCGTCGACGATCAGAATGTTAGCCAAAGTTTACCCTTTCGTCATTGGGGCGATCAATGATGAGCCTTCTCAGCGAGTTCGTGCTCGCGTATCTCCTCGGCCCGCGCCTCCTGAAGGGTGACCAGGAAGCGGGTTCCCTTTCCCATCTCGCTCTCGACCTCGATGAGGCCGCCGTGCTGCTTGACGATCCCATGGACCACGGCGAGGCCGAGTCCGGTGCCTTCGCCGATATCCTTCGTAGAATAGAAAGGATCGAAAATATGGCCAAGCCTTTCCGGCGGAATTCCTTTGCCGGAATCCGCGATGGAGAAGCAGACGTGGGGGCCCGGACTCAACTCCGTATGCAGGGAGGCGAAAGTTTCGTCGATCTCGCGGCGTTTCAACTCGATGCGAAGCTCGCCGCCTTCGGGCATGGCGTCCCGCGCGTTGACGCAGAGGTTCGTGATGACGCGGTCCAGTAGCAGGTGGTCGACCATGGCCACCAGGGGCTCGTCCGGCTCGGAGAATTCGAGGTAGATGTCCATACCCAACATGGGACGCATCATCGACAGGCTCGCCCCGAAGGCCGCGCGAAGATCGAGGGGCACGAGCTTGGCCTCGCGAAGCCGGCTGAAGGTGAGCAGCTCCTGGGTCAGCTTGGTGGCCCGATTTGCGCCCTTCTGAACTTCTTCCAGATCGAGGCGCCTCTGGTCGTCCTCCTCGAGGCCCTCCCGCGCGAACTCCAGGAAACCGATCATGGACTGGAGGATGTTGTTGAAATCGTGGGCGAGCCCTCCGGCCAGATGCCCCACCGCCTCCATGCGGTGGGCGTGTCGAACCTGTTCCTCCAGCTCGATCTGTCGGGTGATGTCGTGCTTCACCGCCACGAAGTGGGTGATCTCTCCCTCGCGATCGAAGACCGGCGAGATGGTGGCGGTCTCGTGGAGCAGGGTGCCGTCCTTGCGCTTGTTGATGAAGCGCCCGCTCCAGACTTCGCCCCCGAGAATCGTGTTCCAGGGTTCCTCGTCGAGCCTGCCGTCCCGCTTGCCGACCTCGAGGAAGTCGGGGACCTTCCCGAGCATCTCGGAGCGCGTGTAGCCGGAACTCGTCTCGAAGGCCGGGTTCACGTACTGGATGATCCCTTCCCTGTCGGTCACCACCACCGCGTCGCCGGCCTGCTCGTTGGCCGTGGCCAGACGGAGGATCTCCTCCTTCACCGCATGATGTTCGCTCACGTCGCGGGCGATGCCCACGATGCCTTCGATCTCGCCCTCGGAATCCCGAAGCGGAACGCGCATGACGTTCAACATGCGCATGCCGTCCTTGGTCTCGTTCTCGTACTCCATGCTGATGGTCTCGCCGGCGAGGATCCGCATGTCGATATCGTCCAGTATCTCGTCGGCCTGATTGCCGAAGGCCTCGGTATTGGTCTTGCCGAGAATCTCGTCGGCGGACATGCCCTCGACCTCGCACATGGCGGGATTCACCATGGTGAAGCGGCGCTCCCGATCCTTGATGTAGATGATGTCCCTGGCCGATTCCACCAAGGTGCGGAATCGCGCCTCGCTCTTGGCCAGGGCTTGGGCGGCCTCGACCTCATCGGTGATATCCCGGGCGATGCCGCAGATGCCGGTGACCCGACCTGCTTCATCCCGCATGGGAACCTTCACCACGTCCAGCTGGCGCGCCTCCCCCCGCACCATCTTCGCCTCGAGGGTCTTGATCTGCTCGCCATCGAGCACACGCCGGTCGTCCTCGTAGATGGCTTCGCCCAGATCCTCGCCGAAGATCTCCGCCGAGGTCTTCATGAGGATCTCGTCCTCCCTCATGTCCAGCAAATCCGCGAGTGCGTTGTTGGCCAGGGTGAAGCGCCCCTCGGTATCCTTGATGAACATGGCGTCCTTGGCGGTGTCGATGAAGGTGCGCAGCAGATTCTCGCTCTGCGCGAGGGCGCGTGCGGACTCCACCGATTCGGTGATGTCGCGGGACACGCCGCAGAGGCCTTCGATCTCGCCGTCCTTGTTGCGCACCGGCACGCGCACGACGCTGTAGCAGATCCATCTGCCGTCGATGACGTACTCGTGGTCGCTGTGCACGATTTCGCCGGCGAATACCCGATCCTCGAGATCCTTGAGGTCGGTGTCGTTCTCATCCGGGTAGAGCTCGTCCAGGGACTTGCCGAGTATCTCCGAGCGGCTCAGATCCAATCGACGTTCGAAGGCCGGATTCACAACCGTATAGCGGCGGTCCCTGTCCTTCATGAAGATGATGTCGTTGGCCGCATTGACGAGCGCGCGGATCTGGCTCTCCCTGCTCGACAGCTCCTTGGCCGCCTCCACCGATTCGGTGACGTCCCTCGCGATGCCGAAGATGCCGGAGATGTTGCCCTCCGCATCCTTCATGGGCACCTTGATGACGTGGAAGGTGTGGAACTCGCCATCGACGGGCTCCGGGTCCATGGTGGATACGGTTTCCCCGGCGAGAACCCTTCGATCGCTTTCGTTGATTCGCGCCGCGGGCTCGGCGCCGAAGAGCTCGAGATCCGTGAGTCCCACCAGAGATTCCGCCGATTTGCCGAACATTTCCATCATGGCCCTGTTGACCAGGGTGTAGTGGCCGTCGCGATCCTTCAGGAACATACAGTCCTCGGCCGTGTCGAAAAGGGTCCTCAGCAGGGTTTCGCTGCGGCCCAGGGCCTCTTCGGTGCGCCGGATTTCGCTCAGGTCCACATTGACCACGTAGACGAGGCTGCCGTCCGGACAGGTCGGATCAACGATGAGTTCGATGATCACTTCCTTGTGCTTGCCGGATGGCGTACGCACTTCGCTGATGTGTTTGAAAGCCCTCTCTCCCTCCGCGAGGGCGACAAGCTCTTCCAGATACATCTCCTTCGCTCTGGGTGTGAGCTCCTTGTCCAGGGAAACGAGCAGTTCCGCCTTGCTCTCCACCTCGTGCAGATCCATGCAGGTCTGATTGATGTCCAGGGTCCGCACCAGGGTCGCCGCATGATCCACGTCGGAAGGATTCCGGTCGAAATGATCGCGGAAGTCTTTCACCCCTTGGCCCCGCAGCTGCTCGAAGTAGGCGAACAGGGCGCTCATGTCCTGCTTCCCGATACTCACGGGCGCATGCTCGAAGAGGCTGCGCAGCTGGCTCTCGCTGTGGCGGATCCTTTCCTCCCGCTCCAGGCGCGTCATGGCGGCGGCGATGAGGTTGGCCACGGAGTGGATGAAGTTGGCCTCGTCCTGCGTGAATTCGCGGAAATCCCGACTGTGGGCGCTGAGTACGCCGAAGGGATGATCAGGGGTGCCGATGATCGAACAGATGCTGCTGGTCATGCCCCGCTCGATGAGAAAGCCGGGGCGATCGAATCGCGAATCGCTCTTCAGATCCTTCACCACTACCGGCTCCGCCTGGCGCAGCGCGTATCCGCCCATGGAGCTCGGGTGCAGGGCCAGTTCGACCTCGGGCTTCAGCTCATCGTCCCAGCCGATTCCTGCCGGTATCCTCACGGATTTTCCGTCGGGAAGCAGCTCGAGGACGTGGGTGAAGTAAACGTCGAGGGTCTCCGTGACTGCCATGACGCCAAGATCGAGAAGCTCCTGCAATTCCGTGCAGGCCAGGGCCACCTTGCCCATTTCGGCGACCACGGCCTGCTGTCGTTCCCGGGTCTTCAGGGCGCGTTCGGCGGCCAGCCGCTCGGTGATGTCCTTCATCACGCAATGGGTGCGCACGAAACGTCCCTGGTCGTCCAGCTCCACGCGGCCGTCGAATGCCATGGTCACGTGGGTTCCATCGGCGCGTTCCATGGGCATTTCCACGCCTTCGATGATCCCCTCCGATTTGAACTGCTCGAATCGTTCTTTGAAGTACTCCGCGCCATCGGGCTGGAGAAAGTCGCCGAACCACTTCCCCAATGCATCGTCGCGGGAGTATCCGAGTTCTTCGGTCCAGGCTCGGTTGACGGCGATGATCCGGCCGCGGCCGTCCAGGCAGTGATAACCCAGGGGGGCTTCTTCGAAGACGGCGTCGTAGCGTTCGAGGGTTTCGCGAACGCCCATGAGGTCTACGAGCCGGCGCCGTGTTTTTTCGCTGAGAAGCACGGCGACGAGCAGGATGAGCAGAAGGGAGAGCCCGAGAAGCGCCACCAGCTGCGCCTTGAACGCTTCATCGATGTGGTTCACCTCGCGTCTCAGGCTTCGATGAAGCTCGCGGGCTTCCCCCACGAGACTCAGATGGCTCTCGTGAAAGACCTCCTCGGCCTCGGTCTCCGCAGGCGAGCCGGGCGCGAGACCCACGAGCTCGTCGTGGGCGCGTCTGAACTCCACCGCCGCATTCTTCAGGCATTGAGCTTCGGCTTGGAGAGGCCCGTCCACGGGATCAATATCGTATCGCCCGACCTTGCCCCCCTCCAGCAGCGCGTCGCAGTACCTGAAGATTTCGGGCAGGGGCCCATCCCCGGCGGGACCGGGCTGATGTTCCGGGTGCGAAACGCCCTCCCACCGAAGCAGCAGATCCGTGCTCAGGTGCTGGATCTGGTGTGTGGCCGACATCTGTCTCACGAACACCGCGGCCTCGTCCGTCTTGCTTTTCAGGGAAAAGGCTAGCAGGCCCACGAGCAGAACGCCCAGACCTCCGATGCCGACCACCACCTGCCAGGGACGCCCATTGATTCGCATGCCTCGCAATTTGGCGAGCTTGCTCTCTTTGGCCGGGGATTCGCTCATGGTCGTCCCTTGTTCAACACAAAGACGGCGGTTTTCGAAGCCCCGGAATCATAGCAGGTCGAGTGTTGGTTTTGAATTGCCCTCGTTTGGGTCGGGGTGCCGAAAGCGACGACTGAATACTATTCACCCCAACCTGGACAGGCTCGCAGGCATGAGATGCGCGTGGCCGACCTTCGCGATGTGGTCGACGAAGTCCACCCCTATCCGGCGGTCAAGTCATTCGGATGAATCTAGCGACATGGAATTCCTTGCCCGAATCGAGACGGCGGACGGTCTCGCCTCGGAGGTGGAGCCCCGCGGAAGCGGCCGCGCCTTTCAGCGCTTCCGGATCCACGAGCTGAATCATCGGCTCCAAGATCCTCACTCCCTCGAAGGGAGTATCGCTCACATTGACCTGTTCCTCGACCGGCAGCTGCAGCACCGTGGCGAGGGTACCCCCTTGCCGAAGCCAGCCCGATAGTCTCCGAACCAACATCGCCGGATCGAGGTACTCGAAGATGAGGGCGGCGTAGACGAGATCGAAGGATTCGCCGTCGTATTCGAAATCCGAAAGGTCCGTTTCCAGGGCGTGAAGCCCCGGAAGGCGCTCACCGTGGCGCTTCCGCAGGATTCGGAGATACTCGCCCTGGATGTCCAGGGCCAGAACGCGAAGGGTGACGCCGGGATCGATATGCTCGAAGCCAGTGCCCATGGCGCTTCCCGGCACGGCCAGGCTCTCAGGACGTAGATCCTCCAGCAGTTCGCGCAACACGCTGGCGAGGAAGTCCAGCTGCGCCACATGGGGATGTCCCATGTGCCCTTCGTAGTCCTCCGCGGACACCTCGAGCCAGGGATTCGATTTGCTCATCGGGACTCTTTCTTGAAGTTCACGTCCATCACGTCGCAGACCGGTCGATAGCCGATGCGCTCGTAGATGGAATTGGATACGGGATTGGCCAGGTCCGTGAAGAGGAAGCAGAATCGGCGGCCCGAATCGAGCAGCTCCTGGCTGAGTGCCGCCACGCAGTGACTGGCGTATCCGCGGCCGCGCCAGGCTTCCGGCGTATAGACGAGATTGACTCCCATGCCGTTGGCGGTGGGTCGAACGGCGGCGGCCATGGAGCGGGGCTGTCCGTCGTCCCAGAAGTAGAGCATGCCGGCGGCGATGGTGCGGGCGATCATTTCGCCGAATTCCCCGGGACCCAGGCCCGCTTCGGTGGAGAAGCTCTCGCACCAGCTCGTGGCCAGAACCGCGTCGCGAGGTCGCGCGAGTCGAAGCTTCCCCTCCGGCGGATCGGGCGGCGGCAGGACCGTCTCGAGCTGAAAGATCCGCAGCTTCATGGCGATCTCGCTGCTCAGATTCCTGCGCTCCCCCCATAGTTCGGCGAAGTCCTGGGCCATGGCGCCGTGCACGCCCGGAAGCTCGTCATAGAAGTCGAGAAGATCCTCGACCAGGGCCCCCAGGGCTTCGCGGGGCATGCGCGTGATGCCCACCCGATGGGGCGGCGTGCACCAGGCGCAGCCGACCATGCGACCCTTGTCCTCGATGGCCGCCAGATAGAGTTCACCCTCGTGGGGATACTTCTTCTGCGCCAGACGTGCCGCCAGCCCCAGCAGCAGGCTGTGCTCGGCCTCGCTTCGCAGTAGCCAGGATTCCGCGTGTTCGAGAAAGGCGCCGGCGTCTTCGAATCTTCGTAGGGTGATGGACATGCGTCAACTATAGCAGGTATCTGAGAACTTTGAACTGAGTACTGAGAACCGCAAACGGCAAGAGCCCCCGCCCTCGCGGAGGCCCTGCGCAGTTCCCAGTTCTCAGTACTCAGTTCAAAGTTCTAATGGTACTTCACGCTGCCCATGCCGGTGTCGAGATCCGAGTCCTCGTAGACCGTGTCCTTCAACCGGATGGATCCCATGCCCGTCTCTGCGAAGACCTTGTCGAAATGGCAGTCGTTGAAGCGGATGCCGCCGAGGCCCGTGGCCGCGTCGATGATCTCGGCCTCGATCTCGCGCACCTTGATGTCGCCCATGCCCGTGGCCAGGTCGACTTCTTCGAGGTTCTTACCGGGGCCCAGCAGGATCTCTCCCATGCCGGTCTCGGCGTCGATGCTGATGATGTTGCGCAGGGCTTCCAGCACGATGTCGCCCATGCCCGTCTCGATGAAGATGCGGCGGCTGCCGTCCATGGCCTCGACCTCCACATCGCCGAGGCCGCTGCCGAGTTCGAGACTGATATCCGCCGGGACTTCGGCGATGAGCGGGCCCAGGGCGCTGGGATGATCGTCGCGACTTCGAGTGCGGATCTTGCCGTCGTTGTCGAGGTAGGCTTCCGCGTCGCCGTGCTCGTATTCGATGAGTTCGATCCTGAGGACGGCCTCGCGGCCGTCGCCGGGCCGGATCCGGATGTCGCCCACGTGGGCGTAGTAGATGAGTCGGTCGTCCAGATCCACTTCGAGTTCCACGGTGCGTCGGTGCTTCAGGCGCACGCCGTCGATTTCCACGCCTTCCTCCGCGAAGTGCTTCACCAGGCGGGAGGATCCCGTGGTTCCGAGGATGACGACGCCGAGGGCGATGATGATGAGAATGCGTTTCATAGGGGTCACCTGCCTTGTGTCCTCGCAGCTTACGAAGGCCTCCGTGTCATGTTTCGCGAGTTCCTCTTTCTTTGGACGGGTCCGATAGGATAGGCTCGACGCGGAGGTATCGTGAACCGGAAACCCGAATCGAAATCCGTGGGCAGTCGTCTCATCCGCGAGGACGCCGAGTCTAAGGTCAAGGGCCGCTTACGCTTCCTGCCCGACCTGAACAGGGAAGGAATGCTCCACGCCCGGCAGCTGGGCAGCCCTCTGCCCCACGGTAGAATCCTGCACATGGACCTCTCCACGGCCCGCACCCTGCCCGGCGTCGTCGCCGTGATCGGCCCGGAGGATATTCCCGGCGCCAACCGCATCGGCGTGATCCTGGACGACCAGCCTCTCCTGGCCGAAGGCAAGGTGCGCTACGTCGGCGAGCCCATGGCCGTGGTGGCCGCCGAGACCCCCGAGGCCGCCGAGGCCGCCCTGGCCGCCATCGCCTTCGAACTCGAGGAACTGCCCGCCCTGCTGGACCTGGACGACGTGGCCGCGCAGCCCGAGGAGCCCATCCACGAGGAGAGTCCCATCGCCGTGCATCAGAAGGTGCGCAAGGGGCTCACCGAGCGCGGCTTCGCCGATGCCGAGGCCGTGGTGGAGGTGGAGCTCGTCACGGGATTGCAGGAGCACTACTACCTCGAGCCCCAGGGATGCATCGCCGAGCCGGACGGAACAGGCGGACTCGTCATTCACGGATCCCTGCAGTGCCCCTTCTACGTGCAGCGCGACGTGGCCCGCGCCACCGGCCTGCCCCAGAGCCGCGTGCGGGTGATCCAGACCCCCACCGGAGGCGCCTTCGGCGGCAAGGAGGACATCCCCAGCGAGTTCTGCGCGAGGGCCTCGGTGCTGGCCCTGGCCACCGGGCGTCCCGTGCGCCTGCTGCTCTCGCGGGACGAGGACTTCCTCGCCACGAGCAAGCGTCACCCCTTCCGGATCCGAGGGCGACTCGGCGCCACGAAGGACGGCCGCTTCACCGCCATGGAGATCTATCAGGACGCCGAGGCCGGCGCCTACGCCACCCTCTCGCCGCCGGTGATCTACCGCGCCTGCATGCAGGGCGCCGGGCCCTACGACATTCCAAACGTGAAGATCGAAACCCGCGCCTGGTACACCAACCAGGTTCCCAACGGAGCCTTCCGTGGATTCGGCAGCCCCCAGGCCTGCTTCGGCCACGAGCGCCTGGTCGACCTGATGGCCGCCGAACTCGGCATGGATCCGGTGGAGCTGCGGCGCATCAACCTGCTGCGGGAGGGCGGCGAGACCAGCACCGGCCATCGCCTCGACGCGAGCGTGGGCGCGGTGGAAACCCTGGAGCGCGCGGCGGAAGCCGCGGCCGCCGGAACGGCGGAAGAGGAGTCGGGGCTCGAAGAGGGCCGCTGGCTCTTCGGCACGGGACACGCCTCCATGATCTACGGCAACTGCCTGGGCAAGGCCGGCTGGCACATGGACGGCGCCGGCGCCTATCTGCAGATTCACGCGGATGGTTCGGCGAGCTGCGCCACCGGGCTCACCGAGTTCGGACAGGGCGCCCGCACGGTGGTGCAGCAGATGGCCGCCGAGGCCTTGGGGATTCCGGCGGAGTTCGTCACGCTCATGCCCGTGGACACGGCCCTGGTGCCCGACAGCGGACCCACCGTGGCCAGCCGCAACGTGGTCATGAGCGGCAATGCCATTCTCGACGCGGCGCGCAAGCTGAACGAACGCCTGGCGCCCCTGCGCGAGGAACTGGGCGAGGTGAGTTTCGCCGAACTCGCCGCCGAAGCCTTCCGGCGCAACGTGAACCTCGCCGCCGAGGGCTGGTGGCACGTGCCCGAGCTGGATTTCGACATGAAGAAGGGCCGCGGCGAGGCCTACTTCGCCTACTCCTTCGCCACCCAGTCGGCGCGCGTCGCCGTGGACCGGCTCACCGGCAGGGTGCGCGTGCTGCGCGTCTGGGCCGCCCACGACGTGGGGCGGGCGGTGAATCCCGCCGGCGTGGAGGCCCAGGTGGAGGGCGGCGTGGCCCAGGGCATCGGCTGGGCCCTCACCGAGAAGTTCGAGTGCGAGGGCGGCAGGATCCTCGCGCGGAACCTGTCCACCTATCACCTGCCCACGAGCCTGGAAGTGCCGGAGATCGAGACCATCATCGTGGAGGAGCCCCATCCGGAAGGCCCCTTCGGCGCCAAGAGCCTGGGCGAACCGGTGATCATTCCCACGGCGGCGGCCATCGCGGCGGCGGTGAGCGAGGCGGTGGGCGCCGAGGTGAGCGAGATTCCCATCCGCCCGGAGCATGTGCTCGAGCTGTTGGAAAAGGGGGAGCATGCCGCGGACGCTCTATGAGAACGGCGCCACTCTCGAGAAGGGATCCCGCTGGCTCCTGGTGGAGGACGGCCGCATCGCCGACCTCGGCGACGACGACCCCCCCTTCGCCGATGAGCGGGTGGATCTGGGAGGCGACCTGCTGCTGCCCGGGCTCGTCAACTCGCACACCCATCTCTACAGCGCTCTGGCGGGACGCCTCGACTGGCCGGAGCGTCCGGACGATTTCGTCGAGATCCTGCAGCAGATCTGGTGGCGTCTGGACCGCGCCCTCGACGCCGATTCCATTCGCGCCAGCGCGCGGCTTGGTCTGGCCGCCGCGGTGATGCACGGCTGCACCACGGTCATCGACCACCACTCGAGCCCGCACTTCGCCGAGGGCAGCCTCGACATTCTCGCCGAGGAGGCCGAGACCCTCGGCGTCAAGCTCGCCACGGCCTTCGAGGTCAGCGACCGCAACGGCCCCGAACTCTTTCGGGAAGGCGTGTCGGAGAATCAGCGAGCCGTCTATCGATACGGCGGTCACGAAACCGTGCGCGCCCTCTTCGGCCTGCACGCCTCCTTCACGCTTTCGGACGAAAGCCTGGAAGAGTGCGCCGGGGCCACCGACATGCCCTTCCACCTGCACCTGGCCGAGGCCGAAAGCGATCTGGCCGACGCCCGAGAGCGCGGCTACGAGAGCGTGGTGGAGCGCCTGGACAAGTTCGGCCTGCTCCGCGAAGGCACCCTGTTCGCCCACGGCGTGCACCTCGCCCCCGGCGACGCGGCGCGGCTCGCCGAGCGTGGATGCTTCGTGGCCCACTGTCCCCAGTCCAACGCCCACAACCGGGTGGGACGCGCCGACGTCGCTGCCCAGCGCGCGGCGGGCATCGCCGTGGGCCTGGGCACCGACGGCTTCCTCAGCGGCATGCTCACCGAGGCCCGCTTCGCCGCCGCCGACGGTGCGGGCGCCGCGAAGCTGCTCTACGAGGGCGGCGCGGCCATCGCCTCGTCCATCTTCGAGAGACCGGTGGGAAGGTTGGAGCCGGGCGCCGACGCCGATTTCATCACCCTGGATGCGGAGAGCGAGGCCCCGCGGGTGAGCCGCACCGTGAGCCGGGGCCGTCTGATCTTCGACGGCCTGGGACTGGTTGGCCTCGACCTCGAGGAGCTGGAAGTCATGGCCGCCCTGGAGGCGGAAAAGCTTGGAAAAACTCTGCTAAGTCTCTAGCCGCCAGGGTCTTGACTTTCCGGTCCGAGAAGCGCACATTTCGGCCTTCGTGTTTCGCTGGAAAGGTTCGTCTTGCGCATCGCCCTCCCCCTTCTCGTGTTGTTCCTGGCCGTCCTGCCCGCGGCCGGTCTCGGCGTCTACGGCGGCGCCAACGCCTATCGCCTCATGGGCTCGGACACCGCGGGCCTCCTCGCCGACTTCGAGCGGGGCTACGACTGGACCGGCGGCATCTTCCAGGATCTGGACTTCGGCGACCACGTGGCATTGCGGGCCGCCCTGCAGATGACCAGCCGCAAGAGCTGGCAGAATGCCGAGGGCGACGTCCGCGAGGATTTCGCCCTGCGCAGTTTCGAGATCCCCGTGGATCTTCTGCTTCGCAACTCCAAGCGCCACGGAGCCTTCGTCTCCCTCGGCGCGGCCCTGCACCTTCCCCAGACGGCCACCTTCTGCGAGGCCACCCGCGATCGCGACACCTCCATCTGCGTGGAGCGCGACCTTCTGGACGAGATCGTCGCCCGCGAGATCACCTTCTCGCTGGGCGCGGGATACGAGTTCGGTTCGGGCTTCGTGTGGCTGCGCTACAGCATGGGCCTGGAGAACCTCTACCAGAGCAACGACGCCGGCCTGGACTACACCAGCGAGGTGCTCTCGGCCGTCATCGGCCTGAGATTCTAGGATCTCCCGATCGAGCTCGAGTTCAGGCTCGGGTCGCCCGCCGGGTGGTCATCCAGGCTCCGATTCCCAGAACTATAATGGTGCCGAAGGTCAGGATCGTGCTGTGGCTCCACCATGCCGATTGATCCAGGGTAATGGGAGTGAAGCGGATCGCGTAGAAGGTAAAACCCGCCACGATGGAGGCCAGCAAGCCCGAGCGCGAAAGGAGCCATGCGAAGAGCAAGGCCACCGGCAGGCCGAGGGTAAGCAGGGAAGCCTGATGATGGCCTCCGGTGTTCGTCTCCAAGAAGGCCAGCAGGATCACGAAGGGGATGCCCGCCAACCATGTTCTTCTCATCATAGTCCTCAGCAGAGAGAAAGCGAAGAGGGCCAACCCGGCCCTGCCGATGGCATCGTATCCCTCCCGAAGCAGCACTGAGATCGACTCGGACAGGCCCATGGCGGCCAGAAGCCGGGGGCCCTGGTCGATGCTCGTCAGCTGCAGGCTCGTCACATGGTTCGGCAATATGAAATCGACGAGGTAGATGATGGCCATGGCGCTGCCGAACACCGACCCCAGAAGCACCGACCTGCCAACGAGGGGATTTCGGAAATCTCCATAAAGGAGACGGTTCCAGGCTATGAGGGTCTGCGGCCAATGAAGTCGGACCTGGGGCTCCAAAGCGAGATAGAATAGTGCGGCGAACACGGAGGCGATGAGGATCATGACGATACCAGAGTACTGAAGCTCCGTCCTGTTCAATTGCGGATGGGCCAGGGTCCCCAGTAGGACGATCCACTGGCAGGCCGACAGGATTGCCACCGCAGACAGCAGTTTGATTGCGCCCCGCCGGTCGGCCCGGCCCGCTCGGAGGTTGCGTACCGTGAAGGTGAGTGCCGTCAGCAACAGGGCCGCAAGAATCAATCGGACCCAGACGAAGCCCCCCAGTCGTTCCAGTTGAGCCGAGGTGGCAAGATGTGCCTCATCTTCCGACATGCCCAGGGAGAACCAAACCGGACGTCCTTCGAGGAATGCCGCCTGGACCGTCTGGTCGGGCGTTCCGTCTCTCGTGAATGTCCAGGCGATGCTCGTGTCGGAAGCCACCGGCGAGGGGAAGGTCCGCGCGTCTCTAAGATCATCCGCATTGATGCCGGCGGCCGCATGGAGCGCAGTCCAATCAGGCTGAACTGAGGTTCCAGGCCCCTCCAGGGTCGATTCGAGAAACACCAATCGCGCGTTCCCGTCGAGCATGACGACATTGCGCCCCTGTTCGGGAGCCGTCACCCCGGAGTAGAGAATCAGGCTGCGCGCCGGGTCGAGGATGGTACGCTCGAAGAGCGATCGTCGGGGCGGCCCCTCCTCCCTGTACCAGAAGAGCATCTTATTCTCCGTTGCTGTAGAGGTCGGATCCTCCAGGAAGCCGCGGAAACGAGATGCATTCGAGAGCGCCTCGACAACATCCAGGTCACTCAGCAGGATCCTGGCCTGGTGTTCGAGGTGAGCGGGATGATCCAGACTACCTCCGCCGGGCAGCAGGTCCATTCCTTGGCCCAACCATAGGGCTCCGCCAAGCAGGAGCCCCAGCCCCAGCAACCACAAGGAATGATGAGCCCTGGCCCCGAGGCGATCCAGGCTCGGAGCCCTGGCAACCAGCGCCGGCGAGGGGGTGATCCGAGCCTCTAACGCTGCACCGAGCGCATTCCCGCCGGGAAGGGCGGCGGCCATATCCAGGGCGGAAGCCGGCCTCTTGCTCACATCATCATCCATGGCCGACAGGACGACCCTGGCGAGCTGTGGGGTGACCTCGGCCGCCAGGTCCAAGGGTAGAGATGGTTTTCCCCGACGCTTTGAGCGGCGCCGTTCCCGGGCTCTGGGGTCCGAGGGGGGGGCTTTTCCGACGAGCATCTCGTATAGCACCAACCCGAGGGAGTAGAGGTCGGATTGCTCGGTGGCCGTTCCGCCAGGAATGAGTTGCTCTGGGGCCATGTACGAGGGAGTGCCGGCTCGTGTGGTTGCGCTGTGGCTTCCCGCTTGGGCCGCGATGCCGAAGTCCGTGATACGTACGCGGCCCTCGGAATCGATGAGAATGTTCGCGGGCTTCAGGTCGCGGTGCAAGACGCCTCGCCCATGGGCGGCGGCCAGACCGACACAAAGTTCATGGGCGATGGACGCGACCCGGTCCGAAGGAAGACGGCCCGCCCTGCGGATCAGGGAGTCGAGGTCCTCCCCGTCCACGTATTCCATCGTGATATATTGCTCACTCTCATGCTCGCCCAGGTCGAAGATCCTGCAGATCGTGTGGTGCGTCACCTTCCTTGCCAGAAGAACTTCGTTGCGGAGATGGTCGGAGAGTGGCTGCCCGCCTCCCACGAGGCGCTTGATGGCCACGGTTTCTCCCAGCCGCTCGTCATTTGCCTGGTAGATTTCGCCCATGCCGCCGCGGCCGATAAGTCGCAGTATGCGGTATCGCTCAGCGAACAGGTCGCCGGGCGCGAGCTCTCGGGGCAGGTCCGGTTGAACGGACTCATCCGGTTCTTCCTCGTGAAATGTCAGGAGAGATCGAACCTCGTCCGCCAGTGCGGCGTCTTCGCCTTCTACCTGCTTAAGGAAGGCCTCCCGGTCGGTTTCGGCCAGATCGAGAGCCTTGAGGAAGAGGCTCTTGGCTTCGTGGTGAAGATCATCACTCACGGGACGCCGCCCGAAAGCCTGCGCTTTAGCCAGGCGCGTGCGTGGGTCCAGTCGCCCTCAACCGTTCTCTTGGAAACCCCAAGGGCCTCGGCGACTTCGTCGACTTTGAGCCCTCCGAAACACCTCATTTCGACGATCTGGGACTGGCGTGAATCGATGCTTTCCAACTCCTGGAGTGCTGCCTCGAGGGCGAGAAGGTCATCGATACCCAATTCGCCGCTCAGGACGGCGTCAAGGTCTTCCTTGAGGGTGACTCGACGCATGCCACCCCCGCGCTTGGCACGACCACGTCGCCGGGCATGATCCACGAGAAGATTCCGAATGGCCGAGGAGGCTACCGCATAGAAGTGCGCCCTCCCCTTCCAGTCCACTGCCTCGTCATTCACCAGTTTCAGATAGGCCTCGTGGACGATATCCGTGGCCTGGAGGGTGTGGTCGAGCCGCTCCCTGCGAAGGTGCCGATCGGCCAGCTGCCGAAGCTCGGAATAGACCCTGGGGAAGAGCCGCGCACGGGTCTCCGGAAGGTCGGCCCCCCTGGCGAGATCGCACAGGACTCTGGTGACTTCGGCTCGTTCGGACGGGCTCAAGAATCCCCCTGTAAGCGCAAGTGGCACCTTTGTAAACACTTAGCATTCCTCAGGGAAAAAATCAATTCCAGAAGTTTCGTGATCACAACGCTCGCCGCCTGAATCTTCGCAGAAACGGTTTTCCAGCCAGAATTCTTTGCGGGTTTTCCCACAAAGGGCGCCTTTCCAAGTGAGGAGCAGTTCCCCCACGAAACCAAGGAGATTCCAATGAAAATGATCCATGCATTCACCCTTCTCTCCCTGGCCCTGATTCTGGCTGGCTGCGGAGAGGGTGGCACAACCGGAACGGAGAGTCCGGGAACCGAAGCCGAACTGCAAGCAATGCTCGACGAGGCCGTGGGGAGCACCTTCCCCGGAGCCATGTTGCGGGTATCCGGATCCGGACTCGAGTTCTCCGGTAGCGCCGGCTTCGCAGACCAAGATAGCGGGGAGGCATTCAGGACCGACCACCTCTTCCACGCGGGAAGCGCGGGGAAGATGTTTGTCGGGATGGCCGCGGCACACATGGTGCACAACGGCGTGCTGAACCTTGAAGGCTTCATCGACACCTGGCTTCCCATGGAGATCGCCACGAGAATTCCTGGCAGCCAGGTCATCACGTTGCGGGATCTTCTGCAGCAGACCAGCGGCCTGGTCGATGTCTTGAATTCCGGGCTCTGGGAAGAAGCGCTGGGCGACAATCCCGAAATGATCTGGACGAACCGCGCTCTCGCGGAGCTCGTCCTCGATCTTCCCCTCGACTTCGAGCCGGGGAGTCAGTTCGCGTATTCCAACACGAACTACATCCTCCTCGGAATCATCCTCGAGGAAGCATCGGGCAGGCCCGTCCATGAGTTGCTTAGGGAGTGGGTCTTCGACCCTCTCGGCATGGATTCCACCTCAACCCCCAACCATGAACCCCTCGCCGGTGAGCCGGCCCACGCCTATGTGGTCAGCGGCGGCCAGTCCGAGGATCTGACCGAGTTGATTCTCCATTGGGAGGCCAGTTCGGGCGGACAGTGGAGCACCCTGGAAGACTTGACGCGCTACTTCCACGGCGCATTCGGCAGCGCCTCAATCCTCGATGAACAGATCGCAGGCCGTGTGCTGGAGGCTTCCGAGCATTTTCCGTATGGCCTTGGCCACTTCGTCGTTCCATCGCCCTACGGAACCATGATCGGCCATGGCGGCATCTTCCTGGGCTTTCACACAACCACGGGATTCTTTCCCGATCACGACCTCTCGATCGTTCTGAACGTGAACGGATACGACGGCGGACCCGAGGCGGAGGAACTCTTCGTCCAAGTTCGTGACCTCGTATTCGCAGAAATCCAGTAAGCGATCAACTCAAGGAGACCATGATGAAAACCTCAGCTTTCTTTCTGGCAATGACTCTGATCACCACCACCCTATCCGCCGTTGAGCTGAACTCCGAGTCCCCTCTTCGCACGGGAAGCTTCCACGGCGGCCTTTCCCTGAAGATCACCCGGGTTCTTGACGAAAACTCCGTATTCGTCGGCGGCCAGGTCATGTTCTGGGAAACCGAGAAGATCTCCCTGGGCGGCGCCGGCTACGGGTTGTCCAATGAAATCGACATTCCCGGGGCTGGTAACTCCTCGATCGGCCCCGTCGGCATTGGGTATGGCGGAGTCGCGGCAACCTACTCAGAGCGCCTTCTCCCTGGCCTCGAGCTGGCCGGAAGCCTCTTGGTGGGTGGCGGTGGAGTGGGCATCGAAACGGTGACATCCGACGAGTACAAGGGCGATGGCTTTCTCGTCGTCGAACCAGGTCTTGACCTTCGCATCAGCACTGCGAATTCGATCCAAGTGGTTCTTGGCCTCAGCTACCGCGGAATCGCCGGACTCGAACTGAACGGGATGGATGAATCCGACCTGTCCGGCATCAGCTCAACTCTTTCGGTCAACTTCGGTCGCTTCTAGGGCGATTCGATAAGGAGGGATGGAAATGTCACGCATCATCTTCGCAGTACTTCTGGCGGCGGTCCTGATTCAGACCACGGTGGCGGAAGAGTTCGATGGCAAGGATCGTATCTACCACATCGGAATGCGATCGGCGATCTTGCTCGGATCCATGGACCTTTCGAAGATCGATGGAGACTTCGATTCCCTCGATTCCAACGGTTTCACGGGCCCGCACCACTCTGGCGTGTTCCTGGCCTACGATCTGAATGCTCATCTTCGTGTGGGATTCGAAACCCTGGCGGGGAACTCCGACCTGAAGGCCAGAACCACGATGTACTTCAACTGCGCCGGCCCGGTGGTCGAACTCCGCTACGGAGGGAAGGTCAACATGCATGGAGGGCTCCACGCCGGCGCCGTGATCGCGGACGCCATGACCCGCCAGGGCGTAGACGAAGAAAATGGAGTACGAGAGGGCAAGCACTACAAGAGTGCCGGCTATTTCGCCGCCCCCTATCTTGGCATCGGCATCAATTCGGGAAGCCGGGAGATCTCGATTTTCGTGAAGCACACCAATTTCTTCGCCGGTGGAGATTTCTACGCTCTGGACGCCTTCGACGCGAGCTATGTCGGCCTGGGCTTGAGCTGGAGGTTATGAGATCTTGTTTCCGGGGGTCGAGCGCCTGAACGCCCGTTTTGCCTCCATTTATTCGGCAATGGATCGCCTCCGAAAACCCGGAGGCGATTCTCTTGACATTGTCTATCTTTGGATGTATTCTATCCCCGTTATGAGAAACCCAGCCCAGATACTCGAGGAACATGGAATCAAGGCTTCCGCCCACCGGGTGGCCGTGGCCGAGTACGTGCTGAGCACGGAAAGCCACCCCTCCGCCGACGAGGTGCTCGCCAGGGTGCGCGAATCATTCCCCCACGTCTCTCGAGCCACGGTCTACAACACCCTCAACCTCTTCGTGGACAAGGGATTGCTGCGACAGTACGCCCTCACGGAGGGCCGGACCGTCTTCGATCCGCGAGTGGAGGATCATCACCACTTCATCGACGAGGAATCCGGACGCATTCACGACGTGCCCTGGGACGCCCTGGAGGTTCGGAACATCCCCGAACTGCAGGGTTTCGATGTCCATCAGTACCAGGTGGTGCTGCGGGGCAAGCGCAAGTAAACAGTCAGCTTAAGTGAATCCGGGCCAAGCCCGGCTCTCTTGGGCCCCAACAATAGACAAGGTCTAGAATTAGAGTTAGTCAAAGGAGAATAACATGAAGATCGACATCGGAATCAAGGACCAGGACCGCGAACTCCTCGCCGGAGACCTCTCACGCCTGCTGGCCGACAGCTACAGCCTCTACCTGAAGACCCACAACTTCCACTGGAACGTCACGGGACCCATGTTCCAGACCCTTCACGTGATGTTCGAGGAGCACTACAACGAACTGGCCCTCGCCGTGGATGAGATCGCCGAGCGTATCCGAGCCCTCGGGCACTTCGCCCCCGGCAGTTACTCGGCCTTCGGCAAGCTCAGCTCGATCCCCGAGTCCGACGAGGTCCCCGAGGCCACGGAGATGATCCGCCTTCTGGTCGAGGCCCACGAGGCCGTGGCCCGCACCGCCCGCGACCTCATCGAGCGCGCCGACTCCACCGGCGATCAGGTGAGCGGCGACCTCGCCACCCAGCGCCTGCAGGTTCACGAAAAGACCGCCTGGATGCTCCGCAGCCTGCTGGCATAGTGACTGTACACGTGTACAAACAGGCCGGGCGCCCATGCGCCCGGCCTGTTCTTAGTTCACAGTTCACAGTTCTCAGTTCACAGTATTCTATTCACAGTTCTCAGTTCTCGAACTCATCCCGATTCTTGAAGATCCGGTCCGGGTAGGTGGAGTAGAGCGAGAACACCGACTCGTCCCCCTGCACCTGGATGGGCACGTCTCCATCTTCGCCTTCTCCCTCTCCCAGCAGCAGATTCACGCGCAGACCTCCCGCCAGGGCAAGGTCCACGCGGCGGCTCGCCTCGGCGAGTCCGTGATCCACTCCGGGATCGAGAAGGTCGCGCCCACGCAGATTCATGAGCGTGGTGAGAACCTGATCCACGGCGCTTGTCTTGGCCAGCGCGCCGTCGAGGGTCCAGGACGCCTCTCCGGTGAGCGTATCGGTCTCGGCCTTCACGAAGGCCAGGCGGTCTGCAGGCGTGATCAGGGTGAAGGCCTCGATGTCGACCTTGTCCCAGCTCCAGAGGGTCATGTCCAGGAAGCCGCGGACATCGGGCTCCCGCGCGTCGCCCCAAAGACCCAGGGTGCCGAGCAGGCGGCTGGGGGAAGCGTAGACCGCGCTCGACCCGGCGCGGCAGAGGAAGAGCCCGCCGCCGCGGGGCTGGGCGGAACCGAGCAGAAGATGCACCACTTCCTCGCCCGATGAGGCGAAGAGCTTCAGGCTCACGGCCGTGCTGTCGGCCAGGCCGTAGTCGGGGAGCACGTCCTCGCGCTCGGAACGGAACTGCCCGGTGAGCGCGGCGAGTTCGGTCGCGAGTTCATCCACCTTGCCCTGCTGGGCGGGATGCCCGTAGCGGCTGGCCACCACCCATCCGGCGCCCTTGCGCTCGAGCACCAACGCGCCTGAATCGGGACCGCGCAACTCCACGCGGGAGACCTCGTCGAAGGAGAAGTCCGAGAGCAACTGCACGCGGTCGGGTTCGGCCAGGGACGACTCGCGGGAGCGCTGCTGCATCCAGCGGATTCCCATCAAGACCACCAGCACCGCCACCAGGATGACGATCGTTCTGCGGTTCATCCCCTACCTCCTTGCCTTCAGGTTTTCGAGGTAGAGCCCCGACTCCTTCCGGCGCAGGATCATGCGCGAGATGCCGAAGAGCGCGATGAGCACCGGAACGAGCGTAACCGTGAAGAGGCGGTAGACGAGCTTCTGCCCGGCCTCCAAGGGCTCCAGCGAGCGCTGGGTGATCACCCGGGAGCGGATGCCGATGAGTTCGCCGCCCAGGGCCAGCGCGTCCACGCTGTTGAGCAGGAGCATGGCGTTCTGGGCCGCGCTCAGGAAGGGCTGCTCGAACATTTTCGCGCAGCCCACCACCATGAGCTGGGCCGCGGCCGCATCGCCCGCGACGAAAGGTTCGCCGGCCATGAGCGTGTCGGGCCGCACCCGGTCGGGCATGTCGCCCTCGGGAAGGGCGAAGACGCCGTCCATGATCCAGCCCAGTGGATTCGGGCCGTCGAAGTCCTGTCCTTGGGGCGACACGTCGGCCTGGGTCAGCGGCGAGGGGCTGAAGGCCTTGTGCCAGCTCCGCTGACTGCTGGTGAAGAGGGCCCGGGAGCCGACACTGCCTGCGGCCATCTTCACGGGATCCACGCGCACGTCGGTGCCCCAGGGGTAGAAGAGCTGTTCGATGCGGTTGGTGATGGACACCTCGCGGTTCAGCTGTCCGCCCCGCACGGCGATCTGCGTTGGCACGCGCACGGGCTCGGAGGTCTGGATGCGCATACCGCCCAGGTTCGCCTGACGCGGGATGTTCAGGGTCTCGTGCTCGGCGTCCATGAGCTGCATGTTGCCCACCGAAACGCCGTAGTGCCGAAGCAGGTCCTCCAACCCGTGGCTGAACTGCTTGGGCGTGATGCGGAAGCCGCCCCGCTGCCCGGGCTGATAGTCGTACTCGATGTTCTGCACGGCCAGCAGGGTGTTCACGCCCTTGGAGATGGCGTTGCCGATCTCCCAGCTCTGGCGCGGATCCAGGTCGCGGGGGTTCATGACCAGCAGCGCGTCGGCATCGGCGGGAATGGGACTGTCCACCGTGAGGTCGATGCGCCGCACGTCGTAGTGCTCGGCCTGGAGCAGCTCCATGAGCCCCTGCCAGGTGTCGGGCATCTCCGGCGGCGCCATGCCCATCTGCATGTACATCTGAAGCATCTCGGGATCCAGCTCGGGCTTCTTCGCGTAGAGGGCCACCACCGGCCGGCGGTCCTGGGTCATGCGGAAGACCCGACTCAGCAGCTCGTACTCGAAGGTCATGAGCGACTGGGGCAGGACCTGGGGCAGGATCTCCTCGGGATTGTCCTTGTAGGCGATGCTGATGGCCGACCAGATCAGCTTCACGCCGATCTCGTCCTTCTCCACCGACTGCACCTGGAAGGGGCGGATGCCCTTGGCCACGAGGGCTTCCTGCAGCTCCTCGTCGGGGCTCGGATCGTGGATGCTGAACTCGATCATGCCCGCCGAAGCGTCGGCGTAGTCCTGAAGCTTGTCGCGCACGTCGCGCTCGAGGTTCTTCAGCTCGGTGGGCATCTTGTCCTGGCCGGTGACGTAGTACTTCACCTGCACCGGAACCTTCAGACGCCCGAGGATGCCCTCGGCCGAATCGGACAGGGTGTAGAGATTGTCCTCGGTGAGGTCGAGGCGCGCACCTCGCCAGTCCTCCACCACGCCGGTGAGGAAGACCGCGATGGCCAGGGACAGGACCACGAGGATCAGGAATCCGAATCGAAAACGGTTCTTGGCGATCATCCGTGCTTCCTCCCTTCCAGCCAGTGGGCGTTCATGGCGAGCAGGGCCGCCGTGAAGGCGACGAAGTAGACCAGGTCGCCGAGGCTGATCACCCCGCGAGCCAGGGATTCGTAGTGGGGAATGAGTCCGAAGGCGTTCTGCAGGAAGGTGCCCAGACCGCCGATCCATCCGTCGATGGTCATGGCCACGGGGACCAGTCCCACGAAGAAGAGGAAGAAGCAGCTGATCATGCCCAGGATGAAGGCCGTGATCTGGTCGCGGACCAGTCCCGACACGAAGATGCCGACGCCCAGGTAAAGGGCACCGAGCAGGGTCGCGCCGATGTATCCGCCCCAGACCGCGCCGCCGTCGGGATCGCCGAGCAGGGCGAGCATGATGGGGATGGGCAGGGTGCCCGCCAGCGCGATGAGGTAGAAGGCCAGGGCCGCGAAGTACTTGCCGGCCATGACTTCCGAGGCGCGCATGGGCAGGGTCATGAGCAGTTCGAAGGTACCCGAGCGGCGGTCCTCGGCCCAGAGCCGCATGGTCACCGCCGGGATGAAGAAGATCAGGAACAGGGGCAGGTTCGCAAAGAGCCCGCGCATGTCGGCCTGGCCCTGCAGGAAGAAGCTCGTCATGAAGAGCCCCGCATTGAGCGCCAGGAAGACGATGATGAAGATGTAGGCGATGGGACTGTTGAAGTAGGCCGCCATCTCACGCTTGAAGATTACCGCCACGTTTCTCACGCTCTCACCCCCTCGCTCTGCGCTTCCCGGGTCAGCGCGATGAAGGTTTCCTCCAGGGTGAAGGGGTCTTCGTGGAGCTCGTCGAGCTTCCATCCCTTCTCGCGGGCGGTGGCGGCCACGCTGGCGGCCAGGTCGCCCTCGAAGCTGCCGAAGATCTCGAAGCGGCGCTCGTCCAGGGGCACCACCTTCTGAACGCCCTCGGTGTCCCCGAGAGAGGCTTCGAGATCGGCGGGCAGTTCCGTCAGTCCGATGCGCACGCGGCGCTGGCCCATGGCCCGCTGCTTCAGCTCGCCGATGCGCCCGTCCGCCACGATGCGTCCCTGGTTGATGATCACCACGCGGTCGGTGACCGGCGCCACCTCCTGAAGGATGTGCGTGCTGAACAGGATGGTCTTGCTCCGGCCCAGTTCGGCGATGAGCTCGCGGATGCCGATGATCTGCAGGGGATCCAGGCCGCTGGTGGGCTCGTCGAGAATCAGAATCTCCGGATCGTGGATGAGCGCCTGGGCCAACCCGGTCCGCTGCCGAAATCCCTTGGACAATTCCAGGATGCTCTGCTTGAAGACCGGCTCGAGCTGGCAGGCCCCGACGGCCCAGTCGAGCCTCGTCTTCAATTCAGAACCGCCGAGCCCGCGGGCCCGCCCCACGAATTCCAGATACTCCTGCACGCGCATGTCGGTGTAGAGCGGCACGTTTTCGGGCATGTAGCCGATGCGAGCCCTCACATCGAGGGGCTTCTCGCCCACGTCCATGCCGTCCACGACCACGTTTCCGTCGTCGGGTGCCAGGAAGCTCGTGATGATCTTCATCGCCGTACTCTTGCCGGCGCCGTTGGGGCCGAGGAAACCCAGGATCTCGCCGCGCTCCACCGTCATGGAGACGCCGTCCAGGGCCACCGTCTGCCCGAAGCGCTTGGACACATTCCGCACTTCGATCATGGTGACAACCACCTCTGTCCGCTGTCCGCTGCCTGCGGCCCGCATCCCGACAGAGGCGAGCATGAGGTCCCGGCAACAGTTTCAATCAATTGAATTTGAGTTCGGAGCGAGACGGCGCTCCGTTTCGAGGCGGCATATTACTATAGGAGGGGCGGCGAGTTCCAGCATCCCGAGACCGAATTCCGCCTATTTCCCCTGGCAAATGGAGAAAATGCTAAATACCCTGGGGCGATCGGTCGAAAAATATTCAGGGACGATCACGGGTAGCAGTTGGAAATCAGGGGGAGTGCCGGGGCGATACGGGACACGCGTATCTCCCGGCGCAAGATTCAAGGACATCGACATCGTGCGTCAAAACCACCGCGGTTCATTTCTCGGTCACAACTCCAGACTCAACCGGCGCCTCTTCCGATACATGGTCCTCGCCAGTCTCGTCTGGCTGAGCCTCGTCATGGTTACGCTGGCCGTCTTCGCATATCGCGGCGGTCTCGAATACGTGGATGCTCGCCTCGACGACCTCCGCCACAGCGCGCCACCCAGCTTCGCCAAGGCCTACTACGACGACAACCGCGAGCAGCTCGATCTGATGCTCGAGGCCATCGTCCGGCTCCCCGAAGTCACCTATGTGGAAGTTCGGCCCCAGGAAGGCCTGCCGGGTCAAAGTTTTCTGCTCGGAGACATGTCCCTTCCCCACGATTTCCATCGCAGCTATCCGCTCAATCCCGGCGACCCCAACAGTCCGGTGCTCAGCATCGCCGTGACCCATGCGAACATGCGCAGCAGTTTGGTCGGATACCTGCTGCTGTCGCTGGGCGCGGCGGTCCTCGGAATCGTGCTCATCGGCCTGTTCATGACCAGAATCTTCAGGCGCACGGTCACGCGGCATCTCGAAAAAGTCGCCGAGTACATGATCGACCTCGAAGCCGTGAACATCGATCGCCCGCTGGACCTCGATCGCAAGCCGAACCAGGACCCCGACGAGATCGACGTTCTCGTGGATTCCATCAACGAAATGCGCAAGGGGCTCTCGCTGGCCATCGAGGAACGGGACCTTGCGAACCGAGTGCTCGAGGAGACCGAGTCCACACACACGACCCTCCTGTCGAACCTGCCGGGTCTGGTCTACCGCTGCCTCAACAACAGAAACTGGGACACGACCTTCCTGAGCGAGGGCTGCTTGGCCCTATGTGGTTACGAGCCAGAAGTATTCCTCAACGGATCGATGGGCCTCGCGGGAATCATTCATCCTGACGACCAGGAAATGGTATGGGATGAGGTGCAGAGCAGCATCGCCGAGAGAAAGCCCTATCGCATCGACTACCGAATCATACGCAAGGACGGCAAGGTCCTCTGGGTCTGGGAGCAGGGCGAAGCCGTCTACGACGAGAAGGGCGAGGTGCTCGTCCTCGAAGGATTCATTTCCGACTTCACCTCAAAAAGGCAGAGCGAGGAATCGCTGCGGGAGAGCGAGAGTCGCTTCCGCATCCTCGCGAACCTCTCACCCACCGGCATCTTCATGGCGGATCTGGAAGGATCCTGTCTCTACGTGAACGAACACTGGTGCCAGCAGACGGGCATGAGCGCCGAGGAGGGCGCAGGCATGGGCTGGGTGCGCAGCATTCATCCGGACGACATGGCCTCGGCCCAAGCGGCCTGGGACGAAGGCGCCGCCAGCGGCGGAAAATGGACCAACGAGTTCCGAGTGCTCACTCCCGACGGCGAAACCAAGTGGATCATGAGCCACGCCGAAGGGCTCAGGGACGGCGAGGGCAACACCACCGGCTACATCTGCGCGAGCGTGGACATCACCCAGCGCAAGCTCGCCGAAGACGCTCTTCGCGACAGCGAGCAGGCCCAGTGCTCTCAGGCCGAACTGCTGCAGACGCTGCTGAACACGATCCCCAATCCCGTCTTCTACAAGGACAGCGAAGGGCGCTTCCTGGGTTGCAACGAAGAGTTCGCAAGCAAGATCATCGGCCTGCCGTCCGGCGAGATCATCGGCAAGGGACTCATGGAGCTGCCCTACGACCTGCCGGCCGAGCTGGGGCAGATGTACCACCAGGCCGACATGGACCTCATCGCCAATCCCGGCGAGCAGCAGTTCGAGAACGAGGTCCTCTGCGCGGATGGCGAGCGCCGCCATTTCTACTTCTCTCGCGCGACCTTCCACGTGAGCAAGGGGCCCGCGGCGGGCATCATCGGCATCATGGTGGACCTGACCGAACGGAAGGAACTCCAGGAGCAGCTCGCCCGCTCGCAGAAGATGGAGGCCATCGGACAGCTCGCCGGCGGCATCGCCCACGACTTCAACAACCTGCTCCAGGTCATCCGCAACAATATCGAACTGGTGTTGGCCGATCCCCTCGACGCGAAACAGACGAGAGAAGACCTCAGCGACGCCATCACCGCCGTGGGCCGCGCTTCGTCCCTGACCCGGCAGCTTCTCACCTACGGCCGCAGGCAGGCCCTCGAGGTGCAGGAGATCCGGCTCGACCGTCATCTCGACGAGATGCTCGGCATGCTGCGCCGAATCATCCGCGAGGACATCGAATTGAAGTTCGAGGCCGAGAGCGATCTCTGGTGCATTCTCGGCGATCCGGTGCAACTCGAGCAGGTGCTCATGAATCTCTGCGTGAACGCCAGCGACGCCATGCTCCGGGGCGGATCCATCGACTTGAATCTGAGCAACACCGTCTTCGAGAAGGGAATGGCGCCCTCATCGGACCTGGAAATCGGCAAGCGCTACGTGAAGCTGTCGGTGGAGGACTGCGGCGCCGGCATGAACGAGGATACGCTCCATCGCATCTTCGATCCCTTCTTCTCGACCAAGGACATCGGCCAGGGCACGGGATTGGGCCTTTCGACCGCCTTGGGCATCGTGCATCAGCACGGGGGCGTCATGGAGGTAACGAGCAAGCCCGGCATGGGTTCGCGCTTCGACGTCTACTTCCCCGCCAAGAACGGAGGCCGTACCGAGTACAAGGATGAACCGGCGTCCGAGGCCGTCGGCGGCACCGAGACCCTGCTCCTGGCTGAAGACGACGACTCCGTTCGCAAACTCACCGCGCGCACATTGGAAAACGCGGGCTATAAGGTCATCTCCGCGGCTGACGGCCGCGGCGCGGTGGAGCTCTTCCGCGAACACCAGAACGAGATCGACCTCGTCCTGCTGGACATGGTCATGCCGGTCATGGGCGGGAGGGAAGCCGTCAGCGAGATGCACGCCCTGCGCCCCGACCTGCGTCATCTGTTCATCAGCGGATACGACCCCGGCGAATCCGGTGGCAGCGGAGGCGGGCTGGAGCTTCTCAGCAAGCCCTACGCACCGGTTCAACTACTCGGCAAGATTCGACAACTTCTCGACAGGTAGCATCGCAAATGGCCAAGATTCTCATCGTGGACGACGAAGCCATGGCCCGCACGGGTATCCGAAAGATACTGGACCGCGCGGGGCACTCCACACTCGAGGCCGGCGGCGGCGAGGAGGCCCTGCGCCTGATCGCGGCCGGCGATGTCGAGCTCTGCGTGCTGGATATCATCATGCCCGACAAGGACGGCATCGAGGTTCTGCGCCAGCTTCGCGCCGATCGGCGCGAATTGCCGGTGCTGGCCATCTCGGGCGGCGGAAGCGCCGAGTTCGGACTCTACCTGCGCGTGGCCAGCAAGCTGGGCGTGGGCGCCACACTCGCCAAGCCCTTCGGCGCCGAAGAGCTGCTCGAAGCCGTCGACGACCTGCTGGCCAAGGTCTAGAAAAACCCTCCCCCGTTGCCGGGGGAGGGCTCCTGGTTTCCTACCAACAGCTTCCTGCTGCTAGTTACTTCAGCAGAACCATCTGCTTGCTGATCTGCTTCTCGGGCGTCACCAGCTTGTAGAAGTACACGCCCGAAGAGACGGCGCGCCCGCTGGCGTCGTCGCCGTTCCAGACCACTTCACGCTCGCCGGCCTGCACCACGCCGTCCACCAGGGTCTTCACCAGGCGGCCCTGCGCGTCGTAGATCTTCAGGCTCGTCGGTCCGGCCTGGGCCAGACTGAAGCGGATCTCGGTCTTCGGATTGAAGGGGTTCGGATGGTTCTGGCCTAGGTTCGTGACGAACTCCACCGACACGCCGTCATCCACGCCGGAGGCGTCGAAGAGACCGGTCAGGATGAAGTCGTCGACGCAGGCCTCGACGATGGAACCGTCGCCCAGGTCGGAGGCGATGAAGCGCATCTGCACGATGCCCGGCACCGCGAAGTACTCGTCCAGATCGAAGGAGATTTGCTCCCACATGTTGGGCGAGCTGCTGATGTTCTCGACGTCGGTCCAGCCCGCGCCGTCGTCGTTGCTGATCTGCACGATCCAGTCGTCGGACAGGGGCGCGTTGCCCTGGTCGTTGGAGTACCAACGCCAGTAGCTGATGCTCACGTCCGAGGCGCCGACCAGGTCGAAGCGGGGCGAGTAGAGCACGGTCTGGCCGCCGTCCACGTCGTAGGTGCCGATGCTGGAGCCGGCCAGAGCGCCGGTGACCCAGCAGTCGGTGCCCGGAGCCGGAGTGTGGTCGTCGCCGGGCTGGGCGTCGGTGGGCTGAGGATCCGCGCGTTCCCACTGACCGGTGCTGGCGGTTTCCTCGAGAACGCTGCCCACGCCCCAGGCCGTGTCGAATTCCATCTCATCGGGGAAGACGTCGTTGACCTGGAAGTAGTGGAGACTCGTGGGGGCGTTGTCCGGGCTGGTGCCGGTGCTGCCGCCGGTGTCCGCGGCGTAGAGGTAGTACTCCACCACGGTGCCGTCGGACTGCGCGGGAATGTTGCCCGTGTACTCGTCGGGGTTCCCGGTGGCAACCATGGACACGCTGTTGAAGCCGCCGCCGTCGATGCGGTAGTAGAGCGTCACGCTGCCGGCGTCGATCTCTTCACCGCCCAGAGGCATGGAGACCGCGGTGCCCACGCACTCGTAGCCGACAACGAAGTCGCCGGTGTAGGGATGGGCTTCGTGATCCACGAAGACGCCGACGAGAACTTCGGGATACTCGTAGCCGTGATTCTCGGCGGCCTCGGCGAAGATCGCATGATGGGGCGTTCCGTTGTCGAGGTTGCCGTCGTCGTCGTCGGCCACGAAGGTCCAGAAGACCTGGTCATCCTGGTAGTACGGGTGTCCCAGGATGCGACCAAAGTGCCAGCGCTCGGCCGACAAAATGGTGCCCGGCGTGTTCCAGGCGCTCTCGCCGGTATCGTACATGTCCTGCAGCAGGACCATGGCGTCCCAGTTGAAGCCCGCAATAATCTGGCCGTCGTGGTGCACGCTGCCGTTCAGATCCTCTGGGTACTGCAGAACATTGTCGGAGTTGCGGATTCCGCTGGCGTCGGTGCAATTCTGGGAGTTGTAGAAGCCGCGCCCGATGATGTTGTCCTGGGTGATGAGGTTGCCGAGGATGTCGGAGTTGCCCTCGCCCAGGCCCTCGTTGCCCTGACCGCCCAGGATGTTGGCCTGAACGCCGTGACCGAATTCGTGGTGCACGACCTGCTGCAGCTCGCCGGTGTTGCCGTAGGTGCTGGAGCCGGCGCAGAAGTTGATGGTGCCGTCCCACCAGGCGTTGCCGGGGCAGTAGCCGTCGGTGCGGTTCACGTAGGCGTTGATGTGGGCGTTGGAGTAGCTGTAGGTCTCGTCGAACAGGTCGAAGAAATCGTGGATGTCGTTGACCGCGTCGAAGGTGGTCTGCTCGTCCTGGCGGGCGTTGCCCAGGTCGAAGTCCACCGTGAAGGGCACGCCGTCGCTGGCGCTGCCGCTGAAGGAAGCTTCGGCGCCGTTGTAGTTGTAAACGGTCACGTAGGGTCCGGCGAGGGTTGCGCTGACGGTGCGGGCGCCGCCAGAGCCGGCCACGTACCAATCGCCGTTCTCGTCGCTGACCGTGGAGCCGAGACCGGACACGTTGATGTTCAGGTAGGGAATGGTGGTGCTCGTGACGCCGTCGCAGAGTCCGTAGACCTGCGGATCGATTTCGGTATCGCCGCTGTAGGCGAAGTGGATGTCATTGAAGCGCCAGATGATCTCGCCCGTGTGGGCGTCCACGTGGCTCACCCAGATGCCGAGGGGATCCCAGGTGCGGATGCGCGTGCGCCAGACGAGGTGATAGTTCGCCTCGCTGTCGGACTGCGCGACCGGCAGCACCAGCAGCACGGGCTCGGCCTCGATGCTGTCGGTGGTCGGATCGAAGGGCAGGTCGGCCAGGGCGATGTCCTGGGCGGCCATGGCGCCGATGCTCGGCACGGTGTTCAGATCGATGTTCGAGTGAACGTCCGAGCCCATGAGCATGAGCTTGCCCTCGTCGGAGAAGGCCACGCGAACCATGGCCTCATGAACATCCACGCCGCCGTAAGTCTGCTGGAAGTGCGCCACCCACTTGCCCATGGCGTTGGGCGTGGCGTGCAGCCGCAGATCGCTGCCATCGGTTTTCAGGATGGCCGCATTGTCGGCGATGACCGAGCGGGCCGCCTGCTCCAGATGCGCTGCGCCGGTGATGGCACCGGTGAGCTGCACGCTGGTGCCATAGACGTGACGGGGCGTCCCGGAAATCGCGTTCCAGGAAAAGACCGACCACTTGCCGCCGTAGAGGTTCTCCAGGGCCTGCGTGGTCTGCATGGAACCCATTTCCCGATCGAATCCATCGTGCTTGATGAAACGATAGTCGGGCAGCTTGATGTCTAGGTCGTTGTAATCATCGGGAGCGGTGATCGCGAAGGCGCTACTGCCCACGAGGAGCAGAGCCGCCGCGAGAAGCATCGCTGAAGCTCCGCGCCATAGTTTCAATCCTGTCATCAGGTTTGACTCCTTATTGTATGGGGAACCTTGCAGGGGCTCCGGCCGGGGGCGCAGGTGAAGAATGAACGGGGATCACCTGACCTGGGTGTGCGAAGTGCAATGAATGAACTAAGTTTACCACAGTTGCATTCCGGGAATCAAAGACGGAAACCCCTGTTAATTGCGACTAATTGAAACAGCCGGCGAGCCATCCCCTTGCGCCCCTTGCGGATCGCCTCCACTCGAACTAGAATCGCCTGTTCTTTCAACCGATTAGGAGCGCACATGAGCATCGCCTGGGATCGGAACCGCAACATCGCCGACCACGTCTTCGACACCATCGGGCGCACGCCGCTGATACGTCTGAATCGTGTCACGGAGGGCCTGGACCTGGAAATCTTGGGCAAGCTCGAATACTTCAGCCCCTCGGGCAGCCTCAAGGACCGCATCTACTGGCGAATGTTCACCGAGGCCGAGCGCCGAGGCGAGCTGAAGCCCGGCATGACCGTGCTCGAGTGCAGCACCGGCAACGCGGGCATCGCCTGCTCCTTCGTGTCGGCGGCCAAGGGATACAATTGCACCATCGTCATGCCCGAGGGCATGAGCGAGGAACGCAAGAAGCTCGACATCGCCTACGGCAGCGAGATGATCTACACCCCCGGCGGCGAAAGCGACGTGGACCTGGCCCTGGAGAGACTGGAAGAGATTCGCGCGGCCGATCCGGGCAGGTACTGGGTGCCCGCCCAGTTCGACAACGGCGAGAACATCGAAGCCCACGCCACGCTCACGGGACCCGAGATCTGGGAGCAGACCGGCGGCGAGCTCGACGCCTTCATCGCCACCCAGGGCACCGGCGGCACCATCACCGGCGTGGCGCGATACATGAAGGATCAGGGATCGAAGGCGCGCTTCTACGCCATCGAACCTTCCGAGTGTCCCCTGCTCTCGCGGCGCGAGTGGGGACCCCACGGCATCGAGGGCATCGGCGACGGATTCGTGCCCCGCAACCTGCACCTTGAGCACCTGGACGGCATCATCACCACCACCACCGACGAGGCCGTGGCCATGGCCAAGCGCATGGCGAAGGAAGAGGCCATCTTCTGCGGCATCTCCTCGGGCTCCAACGTGGCCGCCGCCCTGAAGCTGCACGCGAAACATCCGGAGATCCGGCGTATCGTGACCATGATCAACGATACGGGTCAGCGCTACTTCTCCACGCCGCTCTGCGATGCGGCCAAGCACGTGGAGGTGCCCGAACGCGAGCATCCCATGGACGACTACACCGTGGCCGAGCTGGACAAATACCAGGCCGGCTGGGACCTCATCGACTAGTCCACATTGAAAAGGGCAGCGGGATGGCCCGCTGCCCTTCCACTAGGAGTATGACGACGCAACGCTAGTCGCGGATTCCTCCGCCGTTGCCTCAGCCGTTGCCACCGCCATTGCCTCCGCCGTTGCCACCGCCATTGCCTCCGCCATTGCCGCCCTGGCCGCCGTTTCCGCCAGACTGGCCGTGGCCATGTCCGCCGCCGCCAGGCACGTGCTCGCCGGCGATGATCGCATCGAAGGCTTCCTGGTCGAGATAGACGGGCTCATAGTCGACACCGAGGATTCCCAATTCGCGAACGAAGCCGCGCAGGTGATTTTCCGAGCCGGCCATGAGGCGGCTGAAGACCCGGTCGATATCCGCATGCTCGGCCACCTCGATGGCCTCGATCAGATCGAGGATGTCGATCTCCTCGATGGCGCCGCCCACGCGAAGGGCCGCTTCGAGGTCCACCGCGCCCTGCTCGATGAGCGTGTCGTAGAGATCCTGCAGTTCGGTGTTGGTGAAGACGCCCTCGGCGTTGTCGCCCACGGGATCTTCCAGTTCATAGCGCTCGATGAGCACGAGCATCTTGTTCATGTGAACCTGTTCGCTCATCGAGATGTTTTCGAAGATGGCCAGGTCATAGAGACCCGCGAAGTAGAGATAGACGTCGCGGGCGAGCTTCTCTTCCTCGCGCATGAAGAGGATCTCTTCGATTTCCGCTTCGTTGAGTTCGATGTCCCACTGGTCGGGATCGCCCCCGTTCATGGCGAGGATGGGATCGGTGATCGTACCGGAGCTCGACGTTTCGCTTCCGTCGCTGCAGGCGCTCAGCAGCCCGAGAAGGGCCATCAGTCCGATGATGATGAGTGTGCGCTTCATGTTTTCTCCTTAATAACCCGAGATGGTCGTGAGGGCCTTGTCGGGACCGCTCGATGGGTTTGCGAACCGCCGATTGCATCTTCCATGCCTGGGTTAACGAACGTTTATAGCCACCACAATCCAATGTGAATACTGAATTTACGCCATTTTCTCTATGTCGGAGGATTGCCGGTGCACGAAGTGGGGCGCTCACCCGTTCGACCTCGTTCGGTAAGCGACATTTTCTCGTGCGCACTTGACGGCACGGCCCCCCGAAGAGTTCCTTGAGAGGTTCACCAGCGAGAGGATATCCATGAAGAACACCGCGAAAGCCCGGCTGGGCGAGGCTATCGAGTTCCTGCGCGACATCGTTCGCATCCCCTCTTTCAGCGGCAAGGAAGAGGGCGTGGCGAGGGCCATCGCCGCCGAGATGGAGCGCCTCGGCTACGACGAGGTGAAGATCGACAGTTTCGGATCGGTGATCGGCCGCATCGGAAACGGTCCCCGTGCGGTGGTCTACGACGCGCACATCGACACCGTGGGCGTGGGCGATCCCGAAGCCTGGGATCACGATCCTTTCGAGGGCAAGCACGAGGCCGGGTGGATCTGGGGTCGTGGAACCAGCGACAACAAGGGCGGACTGGTGTCGATCGTCTACGGCGCCGCGCTGGCGAAGCCCACTCTACCCGACGATCTCAGCCTCTACGTGGTGGGCAGCGCCATGGAGGAGGACTGCGACGGCATCGCCTTCAAGACCATCATCAGCGAGGACGGCCTGCGCCCCGAAGCCCTGCTGCTCGCCGAGTGCACGGGCCTGCGCGTCTATCGCGGTCACCGCGGACGCATGGAGATCGCCGTTACCACACGAGGCGCGAGCTGCCACGCCAGCGCTCCCGAGCGCGGAGAGAACGCGGTGTACAAGATGGCGGGCATCATCGCCGAGATCGAGAAGCTGAACGAGCGGCTCGCCGAGGATCCCTTCCTCGGCAAGGGCAGCATCGCGGTGACCAAGATCGAGAACGACACGCCCAGCCTCAACGCCGTTCCCGATCGCTGCGAGATCTTCATCGACCGCCGACTCACCGCCGGCGAAACGAAGGAAAGCGCCCTGGCCGAAATCGAAGCCGTCGCAGGCGACGCCGAGGTCCGCGTGCTCGTGCACGAGGCCGAGGCCTGGACCGGCAAGCGCGTGAACATGGAGAAGTACTTCCCCACCTGGGTGCTCGAAGAGAATCACCCCGCAGTGCGGGCCGCGGCCGCCGCCGCGGAAGAGGTGATCGAGCGCGAGCCGGAGATCGGCCGCTGGACCTTCTCCACCAACGGCGTCTACACGGCCGGCATCGAGGGCGTACCCACCCTGGGATTCGGTCCCGCCGAAGAGGAGTACACCCACTCCGTGGAGGATCGCGTCAGCGAGGACGACCTGCTCGCGGCGATCCTCTTCTACGCCAGCTATCCCCAACACTTCAGCGCATGAAAAAACCCGGGGCGCAATGCCCCGGGCAGACAGGAGTACAGCGGGAACTACGGATTGTAGGTGTGAATCGGTGTGTAGCCGACACCGTTCGCCTTGTCCGAGAGCTGCTGCAGAGTCAACTCCGTGGCGCCGTCCAGGGGTCCGAGGCCATCGGGCGAGATGTGACAGCTGTAGCAGGCGAAGTCCAGCGTGACCGCGGCGATGCCTTCGCCATCCTCCAGAACCAGGTTCCCCTCGGCATTGAACATGCCGTCGGTCTTGCCCACCGGATCGCTGTTGATCCGCCAGATGTGCGTGGTCACGTCGCCCTCGTATTCGTGATGCTTGATGGCGCTCTTGCTCGCCTTGGGCATGTGACAAACCGTGCAGGTCTCAACCGCATGATTCGTGGACGCGATGTCCGCATTATCGCCGTAGACGTGACAGCTTTCGCAGTCCGCTTCGGGCTTCACACCCTGGCCCGCCGCGTAACCGTCGAAGATCACCGAGGCGTGGGGATCGTGACAGGCATTACAATCGGGGGCGTTGCCGCCGCCCGCGTGAGGCGAGTGCAGCCACTCGTCGTACTGCTCGTGATGTTTGATGAAACCGCTGGAAGCGGCGATGGAGTGGTCGGTGTTGCGCATGTGGCAGCGACCGCAGAGCTCGGCGCTCGAGTCCACCGTCATCTCGTAGTCGCGGCTGTAGACGTGCTGACTGCCCATGCCGTGGCACTCTTCGCAGTGGACACCACCGGCGAAGAAGGTGCCGGCCATGGCCATCATGCCGTCCTGGTTGTCCGAGGTGTCGTTATCGGTGTCCCAGTCCTCGTCGGCCACCCAGCCCGTGGTGTGGCAGCGGCCGCAGTCGTAGGGCTTGGATTTGTCGGGATCGTCGAAGTGGTAGTTCGAGTAGCTATCGGTCTCGAAATTGTACTGGTTGTTCTCGATGCCGGTGACGATATAGCCATCCTTGGCGATCCAGCGCATCTTCCAGCCGTAGCCCCCGATCACGTAGCTGATGTCGTCCCAGGTGTAGTCGCCCGGCACATCCAGCATGAAGTCGTTGGGAAACTCCGCGTGGGAGGGATAGGCGTCCACGGGCGCTTCTCCCTCAACCTTGATAACCTTGTAGGGATGTCCGGACTCTTGCCAAGGCGTGTAAACGTCCGCCAATTCGCGAGTACCCGCATGGCAGTCCGCGCAGGTCTCCGAGCCCACGAAGGCCAGATCCGGCGGCGTTTCCTCATCCGGATCGCTCGAACTCGAACAGCCAGTGAGCATCCAGGCCGAGAGCACCAGAACTCCCATCAGTGCAAACAGAACTTTCTTCATCGTGCTTCCTTCCGTTGGATTGGCGGCGAGTCGCTCCCGATCGGCATTCATCTCCCTCTCGCCTGCGCTGCTTCGCGTTGACCCTCGTAAACAACGCTGTTAACGCTTAACGCAAGATTTTTGCCATTAATCGGGCCTTATTGTCAAGAATTTTTGTGAAAATACGGTGACGAAGCCGCATGATTTCCGCTTATGGAAATAAATGCATGGAAAGCGCCGGCCCGAAGGCCGGCGCGCACTGTGGTTCATCCTCTGACTCGCTGCGCTATCGGTACAAAGACTTGAGGGTGCTCCAGCTGGTTTCCTCCGTGGCGGTGGCGTCCATGACGGCGAGCAGGTAGTCCTCGGTCTCGCCGTCCTCGAAGGTTCCGTTGCCGTCCCAGTCGGTGATGACCGGCTGTTCGGTGATGGAGAAGCGGGTCCACACGAAACCGCCGTTGGGTCCGATGGTGAAGGACGGGGGCGCGAGCAGGGAAACCGGCCCCGCGAATCCCATGGGCACGAGGAAGTTCTGCAGCACGTGTTCCAGGGCGAAGCTGCCGCCGCCGCAACTGGAGCTGCCGCCCCATTTGCCGTCCTGATTCCAGTCCATGAGCACGTTCAGGTAGCCGTTCACGGGCATGTTATTGATCACGAAGATGTCCACCGCGTCGGTGGGCGTGGAGCCCCAGGTGCCCACGCTGCAGGCGGGTCCGAGGAAGCCGCCGGCGTCCTGGCAGGGCACCACGTTGGCGCCCATGATGGTCCAGGCCGCGGGCTGGATGAGCCCCGCGTCGCTGTCGGCGAAGCACTCGTCGGCGTCGTAGGGCGTGAAGCTGGAGCAGAGCCCGGCGTTGCCCTCGGACTCGAAGTCGAAGCTGGGCCCGAAGGAGGCCCAGCCAAGGGGGCCGTGCCAGATGAATCCGGCCAGGGGAACGTTGGCGCAGGTGGGGAACATGCCCACCACGCCGGTGCTCGGATAGGCCAGGGCGCCCTCGGGGGCGTCGCCCCACTCGCCGGTGTTGGCCAGGCTGGCGGAAGCGCAACAGGTCAATAACACGGCGATCGTCAGTTTTCGCGTCTTCTCTTTCAGTTTCATGACATCACTCCTTCGTTACGTCGGTTTCACGTCACCTCCCCTCGTTTCCCCCAGCCTCTGCAGGAGCGGTGCCGCCGCCTCGGTCTGATGTGCCCGGGCTTACGTTCCGCGAAAAACGCCGGCCCGAAGGCCGGCGCGCACGGCGGTTCATTCTCGATCAGCAACGCACTATCGATACATGCTCTTCACGGTACTCCAGCTGGTCTCCTCGGTGGCGGTGGTGTCGAGCACTTCGAGCAGATAGTCCTCGGTCTCGCCATCCTCGAACATCTGTTCGCCGTTCCAGTCCTGGGGAACCGGCGCCTCGGACACGGTGAAGCGGAACCAGACGAACCCGTCCTGGGGGCCGATCAGGAAACTGGGGGGCAGGAGCAGTGAAAGGGGACCGCTGAAGCCCATGGGAACCGGCCAGTTGACCAGGACGTGCTCAGGCGCGAGAGCGCTGCCGCAATTCGAGAATCCGCTCCAGCTTCCGCTGTGGTCCCAGTCGGCCAGCACGTTCACGAAACCGTCCACGGGCATGGTGTTGGTCACGAGGATATCGATCTCATCGGCCGCACCCGTGCCCCAATCGGCCATCTGGCAGGCGTATCCCAGATAGTCGGGATTGACGCAGGGCACCACGTTCAGTAGCGCATCGATGGTCCAGGCTTCCGGTTTCAGGAGTCCGGCGTCGCCGTCGGCGAAGCACTCGTCATTGTCGTAGGGGGGGAACATCGCGCAGAGCCCGCCGTTGCCTTCGTTCTCGAAGTCGAAATTGGGCCCGAAGAAGGACCAGCACAGGGCGCCGTGATACACGAAGCCCGCGGGTCCGGAGTTCTGGCAAGTGGGGAAGGCGCCCATGACACCCAGGGAGGGATAAGCGATTGCATTTTCAGGGGCGTCGCCCCATTCGCCGATCTGTCCCGCCATGGCCGCGCTCGTGAGCAGGAAGAACATCGTCGTCAGTGTCCAGATCTTGGAGATGTCTCTCGATTTCATGGTTGTTTCCTCCTTCTGTCGGCGTATTCGCCGGGTTTTAGCGCTGCCTACCCGAAACTCCGCATTGGCCGTGCCGAACTCGAGGAAGAAAGAAGCCCCCGACAGCAAAGCTGTCGGGGGCAATGTGAGGCGAGCGCCTTCGCGTCCGAGCGCATCACGTCTGCGTGCTAAGCGAGACGCGAAGGGCGAGCCCTATTTCGCCAACACCACCTTGTGGCTCTGGCTCACGCCGGCCGCCTGGTAGTGGATGAAGTAGATGCCCGAACCGGCGCTGTGTCCGGCGTCGGTCATGCCGTTCCAGTCCACCGTGTGATCGCCGGCTTCCATGTGACCGTCCAGGAGCGTCGCCACGTGGCGGCCCTGGATGTCATGCACGCTCAGGCGCACGGCGCCCGAGGCGGCGAGCTGGAAGCTCACGCTGGTCTTCGGGTTGAAGGGGTTCGGATAGGAACCGCGCAGCACGCTGGCCAGAGGCACCGCGTCCACCGCGATCTGCTCGCTGCGGAGCAGGTCCCAATCCTCACCGCCATCGCGCCCGTAGAGGCGATAGGTGAAGTCGCCGCCCTGACGGAGCAGGGCGTCATTGTCGAGGGCCTCGTACAAGCCCGGCTGGGTGCTGGACCACTCGATCTCGACCTGCTCGCCCGCGTGGTCGCGCACGAGACGGAAGTCGAGGTCGCCGATCTGGGTTTCCCAGGCCAGCTCGACGCTGCCCGGAGTCGTTTCGGCCGAGAAGGAGCTGAGCACCACCGGCGTCACCTCGCTGATCTCGTGCAGGAAGGCCGTGCCCGACTCGACGATGTCGCGGAACTCGTGGTTGCCGCGATCCTGCACGTAGCAGGTGGCACGGAGCTGGTTCCAGTCGATGGGTCCGCCTTCCCAGGCGTCCAGGGGCATGTCGACCACGAAGTCGTAGACGCCCACGTCGCCGGGAATCGGCTGACCCTCGAGGGTCGGATAGGCGTAGCGGAAGGCCTGGTTGTGGATGGGCTCTCCGTTGCCGCCGTTGTGCTCGATGTTGTCCTCGGTGATGCAGCTGACCAGGCGATAGTCGCTGGCGGGCAGCGGGGCGCCGATGTCAACGGTCACGTGGAGCTGGTCGTTGGCCATGTCCCAGAACACCGGAGTGACGGTCATGGGGCTGGCCTCGTACTTCGCCGCATCGAAGGCCGCCACGGCCGCGGCGCCGTCGTGAAGCAGATCCACGGTGCCGTCCATCCACATGTGGGGCACGCCGCTCACGCCGTACTCGTTCACGTAGGCCGTGTTCTGATCGATGTTGGCCAGATACATGATGTCGCCGCCGTAGGGCCACCAGGCGTGGATGCGCATGAGCGCCACCGTGTTGCCCTGATCCGGCATGTAGTCGTCGAAGGCCACGTTGGCCTGCACGCAGGGGCCGCAGCCGCTGTTGGTGAACAGGAACATCATGGGCACGTGACCGAAGAGGTAGGTGTTGAACCCGCCCGTGACAAAGTCGTTGCTGGGTTCTTCGTCGCCGGCCAGCAGGGTCGTGACCTGGGTCTCGTAGTAGGTGCCCGCTTCCACCACGAAGAAGGGATAGTCGAGCGTCGCCATGTTGCCGGGCGCTAGGTCGTAGGCCGTGTTCAACTCGGAATAGACCAGGGTCGTGCCCGCTTCGTAGATCTCGTAGAGCACGTCGAAGGTCTCGGTGTACAAGCCCACGTTTTCAACAACCGCCTGGGGAAGCACTGAGTCGCCGCCGTCGAAGTGGCCGGTGGGCAGAGCCTCCACCGCGGCCACATCGTGGTCGCTGGGCTCGTAGACGCTGACGTCATCGATGAACCAGTCGTCAGCCCACTCACCTTCGTAGCGGAAGGCGATGTAGACCACCGGCTCACCGGCGTAGGCGCCGAGGTCGATCTCGTAAGGATCGCCGCCGAAGCCGTTGATGACGTGATTGGCGGGCGTATGCTCTTCGATGACCGTGAAGGCCCAAGGATCATCCGGATAGGTGGTGCTCACAAGGATCTGGTGGCGCAGGCCGTAACCGTCCCAATAGGCCTGATCCTCGTAGAACTTGAGAGAGGGAAGGTTGGCGTAGTTAAGGTCGATGGCCGGGGTCACGAGCCACTCGTCCTGCCAGGTTCCCTGGGCTCCGTACTGCACCCAAGCGCTGAACGCGCCCGAGTTTGCGGCCGCGTTGGTCTGGTCCCAGGTATAGGTCTCGCCGTGGGCCATGATGGTCCAGCCGGCCGGGGGCCAGGCGCCCTCGAATCCCTCGCTAAGGAAAAGCTCCCGACCGGTGTCCTTCACGACCTCGGTGGGCGTGACCTGGTAGCCAGGACGCTTCACGAAATCGTTGTGGGCCAGGGCCGGCAGGGTACAAATGCAGAGAGCCAGGAGCGCCGCGAACACTCCTGCGCGCTTGATCGCGTAGTGCATGGAAAGACCTCCGTCGCGAGTTGCGATTGCCAAGGAAGGTGTTGGATGAGCGGAGTTTACCATATCGGGGTCCACAATTCAGCATGAGCCCTCTCGGTTTCCGATTGTGGAAACCACGCGTCATCAGGCTTGTCATTCCCGTCAAAATTCCGTTTAATAAGCCGAATTTATTTCAGAATATCGCCCTATAAGGAGAGGTATGAAAGCGCTCAAGGTCATTGGCGCCGTTTTAGGCGGACTCGTACTGCTCATCGCCGTGTTCGCTGCGGTGTTCATCTTCCTGGGCGGAAACAAGGCGTCGCAGGTCTACGAGATCGAGGCGGCAGTGCTCGTCTCCGATGCGCCGGGGGATGCGGCGAGTATCGCGCGGGGTGAGCACCTGTCGAAGATTCTCGGATGCACGGACTGTCACGGCGAGAGACTCGAAGGCACCGTCATGGTGGACGCGCCGCCCTTCCTCGTGTCGGCCAGCAATCTGACCGGCGGTCGAGGCGGAGTCGGAGGCGACTACGATCTCGCCGACTGGGATCGGGCCACCCGCTACGGCGTGAAGCCCGACGGCAGCTCGGTGTTCTTCATGATGCCCTCGGGGCTCTATCACGGCATGAGCGATGAAGACGCCGCCGACCTGGCCGCCTACATGGACCAGCTCGAGCCGGTGGACAACGAGCTGCCCGAATCGCAGTTCCGTCCTCTCGGCAAATTCATCGTGGGCATGGGCGGAATCGACGCGGGCATGGCGGTGAGCGATTCGGAGCGTCCCCGCGCGGCCGCGGCGCCCCAGGGCGTCACCGCCGCCTACGGCGGATACCTCGCCTCGATCACCTGCGTGGAGTGCCACGGCGCGGATCTGCGAGGCGGGCCCCACGCGAATCCCGACTATCCCGACGGCCCTTCGCTGGCCGACGCTTCCGGTTGGGACTTGGAAACCTTCGCCAACTCCACGCAGAACGGAATCAACTCCAGCGGCGAGTTGATGAATCCCGAGTGGATGCCCTGGACGGCCTTCCGCCATATGACCGACGACGAGGTCGAGGCGATACACTTGTATCTGCAGAAGATCCTCGAGTAAGTCGAGTCTTACACGAAATGAAGAAAGCCCCGCCAGTCGGCGGGGCTTTTTCGATGGCGAGCGTTTCGGGTTACGCCGTCGCTCCCGCGGGGATCTTCTCGAAGACGCCGCGGATCACCTCGATGGCGTGATCCAGTTCCTCATCGCTGATCACCAGCGGCGGCGCGAAGCGGATGATGTGCCCGTGGGTCTGCTTGGCCAGCAGGCCGGCGTCGCGAAGGGCCATGCAGGTGTCCCAGGCCTCGAAGCCGTCCTCGAAGACCACGGCGTTAAGCAGGCCTTTACCCCGGATCTGCACGATGCGCGGGCAGTCGATCTTCTTCAGTTCCTCGCGCAGCTTCGCGCCCAGGCGTTCGGAGCGCTCGGCGAGGTTCTCATCCTCGAGCACTTCCAGCGCGGCCATGCCCACGGCGGCCGCCAGGGGATTGCCGCCGAAGGTCGAACCGTGGCTGCCCGGCGTGAAGAGGCCCATGACGTCCTTGTCGGCCACCACAGCGCTCACGGGGAAGACGCCGCCGCCCAGGGCCTTGCCCAGGGTCATCACGTCGGGGCGAACGTCCTCGTGGTCCACGGCGAACTTGCGGCCGGTGCGCGCGAAACCCGTCTGCACCTCGTCGGCGATGAAGAGCAGGTTCTTCTCGCTGCAGATGCGGCGCACCTCTTTCAGGTAGCCCTCGTCGGGCACGTCCACGCCGGCCTCGCCCTGGATGGGTTCCACCAGGAAGCCCACCGTGTTCTCGGTGATGGCGGCTTCCAACGCGGCCGTATCGTTGTAGGGGATGATCTTGAAGCCCGGCATGTAGGGCCCGTAGTTCACCCGCGCGTCCGGATCGGTGCTGAAACTCACGATGGTGCTCGTGCGGCCGTGGAAATTCTCCTCGCAGACGATGATCTCCTGCCTGCCGTTCTCCACGCCCTTCTTCTCTACCCCCCAGCGGCGGGCCAGTTTGATGGCGGTCTCCACGGCCTCGGCGCCCGTGTTCATGGGCAGGGCCATCTCGAAGCCCGTGTACTCGCAAAGCTTTTCGAGGAAGTGGCCCATCATGTCGTTGTGGAAGGCCCGGCTGGTCAGCGTGAGCCTGTCGGCCTGGTCCTTCAGGGCGCCGATGATCTTAGGGTGGCGATGACCCTGGTTCACTGCGCTGTAGGCCGAAAGGAAATCCATGTACTTGCGGTCTTCCGGATCCCAAACCCATACGCCTTCGGCCTTGGAAATGACCACGGGCAGGGGATGGTAGTTGTGCGCTCCGAAGGTATTGTCCTTGCGGATGATCTCTTCGCTGCGGCTCATCGCTCACCTCCTCGATGTATCTGTTTCGGGGTGTGCCGCCGGACGGCGACCCCTCCATTATACTGAGTCGCGAGCGGGGGCGGCAACCCCGGCGCGGCCTACTTCTTCTTGAAGATGGCCCGGAACCCCGTGCGCGGCACGTAGGTCGGGCGTATGTGATCCTGGAACTCGCGCACGTCCTCGGTGATGATCACGGCCTCGGGGTCGATGTCCATGGCGATCTGCTTGACGCCGCGCAACTTCGAGCGGTCCAGCACCACGTAGAGCAGCTTCACGGGCCCGCCCAGACCGCGCCCGTCGAAACTGGTCACCCCGAAGCCCGCGCCGCGGATGGCCGCGGCCACGGTCTCGCTCGGCCGGCGCGAGATGATGCGCAGCACCATCTTGCCCATGGCGATTCTGCGCTCGACCAGGATACCCACCGCGTTGCCCACGGCGAAACCCACCGCCCAGGCCAGCATGTTCCAGGGATTGTCCAGATCCGCCATCACGCGGGTGATCACCAAGATCCAGATGGCCACTTCCAGGAAGCCAAGTGCCGAGGACAGCAGCACCTTGCCCCGTACCACCAGGATGGTGCGAAGGGTGCCCAGGGTCATGTCGAGGATGCGCGCGAAGAAGATGAGAAGGGCCAGCCATTGGCCCGGAAGGGTGAAGTCCATGGCGACCTCCTTTCACCCTGTCGGGATTCGCGGGAAGGTATTCGCGGCGTGGCTCGCGGCAAGGGTTTTGGCGCGAAAATCGACGCCGTTTGAAGATTGACAGAACCCAATGTTTGTCTATTTTGCCAAATAGACAAACACAGGATCGACCATGGACCCCAAGAACCAGCAAAGACTCAAGGCCCGGGCCGACGTGATGAAGGCCCTTGGGCATCCCACCCGCCTCTTCATGGTGGAGGAACTGGCCCGGCGCGAACTCTGCGTGGCCGAACTCACGGAGCAGGTCGGCGCCGATATGTCCACCGTGTCGCGACATCTGTCGGTGCTCAAATCGGCCGGCGTCCTGGAGGACGAGCGCCGCGGCAACTGCATCTACTACCGTCTGCTCTGCCCCTGCGTGCTCGACTTCTTCACCTGCGCGCAGACCGTCATCGAAAGCGCACAGGCGCGGCGCGAGGCATGAAATGAATGCTCAAGGATTCTGGCGAGGCGAAGGACGATCCGTTCTGTTTCTGCTCGGAGCCTTCCTGGTCTTCTACTTCCTGCCGGCGGCCCGGCTTCCCTTCGACGGACCCGTGGCCGAAGGAATGCTTCTCGCCCAGGACTACGCGCGCGAGCACGTGATCCTCTGTCTCGTGCCGGCCTTCTTCATCGCCGGCGCCATCTCGATCTTCCTGGACTCCTCGGCGGTCATGCGCTTTCTCGGGCCCCGTGCTCCCAAGCCCCTTGCCTACGGCGTCGCCTCGATCTCCGGCGGCATCCTCGCGGTCTGCTCCTGCACGGTGCTGCCCATCTTCGCGGGCATCCACCAGATGGGCGCGGGGCTCGGACCGGCCACCGCCTTCCTCTACTCGGGTCCGGCCATCAACGTTCTGGCCATCGTGCTCACCACTCGAGTGCTCGGGCCGAGTCTCGGCCTCGCCCGCGTCATCGGAGCCGTGGTCTTCGCCGTGATCATCGGTATCCTCATGCACCTGATCTTCCGCCGCCAGGAAATGGATCGCGCCGCCTCCGTGCAGTTCGACGAGGACGCCTCCGGCGGCAGGCCGCTCAGGCAGACGATCCTGTTCGTAGGATCCTTGCTCGCGATACTGGTCTTCGCCAACCTGTCGCCCGACCTTCAGATCGCGCGATTCAAGTGGATACTCACCGCGGCCTCGGCCCTGTGCCTCGGGCTCGTCATGCGATCCTGGTACGGCCTGCGCCCGGCCGACCTGCTCATGGTCGCCCTGCCTGCGACGCTCCTCGGACTCACTCTCGGCCCGACACCCGCATTCGCCGCGGGATCCCTGTTGCTCGCCTGGCGTCTTCGAGCCCGCGGAGGGGAACTGGCGGCATGGTTCGACGCCTCCTGGGGATTCGCCAAGCAGATACTGCCCCTGCTGCTCGCCGGTGTGCTGGTTGCCGGCCTTCTCCTGGGTCGCCCCGGACAGGAGGGCCTCATTCCCGCGGATTGGATCACCGGCGCCCTCGGCGGCAACTCCTTCGCCGCGAACTTCTTCGCCTCGCTGGCCGGCGCCTTCATGTACTTCGCCACGCTCACCGAGGTGCCCATCCTGCAGGGGCTCCTGGGTTCGGGCATGGGCAAAGGGCCCGCACTGGCACTGCTGCTCGCGGGGCCCGCGCTTTCACTGCCGAACATGCTGGTGATCGCCCGGGTAATCGGACCGCGGAAGACCGTCGCCTTCGTGTCCCTCGTGGTCGTCATGGCCACGCTCACCGGTTGGATCTACGGAATCATCTAGGAGGAACCATGCGGAAAATCCACGTGCTCGGAACCGGGTGCCCCAAGTGCAATCAGCTCGAAGCCAACGCGCGCATGGCGGCCAAGGGCCGCAGCGAACAGGTGATCGTACAGAAGGTCACCGAGATCAAGGAAATCTTGGATTTCGGCGTGATGGTCACACCCGCGCTGGTCCTCGACGGAGATGTGGTTTCAAGGGGGAAACTGCTCAGTGTAGATGAGATCATCGCCCTGCTCGACAAGCCTGCCGGCCAAGGAGATTGACGTGAAGCTGCGACTACGCATAGGCATTCTTGCCCTTGTTATCGGCGCGACCGTCGCGGTCATGCTTTGGCCACGGACGGAAGGCACAACGCCTGAAGCCACGGCGGAAATGCTGCCTCGCCTTCTGGATCTCGGATCCACGACCTGCCTTCCATGCAAGGAAATGGCCCCCATTCTCGAAGAGCTGTCCGTGACCTTCGCGGACCAGTTCGTGGTGGAGTTCATCGATGCGCGCGCCAATCCCGACATCGGCAAGAGCTACAATATCCGCTTGATCCCAACGCAGATCTTCTTCGACCGACAGGGGCGCGAGCTCCATCGACATGAAGGATTCATGGGGCGCGAGGATATCCTGGTTACCTGGCGTGACCTGGGATTGGACCTGATCGGCGAGGGAGAATAGGGTGGCCGAACTGTTCCAATCCCTCGCCCAGGCCGTCGAAGGCTCCTGGCCCCTGGCTCTGTCGAGCGCTTTCCTATGGGGCGTGTTGAGCATCGTGCTCAGTCCCTGCCACTTGGCGAGCATTCCCCTCATCGTGGGTTTCATCGGCGGACAGGGACGCATCACAACACGGCGGGCAGCCCTCCTGGCCACGCTTTTCAGCCTCGGTATGCTCGCGACCATCGCCGTCCTGGGAGTGGTCACCGCCATCGCGGGACGCATGCTTGGAGACCTCGGCCAGGCCGGCAACTGGATACTGGCAGCAATCTTCCTGGTCGTGGGCCTGCACCTGCTCGGCGTCATACCTTTTCCCGGCGGCGGCGTCTCTAGCGTTGGAATGCGCCGAAGGGGCCCCTTGGCCGCGTTCCTGCTCGGCTTCGTTTTCGGCATCGCCCTGGGTCCCTGCACCTTCGCCTTCATCGCTCCCATGCTGGCAGTCGCTTTTCACGAGGGAAGTCGGGATCTCGTCTTCGCGTCCCTGTTGCTTCTCTTCTACGGCATCGGGCACACCCTGCTCATCGCCCTGGCAGGAACTTTCACCGAAGTCGTTCAGCGCGCACTCGATTGGAACGAAGGTTCGCGCGGCCTGGACCTGTTGCGGAAAGTCTGCGGCGTTCTGGTCATCGCAGGCGGACTCTACCTACTCTGGATCTCACGCTAAGGACGACATGTCGAACCGACGCCTCGCCTTTCTCGACCGATACCTCACCCTCTGGATCTTCGCCGCCATGGGTCTGGGCGTGCTGCTCGGAGCTGTGGCGCCCGGATTCGGACGCGCCCTCGAGCGCTTCAGCGTGGGCACCACCTCCATTCCCATCGCCGCGGGGCTCATCCTGATGATGTATCCGCCCCTGGCCAAGGTGCGCTACGAAGAGCTGGGCCGGGTCTTCCGCGACGGGAAGATCCTGGGCCTCTCGCTGCTGCAGAACTGGGTGATCGGCCCCCTGCTCATGTTCGGACTGGCCCTGATCTTCCTGCGCGACAAGCCCGAGTATCTCACCGGCCTCGTGCTCATCGGCCTGGCCCGCTGCATCGCCATGGTCATCGTGTGGAACGATCTGGCCGAGGGCGACAGCGAATACGCCGCGGGGCTCGTGGCCTTCAACTCCATATTCCAGGTCTTCTTCTACTCGCTCTACGCCTGGCTCTTCCTGAGCGTGCTGCTGCCGAAGTTCGGCATGGAATCGGTGGCGGTGGACATCTCGATCGGGCAGATCGCCGAAAGCGTTTTCATCTATCTCGGCATCCCCTTCCTGGCGGGCATGCTCACGCGCCTGGTGCTGCGCGGCATCAAGGGCGACGCGTGGTATCACGGAAAGTTCATCCCCAAGATCAGCCCCCTCACGCTCATCGCCCTGCTCTTCACCATCGTGGTGATGTTCTCGCTGCAAGGAGCGAGCATTCTCGAACTGCCCTTTGACGTGCTCCGCGTGGCCCTGCCCCTGCTCATCTACTTCGTGCTGATGTTCTTCGTGAGCTTCTGGCTGAGCAAGCGGGCCGGCGCGAACTACGCCAAGAGCACCACGCTGTCCTTCACCGCGGCCTCGAACAACTTCGAACTGGCCATCGCCGTGGCCGTGGCCACCTTCGGCATCGCCCACGGCGCGGCCTTCGCGGCGGTGATCGGGCCTCTGGTGGAGGTGCCCGTGCTCATCGCGCTGGTTGGCGTGGCCCTGAGGCTCAAGGCTCGATGGTTCCCGGCCGATCCGGCGGAGATGCTTTCCAAGGAGTGTCGTACATGACCTGGCGCGAGGACATCGAACGCCTGCGCGCGGTGGCGCCGAAGCACATCCTCTTCATGTGCGTGGCCAACTCGGCCCGCAGCCAGATGGCCGAGGGCCTGGCTCGAACCATGGCCCCGTCGAAGGTCAAGATCAGTTCGGCGGGTTCCTATCCCTGGACGGTCAATCCCCTGGCCGTCGAGGCCTTGGACGAGATCGGCATCGACATCTCGGGGCACGCGTCCACATCCGTGGACGAGTTCGAAGGCGAGGGCGTGGACGTGGTCATCACCCTCTGTGCCGAAGAGGTCTGCCCCGTTTGGCTCGGTGAGGCCGAGCGCGTGCACTGGCCCATGCGGGATCCGCAAGACCTCGACGACTTCCGCGCCGTCCGCGACGAGCTGCGCCGGCGTTTCGAAGTCTGGTTTGGTGCGCCGTGAAGATCCTCCGCGTCGACGAACTCCCCCTCGACGCCATTGCGCCTCTGATCGCCGAAAGCGAGTCCGAGGATTTCCGGTTCCTCACGCGACTCCGCGACGACTGGCTCTCCGGCGAGAATCGATTCGACGCTCCCGGCGAGGCCCTCTTCATCGCCAGGGTCGGGAACCGAGTCGTCGGCGTATGCGGATTGAATCGCGATCCCTACGCGGACTCCGATCGCATCGGCCGCGTCCGCCGGCTCTACGTGGCGAAGGACCAGCGCCGCGCCGGAGTGGCCCGCGCCCTCCTGGCCAGAGTGATCGCTGCCGCGAACGACGGCTTTTTGACGCTCCACGTTCGGACAAGTAATCCGGAAGCTCAACAGTTTTACGAGGCCTGCGGATTCAGGCCAAACGCGGGGTCCGGCCACACCCACCTGCTAGTTCTCTAAATTAAATAGTATTTTGATTGCCCACTTGTCCGGCTACCGCTAGACTAAGGGCTGATTGCGACAGGGAGGGCTGCCGTGAAGCGTGCCATTTCACTTGTCCTGCTGACCGCCGGGTTCGCTTGGATGCTGGGCTGCGGCTCGGGAACGCCTGGAGAATCCGTCGAGATCTCGCTGGAAGACCTTTGGCCTCATGAAGACGGCCGGTTCTGGCACTATCACCAAAGGATCCGGCGCGTCGCATGGGACGAGGACAGCGATATCTACGAAGTCATGGGGCCCCTGTTCGACACCGAAGAGGAAGTGCCGCCCCTCCAGTCCATCGATGAATTGTGGGAACAGTATCAGCGCCTGAACCCGCCAGCCTGGGATCATGAATGGGTGGGCGACTACTTCCTGCGATTCGACGGCGAGATTCAGCATCACCCCGATGAATGGTACCAGGTGCTCGCCGACAGCGTCCATTGGACCGAAACGCCCCTTTTCGCGGGCCATGGGGATTTGCCCAAAACATCTAGCCCCCAATTTTCCTTAAGCGGCGATGGTCGTGACAACATGCGTGGGGGAACGGCATTCTTGCAGACTATGCGCTGGCGAATGAGCGATGAGGCCATCGAGGGGTACTACGGGAGTGATTTCTTCATACCGTGGAAAGTCCTGGAGGCCGACTTCAATCTGGGACATGAGTTCGAGTTTTCGACAACCGGGCAGGCTCATCTGATCTCGCGGGTGACGGGCCTCGGACTCTATTGGTTTGAAGGTCAATGGATCCGTGACGTCGTGCAGGTCTTCTACGTCTATGAAATAGGAATCATGGGTATTATCGATATATACGATCCCGAGCCATACGCCTACTTCCGCCCGATTCAATGCGGCGTGGTGTACTTCGCTCCCGGCGTCGGGCCCGTCTACTCCCACTGCCGCGGACTCATCAACGCTGCGGATCCCGACTTCGAGGGTCAGGAGGATTCCGAACTCATTCTCTACACCAGTGGGTACTAGGCAAAGATCGGATCTGCAAGCGAGCTAAGCGGGCCTCCCTTCCGGCGTTTTGACAGTTCTTCCCCCAGTCTTTCCTTCACCTTCTGGATCAATTGGAACTCGTCCTCCCAAGTTGGAAGATTTCCCCCCTTCACGAAATGTGTCCGTGTTCTGGCGAAGTGATAGTGTTCTACATCGTCCACGGCCTCGCGATCCGTGACGCTGACGAATAGATACAACCTGGGCTCGAGCGCTACGCCGTCAAATTCTGGAGCTTCGTCGTAGTGGAATTTGTGACGAAGCACGCTTTCCTCGTACTCCGGAATCGCGAAGCCCAGCGGTCTGAACCCCGTGGGCTCGAACCACAAGTCGACCTGTGTCGCTAGAAACTTGTCCACGGGCACACCATCAGCACCTACGATCAGCTTCGTGGATGGGCCGAACCTGTCTCCAAACTCCTGCAATCCTGAAAAGACTCCACGTTTCCGACCACTCTTAACCTCGATGGCAAGTACGTCATTGCCTCGTCTCAAAACATAGTCAACTTCGTGATTTCTGTGGCGCCAGTAACCGAGTTCGAAGCCAAGACTACGAGCCTCACCAAGAAGAAATGCCCCCACTGAGGACTCAACCATTCTGCCCCAGATCTCTCCATCATATCCGCTTCGGTCGAAGGGTCCTTGAGCCAATGCGGTGATCAGGCCTGTGTTCATGGCGAGGAGCTTCGGGCTTGAAGCCCGCCTTCGGATTTCGCCCATCGAATGCTTCTGGATACCTGCCAACATGCCGGCCCCTTCGAGCAATCGAAGATAGTGTGCAAGCGTGGTCGTGTTTCCCGCATCCTGAAGCTGTCCGAGCATTTTCTGGTAGGAGAGCACCTGTGCGGAATAGGCGCAGCCCAACTGGAAGAGTTGACGCAGCAAAGCAGGTTTATCGACCCTCGTCATGTGGAGGATGTCTTTGCTGATGGTCGTCTCTATCAGGCCTTGGGTAATGTATGATGACCAGCGCTCCGGATCCGCGATCAGGTCCGCCGCACCCGGATAGCCCCCGAATATTACGAACTGCTCAAACGTATATCCGAAGGCCTCATTCATTTCCCGAAAGCTCCAGTGGGGTAGGTAAGTGAGCTCGAATCGCCCCGCCAGACTTTCGGACAGGCCACGCTGCATCAACAGAGGGGATGATCCGAGGAGCAGCACTCGGAGATCCAACCCGTTCCAGCTGTCCTCGTCCCAAAGCTTCTTCACCAGCTCCGACCAGCCCTGGACCTTTTGGATTTCATCCAGGACGAGCAGCGCCCCCCTTCCAGAATTCTCCTTGGCCAAGCCGCGAGCGATGTTCCACTGAACCTCTACCCAAGCCGAATCCTGCTGCGTAGGCGAATCCGCCGTGACAAAGTGGCTCACTTGCGGAATGCGTTCCGTGACCTGCCTTGCGAGCCAGGTCTTCCCCACTTGGCGCGGTCCCAAAAGGACTTGCATCCGCTTCCGTTCTTCACTGAGCCTTGCGTGAAGCGAATGATAGTGGCGCCGTATGTACATGCATCCTCCGGACTTAGCACTTTACTCAATACGATGAGTATTTTTACTCAAAATGTTGAGCAAAATCAAGGCCTAGTTTCAAAACCCGTTGATTTTCTGCCCCCTGCGACATAACCTGTAATGATGTAATGAAATACGAAAGGACCCGCATGAATCTGAAAGGCCGCGACTGGATCACCACCCAGGAATGGAAGGTGGAGGAGATCCAGCACCTCATCGATCGAAGCGTGGAGCTGAAGCGCCAGTTCAAGGAGGGCGAACCGCACCGGCTGCTGCCCGACAAGACCCTCTTCATGTTCTTCTTCGACAAATCCACCCGCACGCGCAACAGCATCGAGGCGGGCATCACCCAGCTCGGCGGGCACGCCCATTTCGTCGACAGCGAAACCAGCCAGATCGCCCACGGGGAAAGTCCGCGGGACATGGGCATCATCCTGTCGAGCTACGGGCACGGCATCGCCATTCGTCACGATCTGATCCCCGGCGAGGGCAACGCCTACATGCGCGAGGTGGCCGAGCACGCGAGCGTGCCGGTGATCAACATGCAGTGCGACGTGGACCATCCCATGCAGACCCTGGCCGACCTCATGACCCTGCAGGAGTTGCGCGGCGGAAACCTGCGTGGACTGAAGATGGCCGTGAGCTGGGCCTACGCGCCGAGCTACGCCAAGCCGCTGAGCGCGCCCCAGGGACTCATCACCCTCATGACGCGCTTCGGCATCGACGTGACCCTGGCCCACCCTCCGGGCTACGAACTTATGAACGATCAGGTGGAGCTGGCCCGTTCCAACGCGGAGGCCGGCGGCGGCAAGTTCGAGATCGTGGACGACATGGACGCCGCCTTCGAGGGCGCCGACGTGGTCTATCCCAAGAGCTGGGGCGCTCTGAACTTCTTCGACCGCCCCGAGGAGGGGCTGGAGCTGTCGAAGAAATACCGCGACTGGATCTGCGACGATAGGCGCATGGGTCTGACGGCGAAGGACTCCCACTACATGCACTGCCTTCCCGCCGACCGGAACAACGAAGTCGCCGACGCGGTCATCGATGGTCCCCGTTCGGTGGTCTATCAGGAGGCCGAGAACCGCATGCACACGGCCAAGGCCATCATGGCGGAGACCATGTGATGGCCTGCATCAGGGGAGGACACTGCCTGCGCTGCGACTTCCGCATGAACGCGGAAGCGGCGCAGTCGGCCTGCCCGCTCTGCGACGGCGGCATCGAGTTCCTGCTGAACTTCAGCGACGAGGACGCCGATCGCGACCGCATGGCCTGCATCCCCGATTTCAACATGGGGCGCTATGCGGCCCTGCTGCCCTTGCCGGGACTGACCGAGGCCGCCTGCGGCATCGGCGGCACGCCCCTGCTGGATGCGCGCAATCTCGCCGAGACCCTCGGCCTGGAGCAATTGCGACTCAAGGACGACACGCGCAACCCCTCGTCCAGTCTCAAGGATCGCGCCACGCTTTCGGTGCTGCTCGCCGCCAAGGAGCGCGGTCACGAAACCGTCGCCACCGCGTCCACGGGCAACGCCGCGGCCAGCCTGTCGGCCCTGTCGGCCCGTATGAACATGAAGGCCGCGGTCTTCGCGCCCAAGACCGCCCCTCCTGCCAAGCTCAATCAGATCCGCAGCCACGGCGCCCGCCTCTACCTGGTGGACGGCGACTACGACTACGCCTACGATCTCTGCCAGGCGGCCGTCCGAAAGTTCGGATGGTACTCGCGCAGCACAGGCAACAACCCCTACTGCGCCGAGGGCAAGAAGACCGTGGCCTTCGAGATCGCCGAGCAGTTGCAGTGGCAGGTCCCCGATTTCGTCTTCGTGCCCACGGGCGACGGCTCCATTCTCGGATCCACCCACAAGGGATTCCGAGAACTGAAGGAGCTGGGCTGGATCGACCGCCTGCCGCAACTGGTGGCGGTGCAGGCAGAAGGCTCCTCGGCGGTGGTGGACGCCTGGGAAATGAACAGAAACATCCTGCCGGTGCGCTCTGAAACATTGGCCGATTCCATCTCGGTGGACTATCCTCGTGACGGGGAAAGGGCCCTGCGCGCGGTCAAGGAGAGCGCCGGTTTCGGCATTCGCGTGAGCGACGAGGAGATCGTCGAGGCCATGAATCTGCTGGCCCGCAGGGAGGGCGTCTTCGCCGAGCCGGCGGCGGCGGCCGCGCTGGCGGGCGTGAAGAAGGCGCTGGCCGAGGATCTGCTGCCCCGCGAGGCGCTGGTGGTGGCGATCATCACGGGGCACGGCCTCAAGGACAGCGCGGCCTCTTCGGCCCACTGGGAGGAGCCGAGACTCGTGGAGAAACTTGGAGATCTGCCGTGAGGGAAGTCGAGCTCAAGCTGACGGTCAACGGACGGGCGCTGCGGCGCCGAGTTCCGGTCACCCGACGCCTTCTCGATTTCCTGCGCGAGGATCTCGACCTCATCGGCGCCAAGGAAGTCTGCGCCGAGGGCGAATGCGGGGCCTGCACCGTGCTGCTCGACGGACGCCCCGTCAACTCCTGCTTGATCCTCGCCGTGGAGTGCGACGGCGCTGAGATCGTCACCGTGGAGGGATTGGATCACCCCGTCCAGGTGGCCATGGAAAAAACCCACGCCGTTCAGTGCGGCTATTGTTTCCCGGGGATGGTCCTGACCGCGGCCGATCTCATCGATCGCGGGCGGGCGGGAAACCGCTTGGAGATCCGTGACGGCCTGGCAGGCAACGTCTGCCGCTGCACGGGTTACTCGAAGATCATCGATGCCGTCGAAGAGGCGGCCCGGAAGGGAGTCTGATGGACGAGTCCAAGGTAAAGGAGATGCACAAGTTCTTCGCGGTGGAACTCAACAACACCAGCTGGGACTTCATCGACAAAGGAGACGGCCTCAGCGAGGAAGAGGCCAATCGATTGGTTGACCGCGCCCACGCATCGCTCTTCCACTGGGCCCAGGTGGGCGAGCCGGTGAACCTGGCCCGGGGACACTACCTGGTGTCCCGCGCCTATGCCGCGGCGGGAAGCCACCCGGAGGCGCTCCGCCACGCGACCCTGTCCTTGAACATCTGCAAGGACAACGAGATCGGCGATTTCGACATCGCCTTCGCCTACGAGGCCATGGCCAGGGCTCAGCAGCTCGGAAAGAACTACGAGTGCCAGAGGCTATTCCTGGGCCTGGCCAAGAAGGCGGGCGACGAGATCGCCGGCGAGGGCGATCGCGATGTCTTCTTCGGAGAGCTCAAGAAAGTCCCGGGCTTCGAGGATTGATCGCTTGGACTATCGCCGTCCCAAGAATCTGGGCGAGGCCGCCGAGGCCCTAGCCGCAAGCGGTGCGCGCGGACTCGCGGGGGGCACCGACCTTCTCCTGCGCCTCGGTCGCGACGAGGCCTGGCCTCCCGGCCTGGTGGACCTGAAGGCCCTACCCGAACTGCAAGGTGTCGAGCGCAGGGGCGGTCTCCTGCGCATCGGCGCCGCGACGCCTCTGACGGAGATTCGGGAGTCGGCGGAGTTGCGGGCATTCCCCGCCCTGGCCGAGGCCATCGATCGTTTCGCGGCCCGGGCCATCCGCAATCGCGCCACCCTGGGCGGCAATCTCGCCAATGCCTCCCCCGCCGCCGACACGGTCCCCCCCCTCGTGATCCACGAGGCGGTCTGCCTGACCGATCGCCGGCGCGTTCCCGTGGCCGAGCTGGCCACGGGGCCGGGCGAGACGATCCTCGAGGACGGCGAGATCATCGTCGCCGTGGAAATTCCCCTTCCGCCCGATGACGCGCGCAGCTTCTTCGTGAAGCTGGCCCCCCGGGACGCCATGGCCATCGCCGTGGTGAACCTGGCGGCCCTGATCGTCGTGAGGGAAGGACGGGTCGCGCTGGCGCGCCTCGCCCTGGGTTCGGTGGCGCCCACGGTGATCCGCGCTCGCGGGGCTGAAGGCCGTCTGGAGGGAAGTGGTTTCGACGCGGAGGCCATCGCCGAGGCGGCCCGCCTGGCCGCCGAGGAAGCGTCCCCCATCGACGACATCCGCGCCACGGCGGACTATCGCCGGCTCATGATCGAGCGGCTCTTGAACTGGGAGCTTGGCAAGCTGACGAAGGTCCGCTGAGCTAGCGGAACTCGAATCCCCGATTTCGGAACAGGTGCACGCAGGCCTCCACGACGCTGGCGTCGTAAACCGTGCCGCTATTGCTCTGGATCTCCTCGAGGGCCTTGTCCAGGCCCAGGCCCGGACGATAGGGGCGGTGGGACAACATGGCCTCCACCACGTCGGCCACGCCCAGGATGCGCGCTTCGAGAATGATCTCAGGTTCGGTGAGCCCGCGGGGATAGCCGCTGCCGTCCAGCCTCTCGTGATGCTGATAGACCGCCTCGGCCACGGGCCAGGGGAACCTGACGGGGCGGAGCACCTCGTATCCCACTTCCACATGGGTCTTGAGCACGCTGTGCTCGAGTTCCGTGATCTTGCCCGGCTTGTTCAGGATCTCCGAGGGCACGTAGATCTTGCCCACGTCGTGCAGGATGCCCGCCACGAAGACGCCCTGGGCGCGGTTCTCCTCGACGCCCAGCTCCCGCGCCATGGCCCGCGCCAGCTGGGCCACCCGTTCCTGATGGCCGGCCGTGTAGGGATCGCGAAGTTCGGCCATGCGCATGATGGCCTGCACGGTTCCCTGCAGGGCTTCGGTGGCGAGCAGATAGCTCTCGTGGAGCTGCTGCTCCATCTTCTTGCGATGATCGATGCCCACCACGCTGCCGTCGAAACAGAGGACGCGTCCGTCGCGCCCGCGAACGGCCCGAACCGTGGTGCTCGCCCAGACCTCGCTGTCGTCGAGACGCTTGAGCTGCACCTCGCGGTCGAGCACGGCGCCCTTTTCCAGCAGCTCCTGGATCACCGCCTTGCCCTCGGAGGGATCGGCGTAGTGGTCCCAGATGGACCGGTCCCCGAGCTCATCCTCGTTGCTGTAGCCGAGCAGCGAGGCCAGGGCGGGATTCGAGCGAAGCACCCGGCCTTCACGGCTCACGCGGAAGATACCCGCGGGAATGTTCTCCATCATCGTGCGGAAGCGCAGCTCGCTTTCGAAACTCTCGCGATGGGCTTCGCGCTTCTCGAGCAGGTCCGAGTAGACCTGGAGGGCGGAATAGGCCACGTGGCCGGAGTTGTCCGTGAAGGGCGGATGCTCCCGGGCCTCCTCGAGTTCCTTGGCCAGCAACAGCGCGAGGTTGCCGTCCACATGACGCGCCCAGAGCACGTAGGGCATGCCCGTGGCGTCGAGCAGGCACTGTCCCGCACCGTCCGCCGGCGTGTCGGAATTGCGATAGTAGAGTTCCACGGGTCCCAGGATGGGAAGGCCCTCGGGATTCAGGGAGAGCTTCGACTCGTGCATCATCCCCTCGGATGTGCGCAGGGTGTAGCCGTCGCCGCCCGCGCCCTTGACCAGGATGGCCGCGCCGTCCACGCCGAGCAGATCCTGGGCCGCGTGCAGGAACTGCGAATCCAGATCCTGCAGCGAGGACTTCACGTCGAAGTGATGATAGATGCGCGTGATGAAGGCAGAGGTGGTCTTGGTCTTTTCGGCCTCTCGCTGAAGGCCGTTGCCCGGGGGACCGGTTCTCCCGTTCATGACAAGAGGCGGAGTCTTGCCCTGAGGCGGAGTTTGATCTTTGATGATTTTGCCCATTGGCCTCTCCGGAATAGCAGGTAACTCCAGAATCGGTCAATCCCCTACAGTGAAAGGAATTCACCGCCATAATGGGTATCGGCGGGACGGCTAGTGACCTTGAATCAAGGCTGGGGAGAAAGTGTGGGAATTAGTCTAGTGAGCGACGCCTCGCCGATGTCTCCCGATAGCGGAAGACGCTTTCGAATCCGAGATTGCGGTAGAGGCTTACCGCCGGCGTGTTGTCGACGTGCACATTGAGCGCGAGGAGGGGAATGCTTCCCCGTACTTCCTCCATGAGCCTCAGGGTTGCGGAGGCGGCATATCCCTTTCCCCGCATTTCCGGAAGGGTCGCGATGCTTCCCAGCACGCCCACTCCTTCCCCATGGGAGAGCACGTGGAATCCCGCGCAGGCCACGAGTCGCCCCGCGCGAAAGCATCCGGTGAACTTCGCTTTGGCCAGTTGCTGAGCCTCGAAGAAGGCCTCGGGAAAGGCTTCATTCAGGAAATCGACGAGAAGGGGAAGATCCTCCTGCTCCAGGATCCGCGAGGGAGCCGATGATTTTCGCATTCCCTCGGGATAGGCCCGCCAGCGCATGCGGTGAAGCAGTCCTCCCTCGCCCAGATCGAGGGTCTCCCGAAGGATGGGTAAATCCTCGTCATGGCAGTGCAGGTGAAAACTGTCGGGAAGTTCCGGGAAGAACTCGCGGCAGGCCTCGCCGAGTCGCCCCCGGCGGCCGAAGAGTTGAACGCTGGGGAGCGAAAGACCCAGGTAGACGAGCATGAGTTCGTCGATCTCGTCGCCGTTCAGGCGGGCGAAGTACCGGCTCTGTTCCCACTCCAGATCGTCGAGGTCGCCGAGGTGGAAGGCGTAGCGGGACGGATCCCGGCGACAGAATTCGCGGATGCGGTCCCGGTCATCGAGGGGAACGATCACGCCCGTTCCTTCAGGGCGACGAGCACCTTCTCGGGCTTCAACGGCGTTTCGCGCAGGCGAATGCCGCAGGCCTTCGCCAGGGCGTTGCCGATGGCGGGAGCAGGGCCGTTGATGCAGATCTCGGCGATGGCCTTGGCTCCGAAGGGACCGGTGGGGTCGGCATCCTCCACGAAGATGACTTCCTGCTCCGGCGCCTCGTCGGCTCGATAGATTCCGTGGCTTTCGAAGTCTCGGGCGAGGGGCCGGCCGTCCTCGTCGTAGGCCATCTCCTCGCGAAGAGCGAAGCCGATGCCCTGAAGCACGGCCCCTTCCACCTGCCCCTCGGCCATGGGCGGGTTGAGCACCGTGCCGCAGTCCACCGCGGTCACGAACTTGCGAACACGGATCTCGCCGGTCTCCGTGTCCACTTCGATGTCCGCGAACTGGGCGGCGAAGGGCGGCGGCGAATCGTAGGAGAGGTGGGTGGCCGAGGCCATGAGCTGCTCCTGCCGCTCGGTGTAGAGGCTCTTGGTGCCGATTCCGGCGTAGTCGATGCTGCCGCCGGATCCGCGGACCTCGCCGCCCTCGATGACCGCATCGGACGGATCGCAGCCCAGGTGTTCGGCTCCCCAGGCGAGGATCTTCCCCTTCAGCTCCTCGGCGGCCTTCCGCACCGCGCCGCCGGTGATGTAGGTGGTGCTCGACGCATAGGCGCCGGTGTCGAAGGGCGTGAGGTCGGTGTCGCTGGACCGCACCAGGATCTTCTCCGCGGGAACATCCAAGACCTCGGCGGCGATCTGCGCCAGCACGGTGTCGCTTCCCGTGCCCAGGTCGGTGGCGCCCACCGACAGGTTGAAGCTGCCGTCCTCGTTCATCTTCAGGAAGGCCGAACCCATGTCGATGCCGGGAATGCCCGAGCCCTGCATGACCAGGGCCATGCCGAGACCGCGCTGCATGCGCTCGCCCGGCGCGCTCGCTTGGAACTCGTCCCAGCCGATGGCCCCACGGCCGCGGCGGACGATCTCCTCCACGGCGCCGCTCATGAGCCTGGTGGCGAAACCTTCGCGGCCTTCGCCCATCTTCTCGAGCACTTCCATGGGCTGTCCCAGGCGCAGCACGTTGTCCAGGCGCAGGGCGATGGGATCGACGCCCAGCTCCGCCGCCGCCTCGTCCATGAAGCACTCGAGGGCCCAGAAGGCCTGGGGCGCGCCGTAGCCGCGATAGGCTCCGCCCGGCACCATGTTCGAATACACCGCGCGCCCGCGATGCAGCATGTTGGGCGCGGGATACAGACTCAGGCCCTTCTGTGCGCTCACGCTCATGACGGTGAGGGCGTGGGCGCCGTTGGCGCCCGTGTTTTCGAGGATGTCCATCTCCAGGGCCGAGAGCTTCTTCGCGCCATCGAATCCGCCGCGGAAGCGCACGCGTTGGGGATGCCGCCCGCGCGCCGAGACGAGTTCCTCCTCCCGCGAGAATCGCAGCCTGACGGCGCGACCCGTGCGTTGCGTGGCCAATGCGCAGAGCTCCTCGCCAAGGATCTCCTGCTTGCCGCCGAAGCCTCCGCCGATGCGCGGCTTCCGCGCCCGCAGCTGCGACACCGGCAGGTCGAGAAGCCGAGCCACCACGCGACGAAGGTGATAGGGTACCTGCGTGGCGCTTTCGATGTTCAAGCGGCCGTTCGCGTCCAGCCAGGTGGTGACCACATGAGGTTCGATGGACGAGGGCTGCACCTGGTGGCTGCGATACTCACGCTCGATCACCGTCTCGCTGGCCGACAGTCCGGCCTCGAAGTCGCCGATCTCCAAATCGGTGACCGCCGCGAGATTCCGTCGAGGGTCGGCGGGCCAGAATAGCTCGTCGGCCCTGGGATCCTCGGGTCGCGGGCCGTCGTAGAGCAGGATCTCGGCCTGGGCCGCCTCTCGCTCGTCGATGACGAAGGGCAGCTCCTCGTACTCGACCTCGATGAGCCCGCAGGCCCGCTCGGCGATCTCCGCGCTCTCCGCCACCACCAAAGCCACCCGGTCCCCCACGTGCCGCACTTTCTCGTCGAGCATGTAGGTGTCGTAGGGACTGGGCTCGGGATAGCCTTGCCCCGCCGTGGTGTAGACGCGCCGGGGCACGTCCTTCCAGGTGATCAGGTCGATGACTCCGGGCAGTGCTCGCGCCTTGGCGTCGTCGATCTCGACGATGCGCGCATGGGGATGGGGACTGGCGAGGATCTTCATGTGGGCGAGGTTCTCGAAGCGCCGATCCTCGGTGAATACGGGACGCCCCTCCACCAGCGCCTTGCCGTCCACGCGCAGGGTGTCGTGGCCCAGCACCCGGTGCTCCTCGCTGGATCGCGGCGCGCGCGGCTCGTCGAGGCCGAAGAAGACCCGCGCCGCCCGCAGGGTCTTCACGTAGCCGGTGCAGCGGCAGAGCACCGGTGCCATGGCCGCGGCGATCTCCTCGGCCACGGGCTCGGGACGACGACGACGCAGTCCCTCCAGGGACAGCAGCATGGCCGGCGTGCAGTAACCGCACTGCACGGCGCCTTCGCTCAGGAAGATGTCCATGAGTCGCCGCATCTCCGGCTTCTCGCGCAGGCCCTCGAGGGTCTCGATGCTGCGCCCGTCGGCGTCGCGGGCCGCCACGGTCACCGCGCTCACGGGGTGGCCGTCCAGCAGGATGAGATCGGCGCCGCCCTGTCCCTTCTCGTCGGAGAACTTCACCGAGTGGCAACCCGCCTCGCGCAGAAGATCGAGCAGATTGCGGTCGGGCTCCGTGTCGATGCTCAGGCGCCGGCCGTTCAGGATGATATCGATGCCCGTCATGATCCAGCCTCTACGATTCTTCGGACAATTTCAGACTCTTGCTCCTTCGATATGCGGCTGGGGGGGGGAATCGGTGTCGTCAATCCAGAACGCCTCAATGCTTCAAGCGCAACATGCTGATCCACATTCCCAAAGAACACTGGGCCTGCGAATCCTCCATCAAACTCCGCTACACAGGGAATGGCGACATCGTAGAGGGGCGGACCTCCGAGGTCTGAAACAAGCTTCTTCAAATGCAAGTTCATCCTTTCAGTTGCCCATTCCTCCATCAGCCACTCGAAGCCACTAGTATTCGCTCTTGCGAAGTTGACGAGAAGCACTCGCAGGGCCCGGCCCCTGGGTGGCCCTGCTTGAGCATTTCTTACTTTATCAAGCAGCTTCCTCGCCCAACGCGTCTTCCTGAAGACATCAGGATCAGCTTCCTCGAATAGGATGCGAGTATCAATTGACTCCGTCGGATATCCCGTGGCTACCACTCTTTCATCTGGATCTTCCAAAACCTCATCCAGAGCAAACCTGATTTCGAGATTCTTCCACCCGGTAGCTTTGATGAACTCCTCACCGGCTTTGGCCTGTTGGATCCAATCGGCTAGTTCCATATTGTACCGACTAAGCCAAGCTCGGATTTCCCCTTCATTGTTTGGAATGGCGTCCGGATAGTCGACGAGATCCGATTTCAATTCTACGGTAGCCCTGTAGCCAAACGGAGCGTCGAGGTTGTTGTGAATCCTGCTTAGCCCGCGATCGAGGATGTACCTTCCGAAATTGTCGATGGGCGTGTAGAGTTCGATCAATAGCTCATGGCCCTCCCCGTTGACTTCCACCTCCACTCTAAAATCGGGTGTGTTGTTCTTGCTGCTTGTTGGGACAACCCTTGCCTTGTCTCCACAGGCGTGGTCCAGGCGCCTCAGAATCTCAACCTCGGCCAGCACAGCACCGAACTCCTGTTCATTGCAGTCCCCCAGGAGTTTGCTTTCTATTTCACTCAGCTTGGGGCCCAAGGTGTCAATTGTTTCAAGCAGACGCTTTATGTGGGGCCAGTGCTGGTTTTCCACTAGACGTGTGATTTCACGACTGGAGCTTGTCCCGGGCACATAGTCAGTTAGCTTTGTCGCCAGCCATGGAAGCCGGGAAAGGGCTTTCAATCCTAAGTCGGTTCTCAGGTACATGGTTTCCATACTCACTATCTTAGCGATGCTATTCCATCCGAGTACTTCAACTTCTCCCCTCCGTCCGCTTGTTTTTCCTCCGGTCAACAGAATTGAGCGTCCCCGTGTTTTATGACCGAGCTTTGCCCAATAGCTCAAGCCGCTGATCGCATCTTTGCGTACGCTGATAGCTGACTTGACCTCCACGGCGTCAATGCGGTTGGCGTGTTCTACTAACAGATCAACCTCGTTACCATGGCTGTCCCGCCAGAAGTAGAGATTCGAAGACAGGCCGCGATTCAAGCGGGATTTCAAAAGTTCGGAAACTACCCAGGACTCAAACAGCTCTCCTCGCAGGGGATGAACCTCCAACTGAGATTTTTCTTGGATTCCAATCAGGAAGGCAGCCAAGCCCGTATCGAGGAAGTAGAGCTTGGGCGATTTAACCATGCGTTTGCTGAAGTTTCCGTGATAAGGAGCAAGCAAATGCACGACGAAGCTCGCCTCAAGGATTGACAACCAATTCTGGGCCGTCTTCGGTGAAACACCCGCGTCACGAGCGAGATCAGCGAGGTTAAGCAGTTGCCCGGTCCGGCCCGCACCGAGCCTCAGGAATCGACGAAATGTGCTGAGGTCCCGTACGGCCAGCATCTGCCTGAGGTCGCGCTCCAGGTAGGTATCCACATATGACGCATACCAGTGGTTGGGTTTTAGGCGTCGGTCGTAGAGCGGGGGATAAAGCCCTTTCCAGAGCAGATGATTCAGCTCCTTCGGCTGACCTCGGTATTCTGACAATTCACCATAGGAAAAAGGAAGGAGTCGAAGACCACCCGCCCTTCCCGCCAGCGATTGAGTGATCCTCTCGTTTAAACCGAATTGTTGAGAACCCGCCAGTATGTAGTGGCCCATCTTCGGCTGCTCGTCGACGCGAACCTGAAGGAAAGAGAAGAGCTCGGGACATCGCTGGACCTCGTCGAGAATCGCGCCATCGGGAAAGCGATCCAGGAAGCCCTCGGGGTCCTCCTGGGCCCAGTCCAGATCCGTGGGTGTTTCCAGTGATACGTAAGGCTTTTCCGGGAAAACCGCTCTTGCCAAGGTGGTTTTCCCCGACTGCCGTGGGCCTGTAATCACAAGCACAGGAAAGCCTTGGCCCATTTCCAGGAGTGTCTCGCCAGCGGCTCTGGGTATATACACGGCCAATCCGATCTGTACAATAATGGAGTTGAATTCCATTATTGTACAGATTCGGCTTGCTGTCAAGGGCTAGGGCCCGACCGGGCTAGCAAGCGCGCCGCCGCCGCGTTGTGGGCCGCCGCCTGCGCCGCTTCATCGAATCCGGGAATGCGGCCCTTCTCCACGACCACCTCTCCATTCACCAGGACGGTATGGGCACGAGGCGCGGGGGCCGAGAAGAGAAGCGCCGCCAGGGGATCGCTCTGGGCGCCGGCCAGGGACAGGCCCTCGAGATCCCAGAGCACGAGGTCGGCCAGATTGCCGGCCTCGAGGGAGCCCAGGGCGCGACGCCCGAGCACACGCGCGCCGCCCGTGGTGGCGCAGCGCCAGACCTCCTCGGCCGACAGCCAATGCCTCTTCTCGCGGGTGCGCGCCAGCAGCAGCATGAGCCGCGCCTCGGCGAGAAGGTGGTTCACGTCGTTGGATGCGCTGCCGTCCACGGCCAGGCTCACGGGCGCCCCGGCGTCGACCAGTTCGCGGATGCGCGCGGCGCCGCTGCCCAGGCGCATGTTGCTGCCCGGGCAATGGCTCATGCCTGTGCCCGTGTCGGCCATGCCGGCGATTTCCTCGTCGGACAGGTGCACGGCGTGGGCGAACCAGACATCCGCGCCGGTCCAGCCGAGGGATTCCATGAGCGCGTAGGGGCGCTTGCCCGTTTCGCGCAGGCAGAAGGCCTCCTCGTCGAGGGTCTCGGCCACATGGGTGTGCAGGCGGCAGCCGGTTTCGCGGGCCAGCTTCGCGGTCTCGCGCATGAGCCCTTCGGTGACGGAGAAGGGCGAGCAGGGCGCGAGGTCCACGCGGACCATGGCCTCATCGGAATCGTCGTGATACCTGGCGAGCAGGCGGCGGCTGTCCTCGAGGATGGCCTCCTCGCTCTGGCAGAGATCGTCCGGCGGCAGGCCGCCCGCGCTCTGGCCCAGGCTCATGGATCCGCGGGTGGGCTGGAAGCGAATGCCGAGTTCCGCCGCCACCTCGATCTGTCGATCGATGAGATCGGGGGCCGCGCTTTGCGGGAAGACGTAGTGATGATCGCTGCTGAGGGTGCAGCCCGAGAGCAGCAGTTCGGCCAGGGCCGTGCGCGTGGAGAGGGCCACCATCTCCTCGTCGAGGCCGCGCCAGACGGGATAGTGATAGGTCAGCCAGCCGAAGAGCTTCTCGTCCTGTCCGCCGGGCAGGTTGCGCGTGAGGGTCTGGTAGAAATGATGATGGGTGTTCACCAGGCCCGGCGTGACGAGCTTGCCGGCCGCGTCGACGATGCGATCGGCCTTGGGCGACGCTCCGCCCTCGATGAGCTCGACGATGCGGCCGTCCTCCACGAGCAAGGACCCGTCCTCGATGCGGCGTCCTTGGGCGTCGAGGGTGGCGATGAGCTTCGCGTTTCGGATGAGCATACGTGCCACTGGTTAACCTACCCCGTTCTGACTGGCGACCGGAGACTGGAGACTGGAGACTTCATGGCCTTATCGGCCCCAAAGGCCCCAGGTTCTCGTCCAGATCGATGACCAGCGCCTCGGTGGGGCAGACCGTCACGCAAAGGCCGCAGACGAAGCATTTCTCGCCCGCGACGATGACCGCGTCGGGATCCTCTTCCTTGTCGATGCGCAGAGCATCGTACTCGCAGCTCTTCACGCAGAGATCGCAGAGGGTGCATTTCTCCGGAATCACCGTGGGCGGCGGACCCTCGAAGTGCACGCGCCCCTCGGTGCCCACGCCGTCGTGGATGCTCGCGCCCTCGGCCTCGAGGTTGCGGATGTAGAGGCCGGTCAGTTCTCGGGCCGTGGCGTAGCCCCGGGCGTCGAGCCAGGCGTTCATTTCCTTGATGAGCCGCGCCCACATGGGCGGTCCCTCGAAGATATTCTGGGTGCAGATCTGCACCGCGCTGGCGCCGGCCATCATGAACTCGATGACGTCCCGCCCCGTGCGAACGCCGCCCACGCCGATGATGGGCACCTTCAGGTGCCGGGCCAGATCGAAGACGATGCGCAGGGCCACCGGCTTGATGGGCGGGCCGCTGAGCCATCCGAATCCCAGTTCGGTGCCCATGATGCGCTTGCCGGTCTCGATGTCGATGCGCAGGGCCGGGCCCAGACTGTTCACGGCGGCGATGGCGTCCACGTAGGGCTCCATCTTGAGGGCCGCCTCGACCACGGTGGCCGGATCGTGGGGGCTGATCTTGGCGATGAGGGGCAGGTCCACGGCCTCGCGCAGGGCCTTCATGACCTGCCAGGGCTCTTCCTTGGCGTAGTGGACCGTCACCTCCAGCGCATGCACGCCCGCATCGGCGGCGAGCTTGCCCAGGCGCACCACTTCCTCGGCCGTGTATCCCAGGGAGGCGATGATGGGCGCGGGAGCCTTCAGGGCTTCGGCGTATTCGCGCTGGAACCAGTCCTCCGGGGGCAACTCGCTCCAGAGTTCGCTGTTGAGCATGCCGCCCCGCCGGTTCTTGGCCAGGTTCATCATGTGATACTTGGGTACCGGCGCCGCCACCGAGCTGATGGTCTTGCAGACCGCGCCCCCGGCGCCGCCCTCGATCTGCCGGCGCACCATCTCGCCGTCCCGCACATTGGGACCGGCCGCGGGCCAGAGGGGGTTCGAGAATGGGATTCCGAAGAGCTCGAGGCTGAGATCGGCCATGTCCATCCTTTCGGGCGTTCCTTCCAGCATAACCGCAAGTGGCTGCACCGCAAGCGCTTTTACCCCCGAAGTTCCAGCTCATGCCCGCTAAACGGACACCTTTATCTTAATTTCTAAAAGTTGAAATCACTTCAGATTCCATCTATACTGGATGACCTGCGAGATATGCCTCGCCCTACAACTCAGCACTCCACGGAGGAATCATGAAACTCATTGCTTTGATGGGACTGATCCTGATCGCCGCCGCTCCGGCCCTGGCCGAGCAGAACGCCGGCGTTCTCTACACCGGCGA
>CAYFNT010000002.1:91416-285652 GCA_964344565.1 uncultured bacterium
CCGGTGGCCCTGACCGGCGGCACGCTCTACTACATCGTCTACACGCCGGTGAACGGAGCCACACTGTCCGCGGCCGAGAACGGAGTGGTCATCACCCACTACTGGAATTACGGCAGCTACTGGGAGGGCCCAAGCGATCTCTTCTACTGGATGGCCCGTTTCTATGGCGACATCGTCACCCCCACCGGCATCTACAGCTGGTCCGAGGTGAAGGGCGCCTACTAGTCTGCCTATCATCGATGAATCGAGACGGGGCGCCGGCCGGCGCCCCGTTTTTGCTGGGTCCTACTCCGCGTGGTAGGAGAACATGAACATGGGCCAGGCCATGAAACGGCCCGTGTCGGCCATGGGCCGGAAACCCGAGAGCGAGAAGGACCAGTCGTTTCCGAAAAACCGAATGCCGAAGTTCAGGAATCCCCCGTTCAGGTCGTCATCGTCGATGAAGTCCGTGGCGTTCATGTACTCGACGAAGAACTTGGTGCGGCGGCTCACTCGCATGTCGCCGCCCAGCACGAAGGTTGTGAAGGGGTCCTCGCCCTTCTTGTAGCTCTGATTCACCGCCAGATTCAGGCTGCGTTCCCGGTCACCAATGCCCGTGATGAGCGAGCCGGTGAGGAAGCTGTCTTCCGAGATGTCCTCGGTGGCGAAGGTGTAACTGCCGGCGATAGCCAGACCGAGGGGCCGCTGTGTACGATCCAGAATACCTTGCTTGAAGCCGATGGAGCCGAAGTCCATGAAGCTGACTATGGGGAAGTGGGTCATGAAACTCAGGCTCGTGGATTCGGTGACTCCCCAGCCGAAGTTCAGGATGTAGAGCTCGAAGTCGCGGAAGTAGAAATCGCCTTTGGGCATGGTGGCCGGAGTGGGGCAGAACATGATGCTGTTGTAGTCGGGATCCCGCGGAATCGTGAGGTCGGCCTCCACGTTGCTCAGATCCTCGTAGCGGATGGAGGCCACGTCGGCGCGGGCGATGGTTATCCACTCCACGCCAAGCTTCTGGCGGGTGGTCGCCCTTTCCACCGCGATGACCAGCGAGTCGGCCCTCTCGGCGATGACATCGCCGTCGTAGCGCTTGCCGTTCTTGAGGACGATCGTGTCGGCGGCGAGGCTCGTGACGAAGGCGAGCAGTATCAGGTACAGAACGGAGACTCTCGGCATCATCGTCCTCCCGTCTAGTCGAGAAGTTCCACGAGCCCGCTTTCCAGGTCGAAGAAGGCGGGCAGCACCGCCAGTTTGCCCTCGGAGGCCAAATCCGCGAAGCCTTTTCCCTTGCGCAGAATCTCGCGGACCACGTGGCGGGCATTGGATTTTTCCGCCGCGTGGGGCGCCTCGCCCACCTCGTGCACCGCGGGTCTGAGCGCTTCGGCGATGGATGGAAGGTGCCCGTCCAGCTCGCCGCCGGCGCGGGCGGCTGCCACGGCGCCGCAGCTGGAGTGCGCAAGCACGAGAACCAGGGGCGTTTCCAGGTGGAGCGCCGCGTACTCGATGCTTCCCAGCACGATGTCGTCGATCACGTTGCCGGCCACGCGAATCACGAAGAGGTCGCCCTGTCCGCGATCGAAAAGAATCTCCGGCGGCACTCGCGAATCGGAGCATCCCAGTATCACCGTGAAAGGTTGCTGCCCGTCCAGCAGGGCCTCGCGCCGTTCGGGCGTGGCGTTGGGATGACTCGGCTCCCCGGCCGCATAGCGGCGGTTGCCGGCCATGAGCTCCTCGAGGGCTCCCCGCCAGTTCATCGCAGCTTCACGCATAGCCCCACCCCGTCGCGGATCGGCAGCAGGCTGCTCGCGAAATCCTTGCTCTCCCACATGCGGTCGGTGAAGGCCCTCACGCCGCGGGTGGACAGCTGGTCGTTGCTCTCGTCGGCGACCCGGCCGTCCCAGATGAGGTTGTCGATGACCAGGGCGCCTCCCACGCGCAATCGCTGTCGCGCGAGCTCGAAGACCTCGGGATACTGCTCCTTGTCGACGTCGCAGAAGAGGATGTCGAAGCTGCCGGGAACGGTCTGGAGCAGGTCCTGGGCGTAGCCGGTGAGGAAGACGGCCTTCTGGTCCTGTCCGTCCCGCGCGAGAAACTCGCGGGCCTTGGACATGTTCTCCGCCTCGCCGTCGGTGAGGTAGATCTCGCCGTCCTCGGGCAGGGCCCGCGCGAACCAGAGCGCCGAATAGCCGTAGCCCGAGCCCATCTCGAAGATACGCGTGGCGTTCATGAGGAGGGCGAGCTGGTAGAGAAAGCGTCCCACCTCGGGCCCGATGAGCGGGAAGTCGCGCTCCCGTCCGTACTCGAGCATTTCCGCGAGCAGAGGATCCTCTCCCCGTCGGCCGAGTTTTCGCAGGTACTCGGCCACCGCGGGATCAAATACCGACATCTATGCCTCCATCATCTTGAGCAGTTCGGTCACGGTCTTCTCGATGCCCTCGGCCACCTCGCTGATGTTCTGTCCCAGCATGTAGGCCGGCGTGGACACGATGCGGTTCCTCTCGTCGACCACGAATTCCTTCACGGGACAGGCCACATGCTTCGCGCCCAACGCCTCGATGCCGCCGGCGGCGCCCTCGTCGGTGCCGATGGTGAGCTCGGGGCCCGCGCTTTCGCCGATGGCCGCCGCCAGGATGGCCGGCGCGATGCAGATGGCGGCGATGGGCTTGCCCGCCCCGTGCACCTCGCGCACGATGCGCAGGACCTCCTCGCCCGCCACCGCCTCGCCGCCTTTCGTGGCGAAGTCGCAGAGGTTCTTGGCCGCGCCGAATCCGCCGGGGAAGACGAGGGCGTCGATGTCTCCGCCCGAAAGCTTGTCCAGGGGGATGATCTCGCCCCGCGCGATGCGCGCCGACTCGGCGAGCACGTTGCGCTTGGCGCCGGTGGCCTCGCCGCTCAAGTGATTCACCTCGTCCAGCTCCACGTCGGGGGCCGCCATGACCACCTCGGCGCCGGCCCGGTCCAGGGCCAACAAGGTAATCACCGATTCGTGGATCTCGGCGCCGTCGAAGACGCCGCAACCCGATAGCACGACTCCTACCTTGGCCATGTTCACTCCTTTTCCGCGGCGCCGCCTTCGCGGTCCCGCTTGACGAACAGATAGCTGTCGCTCACGTAGAATCCCAGTTCGCGATTGAGGGCCTGCATGCCCTGGTTATTCTCGGCGCTGCCGGTGCCCACCCGAGTGCTGCCGCGCTCCTTCTGGACCTGCTGGGAGTAGAGCTTCAGGACCCGCGCAATACCCTTGCGCTGATAGTCCGGATGCACTCCCGTCATGTGGATGAAGGGCTGCCCTCCCTTGGGCAGACGATGCTGGGTGTAGCCCACGATTCTTCCCTCGAAGAGTGCGATGAAGAGGCAGTCGTCGCGGAAGTGGGGCGTCTGCAGGTTGTTCTTGTGGAAGGTCTCGAAGTCGGGATCCGGGTCGCCCTCCATCTCGGGAACCATGCGGAAGATGGGCAGGCAGAGTTCGTAGAAGCGCTTCTCCTTCTCCGGCTCCTCCCACAGATCGAAGGTGGTCAGTTCGAGAGCGTCGACCTTCAGTCGGCCTCGCGCCGCCGCGAGGTCCTCGCTGAAGTCCCTGTCGAGGTCGAGGGAGAAGGCGTCCTCGCGGAGCCAGGGCGCGAAGCCCAGGGCCTCGCAGAAACCGGCGGCGCCGTCTGTGCTCTCGTAGTACCCCGCGCGAAGCGATTCCCAGCCGCGACGATCGGCTTCCTCGCAGAGGTCCTCGTAGAGTCGCGAGCCCAGGCCCCGGCGCCGATGGTCCTCGTGCACGAAGACGCTCAGGCCCCAGCGTCCCGGTCCTCCGCCGAAGGGCCAGGGCCGGAGAAAACCGAATCCGCGGGGCTCGCTCTCCTCTTCGAGGGTGCGCAGGTAGAATCCGTCCTTGGGGGACGCTCGAAACTGCTCGGCGTTGGTGGGCTCGGCCGGGACGGCCCGATTTCGGATCTCGACGAAGGGTTCAACGTCGCTGTCGATGAAGTCGCGGATCGGCATGGATCACCCCAGTTGCACGTAGACCTTCCCCTCGAGGACTTCCACCGGATAGGTCGCCACCTGCGCCCAGTCCCGTTCCAGGACCTCCCCGCTGAGCAGGTCGATGATCCATCCGTGTTCGTGGCAGCAGACGCTGCTGCCAGTCATCTCGCCATCGGCCAGAGGCGCGCCCATGTGGGGGCAGGCGTTCTCGATGGCGAGGACCTCTTCGCCCGTATTGAAGAAGGCCAGATTGTAGCCCTCCACCTCGAAGGCGCGGGCCTCGCCGGCGGGAATGTCCTGTAGCTCGCAAACAAACACGAGATCAGGGTCGGGCAATTCTCTTCCTCCTGCTTTGGTACGCCAGAATCCAGAAATAGCAGAAAGGAAGACCGAAGGGAAGCCCCCTACTTGATGCGCGGAGTGCCTTGGCTTAGGATGCATCGCTCAAGCCGCCGGAGGAACGATGGAAAAGATGAAGATCCAGCTCGCCCACAGTCCCGATCCCGATGACGCCTTCATGTTCTACGGGCTCGCCAAGGGGCTCGTGGACAGCGGGCCCTACGAATTCGAACACATCCTGCAGGACATCGAGTCGCTGAATCGGCGCTGCCTGAAGCAGGAGCTTCACATTTCGGCGGTTTCGATTCACGCCTACGCCCACCTTCACGAGCACTACGCGCTGCTGGCCTGCGGCGCGAGCATGGGCGACGGTTACGGTCCCATGCTCGTGGCCAAACCCGGGCTCTCCCTCGAGGAAGCGAAGGGTCGCAAGATCGCCGTGCCGGGCACGCTCACCAGCGCCTTCCTCGCATTGCGCATGGCCATCGGCGAATTCGACTACGAGGTGGTGACCTTCGACGAGATCACCGGCCGCGTGGCCGCCGGCGAGTTCGACGCGGGGCTGATCATCCACGAGGGACAGCTCACCTACGCCGACGAGGGCCTCGAGCTGCTGCTCGACCTCGGCATCTGGTGGGGAGAGCAGACCGGCGGCCTGCCTCTGCCCCTGGGCGGCAACGCCATCCGCCGCGACCTCGGCCTGGAGCGCATGCATGAGATCGGGCGCATTCTCAAGGAGAGCATCGCCTTCAGCCTCGAGCATCGCGAGGAGGCCGTGGCCTACGCCCTCGATTTCGGGCGGGGTCTCGACATGGACCTGGCCGATCGCTTCGTGGGCATGTACGTGAACGAGCTTACCCTGGACTACGGCGAGCGCGGACGGAAGTCGATCGGGCTGTTCCTGGACCGGGCCTTCGAGGAGGGCCTGATTCCCGAGGCCGTCAGCGTCGAGTTCATCGGATAGGAGCCCCATGAAAAGCCATCTCACACCCGAGGAGCGCGACGATCTCGTACGCCTTCGCCGGGATTTCCATCGTCATCCCGAACTCGGCTTCCAGGAGAAGCGGACCGCCGGCGTGGTGGCCAAGTACCTGACCGGCCTGGGCCTGGAAGTGCAGACCGGCGTGGGCAAGACCGGCGTGGTGGGGCTTCTGCGCAGCGCCGAATCCGAGAAGGTCCTCGGCATCCGCGCCGACATGGACGCCCTTCCCGTTCAGGAGACCGAAGGCCGCGAATACGGCTCGGAACACCCCGGGCTCATGCACGCCTGCGGCCACGACGGACATACGGCAACCCTCCTGGCGGCCATGAGCGCCTTGCGCCGGAAGCCGCCCGGGGGCGGGGTGAAGGCCATCTTCCAGCCCGCCGAAGAGGGCCTCGGCGGCGCGCCCGCCATGGTCGAGGACGGCGTGCTCGAGAATCCCGCGGTGAGCAACACCCTGGCGCTCCACTACTGGAGCAGCCTTCCCACGGGCAAGATCGCAGTGAAGACCGGCGCTCTCATGGCCAGCGCCGACGAGTTCTATCTGACGGTGAGGGGCAAGGGCGGACATGCCGCGGCGCCCCAGGAGACCATCGACCCCCTGCATTGCGCGGCCCACCTGGTGACCGCCCTGCAGGCGGTGGTTTCGCGCCAGACCGACCCTCTGCTTCCGGCCGTGGTCACCGTGGGCGAGTTCCACGCGGGCACGGCCTTCAACATCATTCCCGGCGAGGCCAAGCTTTCGGGCACGGTGCGCACCCTCGACAAGGAGCTCTGGGAGGAGATTCCCGGGCGCATCGAGAAGATCATCGCGGGCACCTGCGGGGCCTTCGGCTGCGAATACGAGCTGGACTACCGTCGCGTCAACGTGCCCGTGATCAACGACGAGGCCATGACCGCCATGGTTCGCGAAGTGGCCGTGGATCTCGTGGGCGAGGAGAACATCGTCGAAGAGATGACCATGGGCAGCGAGGACATGAGCGACATGATGAATCGGGTGCCCGGCTGCTACGTCTTCGTGGGATGCGGCAACGAGGCCAAGGGCATCACCGCGCCGCATCATCATCCCGAGTTCGACATCGACGAGGACGCCCTGCCCATCGGCGCCGAACTGCTGGTCCGAACGGCTCGGCGCTACTTCGAGGCATAGAGAAAGCCCCCCTGCCGGGGGGCTTCATGCTGGTAGCCGGCAGCCGGCGGCGGGCGGCCTAGTTGTCCGACAGCTTCTCGATGAGAGCGTAGTCGATGGCCGCGGCGTAAGCCCGCAGATCCTCTTCAGTGATATCGTTTCCGGTCACCTGCACCAGCACGCGCTTGGCGACCACCACGGTGATCTCACCGTAGCCGTCATTGTATTCCAGCGAGGCCTTCTCGCCCTCGATCTTGATGAGCTTCTTCCCCGAGCTGCTGAGAATCATGGGATTGGTGAACATCATCAGGATGCTGCTCAGCATGGGATTGTCGGTGGTGATGGTGATGTCGCAGCTGGCGCTGCCCTTGGCGTAGTTCGCCGAGGCCGAGGTGCCGCCGCCGAACATGGCCGCGCCGGCCGCTGCGGAGTCGGTGCTGAGCCGCTCCCATCCGCTCAGGGCCTCGGGCAGGGCCGCCGTCATCTCTTCGCCCTTCATCTGGCGGATGAGCTGGGCCGCGTACTCGAAGTTCGTGACCGCCTCGGTGTAGTCCTTCTTCTTGTAGGCCTCGATGCCGTCGTTGACCCAGTCCATCACATCATCGGCCAGCACGGCGCCGGCGGTCATCACCAGAATCATGGTCAATAGAATCCGCTTCATAGTTCAGCCTCCTGCTAGACGCTGCTAGGGTTTTGCCACTTCGAACTTCTCGCGCGCGACGAGGGAGCCCTCCAGGTAGACCTTCAGCTCATAATCGCCCGCCTTGCGTTTCTTCTTCTTGGAAATGTCCAGCTTGCCCTCGAGGGTGCCGCTGCTGTCCGCGGCCGCGGTGAAGGCCAGCTCCTTACCGAAGAGCTTCTTGCCGCCAGGCTTGTGCCAGACGAGTTCGGCCGCGTACTCCTTCTCGACTTCCAGTCCCGTCAACCGTACCGAGGCGTTGACGGCTGCCTTCTTCTCCATGAGGAAGGGTCCGTCGCCATTGCCCTCGAAGGCGATCTCCTGTCCCACCAACTCGAAACTCTTCTCGGTGAGGAACTCGCGGTTGTAGTAGACGCGGAAGGTATAGAGGCCGATGTCGCGCATCTTCTCGGGGGCCACATTCATCACCGTGGACAATCTAACGTGGGGATCCTCCCCCTCCTGGATCTCTTCCTTGAAGTGGGTCAGATCCTCGGCCTTCTTCCAGAGGATCTGCTTCTTCCAGCCCCCCTCCACTTTCTCGAGGCTCAGCTCTGCATACTTGCGGAAGGATTCCTTCTGCTCCCCGGGCTTGAGCCAGACCAGGTGGATGCTGTGCACGCGATCCGGATCGAGGTTCTTGACGTCCACGATGGCCCGCACCTTCGAACCGTCGTCCACGCCGAAGTGCTCGCCAATTCCGATGAGCTTGCCGCTCTTCTTGCTCACGGTGCGGCAGAGCTGGATCTCCACGTCGAAGGCCAGGGGGTCGGGCACGTAGCCCTGGGCCTTCTGCTCCTGGGTGATGCGGAACTCCTCGATCTTGTCCTGGGAACAGGCGCTGATGGACACGAGGACGGCGAGGCCGACGACGGCGAGGATGGATCTTTTCATGGTCACTCCGTGAGCTACCCGCCGCCAGCTACCCGCTGCCAGCCGGAATGGGGCCTGGGTGCGCCGCCCTGGTCGGTCGGCACGCCCGCACTATCGCTATTAAGCCGTGTCCGGTCAAGGGCCTGGGGACAAAGAGAACGGGGAAGGGAGAGTCCCTTCCCCGAACGATTTGCGAAGCTCTAGTGAGGGGGAGGGACTCTCCCTTCACCGAACTCTACTTGAGCAGGACCATCTTCTCGCGCAGGGTCAGATCCTCGCCCTTCAGCACGTAGAAGTACACGCCGGAGCTCATCTGGCGGCCCGAGCGATCGGTGCCGTTCCAGGTGACGGTGTGATAGCCCGCGTCCACGGGTCCGTCCATCAGGGTGGTCACCTGACGGCCCTTCACATCGTAGACCTTCAGGCTCACGTCCTGCGCCGAGGGCAGGGCGAAGCGGATGTCGGTCTTCGGGTTGAAGGGATTGGGCACATTCTGCAGAAGCTCGGCCCGGGCCGGGATTGCGTCTTCCACGTCGGTGACTTCGGGCACCGTGTAGCCGAGCAGCTGGAAATCGTCCACGCCGGCCTCCACGATGGATCCGTCGCCGTCGTCCGCCGCGATGAAGCGGAACTGCACGGTGCTGGTCATCTCGATGACGCCGCTCAACTCGAAGTATTTGTGCACCCAGAGGTGGGTGCTCTCGTCGGTGTACTCGAGGGATTCCCAGTTCGTCCCGTCGTCGCTCACCTGGACGCGCCAGAAGTCGGAGTCCGGAGCGTTGCCAGAATCGTTGATGTACCAGCGGTAGTAGTTCACCGACACGCCCGAGGATTCCGATAGGTCGAAGATCGGGCTGTAGAGGGTGGTCTGCCCGCCGTCCACGTCGTTGTCGCCGACGTTGCCGCCGCTGAGGCCCGTGATCCAGGCGTTCACGCCGGGCGCGGGTGTGTGGTCGTCCTCGGGCTGGGCGTAGCGGCTCTCACCGTCGATGGTGCCCGCGGGATCGCCGAGCTGCCAGACGCCCGTGGTCGCATCGTCGGCGGGATCGCCCACGGTCCAACCGTTGCTGCCGCCCTCCATCTCGTCGTAGAAGAGCTCTTCCACTTCGGCGACCCAGAAACCGTAGTAGTTGCTGGGCGCGCCGATGGGATCGGAGGATTCGTTGCCGGCGATGTCCTCGGCCTTGATCCAGTAGAGGATGAAGGTGTCCAGGGGCTGTCCCGGAATCGAGGCCTCGTAGAGGTTGTTCTCGGCGTCGATGAGGGTCAGCGGTACGGTGCCGGATCCCGAACCCATGACGATGTACTTCAGATCCAGGGTGGTCATCGGCGAGTAGTCGGTGACCGTGGTCTGAATCACGTAGGGGCCCACCGTGTCGGTGGTGTAGGGATGCACCGTGGTTCCGGAAATGCTCGGACCACCGATGTCGACCAGCGAGAAGTCATGCTCGTAGGTCAGGCCTTCGGTGATCAGGACGTTGTAGAGAGTATCCGGCTCGAAGCTCGGATGCTCCGCCACCACCGTGTACTCGCCGATGGGAACGGGACCCAAGAAGCTGCCGTCCTCGCCGGTGATGAGGGCCTGGCCCGTCTCGACCAGCTTCACGTGCACGCCCGCGGCGGGAGTGCCGCCCGCTGATTCGTTGGTGACCGTGCCCGCGAGCACGCCCGTGATCTGCGCTTCCACCGGCACGAAGCGGATGGCCCGACCGGAGGTCAGAGCCATGGCGCCCGGTGCGTACTGGTTCCAGTAGGTGTAGAGCAGACCATCGGTCATGTCGCGGTTCTGGATGCCCACCGTGCCGTAGCCGTCGCGGCTGTCGGTCTGGTTCACGGTCATGTACTGCATGAGCATCTCGCCGTCGCCGGAAGACGTCGGGTAGGTCGCCGGATCGTAGAGGATGACCTGAACGGTCTCGGTGGCGTTGCTGTAGTCGTTCTTCATGCGGCTCCACTGGATGATGTAGCGATCCTGCGCCGTATCATGCCAGTGGTAGACCTTGTTGGTGCCGGACATGTCCAGGTTGTCCCAGTACACCGCGACCACGTTGGGAGGCGTTCCCGGCGAAGGAAGCGACCAGTTCCGGTAGAGCGGAACGTCGAACTCGCCGAAGGAGAACCAGCCGTTGGAGCAGATGCTGATGCGATCGTAGGTGTCGCCGTAGTACTGGAAGTCGAAGGGCAGGTCGTACTGACGCACGTCGTCCTGCTCCCATCCGAAGTCGTAGAGGCCGGTGTCCGTTCCAGGGCCGCCGTAGGCAGGATCGATCTCCACCCAGTCGTAGACCGCGGCGTAGGGATAGCTGGTGTCTGTGTTGTCGAAGGCGTAGTAGCCGTAGTTGTCCGGACCCACCGGATCGTTGCTCGACACGTTGCCCACCTGGAGCTGGAACTCCACCAGCTCTTCCGCGCCGCCGTTGTACTCGAGGAGCAGGAAGAGGTTGGCCAGGTGTCCGTCGAAGCAATCCGCCGCCACGGCGATGCTGAAGGGGTTGCCGGCGTTGTTCACGGAGCTGCCGATGCCCGCGGAGCCGAAGCTGCCGTCGGCGTCGCTCACCGTGATCCAGGGGGTTTCGGAGCTCAGGGTCGCGCTGATGGCGCCCGTGGCGATGTTGCCGTCGTTGCGGATGGTCAGCGACAGGGTTCCGCTCTCGCCCGGGTTCAGGTCTCCGCCCGGTCCCGAGAAGTCGAAGCTCTGCACGGTGAACTCGCCGCTGTCCACGATCAGCTCGACCAGGGATGTCCAGCTGTTGACGCCGGAAACCGCCACCAGTTCGAACTGGGCAACGTGGTCGTTGGGCGTGTCGGCGCTCACGGCGAAGGTGAAGCCGCCCGAACCCCAGGCGCTGCCGCCGCTGGGAATGGTTCCGTAGCTGTCGCTGCCGTCGATCACCGTCAGGTAGGGATCGTTCTCGCTGAGGGTGGCCGTCACGCTGGAGGCCGAGGAACTGCCGTAGTTGTAGAGGCGCGTGCCCAGGGCGATGGTCTCGCCGGGATTCACGCGGCCGTCACCGTCGACGGTGGTTCCGTTCAGCGCGCAGAAGACGCTCTGGCTGCCGAGGGACAGGGTTCCCTGGTAGGGATACAGATCGTGACCGGTCACGGTGACGTATAGCGTACCCTGACTGCTTGCGTCCATGGGCACGAAGGCGTCGCCGAACTGGTCGGTGTAGGCGTGGGACAGGACGTCGCCGTCCTTCCAGATGGACACCCGCGCGCCCTCCAGCGGGAAGCCTTCGCTCATGACGTTCACCGCAACGGTGTTGGCGCCGATGTGAAGTGTTCCCGGGTGGGTCACGTCGAGGTCCGCGGGAACGTCGGTCCAAAGATTCGTCGCCGGATCGCCCATGAGGTTGTTCCAGACCATCCACTCCTCGGTGGTGCCGGGCTGGGACAGGAAGTAGTTCTCGTACATGCTGAGCTTGCCGCCCGTGAGCGCCGCGCCCTGGTAGTGGTTGCCGGACTTCAGATAGGTCCAGGCGATGCCGTTGAAGATGGCGTTGTTGTATCGCGTGTGCGTGCCGATGGTGGCCGTGGCGATGGCGCCGATTCCGCCGCCGTTGGCGGCCCGCAGGAAGGCCTCGTTCATGGCCGTTCCGCTGCCGAAGGTGCCCGTGTCGCAGGTGATGTCCACCACGAAGGGCAGCTTCAGGCCGTTGGTCTGGGCCTGCGCGTGACCGGAGGTGTAGCCGCTGTTGCCCCAGTAGCCGCGATAGCTGAACCAGGTCATGCCCTGGTTGAGGCTGGCCACCATCTGCGAGGAGAAGTTGCCGCCCCAGATGGTGTCGATGTCGGTCCAGCCCTCTTCGATGAGCAGGTGCTTGGCCCACTGGCTCACGAAGATGGTCGTGATGCCCGAAGAGCTCTCGTCGCCCACGAGGCAGGCGCGCTTGTACCAGCCCGGATCGCTCATCTCGGGGGTGGACTCGTAGCCGAGGATCTTGTCGGTGATGTTGCTCATGTCGGAGGTTCCGCCGATGGACAGGCGTCCGATATGTGCGTCCGGCAGGATGTCTCCGCCTTCGAGCATGGTGTAGTAGTGGTCGCCCTCGCCGTCATAGCCGGAGCCCACGTTCTCGTAGTAGGTGGCCAGGCCGTAGGTGCCGCTGGCGTCGCCCACGAGGGTGATGAATTCCAGGGGCGGATCCACGCTGTTGTAGATGTTCTGGATGTAGTTCTTGATGGAGGTCGTGTTGTTGCCGCCGGCGCCGGAGGTGCTGGTGGCGATGACGTTGTAGCCCTGCTTGCTGCGCCACTCAACGATGTCGTCGATGTCGCCGCTGATGCCGGAACCGGTGGTGTAGATCAGCAGGTATGTGCCGGGGCCCTCGGTAACGTTGTCGAGGATGCGGTCGGCGCCCACGACGCGGTCGCGATAGAGGTCGGCGATGGACTCGGGAACGAAGTCGCGCTCGAGGGGAAGCGGCGCGCCTTCGAAGTCGAGTGCCAGTTCCATGCTGGAGCTCACCAGCACGTCCCCGCTCACCGGATCGAACTCCACCGGACGCAGGGTGACCGACACCACGGGCAATCCGCCCATGATGCCCACTTCGCTCACTTCGACGGCGGGGGGCGTCAGGCTGGCCACGGCGCCGGAATAGTAGTCGGCGTCCACGTGGAAACGGTCGCCCTCTTCCGGCTGCATGGGGAGCAGACGGTATCCGCCGAGGGTTTCGCTCTGACGCTCCGCGACGCGCGCCCGCACGGTGACTCCGTTGGGCACGGCCACCAGCTGCGTGAACACAGGCATCGCGGGTCGGCCGGCTTCACCTTCGAAGTCGGCTCCCTCGAAGCTGAGGAGCTGATAGGCCTTGTTCTCGATGGCGATCTCTTCGCGAGTCAGCTCGGGAAGCTCGAAGCTGAGACGAAGACCCGCGTCGTCGCTCTCGACGAGGTCCAGACGAACCTCGTCGCCCTGAACGTTCGTCAGCGCGACGGTGTCGGTGTTGATGGCAAAGGCACTGCTGACCAATAGGAGTGTCAGCAGGATGGGCCCGAGTATCCTGGACATGGGTGTCCTCCGGCTATTTCTGGCGGTTACAAGACTTAGATGCGAAATTTGAGGCTCCATTATAGCATGGATGGGCCGAGTGACGGAAGCGCTAGGGCCGGAAGCGCTTGTGACCGGGCGAGGGCCGGTGCTAGACTGCCGCCCCGAAGGCGGGCCGAGGGGCACCCATGGGAGCCGAGGGCCTTGTCGTTGTGGCTTACCGAAACTTCAGAATCTGGCGCCACCGATGAACAGACTCGAGAAAATCTCTCTTTGTGCCCTGCCCACTCCCCTGCAGGCCTCCTCCCGATTGGGCGAGGCCCTGGGCATCGGGAATCTCTACCTCAAGCGAGACGACCTGTTGGGCCTGGCCCTGGGCGGCAACAAGCTCCGCAAGATGGAGTTCATCACAGCTTCGTCACAATCCAAGGGGGCCGGTGCTCTTCTCACCGTGGGCAGCCTGGAATCCAACCTGGTTTCGGTGCTTTCCCTGAGCGCTCGCATGCTCGACATGAAGGCGGGAGTCGTCTTCATCGCCCCCACCGGCCCGCGCCGGAAAAACCTTAATTCCCGACTCGAGGCGGTGCTGGGCGCGGAAGTCCGTATGGTCGAATACGACGAGGCGGATCTGTCCAGCAAGGTGAGTTCTCGGCACCGGGCCGAGGAGGAGCTGGCGGCCCTGGAAGAAGAGATGCGGGCCCAGGGTCGCGAGAGTTTCCTGGTGCCCGAAGGTGGCGCCTGCCTGGAGGGCAGCTACGCATTCGTGGAGGCCTTCGAGGAGCTCCACGAGCAGATGGTCGAACTGGGACACGAGCGCTACGATCTCTACCTGCCGGTGGGAAGCGGCAGCACCTACGCGGGGCTCTGGTGCGGGGCGAAACATCTCGGCGCCGACGTGAGGGTGCGCGGCATCGGCATCGCGCTGCCCCTGCGCCGCTGCCTTCTGGAAACCAAGAAGAACGCCGCTCGGGTCTGCGAACTGCTCGGCATGGATGCTCCCGACAAGGGCGACTTCGACATCAGCGACGAGTTCATCGGCGAGGGATACTCCCGCCCCAACGAGCATTCGCGGGAGGGCGTGAAGCTGGCCCTGGAGCGGGGCGGCCTGCTCATGGATCACACCTATACGGGCAAGGCCCTGGGTGGCCTGAAAGCCCTGCTGGCGCGGGAAAAGCCCGACCGACCCGTGGTGTTCTGGCACACCGGCGGGGTGGCCGGCGCCGTGGACGATCTCTATCGCGAGGAAGGCTGACATGGAATATCCACTGAGGCCCGTCGAGGCCGCGAACATCGAGGACATCCTTCGCGAGGCCGACGAGACGAAGGCCATCCTGCCGACGCGGGACGATCCCGGGCTGTCCATGCTCGAGTTTTGCACGGCGGGCGAGGACGAGGACCATCCCGGCTTCCGTCTCTTCACCCTGGAGGATCCGGACGGCGGATCCACGGGCTTCATCGTGGTCTGGGACACGCCGCGCAAGGGCATGCTCTACATCGGCCCCATGTACATCCGGGTGGACAGCCGGGGCCGCGGCCTGGGCCGCCTGCAGGTGGAGCGCATCATCGAATGGTGCCGGGAGAACGGCTACACGGGAATCTTCACCAACACCTGGGGAAGCAACGCCGCCTCGCGGAAGGTTTTCGAGAAGCTGGGCTTCCATCTCATTCGCGAGATCCCCGATGCCCGCGTCGACGGCGACAGCACGGTTTCTTATATCCTCGACGTGGAGTGAGCCCACCGGATTTCGCTAGCAATTATTGACACCCTATCATGGGCCCTCTCGTTTCGGAGGGCCCTTTCCTTTTTTGGCCCCGCCAATTCCCGAATGTGTTAAAATTAACGGGCTTTCCTTATCCCCATCATCCGATTTAGGAACAACCCAAAGGGAGATCCTGGAATGAAGAAGAATCTCGGGCTTGCCGCCTTGGCGCTGCTTCTGGCCGGAAGCGCTTTCGGCGGTGTCATTACCGTTCCGGGCGACTACGCCCTCATCCACGACGCGGTCCAGGCCTGTCCGGCCGGCGACACGGTCCTGGTCGCTCCGGGCACCTACTACGACTGCACCCATCCCACCGAGGGCGAAGGCTCGACACCGGCCTGCGTCATCATGAAGAGCGGCGTGACCCTGCGCGGCTCCGGCGTGGACGACACCATCATCGACGTCGAGGGCCTCGGACGGGGCATCTTCGTGGAGCTGGTCGACAACTGCCGCATCGAGAACCTTCAGGTAATCGACGCGTTCGCAGAAGTTTACGGCGCGGGCATCCTGCTTCGCGAAGTGGGTCCCACGGTGGAGATCAGCGACGTGAAGATCGTGGCGAACCTGGACGGCGGCATCATCTGCATCAACCAGGCCTCGCCCACCATCAGCCGCGTGGACTTCCTCAACAACGTGGCCAAGCAGGGCGGCGGACTGGCCATCGAAGAGGACTGCAGTCCCACGGTGACGGATTGCTATTTCAACGCCAACGAGGCGCCCAGCGGCGCCGGCCTGTTCATTCGCCAGAACAGCAACCCGGTGATCACCGGCTGCACGGTGACGAACAACATCATCAACTTCGACTACGGCAGCGGCGGCGGCATCGCGGTGGTGTCCTCGAGCCCCACCATCAGCGACTGTCACATCGAGGGCAACGTGGCCCTGGGCTACGGCTCGGGAATCGCCTTCCTGGACCAGTCCGGTGGATCGCTAACTTATTGCACCATAGTGAATAACACCCTTCCGAGCCCCGGGCTCGGCGGAGCGGGCATCCACACGAACCAGTCCGACCCCCTCATCGAGAACTGCCTGATCGCCGGCAACGTGGTCACGGCCACCTGGGGCGAGGGCGGCGGAGCGGACTTCGAGTTCACCCCCTTCCCCACGGTCACCAATTGCACCTTCGACGCTAACTCCACGGGCCCCAACGGCTTCGCCGGCGGAGTCGCCTTCCAGTTCGGCGCCGACGTGATCATGGACAAGTGCATCGTGACGAATTCCGCGGTGGGCGCCGCCTTCTATTGCCTGGGCGCCAATCCGACCATCAGCTGCTCGGACGTCTGGGGCAACGTGGACGGCAACGGCCTCTGCGGCACCGACGGGGGCAACAACGTCAGCCTGGACCCGCTCTTCTGCGGCACCGAAGGCGTGGAATACAACATCGAGGAAGACAGTCCCTGCGCGCCCGAGCACAGCGCTTGCGGCGAGCGGGTGGGCTACGGCGACGTGGGTTGCGCCGTGGACGCGCCGGATCTGCCCGTGATGGCGGCCCGGCTCCTGGGCAACGCGCCCAATCCTTTTAACCCCAGTACGAGGATCTTCTACGAGCTTGACGAGCCTGGATTTACTAACTTGAGGATCTACGATGTTACTGGTAGAACAGTGGATCTGCTGGACTTGGGTCTGGTCTCAGCCGGTCGCCACGAGGTGAACTGGGACGGGAAAGACAAGAACGGCAGGCCGCTCAGTAGCGGCGTTTACTTCTACGAGTTGGATGCTTTGGGCTCCAAACAAGCAAGGCGGATGATCCTGATAAAATGAGGCGCGCTAGTTTCGCGCTTGCTCTCGGAACCGGTCTCCTCGCGGCAGTGGCCTTGGGGGCCACTGCCGCTGAGATCGATCAGCAGGCGTTCTCGAAGATGTCGGTTCCGGTGCGCGAAGAAGTTTTCGCGGACCATTCCATTCTCTCCTTTGAAATCGACGAGGCGGTCGAGCCCGGCGGGGCTTTGCATCGCCTCGTTCTTCTGCCCGCCGACGCCGGCGAGGTCAGCTTCGAGCTGATCCGCGGCGAAGCCGATCTGGCGGAAGCCGAGTTCCTCGGCTTGCTCAGGGGGCGTCCCGTCTACTCCCTCCGCGCGGACAATCCCGCGCCGGGCGAGCTGGAGGTGGCCGTCCATCACAACGGCAGCTGGGACCGGCAGGCGCCGGCCTACTCCCGAGACTTCGACCGCGTGTTCAGCGCGCTGGTCTCGGGCACGGGCGCCGACGCTCCCCGCGACGCGGGCGAACCCGGCAACGGCAGCTACGTGATCGTCACGGCCCCCGAGTACGCCCCGGCGGCCCAACCCCTGGTGGATTGGAAGCGCCAGAAGGGCTTCGAGGTGGTGCTGGCCACCACCTCCGAGACCGGCATCGAGAACACGGCCATCCAGGCCTGGCTCCGCAACGCCTACAACACCTGGGACGCTCCGCCCGAGTACGTCCTGCTGTTGGGCGACGTGGACGTGCTGCCCGCCTGGAGCTTCAGCGAGAACGTGTCGGATCATCCCTACTCGCTCATGACCGAGGGCGACTGGCTGCCCGACCTGCATGTCGGCCGCATCTCCGTGGAGGGCACCCTCCAGGCCGAGACCGTCATCAACAAGACCGTGGCCTACGAGCGCGATCCCTACACGGACGACACCGGTTGGTTCACGCGGTCGCTCATGGTGGCGGGCAACTACGGTTCGACGAGCCCCTCTACCACCGTGACCTGGTGCGGCGAGCAGCTCGAGACCATCGGCTACGAGCCCGCGAGCACGGTGTTCTTCCCGCCGCTGTTCAACGGGGTCTTTCCGATCACGGAGGCCTTCGAGGAGGGCGTGTCCATCTGCGCCTACCGCGGATGGGCCTACGGCACCGCCGGCTGGGAACCGCCGCACTTCACGGTGGACAACATCCCCGGCGTGAACAACGGCGCCATGAACCCCGTGGTCATGAGCTTCGTCTGTCTCAACGGAAACTTCGAGGGACAGGATCCCTGCTTCGGCGAAGTCTGGATCCGCCAGGGAACCCCCACCGAGCGCAAGGGCGCGGTGGCCTTCATCGGCAACGGAGAGCACTGGTCGCACACGCGCTACAACGACGCCATGGCCATCGCCTACTTCGAGCATCTCGTCGATGAAGAGGTGACCACCCTCGGCCAGGTCGCCATGGCCGGCAAGCTCACCTTCATGAACTACTTCCCCCACGAGCTCTATGAGACCGGCGACGAGGAATCGGTGGAGTTCTACTTCCACATCTACAGTCTGCTCGGCGATCCCGAGCTGAACTTCTGGAAGCAGGCTCCGGCCGAACTCGTGGTGGACGGTCTGGGCGACATCCACGCGGGCGCGAACTATCTGAGCATCTCCGTCGAGGACCTCGCCGAGGGGCTGCCCCTCGAAGGCGCGCGCCTGGGCGTGGTGCAGAACGACATGCTGCTCGGCTGCGCCTTCAGCGACGCCGCCGGCATGTTCCATCTGCCCCTGAGCGCTCCCCTCGAGAGCGGTCCCGCGTATTTCACCGTGACGGCTCCGGGCTACCTCCCCGAGAGCAGCGAGCTGAACATCGGACAGGTGGGCAACCTGCTGACGGTCCTCGAGAGCGATGAGACCGGTATCGAGCCCGGCACCGAACTCGACTTCAGCCTGCACATGCGCAACGCGGGAAGCGACGCCACCGGCGACGTCAACGTCTCGATCTATTCCGAGGCCGAGGGCGTGGACATCGTCATCACCGCCGTGAGCCTGCCTCCCCTGGATGCCGGCGACAGCGCCTGGACCTCGGGCGACTACACGGTCTGGCTGGACTACCACGACGAGGACGGCAGAGTGCTGCCCTTCCGCGTCGACACGCCCGGCATGGAGGATCCCGCCTACTTCGACCTGACCGTGACCGCTCCCCGCCTCGTGGTCACCGGTACGGGCATTGACGGTGACGGCATCGCCGACCCCGGCGAGACCGTGGAACTGGTGCTGGACCTGTCCAACGCGGGTTCGGCCGGCACCGACGGAGTCAGCGCCAGCCTTCAGCTGAACACCCCCGGCGGCGCGATCGTCGTGGACGGCATGACCGAGTTCGGCGCGCTGCCCGCCGGCGGCGGAAGCAGCAACGCGGGCGATCCTTTCGTCATCACCGTGGGCGAGACCATGGCCCAGGGCAGTGGCCTGGACTTCACCCTCGCGATCGAGAGCATCGAGGGCAACAACTACACGACCAGCTTCAGCCTGGTGGTGGGCGAGATGAGCGTGGGCTCTCCGGTGGGTCCGGACGGCTACGGCTACTACGCCTACGACAGCGCCGACATCGACTATCCCGCGCAGGTGCCGGTCTACGACTGGGTGACCCTGAGTCCCACCTACGGCGGCACGGCCGATGAGCTGGCCTTCCCCTCTGATGAATATCCGGACCAGGGTCCCACCACCCTGCTCGTGGATCTGCCCTTCGACTTCCAGTACTACGGGCAGACCTTCGACCAGATCCGCGTGAGCGACAACGGCTGGATCAGCTTCGACACCCGCGATTTCTTCGACTTCTACAACTGGGGCATCCCCAACGCCCACGGCAACCATTCGCTGGTGGCCCCCTTCTGGGACAACTTCGTGGTCATCCCCGACGAGGACCTGCCCGACGGCTCGGTTCGCGACGGCATCTTCACGCAGCACGTCACCGAGAAGGGCGCCTTCATCGTCGAGTGGAGCCAGATGCGCCACTACAAGCCCGAGATCGACGACCTCCAGACCTTCCAGCTCTGGATCCTCGATCCGGCGGTGCACGGCACCGGCCCCATGGGCGACGGCGAAATGCTCTTCAACTACAAACAGGTGGCCAACACCGACTACGAGCGGAACTACGCCACCGTCGGGTTCGAGAATCCCACCGAGGACGACGGCATCCAGCTCAGCTACGGCAACGTCTACGCCGAGGGCGCACTGCCCCTGTCCCCGGGACTTTCGGTCCGCGTGACCACCGAGGCTCCGGTCTACGATCCGCTGACCCTGGCGGCCGGCAAGGCCCTGCGCAGCGGCGGCGGCTGGAAGCTCCAGTGGACGCCGGCGGACGATCGTCCGGTGACCGGTTGGCGCGTGCTTCGCGACGGCGAGGTCGTGGCCACCCTGCCCGAGGGGGCCCGCGACTACGTGGACGCCCAGGGCGGCGCCGGAGCGGAGTACGGCCTCACAGCCCTGCACCCCTTCGGCCAGGAGACCGACCTGGGTCTGCTCACCGTGATCCAGCCCGGCTTCGTGGCCCTGGAACCCGCGCTGCCCAACCCAACGCGGGCGGGATCCTGGATCCACTTCAGCCTGGGACAGGACGGACCGGCGAACCTCAGCGTCTACGACGTGAGCGGGCGCCGCGTGCGCACCCTGCTCTCGGGCCAGGGCGTCGGTGGAACGAATTCGCTTTACTGGGATGGTCGTGACGAAGCCGGCAGGGAACTCGCCAGCGGCGTCTACTTCTACCGCCTGCAGGCCGGCGAGCGGAGCCTGACCCGCAAGCTGGTTCTGATACGATAAGGGCCACGGGCCGCCATGAGGCTGATCCTGACGCTCTTTCTGCTGCTGACCGCGCTCGGTCTTTGGGAGATGCTGCGGCATCGCTGGCACCGCCGGCGTATCCCCGTGCGCGTGCATGTGAACGGCAGTCGCGGAAAGAGCTCGGTGACGCGTCTCATCGCGGCGGGACTTCGCGCCGGCGAGTACCGGGTCTTCGCCAAGACCACGGGCTCGGCGGCGCGTCTCATTTTTCCGGACGGGCGCGAGGAGCCGCTTTCGCGGCGCGGCGGCCCGAACATCCGCGAGCAGCTCGGCGTGTTCCGCCAGGCAGTGAACGTGGGCGCCGACGCGCTGGTGCTCGAGTGCATGGCCGTGCGCCCCGATCTGCAGTGGACCACCGAACACCGCATCGTGAAGGCCACCCACGGCGTGATCACCAACGTTCGTCCCGATCACCTGGAGGCCATGGGGCCGCGGCTCTCGGACGTGGCGGAGAATCTTTCCAGCACCATCCCCAAGCGCTCCAACTTCTTCACCGCCGAGTACCGCTTCCTTCCCCTGATGGAAGGCCGCTCCAGGGACTTCGGCACGCGCTTCCACCTGTCCAAGCCCGAGGACGTCAGAGCCGAGGAGCTCGAGGGCTTCTCCTACATCGAACTGGCCGACAACCTCAGCCTGGCCCTGGACGTCTGCGAGTCCCTGGGCGTGAAGCGACAGGACGCTCTCGAGAAGATGCGTCAGGTGCAGCCCGATCCGGGCGCGCTCATCCCCCTGCGTATTCAAGAAGGTGATGTGCAGGTGGAGTTCATCAATCTTTTCGCGGCGAACGACCCCGAGTCCACGGCCTTCCTCTGGAAGCACCTGGCCCTGGGCGAGCGGGGCGACCGCACCCTGGCGCTCATCAACATCCGCGCCGACCGCATGCGCCGCAGCAAGGATCTGGCGCCGCTCTTCAAGCGCCAGATCGACGCCCATCGCTACGTGCTCGTGGGCGAGATGACCCACGTGTTCACCGACATGATCCGCCGGCAGGGCGTGCCGGCCGAGAAGATCATCGACCTCGGCGGCAAGGGCCCCGAGGAGGTCTGGTCGCGACTGGTCGCCGAGAGCGCGGGCCACACCACCGTGGTGGGCCTGGCCAACATCGGCGGCGCGGGCGTGGCCCTGATGGAGTTGTTGGAGGGGAAGGAAAGGGCGGCATGATCTATCAAGCCATCGGCCTGGGACTGGTGGTGAGCCTGGTCTTCTCGGAGATCCTCGGCCTGGCGGCCGGGGGGCTCATCGTGCCCGGCTACATCGCCCTCTACCTGGATCAGCCCGCGCGCATCGTGGGCACCATCCTGGCCTCGCTGCTCACCTTCGGCAGCGTGAAGCTGCTGAGCCGGGCCATCCTGCTCTACGGGCGGCGCACCCTGGTCTTCTGCGTGCTGCTCGGCTTCCTCTTCGGCGGACTCACCCGCTACGTGCTGCTCTTCAACGAACTGCTGGGAAGCAACGTGGACATCGCAGTGATGCAGTCCATCGGCTACATCATTCCCGGACTCATCGCCTACTGGATGTTCCGTCAGGGCGTGCTCGAGACCCTGGCCACCATGATCATGGCGGCCTTCATCGTGCGGGTGGCCATGGTCGTGGCCTACGGGGGGAGGCTCATTGAGCTGGCGTTCTAAATGGCGCAGGCGGCTCGTGCTGCTGGGTCTCGCCGCGGGGGCCATTCTACTCCAATGGATATTGGAGGAGACCCGCAAGCCCGTGCGCCAGCGCGACTACGAGATCAAACTCGAGGCGGCCCAGAAAGCCGACGAGGCCTTCGCCTCGGTGCGCCGCTATTGCGATCTGGAAGACGCCGTCACCGACCTGGCCAATGACCCCTCCTGCACCGGGCTCATCGGTCCGGAGACCAGCCTCATCACCAACGCCTACGGCAACCTCGAGTCCAAGCTCACCACGCTGAATCCCAACCTGGCCGCCTACGTGGTGGAGCTCTTCAAGCAGGCGGGCCTGCGGGAGGGCGACCTGGTGGCCGTGGCCGCGTCGGGTTCCTTCCCGGGCATGAACATCGCGCTCTATGCGGCCATGGAAGTGATGGGCCTGCGGCCCGTCATCACCACTTCGGTGGGCGCGTCCAACTGGGGCGCCACCGATCCCGATTTCACCTGGCTGGACATGGAGCGCCTCTTCGCGAGCGAGGGCATCTTCGGATTCCGCTCCATCGCGGCCAGCCACGGAGGCGGCGACGACATGGGTCGCGGGCTCAGCCCCCTGGGCCGCCAGAAGATCGTGGACGCCATGCACCGCAACGAGGTGGCGCAGCTCAGCTCCTCGAACCTCGAGGACGCCATCGTGAAGCGCATGGCCCTTTACGAAGAGGAATCCCGGGGACGGCTCTTCCGCGCCTTCGTGAACGTGGGCGGCGGATTGGCGGCCATCGGCAGCAGCCAGAACCGCAGCCTCATTCCTCCGGGCCTGAGCCTGGATCTGGTTCCCAAGAACTGGCCGCGCAAGGGCTGCCTGATTCTCATGGCCGAGAAGGGCGTGCCCGTGATTCAGCTCCTGAACATGTCCGAACTGGCCGACGCCGGCGGACTGCCCCTGGCGCCCGAGGAGCTGCCTGTACCCGGAGAGGGCGGAGTCTTCATCAAGAACAGCTACCGTCTGAGCCTGGCATTTCTTTTCTTCCTGCTCTATTCCGCTCTTTGTGTGTTCGTCCTGGCCCCTGAAATCCGTCAGGGTGTCTTCGACCGCGTGCGGGGAAAGGTGGATGGAGACGCAATATGAGCACGAAAGCGTTTAGAGTCGCCGGCGCCCTGGCTTGGGTGGCGCTGGTTCTGGCCATCGGCCTGGCCGAGGCCGCCACGAGCTGGACCTCCTTCCGGCCTCGGGAAGACCAGGGCCGCAGCTGCATCCGCGTGGGGGCCCAGGAGATGGACTACTACCTGCTCGAGGACGAAGACGCCGTCACCCTTCGTCTGCGCGGACCGCGGCGGGTGAAGATCATCACGCGCTATCTCTTCGGAGAGGCGGATCCCGCCGGGGCGTCCTATCGCGTGTGGGTGCGGGTGGACGGCCGCGAGGAACTGCGACGCACCTTCCGCGCCTCGGCCCTGCCCGGCGTGGGCTCCTGCGGAGAGAACGGCGAGATCGCCGCGCTGAGGAAGGTCTACATCGACGTGCCCACGGGCATGCACGATATCCAGGTGCTGGCCGACACTTCGGGCGAGGGGCGTATCGCCGCCCGCTTCTTCCGGGAGAGCCGCGGCCGCAAGGCCAAGATGGTCAACTTCGCGCCGGAGCATTTCGACGGCGTCTACGAGCTGCAGTTCGAAAGCGGAAGCCTGTCGACCTACTACCACTTCAGCGAGGACGATCCCCTGAGCTTCACGGTGATCGGCCCCACCACCCTCGAGATCGACACGCGCCTGGACTTCGACCACACCATGAACGGCACCATGGCCTATCAGCTCGAGGTGGTCCAGGACGGCGAAGTGCTGCCGCGCTTCTTCTATCACACCAAGAAACTGAGCACGGCCTCCTACGTGGAGCGCCGGGACATTCTGCCCGGAGAGCGCAAGCGCATGAAGCTCACCGTTCCCCGGGGGCGTCACGAGTACGAAATCCACTGCGTCGGGCCCCAGACCTGCGGCGTCGCCGTGAAGATCCGGATACCCGAAGCGGACCTGCAAGGGAAGTAGATGCGACTGACAACCAGAACGATAAGCATGACCATGGCCCTTCTGCTCCTGGCGGGGACCGCCATGGCCTTTGACCTCGTCCCCTCCAAGACCGGCAAGGCCGTGACCCTCGTTCGCGGGACCAGCGAGAAGAACTACTACTCGCTCAAGGGCGGCAGCATGACCATCCCCCTCGAGGGGCCCGGTGAGCTGAGCGGCTGGGTGAAGATGGCCCTGCCTCCCGGCAAGGACGAGGCGAAGGCGGTGCTGGAACTGAGCGGCGTTCCCGGGATTCCGAAGTCCCTGTCCTACGACTTCAAGGCCTCGACCAAGGACGCCTTCAAGGACGGCCGGGACATGGTCGTGAGCGGGGGCAAGAAGATCGCCTTGAGCATTCCCGCCGGAAAGCATCATCTGAAGCTCAAGGGCAACAAGAACATGATGTTCCTGCTCGGCTACGAGGGACCGGCCCAGCCCCTGCCCAAGGAGCGGCGCGATGAGGTTCGCCCGAAGAAGCCCAAGAAGGAGAAGAAGAAGAGCGGCTGGAAGTGGAAGCGCAGCTTCGGCCTGAACCTGAACTACGACGACAACATCGTCCACTACTCGGACGATCTCCTGGACGAGTACACCGACGGCCCCTACCTGGAGTGGTACCTGGACGAGCAGGAGGTGCCCGATCTCGAGGCGGACAAGTATCGCCTGAATCGCCTCGACGACCTCATCGTCACGCCGACCCTGGACGTCTATGTGGAGCGCGCGCTGTTCTCGTTCGGCAAGACGCGCCTGCGGGCCAAGTACAGCTACTCGCGCTACCTGTACAATCCCATCAAGGACGTGAAGGGCCTCACCTTCTACCTGCGCCAGTACCTGCCCGGCAGCGGCCAGAGCATCGAGCTCACCTACAAGTACACGCCGGAGAAGTACATCCGCCAGTTGACCGACCGGCCGCCCTACGCGCCCTCGGACGATCCGCGCCCCTGGATCGGCTTCCGCTTCGCCCAGAACGACTTCACCTTTAACTACCGGCACCGGCTGCACAAGAAGCTCTTCCTGACGGTGACGGTCGAGGACGTGCACCGCTACTACAACCAGGCCTTCATCGAGCAGGACCTGGTCGAGAACGAAATCATCACGCGCGGAGACTACACCCTCAGCAAGACCCTTCGCCTGTCGGCCATCTACGGATACGCCCGCGGCTGGACGCTCAGGCGCGACACCGTCGAGGAGCATCCGCTGAGCAGCGACGACAACGACAACAGCTACACGCAGGACCGCTACCGCGTGGACCTGCGCTGGAAGCCTTCGAAGAAGCAGAAGAAATGGGTCTTCTTCGACGAGTACAACCTGCGCTATCAGCTGCGAATCGCCTACTTCACCTCGCCGAAGCCGCTATGGGACGATCCCTTCCACGTGGGCCGGAAAGATGTCTACGACACCTATCGGCTCACGCTCGGACGCGATCTGCCCTGGATGGACATCGGCGCTTCGATGACTTTCGACTACTCACGACGAATCCTTCACTCGCCCTACACGGGAGACATCTCCGAGGGCATGGATTACGACAATTTCCAAGTTTGGTTGGATCTCACCTACAACTGGTAAGGATGATCGATGATGCGCACTCGAATCTGGACGCGTCTGCTCCTGGGAATCACGCTTCTGCTCGCCATCGGCTGCGGTAAGCAGGACCTCTACGAATTCCCCGACTCGCCCTATCCCAAGCTCGGACAGGTTCACCTGCCGAGCTCCAATGAGGGCGTGGCAGTTCTCGGCGATTACGCCTTCGTGGCCGGCGGCGAAGCCGGCCTCCACGTGATCGATATCAGCGATCCGGCCAATCCCGAGCTGAAGACGACGCTCAACACGACCAAGTATGCGGAGAGCATCGAGGTCATCAGGATCTTCCTGAACGGCGAGATCGTGGATATCGCTCACATCGTGGAGGGCACCGAAGGCGTGACCTCCTACGACATCACCGATCCGCTCAACCCCGTGGACCTGCTCCAGGGCACCACGGCGGTGGACGGCAACCGGATGGCGGTGGTGCCGTCCGAGGATCCCACCGATCCTTACCTGGTCTTCCTCGCCGAGAACTGGAAGGGCGTGCGCGTCTTCGAGTCCAACGCATTCGTGCCGGGCGTGCTGGAGTACGGCGGCGTCTTCTCGAGCACCCTGGGTTACGCCAAGGGTCTTGCCTACAGGGACGAATGGCTCTACGTGGCCGACAACGAGATGGGTCTCGTGGTTCTCGACGCCAGCCTGCTCGTCCTCGGCGCCTTCGGCGTGGTGAACTCGGTGGACACTCCGGGCAACGCCCTGGACGTGACCGTCGAAGGCGACTACGCCTACGTGGCCGACGGAACCCTGGGCCTTCACGTCTTCGACATCACCACGCCGGACCAGCCGGTGAGGAAGGGATCCATCGACCTGCCCGCCTATAGCCGATCCATCGTGGTGCGCGACGACCTCGCCTTCATCGCGGCGGCCACCGGCGGCGTGCACATCGTCGACGTGAGCGACCCGAACAATCCCGAGTACGCGGGCAACGTGCCCAGCGGATACGCCGCCGACCTGGCCCTCACCGAGGACGGGCTCGTCCTGGTGGCCGACTACGACGACGGCATGTACATCCTGTCCGGCAACGCCTTCGGCGACGTGCAGGCGCCCGCGCCCGTGCAGGGCATCGGCGGCGGACCCCACAACTTCACCACCGTGGAGCTGAACTGGTTCGCCACCGGCGACGACGGCCTGCTGGGCCGCGCCGACAACTACGAGGTTCGCTGGTCCGAGACCCCCATCTTCACCGACGCCGACTGGGCCGCGGCCACTTCCGTGAACGGAGCGCCTCAGCCGGGCGCCCCGGGCAGTCTCGAAAGCATGCTCGTGGACGGCTTCACTCCCGGGCAGATCGCCTTCTTCTCGGTGCGCGCCTGGGACGAGTCGGGCTTCCAGTCCGGCCTGCCCGCGAGCAACTCCCTGTCCACCTACACGGGCACCGTGCTCAAGGACGCCACGGTGTCGCCGCGTGTGGGCAGCATCGACGACCCCTTCACCTTCACGGTGACCTATCTCGACGAGGATTCCCGCGAGCCCGACCTGCAGGCCAACCTGGTGCTCAACGGCGACACCTACGCCATGGACCAGGTCTCCGGCGACTACTTCACCGGCGCGGTCTACGAGAAGGAAATGACGCTCCCCGAAGGCGAGCACAGCTTCTACTTCGTGTTCCAGCCCTCGGGCGATGATCCCGTGGAGACCGATCCCGATGAGGACCTCTTCGCCCACCTGCCCATCATCTTCGAGATGGGAAGCCCCGTCGGTGAACTCGGCCGCGACGCGGACGAGGCGCTCACCACGGTCACCCTCAACGGCGCGGTGCAGATCGAAGCCTATGAGGTGACCCAGAACGAGTGGACCGCCATGGGCATGGTGAATGAATCCGAATACGCCGGCGGCAACACTCCCGTGACCAACCTCACCTGGTACCAGGCCCTCGAATACTGCAACCTGCGCTCGGCGGCCGACGGCCTGGACGCGGCCTATGAGATCGACGGCTACTCCGTGAGCTGGAACCGCGAGGCCGACGGTTGGCGCCTGCCCACCGAAGCCGAATGGGAATGGTTCGCCCGCGGCGGCACGACCAGCGCTTTCTGCGGCGGCGACATCACCGAGACCGGCTTCGAGCTGGATCCGGTGCTCGACCAGTACGGATGGTACGGCGGCAACGTGGACCCCCGTCAGCCGCAGTCCGTGGGCGGCAAGACCGCCAACGACTTCGGTCTCTACGACATGCACGGCAACGTTGCCGAGTGGTGCTGGGACTGGTACGCGGCCTACGAGCCGGGCCCGCTCCTCGATCCCTCGGGTCCCGAGACCGGCGACCTCAAGGTGATTCGCGGCGGCGACTGGTTCTACAAGGCCAAGGCCTGCCGTTCGGCGAGCCGCGAGACCTTCCCGCCGACCTCGGCTGACAGCCGCGTCGGCTTCCGTGTGATGCGAACGCTCATCGAAGAATAGGAGTGATTGTGGCGGTCAAGGAGCGCTTTCTCTTCATCGACCAGTTCCGTGGTCTCATCGGTGTGATGATGGCTCTCGGGCACAGCAACTACTATTTCAACAACGTGTGGCTGAGCCTGGATCCCCTCGACCCGTTCTTCGGAACCACGGGCCAGTTCCTGCTGCGCTATATGGGATACCTATGCGCGCCGGGCTTCCTCGTGATGAACGGCGCCATGGTCTACTGGGCCTACCTGCGCCGCATGAAGAAGGGCCACAGCCCCTGGAGGGCGCGCTGGGATTTCATCGAGCGCGGACTCTTCCTCATATTGGTGCAGCTGATCTGGGTGAACGCGGCCTGGAGCGGTTTCAACGAGTTCTTCACCAGGCTTCCCGACCGGCTTTCGCACTTCGGCATCATCGCCACCATCGGCAGTTCCATGATCCTGCTCACGCTCATCGTCACCTGGAATTGGTGGCAGCGGCTCATCGTGGCCGGGGCGCTCTTCATCGCCCAGCCCTTCCTGATCAGGATTTCCTACGATCTCGACGGCCCGGCCCAGTACTGGGCGCAGCTGCTCTGGGATTCGGGCGGCTACAACAAGTACCCGATCCTGCCATGGTTCGCGCTCGCGGTGGTGGGTTCGGTGATGGCGCACTTCTGGTTCGAGAAGTGGAAAGATCCGGAAGAGCGATCGGGGAACACCATGACCCTGGGCATCGTGCTGGTGCTGGCGGCCATGGGCCTGCGCATGCTGCGCGGTTTCGGCAACACCTTCCCCTTCGCGGATTTCGGAAGCTACAGCTTCTTCCTGGTGCAGAAGTATCCGCCGAACCTTGTGCACAACATCTGGTTCGCGGGGGCCATCATCTTCATGGTGGGCCTCTTCGATTGGATCGGCAAGCGTGCGGGCATCCTCAAGCCCTTCGGCATCGTGGGGCGCGTGCCGCTCTTCTTCTACTGCGTGCATATCCCGCTGCTGGCCATCTTCACGCGGCGCCTGGGCATCTACTATCGCCAGGGCGAGGTGCTGGCGAGCTTCGTGGGCCTGGCCGGACTGCTGGCGGTAATGATTCCCCTGGCCATCTGGTTCGGCAAGGTAAAGCGCACGAGCAAGAATCACATCATCAAGCTGATTTAGGGCCAAGAGCCGCGGGCCAAAAAATGACCCTCCCCCAGCGTCGGGGGAGGGTGTTTTTCTGGCTCGTGGCCCGAGGCCCGAGGCTCGTGGCCCGAGGCTCGTAGCCCTTAGCCTTCGGCCGGCGCGTTGGGGATCTCGGGCTCCGGGGCGCCTTCGGGCTGAGGTTCCACCCAGGCGTTGCAATAGCCTTCGGGGGTGACGGGGCCCTTGACCACGGTGCAGCCCGCGCAGGGCGCACCGGCCGCCGGGGCGATGTAGAAGTGGCAGTTTTCGCACTTCTTCGCGGGAATCAGGGTCTTGTCGCGATAGGCGAAGGTGATGCGCGTCTGCTTTTCCTCGTCGGTCAGACCGGTCAGGTCGCTGCAGGGATCTTTCGCTCCGCAGCCGTGCAGGGCCGCGCCCGTGAGGGTGAAGGCTGCGAGGCCTCCTGTCCACTTGATGAAATCTCGACGATTCATCTGGTGCTTCTTCATTCAATCTCCTCTCGTTTCGTTTGCCGGTGATCGGGGTTCGCCTGAGTAGTAGCGCGAAGGGACGACCCTGACAACGATTGAACGTCGTTGCCTAGGCTCGGCTGGTAAAGGGGAACACCGGCTTCTTCGCGGGAAATACTGCGCCGATGAAAGGGAAGTTGCCCTCGACGACCTCGGTCTTCATTTTATCGATACCGAGCTTGTCCGTGTGGAAATGGAATTCGACTTCCCGATCCGCGGCATCGGCGATGAAGGGGTGAAGGTGCCGCCACTCGGGCATCTTCTCGGCGATGATGTCGTAAACGCGCAACCGCTCGCCCTTTCGGTCGAAGGCCACCAGGCAGTCGAGTTCTGGGATTTCGTGATAGGCGTCGTCCAGCATGTAGATGGCGTGCCAGGCGGTGAGCTTCGCGTTTCCGATGCTCAGACGATCGGAGATGGGTTCGCGCCTCAGCGCGAAATCGTGGATCTTCGCGAGATCGTCCTTGCTGCCGGCGTCCAGATTCACGGCGCCCCCTCTCGGCGACACTTCCTCCGCCGGGAGTATCTCCAGAAACTCCTCGATGGATCGAAAGCCCGTGCGCTCGTAGAAAGGCGCGGCGTCCTCGTCGGCGAAAAGGAAGACGCCTTCGTGTTTTCCCTCCGCCCACTCGAGGGCGCGCTCGGTGAGCTCGCGATTCAGGCCCTTGCCTCGATCCGATTCGCGGGTACCCACGGCCGAGATCTGGGCGAGCTTGGTTTCGCGGCCCTCGATGACGGCATCGAGCAGGTAGAGACAGAGGCTGGATACGACTTCATCCCCCTCGAAGTAGGAGAAGGGCGTGTAGGCCTCGTCCCAGTAGCCCGCCTCGTCCCAGGCGGCGAAGTCGAGACCGAAGATGCCCTGCACGAAGCGCTTGAAGGCGGCCTTGGCGGCGGGATCGCTCCAGTACTGGGATCGGGAATTTAGAGCCATGGGAATACCTCTCTGTAAGCACTTGTCTCTCATCACAATACTGTAATTCCGGTTCAAGGCGCAAGAATCTCGGAGAGCAGTTCAAAGTAGGACGCATTTCCGGCAGGTATTGTTTTAATATTCGATATATGCAAACATATTCAGAATGTCACATCAATAAGCTCGGCATATGAGAGGGGACCGCCATGATTCAGGGCACGACTCGCATTGAGTTCTCCATCGTCGCACTTCTGCTTCTTCTTTCCCTCCCGATAAGCGCCAACGCGAAACCCTTGACCGCGGAGGCCGTTTCGGAGCGCCTCGGATTGGCCGAACCACGGGTCGGCGACTTCGACGGTCTCCAGCTCGATGCTGCGCACCTGGCCGCGCGAGAGGGCAGTTCCGGCGGCGACGAGGATTCCGAATCCATGCGGATCGAGGAGGAGCGGAGCGGAAACCGCGTCGACGACGGTACACATAACAGCTGCCACTACGCGCGCGGTTCGACCCTGATCATGCACCTGTTCATCGACCATCGCTGGGGAAGCTGGGACGAGAGCGAACGCGACGAGGCCGCCGCGAAGGCCGAGGTCGCGAAGGAGTTCTATCTCGAACAGGCCCCCGAGGGCGCGAATCTCTCTTTCGACAATGAGGGGACACTCAACTACTTCTACGTCATCGCCTATGTGGATGACGAGCTCTACCAGCACGGGTGGGACGAGGTGGACGCGGCCCTCACGAATCTCGGCATCGTCGATCACGATGGAGACGGGGAACTCGTGGACGACTACACGCATGCATTGCAGTTCTGGAACGGAGGCTACGACAACGTCATTCTCGTCGTCCAGGTCGCCAACACCGGCGGCGGTGCCTGGGCCTCGAGCCTCATGTCCGCCTGCTTCATGGATTGGGACGACAGCGGAAATGTCTGGGCGCACGAGTGGGGACACATGTTCGGCGCCTGCGACGAGTACATCCGTGACGGCGGCTGTCATGGGGAGGTGGACTGCGACCTCTGCATCCGCTCCCACTACCTGGGCCAGGAATACCTCAATGAGAACTGCGAGCTGCCCACCTGCGATCAGGATGTGGACTGCCTCATGAAGCACAACCACCTGGAGTTCTGCGAATACACGATTCCTCAGATATCCTGGGCGGACGACGACGAGAACGGACAGCTGAACTGGACCGAGAGGATCACCGACGGCCTCCACTGGGACATCATGGAGATCTGGGACAACGGCTTCATCACGCACAACACCACCACGCACTCCTTCGCCGCCTCCGTGAGCAATCCCAACTGGACGGTCTTCGGGCTTCGCCCGCCCGGCGGCACCGACTACGACCTGCACCTCTTCTCCGACAACAATCTGTTCTACCCGCTCGCGAGCTCCAGCAACACGGGATCGACGGTGGAATTCATCGTCGCGGACTACAGCCGCAGCAGGCCCGGCATCGAGCACCTTCAGGTCGAGAACCTTTCGGGTCCATACAACTACTACGACATCGTCTGGGACGGTAACGGTCAGTCCCTCCACGCCGACGGCATCGAGCGGGAATTCGCCTGGGGCGCGAACGGCGTGGTCCAGATCTGGGATCTGCCCCTCAACGCGGGCGAAACGGTGTCCTTCACCCTCGATCCCGGCGCGGGTATCGACATGGGAATGGCCCTCTTCTGGTCCTACGGCGACTACTATTTCGCCGGCAGGCACGTGGCCCTGTGGCAGGAGGATGCGGTCGGCGCGGGCGCCGCCGAAACGTACTCCTATTCCGTGTCTTCGGGCGGCACCTACGGGTTTGTCGTCTGGTCTAACAACGCCGCCGCGGGGAACTACACGATTCGCGTCGGACCGGGGCCGACGATCCTGTCCGAAGAGGTCCCCGTGTCGTCCTCGGCCGACCTGCAGCTCTACCAGTATCTCGCGCTGCCGGGATACTGGGCCGGTGTCGCCGCGCGCCCACCCAGCTGGATCGATCCGTCCCTGGGGCTCTATGACGATGAGAATTTCACCGACGAACAGGCCTCCTCAGACGAACCTGAAGGCGAACTGGAACTGCTCGCCGTTCAGTACGCGAGCATCGACTGGGACTTCCTTCGAATCTCAAAATCCGGGTTCGGCGCGATTCGAACCGAATGGGAGCAGAGCTCCGACCTGTTGACGGGCTACGAAGCGGGCTCCTGGACCTCCTCCCACGTGGTGAAGATGTGGGATGTCGCGCTTCAGGCCGGAGAGACCTACGTCTTCCGCGAGTACCACCCCTTCTACCCGGTTGCGAGGCTGGACACGGGTCTTTACCTCTTCTCCCCCGGGAACGGGGAGGCCCAGGGAAAGCCCGATGCCGTCGCGGTCTCCGACGACCAGCCCGCGAGTGCCGGCGGGGAGTGGTTCACGCACACCGCCGCCTCGTCGGGCGACCACGGCCTGGCCCTCGTCATGAACAACGAGAGTGACGACAGCTACTCTCTCTGGTGGGGTCCCTATCGGGGACTGGCCCATGGGGATGCCCACAGCCTCGAGCACGAGGTCATCTTCGGCGGCACGGCGGTCATCGCCAGCGACTGGGTGGTCTGGGGCGCGCGGCCCAACGGGGATCGCCAGGTGGACATGTGGCTCATGAACGATTCCGCCTATACCACATCCTCCGGGTACTCTCTCGGTGTTGACGGGGTCAACTTCATCGTCGCCGACCGGAACCACCTGCCCGACCTGGATGTGCTCTATCCGCGCTTCAGGGTTTCGGGAACGCCGGGACCCAGCGTCTACGCCTATGAGGGCGGAGATGGCGAGTCCATTCCCTTCGGCGATTCCATGGAGACCCTCGAGTTAGAATGGCCGGAAGGCGCGGTCGCCGTGGCCTACGACATCTTCATCAACGGCAGCATCATCATTCCAAGAGAGGTCGTGATCCAGGTCGAGATCCTTTCCGGCGGCATGGACCTCGGTTTGGCGCTTTTCGAGACCGACAACCCCGGCGGCGAGTCGATCCAAACTCTTGCGGATGCCCAGGTCCTCACGGACCTCAACGGACCCGGCGGAACGGAGACCCTGAGCTATACCTCCTACTTCACCGATGACTACGGCGTGGTGATCTTCAATCAGAACGCGTCGGGAGGCAGCTATCGCATCCGAACCTACGATCCCACCGTCGTGAGCGTCGACGAGGGCGGCGGTCTTCCCACGAAGCTTTCGCTGTCCGTTGACCGGAACCCCCTGTCTCGGCGATCCGAGGTCGCCTTCTCGCTCCCGACGGACTCACAGGTCAGCATCCAGGTTTTCGACGTGTCCGGACGCCTGCTAAGGACCCTGGCCTCCGGGAACCATCCCGCCGGAAACCATGTCGTGCAATGGAACGGTCAGAGCGAGAATGGCAGTCCGTGCAGCGCCGGCGTCTACTTCATCCGAATGGATACGGGATCGGAAACGCGCGTCAGCAAGGTGGTCAAGCTCGGCAACGCGCGCTAGCGGGCATTCCCTACTTCAGGATGAGTGCCTTTTTCAAGCAGGTAAACTCCGACGAACGGGCGCGGATCAAATAGAGCCCGCTGGGCCGGCTTCCGGAATTCCAACTAAGGGGATACTCTCCCTCGTCGAAACGGCCTTCGAGCAGGGTCTCCACTCGTCGTCCGTCGGCTGTGAAGACTTCGAGTCGGAGGTCTCGCGACTGGTCCAGGTGCAGTGTGAAGTGGGCTACGGGGTTGGCAGGATTCGGCCAGATGTTGGTCAGGAAGACCGGCGGGCGCGGCGTCTCGCTCACCCCTGTCCCCAGGCCGTTATTCAGCACATCGAGTGCGCGCACGCTGGCGTAGGGAATGAAGCCATGCGCGGCGGCGGCCTCCGCGTATTGGTCTATGGCCCCGGCGTCGGTGAGGTATTCCACCGACAGCACGACTCTGTCGTTCGCCAGATACTCATCGAGCATGGCGAGTCGTTCGAGGTCTGGATTCCATGGATTGTCCTCATCCAGCGGGCCGTAGTGGAAGACGTCCTCCACGCCGATGGCGTCGATGGCCGCGAAATACTGTTCGGCGAGGGGGCCGGCCACATCGTCTTCCACCACGATGAACTCGCCGTTCTGGGGGATGATCGCCATGTCGTCAGCGTCACCGTTCAGATAGTCGTGGATGTCGACCACGAACTGCGCCATAAGCGCGTCGGCCTGGGGATTTTCGGGGTTCTCCTCGCTCCAATAGTAGTAGGCGTCGATGATGTCGAGGTAGACGCCCCGGAATCCCTGGGCGGCGACGCGGTCGAGCCAATTGAAGACGATGGACTGCCAGTCCGGATCCCAGAAACGCACCTTGAAGTTGCCCGGCCAGTCGGGGTTCTCCGGGCCGAGCCATGCCGGCGGGTTCGTTTCCCAGGACGGATCCCAATAGAAACGGTAGTTCTCGGCCTCGCCGATGGACACGTAGGCCACCGGCATCTTTCCGCTATCCTCGATGGCCGCGATCTCGTGGGGCGCCCACTCGCCGGCCTCCGTGCCGTCGGAGGAGTAGTCCATGACGATGCAGTCGAAGGTGTCGTTGTTCTGGATCTCGCTGATGGAGATGTCCTGCAGCTGGTAGGCCCAGCTGCGCACTTCGCTCATGTTCGAGGGCGATCCCTCGTCGACGTCGGCGAAAGCTACCGATTGGTAGCTCACAAGGCTTGTCACGAACAGCAGTGCCCATCTGGTTTTCATACTACTCACCGTCTTCCTCCAAGAAGGGATGTAGAGACATCCATGGTGGCATAGTTGAGATCCGGGCTCTTCGATTCGAATTTCTCAACCAAGAATGCGGTGTTGATTCTCTGCAAAACAGATTGCGTCATGTATTCTCTGGAACAGAGAACAAAAACGGCTGTGAGTCCAGGCGGAATCAAATAACTCCCATCAATCGAATCTCCAAAGCCTACAACCCCCGCAAAACCCGCCAAACAGATTGCGAATGTCTGATATCGCCTTTTCTCATTTTCTGCGATTCGCGCATGAACTCTCTCATATTCCTTCTCAACCATATTCACTCCGATATCCCTTGTATCGCGGTGGATACGCCCGAAGAATTCTATAATAGAAGCAGTGTCTCAATCAAGCTCTCTTCGCAATGCACACTCCACTTCTCACTGCGATATGAAATCACCTATGCTATCCCCTCGCTCCAAACCCAAGAGAGTCATGATGAAAGCAATCCGCATTCATGAACACGGCGACTACGGCGTTCTAAAAGTCGAAGAAGTGGCGCGCCCCCAACCCGGCCCCGGCGAGATCCTGCTGGAGATGCGCTACTCCGCGCTGAACCATCTGGATACCTGGGTGCGCCGCGGCGTGCCGGGCCACGAGTTCCCCCTGCCCATCACACCGGGCTCGGACGGCTCGGGCGTCATCGCGGAACTCGGCGAGGGCGTGGAGGGCTTCGAGATCGGCGAATCCATCGCCGTCGCGCCTGGATACTCCTGCGGCGACTGTCCCGCCTGCCTCGAAGGAAACGATCACTATTGCCGTCGCTACGGCATCTACGGCGAATCCACCGACGGCTGCCAGTGCGAGTACTTCGCGCTGCCCGTCTCGAACGCGCTCAAGATTCCCGAGGGACTGTCCCTCGAAGCCGCCGCGGCCATTCCGCTGGTCTTCCTCACCGCCTGGGAGATGATCGTGGCCAAGGCGCGCATCCGCGAGGGCGACACCGTGCTCGTGCACGCGGCGGGCAGCGGCGTGGGCAGCGCGGCCATCCAGATCGCGCGACACTTCGGCGCGCGGGTCATTGCCACCGCGGGAAGCGAGGCCAAACTCGAGACCGCCCGCGAACTGGGCGCCCATGAAACCGTCGACTACGAGGAAAGCGACTTCGCGAAGGAGGTGCGCCGCATCACCGAGAAGCGCGGCGTGGATATCGTGGTCGAGCACACCGGCGCGGTCACCTTCCCCGGCAGTCTGCGCAGCCTTGCCGGCGGCGGGCGCATCGTCACCTGCGGCGCCACCAGCGGCGCCGAGATCACGGCGGACCTGCGCCCCATCTTCTTCAAGAACCTGGCGATCCTCGGCAGCACCATGGGGCGCCGGGACACGCTCCCGGAGATCCTACGCCTGGTTGCAGCGGGCACCTTCCGTGCCGTCATCGACCGCGTGCTTCCCATGGAAGAGGTCGCCCAGGCCCATCGCGCCATCGCCGAACGCGCCCAGACGGGGAAGGTGCTGCTCAAGATCAACTGATTAGGTCCAGATCCGCAGGCCATTCGTGGACTTCGGTCAGTTGAAGTCGCTCTTCGAATAGGCGACTGTACACGTGTACAGCAAAAGGCCCTCTGGAAATCAAGCGATATGGCTTGATTCCCAGAGGGCTTTCAAACAAGTGACTGCATCGAGCTTAGAGAGAACCCCCGCCCATTCGGACGGGGGTTTCTTGCTGCTAGCTGGCAGCGGGTAGCGGGCAGCTACTCCGCTTCCGGCACCGGGTGCGCGATTTCCTTCACGCGCTCCTCGTAGTCGAAACCCTTGAAGGTGGGGCTCTCCTCGTTGTGACAGGCCGTGCAGGTTGCCTCGTCGATGACCGTAAGGCCGAGCGCGGCGCCGTCCTGCTCGCCCGCGTAGATGGCCTTCATGGTCTTCTTCTTGTAGTAGGCGCTGCCGGCTCCATGGCAGCTCTCGCAGCCCACGCCGTTCTCCGGCAGGATCTTGGCGGCCAGGTCGCCCTCGCCGTGTCCGGTGACGTGGCACTTGAGGCACTCGTCCGCTTCCTGCGGATTGTCGATGCCCATCTCGGAGGCGATCTTCGCCGACTCTTCGTTGGCCAGGGTCGCGAAGGCCTGGGCGTGGGGACTCTCGGACCAAAGGCGGAACTGCTCGCCGGCCGCGGGCTTCTTGTGACACATCTTGCACTTCTTCACGCCCATGTAGCTGATGTCCTCGGCCATGGCCGTGAACGCGAAGCCGGCTACGAGCACCAGCGCAGCCAGCATGATGACGGTTTTCTTCATGATCCTCTCCCTGCTAAGGGTTCTCCTCCTAGACCGCTAGAAGAGCTTGAGCTTCTTGTGCTTGGTGAGCGAGTAGCTCAGACTCTCCAACGCGATCGCCAGATTGACGTTCCTGATATATACGGGCTCGGGCACATCGAGCTTCACGGGCGAGAAGTTCAAGATGCCCTCGATACCCGCTTCGACCAATTGGTCCGCCACTTCCTGTCCCGCGTGGGCCGGTACAGTAATGACACCGATTCGGGCTCCCGAGTCACCAACGATCTCGCCCAATCGGTCCATGCTGTGGACGCTCACGCCCTCCCAGTCCTTGCCCACCTTCGAAAGGTTATGGTCGAAGATAGCACAAATATGGAAGCCCTGCCGGTGGAATTCCTCGTATTGAAAGAGAGCGTGGCCGAGATTGCCCGCCCCCACCAGCACGACCTTCCAGCTGCGGTCGATGCCGAGGATTTTTCCTATGCTCTCCCGCAGGTGATCAACGTTGTACCCCAAGCCGCGGCGGCCGAAACTGCCGAAGCTCGAGAAGTCCTTGCGCACCTGCGCGCTGGTGATGCCGCAGCGGTCGGCGAGGCGGTCGCTGGATATGGTCTCCTCGCCTTCGCCCTCCACGTCCCCCAGGATCCGATAGTAGTTCGAAAGCCTGCGTACCGTGGCTTCGCTGACGCCAGCCTTGATATTGCCCGTGCTTTCGTCTCGCATCGGTCTCCTTAAGCGGGTTCCACTTCCCCGTTGCCGTTGGCGGAGATCAAGGCCACCGATACCACCTGATCCCCGTCGTCCAACTGTACCATTTTGACGCCCTGCGTGTTGCGGCCGATCTGGGAAATCCCTTCCACCGACTGTCGAATCATGATGCCGCCCCGCGTGATCAGGATGATCTCGTCCTCGGGATGCACGGGGATGGTGGTCACCACGTTGCCGTTGCGCTCGGTGGTCTTGATGTCGATGACGCCGAGCCCGCCGCGGCCCTTCACCGGATAGTCCTCGAGGTCGGTGCGCTTGCCGTAGCCGTTCTCGGTGACGGTGAGCAGCGAGGTCTCGCCGCTGAGAACCACCATGGCCACCACCTTCTCGTCGCCTCGGACGCCGACGCCGCGCACGCCGCGGGCGCTTCGGCCCATGGGGCGGATCTGGTCCACCGAGAAGCGGATGCTCCGGCCGCCGGACTTGGCCAGGAGGATGTCCTCCTTCGCCTCCACCAGCGCGGCGCCGATGAGGAAGTCGCCCTCCTTCATGCCCTGCGCCACCACGCCGCCGCGACGGCGACGGGCGAAGTCGGACAGGGGAGTGCGCTTGACCTGTCCGCTGGCGGTGGCCATGACCACGAAGAGGCCGGCTTCCTCGAAGTTCTTCACCGTGACCACGGCCGCGGCCTTCTCGCCGGACTGAAGTCCCAGCAGGTTCACGAAGGCCTTGCCGCGGGCGGTGCGGCCGCCGGCGGGAATCTCCCAGACCTTGAGCTGATGCACGCGTCCCAGATTGGTGAAGACGAGAATCGTGTCCACCGCCGAGGCCACTTCCACCTGCTCCACGAAGTCCTCTTCCTTGGACTTCATGCCTGCCACGCCGCGGCCGCCGCGACGCTGGCGGCGGTAGCTGTCCAGGGGCGTGCGCTTCACGTAACCCTCGTGGGTGATGGTGATGGCCATCTGCTCGTCGGGGATCAGGTCCTCGGCCTCGAAGTCCTCGAGTCCCGGCGCGATCTCGGTGCGGCGAGTTTCGCTGTAGCGATCCTTGAGTCCGGCGAGATCCTCGCGGATGATGTTCAGCACCATGTCGCGGTCGGCCAGGATCGCGCGCAGGCGTTCGATGGTCTCCTGCAGTTCCCTGTACTCGGCCTCGAGCTTCTCGCGCTCCAGGCCGGTGAGCCGCGCCAGACGCATGTCGAGAATGGCCTGGGCCTGCAGCTCGCTCAGGGTGAATCGCTCCATGAGCTGCGCCCGCGCCTCGTCGGGGTCGGCGCTGGCCTTGATGATCTTCACCACCTCGTCGATGTTCTCGACGGCCACCAGCAGGCCCTGCACGATGTGCGCGCGCTCTTCGGCCTTCCTCAGCTCGAACTTCGTGCGGCGCACGATGACGTCCTCGCGGTGCTCGAGGAAGGCGTCCATCATGTCTTTCAGGCTGCACTGCTTGGGCTGACCCTTCACCAGGGCGAGCATGTTCACGCTGAAGCTCTGCTGCAGCTGGGTCATCTTGAAGAGCTGGTTGAGGATGACCTGGCTCTGGGCGTCCTTCTTGAGCTCCACCACCACGCGCATGCCGTTACGATCGGATTCGTCGCGGATGTCGCGGATGCCGGTGATCTTGCCGTCCTTCACCAGCTCGGCGATCTTCTCGATCATGGTGGACTTGTTCACCTGATAGGGAATCTCGCTGATGACGATCCAGTCGCGGCCGCCCTTGGCCTCGGGCTCGATCTCGGCGCGTCCGCGCACGAGGATGCGCCCGCGTCCCGTTTCGAAAGCGCGACGAATGCCCTCGGTGCCGTAGATGATGGCGCCCGTGGGAAAGTCGGGGCCCTTGATGAAGGTCATCAGTTCGCTCACGCTGATCTCGGGCTCATCCATGTAGGCGAGCATGCCGTCGACCAGTTCGGTGAGGTTGTGCGGCGGGATGTTCGTGGCCATACCCACGCCGATGCCCGTGCTGCCGTTCATGAGCATGTTCGGCACGAGCCCCGGCAGCACCGAAGGCATCTGGCGGCTCTCGTCGTAGTTGGGGACGAAGTCCACCGTCTCCTTGTCGAGATCGGCGAGCATGTCCGAGGCAACCTGGGTCATGCGGGCTTCGGTGTATCGTTCGGCCGCGGCGTTGTCTCCGTCCACGCTGCCGAAGTTGCCCTGGCCGTCCACCAGGGGGTAGCGCAGCGAGAAGTCCTGGGCCATGCGAACCATGGTGTCGTACACGGCGGTGGTCCCATGGGGATGATAGTTGCCCGTGGTGTCGCCGGTGATTTTCGCGCTCTTGCGATAGGGACGCCCGGGCCGCAGTCCCAGGTCGTTCATGGCCGTGAGGATGCGCCGCTGCACGGGCTTGAGCCCGTCGCGGGCATCGGGAATCGCGCGCGAGATGTTGACCGACATCGAGTAGGCCAGGTATGAGCGTTTCATCTCCTGTTCGATGTCGATGGGGAAAATCTGTTCGCCGGTGGCCATGGTGTCCCTTCGGGAAAGTCTCCAGTCCCCAGTCTCCAGTCTCCAGAAGCAGAACCATCTCAGGCTGGCGACTGGCGTCTGGCGACTGGCGACTAGACATCAAGCTCTTCAACGGTGTCCGCGTACATCTCGATGAACTGCCGACGGCTCTCCACCTCGTCGCCCATGAGAATGGTGAAGATGCGGTTCGCCTCCACCGCGTCGTCCAGCCGCACCTGGATGAGGTTGCGGTTGGCCGGATCCATGGTGGTCTCCCAGAGCTGCTCCGGGTTCATTTCGCCGAGACCCTTGTAGCGCTGCATGTAGACCTGCTTCGAGGCGCCGCCCATCTGGGCCATCTTGCCCTCGAGCTCCTCCTCGCCGTATACGTAGACCTCCACCTTCCCCTTCTTCAGGCGGTAGAGCGGCGGCTGCGCGATGTAGACCAGACCCTGCTCGAGCAGCTGGGGCATCTTCCGGAAGAAGAAGGTCAGCAGCAGGGTGCGGATGTGCGCGCCGTCCACGTCGGCGTCGGTCATGATGATGATCTTGCCGTAGCGCCGCTTTTCGATGTCGAACTCCGCGTCGATGCTCGTGCCGATGGCCGAGATGATCGTGCGGATCTCTTCGTTGGAGAAGACCTTGTTCGCCGCGGCCTTCTCCACGTTCAGGGGCTTTCCCTTCAGCGCGAGGATGGCCTGGAAGCTGCGGTCCCGGCCCTGCTTGGCGCTGCCGCCCGCGCTGTCGCCCTCGACCAGGTAGAGCTCGGTCTTCTCGGGATCGCGCTCGCTGCAGTCGGCCAGCTTGCCGGGCAGGGATCCGCTGTCCAGGGCGCTCTTGCGCCGGGCCATGTCGCGGGCCTTGCGCATGGCTTCGCGGGTGCGCGCCGTCGAAACGCACTTGTCGCTGATGGCCTTCGAGGGCGCCGGATTCTCCTCCAGCCATTCCCCGAACTTGCTGCCCACCAGGCCTTCCACGATGCCGCGGACCTCGCTGTTGCCCAGCTTGGCCTTGGTCTGTCCCTCGAACTGCGGCTCGGGGATGCGCACGCTCACCACCGCGGTGAGTCCCTCGCGCACGTCGTCGCCGCTCAGGTTCGTGCCGCCCTTGCCGTTCTTTCCGTTCTTTGCGTGGCTCTGCACGTAATTGTTCAGGGTGCGCGTGAGCGCCGCCCGGAAGCCGGCCAGGTGAGTGCCGCCCTCCAGGGTGTGGATATTGTTGGCGAAGCTCAGCACGTTGTAGTTGTAGCCCTCGTTGTACTGGATGGCCACTTCCACCATGACGCCGTCGCGGTTGCCCAACAGGTAGAAGGGCTCCTCGTGCAGGGGATGCTTGCCCTGATTCATGAACTGCACGAACTCCACGATGCCGCCCTCGTAGAGATACTCGCGCTTCTCGCTCGTGCGTTCGTCGAAGAGCGATATCTTCAGGCCCTTGTTCAGGAAGGCCAGCTCTCGCAGACGGCGGCCCAACACCGTGAAGTCGAACTCCACCGTGTCGAAGATCTCGGGATCGGGCGTAAACTGGATGACCGTGCCGGATTCCTCGAGGGCCTCCCCCGCCGAGATCTCGCGCACCTCTTCCTTGGCGATGCCGCGTTCATACTCCTGGAAGTAGGCCTTGCCTTCGCGCTTCACCGTGGCGCTGGTGTGGATGGACAGGGCATTCACCACGCTCACGCCCACGCCATGCAGTCCGCCGGAGACCTTGTAGCTGTCGCTGTCGAATTTTCCGCCCGCGTGCAGGGTGGTCATGACCACCTCGAGGCTGTTCTTGCCCTCGCCGGCGTGCATGTCCACCGGAATGCCTCGACCGTTGTCGGTCACCTTCACCGAGCCGTCGTCGAGAATCTCCACGCGGATCTCGTCGCAGACCCCGGCCATGGCCTCGTCGACGGAGTTGTCCACCACCTCGTAGACGAGATGATGCAATCCGTCGGGCCCCGTTCCGCCGATGTACATGGCGGGACGCTTGCGCACGGCCTCCAGTCCCTTGAGGACCTGGATGTTCTGAGCTCCGTATTCCTGTGCTGCCATGTTCGCCTTGGTCTCTCCCGGGCTCATCGACCCGTAATCCTGATGTCCGATACCAGTCCGGAACCGAATCTCTCGTTGACGCGCTCGAGGATCTGCGGTTTGAGGAACTGCAGCTCCTGCGCCCAGGCCGCGCTCTGGACTTTGAGGTAGAGAATCCCTCTTTGGACGCGCAGTGCCTGGCTGAACTTCGCCATGTCGGGGCCGACCATCTCGGCCCAACCCTCCACCACGCGGCGCTCCTGCAGGCGCTTCTCCAGACCCATCCCGCGCATGACGTTCGCAAGGACGTCACCAACGGGGACGAAGGCCCCTTCCTTCTTGGCGGCGGGTTTCGGGTTCAAGGGATCCTCAATCCGGACTCACGCGGCCGGCCCGGACCTCGAACACCCGCGATGCGGGGAAGAGCCCGGCGAGAGCGCCGTCCGGCCTGGGGGTAGCAAGAAACGTCTGATATTGCCGTCCCACAAGGGCACAGAGCCGTTCCCGGCGGCCGGGATCCAGCTCGCTGAACACGTCGTCCAGAACCACCACGGGGCGGTCCCGCCTGAGCCGGTCCAGGAGATCCGCCTGGGCCAGTTTCAGGGCGATGGCCGCCGAGCGCTTCTGCCCCTGTGAAGCGTATTTTCGGGCATTTCGGCCGTTAATGTCAATGCGCATATCGTCCCTATGCGGGCCTGCTAAAGTGTTTCTTTTCAACGACTCAGAGAAGGCCAACTCATCCAGGGAGGCCCGGAAGGAGTCCCGGGCGGAGGCCTCGTCGATCCCCGAAATCGTAGACTTATAAGCCAAATGAAAGGGCCCTTCCTCGCCGCTCATCTCCCTGTAGAAACCCTCGGCCTGGCTGGCCAGCACCTCCACGTGGCGCAGCCGTTCCAAGTGAATTTTCGCGCCGTACTCCACCAGTTTGGCGGTCCAGGCCTCCAGTTCCCTCGGAGATCCGCCTTCTCTGAGCAGACGGTTTCGCTGGCGAAGCACTCGCTTGTAGGACAGCAGATCCCTCAGGTATGCGACGTCGATCTTCGATAGTGTGAAATCGAGATAGCGCCGACGCAGTTCCGGCATTCCCCCCACCAGTTCCACATCGCTGGGACCGAAGATCACCGTGCCCACCAGACCCATGAGTTCGGACAGCTTCATGAGTTCCTCGCCGTCGCGCTTCAGGCGCTTGCCCTCGTCGCGGGACCAGGCGGCGGTGAGTTCGAGGGATTCGCCGGTGTCGTCGTCGAGAGTCGCCGAAAGGAAGAAGAATTCGGCGTCGAACCCCAGGGCCTCTTCGTCGCGGGCGCGACGGTGGCTGCGGCCCGTGACGGGATAGAGCAGGGCCTCGAGCAGGTTGGTCTTTCCCTGCCCGTTGTCCCCGTGGATCCAGTTGATCTCCGGATGGGGTTCTATCTCGAGGGGCGCCAGGTTCCTGAAGCCCTCCGCCCGCAGGCGCCGGAAGATCACGGCGCGCCGTTCCCTACTCGCTCAGCTTGAGCGGCATGAGCAGGCAGAAGTATTCCTCGTTCTCGCCGGCCTCGGCGGGTTCGAGGATGCCCGCGTTGTCGGGACGATCCAGGCGGAAGCGCACGCGGTCCGATCCCATGTTCTTGAGCGCGTCGAGCAGATAGACGGCGTTGTAGCCGATGTTCATGCTCTCGCCGGCAAAATCGCTTTCGACTTCCTCGTAGGCCTTGCCGTAGTCGGGGCTGGCCACTTCGAGACCGACCATGTTCTCGGCGAAGGACAGCTTGATCTGCTTGGTGCTCAGGTTCGTGGCCAGGGTGGAGACGCGGTCGGTGGCCACCAGCATGCTGTCGGTGTCCACTTCCATCTCCTTGTCGTTGCTGGCGGGGATGACCTGCTTGTAGTTCGGGAAGGGGCCGTCGACCAGGCGTGTGAAGAGGGTGACGCCCTCAACCTGGAAGAAGGCCTGCTTCTCCGTGAAGCCCAGCTCGATGTCGCCCTCTTCGGGCAGCAGGCGGATGAGCTGATCGAGGGCCTTGCTGGGCAGGATGGCCTCGAGCTTCTCGCTCACCGGCATGGATTCCTTGCGGGCGATGGAGGCCAGGCGATGACCGTCGGTGGCCACCATGCTCACGCGTTCCTTGGTGATCTCCAGAAATACGCCGTTCATGGAGGGACGCGCCAGGTCGGTGCTCGCGGCGTAGCGGGTGCGGCGGATCATCTCCTTGAAGAGACTGGACGGCGCGCCGAAGGCGTCGAAGCCCTTGGCGTCGGGCAGGCTCGGAAAGTCGGAGCTGTCCTGCACGGGAATCACGAAGTGGCTCTTGCCGCAATCCACGCTCAGACTCTCGCCCTTGAGTTCGAGGACCACGTCCACCGCATCCAGCTTGCGCACGATCTCCGAGAACTTCTTGGCCGGAATGGCCACCTTGCCCGAAGCCTGCACGTCGGCCTCGGAGGAGAGCGTGATGGATAGGTCCAGGTCCGTGGCCGAAAGGGAAATGAATCCCTCGGACGCCTCCAGGAGCATGGAGGAGAGGATGGGAAGGGTGGACTTTCCGGGAACCACGTTGCCCGCAAGAGAGGCGATGCGGTTCAGCTCGGGCTGGGACAGGGAAATCTTCACGCCTTACCTCCTGGGTCCGCGACTTTACCCAACGGCGCCGGACCTATCTTCTTCTGTATATTTAGAGAAAGAGCAGTAGCAGTAGGGTCTGTGCACAATGTGTAAGACCTGGGGCCGAATTGTTCAAGACCCTGTTTTTCCGGGCTGTCAGCGCCTTTTCCGGCTCCGCCGGCCCTGTGGAAACTCCGTGGATAATCGCTTCGCTTTTCCACTCTCATCCACCGTTCTCGCTTCGTTTCGGGCTTTCCACGAACTTTGCACACAGGATGTGGAAAGCTTCAGACCTGCATGAGACTGAACTTCTGACGGATCTCCGTCACCTGTCTCTGCAGCTCGGGCTTCTCGTTCATGAGCTTCTCGATCTTTTTGCAGGCATGCATCACCGTGGTGTGATCGCGGCCGCCGAACTGACGCCCCACCTCCACCAGGCTCTTGTCGGTGAGCTGCCGGCTCAGATAGATGGCCACCTGCCGCGGCAGCACCACGCGGCTGCTGCGCTTGTCCGACTTCATCAGTTCCACGCTGATCTCGAACATCTCGGCCACGGCCTTCTGGATGTCGGCCACCGAGGAACTGCGCCGGTTCGTGCCCATGAAGTCCCGCAGCGACTCCTTGGCCAGACTCGTGTTGATCTCGCCGCCGGTGAGGTTGGCGAAGGCCAGCAGCCGGATCAGGCTGCCCTCGAGCTCGCGGATGCTGCTGCTCACGTTCTCGGCGATGAGCGTGAGCACGTCCTCGGGAATGGGCAGGTTGTCCTTGGCCGCCTTGTTCTTAAGGATGGCCAGACGCGTCTCGATGTCGGGCTTCTGGATGTCGGTGATCAGGCCCCATTCGAAGCGGCTGATGAGCCTCTCCTCGAGGTCCTTGATCTCCTTGGGCGGACGATCGCTGGTGACGACGATCTGCTTGTTGTTGTCGTAGAGCGCGTTGAAGGTGTGGAAGAACTCCTCCTGGGTGCTCTCCCGACCGGCCAGGAACTGGATGTCGTCGATGATGAGCAGGTCCATGTTCCGGTACTTGTTCTTGAATTCGAGGGTCTTGCCCTGCCGGATGGCGAAGATCAGCTCGTTCATGAAGGTCTCGCTGGAGCTGTAGAAGACCCGAGCCCGGCGCTTGTTCTGGAGCACGAAGTGCCCGATGGCCTGGGCCAGGTGCGTCTTGCCCAGACCGACTCCGCCGTAGATGAAGAGCGGATTGTAGACCTTGGCCGAATTCTCGGCCACGGCCAGGGAGGCCGCGTGGGCCATGCGGTTACTGGCCCCCACGATGAACTCCTCGAAGGTGTATCGCCCGTTGAGCATCTTGTTGGCCCGCGGATCGTGGGTGTAGCGCCGCAGAAAACTCTGGCGCTTGCCCGTGGGATCGAAGGGCGTGCGCCCGTCGCTGGGCCGATAGGTCAGCTCGATGCCGGGACGAAAGCCCAGCACCCGCTCGCCGGCGTCGCGAATGGTGTCCAGATGATGCTGGGTGACCCAGTCGATGAAGAACTGGTTGGGCCCCTCGATGGTCATGCGCTCGCCGTCGTAGCGAACCATGCGCGTGGGGGCGATCCAGGTGTCATAGGTCTGACCCGGGATGTGATCCTTGATGATTTCCTTGATCTGAGGCCAGATACCCTGGCTATCCTTTTCCTGAGCGGCCAAGGATGAAACCTCCCCGAAGGCTTCACAATTGTGGAAAACCCAATAACTCGCTTAAATTCAAGAACTTAAGCTCACCTTCCCACATCAATGGGCATAGTTATCCACAAGAGGGACTAGCCCTTCGGTGTCATTTCATGCAGCGTAAGTGGGAATCTGAATGAAGCTTCGAGGCCTCGAAGTTCCCTTGCGTCAAGGGAAAGCGAAGCTAGCACAGGGGAGGGGCCGGTTCAAGAGCAATCGAAGAAAATGTGGAAAAAAGATCTAAACACCCTATTTTGATGGAGTTATATCAGTGAATCTCGTTCAAACCACCCCTTTTGATGGTCAATTGGCATGAAATTGTGGAAAATCAGGATGGGCGCTTGACTTATCGGGGCTGAGCATCTAGCTTAAGTGACTCACAAATAAGGAGGTTAGCTGTGAAGAGGACCTTCCAGCCCAGCAATCTCAAGCGGAAGCGCAAGCACGGCTTCCGCAAGCGCATGAGCACCAAGGCCGGCCGCGCCGTGTTGAGCGCCCGTCGCGCCAAGGGCCGCAAGCGACTGTCAGTCTGATTAGCACGCATGGAAATCCCGTGGGCGGCCCATCCCGCAGCCATCGACGTTTCGAAAAGGTCCCTTCAGGGGATTTCCAGACCCATTACCGCACCGGCCGGAAAGCCGCGGGCAAACAGCTCGTTCTAATTTTCCAAGAGCACGAAGATCGTTTTTCGTTTGCCGTCGTGGCCAGCCGGAAAGTTGGGAACGCGGTTCAGAGGAACCGCGCCAAGAGGTTACTGAGGGAGGCGTTTCGAAGCTGCGCGTATCGCTTGGACAGGCCTGGAGCCTATGTGCTCGTGGCTCGCGCGGCGCTGAGAGACCAGAAGCTTTCTCCGGTCGTCGGAGAACTCACGGAACTGCTGACCCGCCTGAACCTGATATCGGATCCTTAGCCTCGAGCTAAGAGTTGAGAAGGAAAATGGCCGCGAAGCTTTTGCTGATTCTCATCAGGGCTTATCGCAGGTTGATTTCACCGTTCTTGCCCGATACCTGCCGGTACTATCCGAGCTGCTCCGCCTATGCGGAGGAAGCGGTGCACCGGCATGGGTTCTTCCGGGGTTTCTGGCTCTCCGCCAAACGTGTCCTTCGCTGCCATCCGTTCCACCCGGGTGGGCACGACCCCGTGCCCGAAAAAACCGAGTAGGTTTCCCGCCTGGATCGGCGCGAGGACTAGATGGATCGACAAACCAAGATCGCCTTCGGGATGATCTTCATTCTGCTGATAGGCTACTACGCCTGGCTGTCCCGTTTCGCACCCGAACCCGAGCCCGTGAGCGAGGAGGCTCCCACCGAGCAGGTGGAAGAGACTCCAGTCTCCAGTCCCGAGTCTCGAGTCGCGAGTGACACCCCGCCCCCCATCGTTCCTGCGGAGCCAATCTCCGATATCGATACCGCCTCGGCCCCCCGCCGCAGCATCGTCGTGGAAACGCCCGTCGCGCGCTACCACCTCGATACCCGCGGCGCCCTCCTCACGGGCATCGAACTCAGCGAGTTCGACGGCTATGACGAGGACGGGCAGACCGACGGCGTCGTGCAGCTGGTGGCCTCGGGCGAGGGATATCCCGGCGAAGGGCTTCTGGGGCTCGACCTGCACCGGGGCGGCGAGGCCCTGGTCAGCGACGGCTGGCATTTCAGCGTGGACCTGCCCGAAGGGCAGAGCACCCTGCGCGTGGACACTGACCAGACCCTGACCTTCCGCTTCTCCGACGGCCGGGGCGGCGAGCTGCTCAAGGCCTACACCTTCCACGGCGAGGGGTATCAGTTCGAGCTGCGGGTGTCCGGCAACCTGGGCGGCGCTCTGGCCGGCGTGGATCACTTCGGCCTGGGCATGGAGCAGGGCATCCTCTCCACGGAGAAGAATCGGAAGGACGACGTCGGTTCCTTCAAGAACTTCTTCAAGCTCGGCGACAATGTCGAGAAGAAGGGCTTGGGGAACTTCAAGAACGGCGACCTGGTGAACTCCCCCGAGGGCACCGTGCAGTGGGCCGCTACCAAGAACAAGTACTTCATGCTGGCCCTGATTCCCCAGGCTCCGCTGCAGGGCAGCGCGATCCTGTCGGGAAGCAAGGAAGGCGAGTACCTGGGCTACAGCGCCAGGTTCCCCCTGCGAGGCGGCCGCACCAGCTTCGATGAGGACATCCAGGTCTACGCGGGACCGATCATCCGCGACACCCTCATGTCCTACGAGCGCGGGCTCGAGAGCGTGCAGGACCTGGGCTGGGTGTGGATTCGTCCCATCTCCGTGGGCATCAAGTGGCTCATGGGATGGATGTACAACTTCATTCCCAACTACGGCATCGTGATCATCCTGCTGTCGGTTTTCACGAAGGTGCTCTTCTACCGGCTCAGCCACAAGAGCTTCAAGTCCATGAAGGAGATGCAGGCCATCCAGCCGGAGCTGCAGAAACTTCAGGAGAAGTACAAGGACAACAAGAGCAAGCTCAACGAAGAGACCATGAAGCTCTACAAGGAGCACGGGGTGAATCCCCTGGGCGGATGCCTGCCGCTGCTCCTGCAGATGCCCGTCTTCTTCGCGCTCTTCTCCGTGCTGCGAAGTGCGGTGGAGCTGCGCGGCGCGGGCTTCGTAGGATGGATCAACGACCTGTCCTACATGGACGTGCTCTACGCGCTTCCCTTCGAGATTCCGCTGCTGGGCGGATTCATCGACAACTCCATCAGCCTGCTGCCCATCCTCATGGGACTGTCCATGTGGCTGCAGACCAAGTTGGGCGGCACCGGCATGGGCATGAGCGCCGGACCGGGCGCCGCGGGCCAGCAGGCGGCCATGATGAACAAGATCATGCCCTTCTTCATGACCTTCATCTTCTACCGCATGCCGTCGGGACTGGTTCTCTATTGGCTCGTGAACAACATCCTGACCGCGGTGCAGCAATACTACATCCACAAGGGCCTGGACCAGGACGGCAAGGTCGTCGCGTCCAAGGCGTGAGGTAAGCAGATATGGAACAGATCATCACCAGTGGAAAGAACAAGCAGGAAGCCATCGACAAGGCTCTGGGAGAACTGGGCCTCCGCCGCTCCGAGGTGCGGGTGGAGGTTCTGGAGGAAGGTTCGCGCGGATTTCTGGGAATGGGCGGCAAGGACGTGAAGGTGCGCGTGAGCAAGACCGACGGCGAAGGGCCTCTGCCCGAGGATCTCGACGCCGAGAAGGTGACCCGCGGCATCCTGGATCCCCTGGACATCGACTATAAGCTGGAAGTGCGTCGCGAGGAGGACAGCTTCTTCGTGAAGATCACCAGCAAGAAGGACGAGGGATTGCTCATAGGCCGCCGCGGACAGACCCTCGACGCCATCAAGCACCTGGTGCAGCGCATTCTCACTTCCCAGGCCGGACAGGCCGTGGCCGTGAACCTCGAGGTGGGCGACTATCGCCAGCGCCGCGAGGAGGCACTGGAGGAGAAGGCCGAAGCCGTGGCGCAAAAGGTGCTCGAGTCGGGCAAGAGCCTGAGCCTCGAACCCATGACCGCCCAGGATCGGCGCATCGTGCACCTGGCCCTGGCCGACCGGGACGACCTTCGCACCTACACCGCGGGCGAGGGATCTCGCCGCCGCGTCATCGTGGCCCTGGGCGGCGAGGAGGAGGCCGGTCGCGACGATCGCGAGCCCGTCTCCCCCTACGAGGACATTCCCGATCCGAGTTTCCGCTCCACCTCCATCTCGAGCATGGCCGAGCCTCGCGAAGATCACCGGGAGGAGCGTCGCAGCGACCGCCGCCGCGGAGGACGTCGTCCCCGCCGCGACCGGGATGAGCGCGAACCCAGATCGGAGCGTCGCGAGTCCCGTCGCGAATCCCGCAGCGAAGATCGCGCGGATCGTTCGCCCGACAATGGAAGCCCCCGCCGCCGCTCCCGTCGTGAGGAAGGCGGCGAAGGCCGCCCCCGTCGCGACGAGGGTTCCGAGGGCCGTCCCCGTCGTCGCGGACGTGGCGACCGCCAGCGAGAAGAAGGCGGTACGCGCATCCGCAAGACCTTCAAGAAGGATGATGAATCCCGGGTCTCGAGTCCCGAGTCCCGGACCGAGAGCCGCGAGCCCCGGGCTGCGAGCCACGAGCCGCGGGCTGCGAGCCACGAGCCGCGTGCGGCAAGTCCCGAGCCCCAAGCGCCCCGCAGCAAGCCGGCTCCGGTGAAGGTCGACGAGACCGAGAAGCCCTTCTCCAGCGATCTGGCCCGCTCGGTGCTCGGATTGGGTGAAGGCGCCGGCGAGGGCAAGCCCGCCTCCAAGAAGAAGCGCTACCGGTAGGCATGCACCGCCTCGACGAAACGATCGCCGCGCTGGCGACCCCTCCCGGAGAGGGCGCCCTGGCGATCATCCGCATCAGCGGCCCGCGCACGCGCGAGTCGCTGATGTCGCTTGTGGCCCAGGCTCCCGATCCCCTGCGCGAGCGCTACCTGCATCGCGTGGATCTCGTGGACGAACACGGCGCGCCCCTCGACGAGGCCACCGCCGTGTGGATGCCGGGCCCCGGTACCTTCACCGGCGAGGACAGCGCTGAGATCATCGCCCACGGCGGACCCTTGATCGTGCGCAGCATCCTCGGCGCGCTCTTCGCCGCCGGCGTGAAGCAGGCCGAACCCGGCGAGTTCAGCTATCGCGCCACCCTGAACGGACGCATGGACCTGATGCAGGCCGAGGCGGTGGCGGAGCTCATCCACAGTCGAGGCGAAGCTGAACGACGGCTGGCGCTTTCGCAACTGGGCGGATCGCTCAGTCGACGCCTGGCCCCCTTGCGCGAGGAACTCGTCGTCCTGCTTCGCGACCTGGAAGCGGGCCTGGATTTTTCCGAGGAAGACATCGACTTCGTCTCCCGCGAAGGATTGGATGCAGGAATCACGCGCCTGCGCGCGGCGGCGGCCGAACTCATGGCCGGTGCGGGGCAGGGCCGCTTGATCCGGGAAGGCCTGCGGGTGGTCATCGCCGGCGAGCCCAACGTGGGCAAGAGTTCGCTCTTCAACGCCTTGCTGGACGAAGAGCGCGCCATCGTCACCGAAACCCCGGGCACCACCCGTGACATGTTGCGCGAAACCCTGAGCATCGGCGGGCTGCTCTTCCACCTGCACGACACGGCTGGACTTCGGAAAGGCGAGGAAGAGGTGGAACGCCTCGGCGTGGCGAGAAGCGAATCGCTGCTGGACGAAGCGCAGATCACCCTCTGGCTCGCCGACGGCACTCGCCCGCTTTCGCCGGAAGATCTCTCGCGCCTCGCCTCCTTCGATGCATCCCGGGCTCTGCTGGTCTGGACCAAGGGCGACCTTCCCGACTTCGCTCCCGCCGGATTCGACGGCCTGCGCGAACTCGAGGTCTCCTCCTTGCGCGGAGAAGGGCTGGATGAACTGCGCCGCGCCCTGTTCGACCTGGCCACGGGAGAGCGCGGCGCCGAAGCCCTCGAGGTGGAGGCGGCCCTGAACCGCCGCCAGGAATCCCGACTCCACGCGCTGACGGACATTCTCGAAGAGCTGGATTCGGCGACCCTCGCTGTCCTCGAGGCCGACCTTCTCGCCAGCCGCCTGCGCGCCGCACTCACCGAACTGGACGAACTCAGCGGCGACCGCGTCGGCGAAACCGTCCTGTCGGAAATCTTCTCGAATTTCTGCGTGGGGAAATGACATGCGCGACTACGACCTGATCGTCGTCGGCGCGGGACACGCCGGCGTGGAGGCCGCCCTGGCGGCGTCGCGCCGCGGCTTCTCCACGCTCATGGTCACGCTCACGGTGGAAGCCGCCGGACGCATGAGCTGCAACCCGGCCATCGGCGGTCTCGGCAAGGGACAACTCGTGCGCGAGATCGACGCCCTCGGCGGCGAGATGGGCAAGCACATCGACGAGCACGGCATCCAGTTCCGCGTGCTCAACATGCGCAAGGGACCGGCCGTGCGCGCGCCGCGCGCCCAGGCCGACAAGGCGGCCTACAACCGGGGCATGGTGGACAAGCTCCGCGATGCCCCCATGCTGGATCTGCTCGAGGACGAGGCTCTCGAGATACTTCACGAAAACGGGCGACTCTCCGGGCTGCGCTGCGCGCGCAGCGGAGAGATCGGGGCGCGGGCGCTCATCCTCACCACGGGCACCTTCCTGCGCGGACTTCTGCACACCGGGCCCTCGAAGGTCGAAGGCGGACGGGTGGGCGAAGACTCCGCCAAGGCCATGAGCGAATCGCTGCTCTCCCTCGGCCTCTCGCTCCATCGCCTCAAAACGGGCACGCCGCCCCGCATCCATCGCGACTCCATCGACTTCGATCGTTGCACCCCCCAGCCGGGCGACGACCCCCCGGTTCCCTTCTCCCATTTCAGCGGAGGCATCCATCGACCCCAGGTGCTCTGCCACCTGACCCGCACGGGACCGAAGGGGCACGAGCTCATTCTGGACAACCTCGCCGCCAGCCCCCTCTTCAATGGCAGCATCTCGGGGACGGGCCCACGCTATTGCCCCAGCATCGAGGACAAGGTCACCCGCTTCAGCGATCGGGAACATCACACCCTATTCCTCGAGCCCGAGGGCCTGGATACGCCCCGTTATTATATTAACGGGCTATCGACCAGCCTGCCTGAAAGCCTACAACTTCAATTATTGCATAGTATTAGCGGGCTTGAAAACTCGGAAATGCTGCAGCCCGGCTATGCAGTGGAGTACGACGCCATCGACCCTCGGGTGCTTCACCCCACCCTGGAGTATCGCAACCTGGCGGGACTCTACTTCGCCGGCCAGATCAACGGCACCACCGGATACGAGGAGGCGGCCGCCCAGGGGCTCCTGGCTGGAATCAACGCCACGCTGAAGCTCGAGAACTCTCCGGTCTGGGTTCCCGATCGCTCGGAGGCCTACCTCGGCATACTCGTCGACGACCTGGTTACCAAAGGAGCTGACGAGCCGTATCGCATGTTTACGTCCCGAGCCGAGCACAGACTACTGCTTCGTTGGGACAATGCCGATGAGCGCTTGATGCAGAAGGGATTCGAGTTCGGCCTGGTGGATGGCGATGCCTTTGCACAGGTCTCCGAGTCTCTCGACCGCGTGGAACGCGCCTACAGCAAGATTTGGAAGATGAATCTGGGCGAGAACATGGCTCAAGAGCTTGCCGGGAAGGTTCAAGGGGACCCACCTCTACCTGGCGCCACGGCGGCTCAGCTACTCAAGCGACCCGGAGTGCTCTGGACGGACCTGGAAGGCGCTTGGACCCTTCCAGAATCCCTTGAACCACAAGAGCTTTCCCGGCTCGAGACCCGTGTGAAGTACGAAGGATACATCGACCGGGAGAAGCGTTCCGTGGAGAGGGCGAGGAAGCAGGAGTCCATGCCCATTCCTAGCGATCTTGACTATGAAGTGATTCCCGGACTGAGCACGGAAGCTCGCCAGCGCTGGGACAGGGTTCGCCCCGAAAGTCTGGGACAGGCGGGCCGCGTGCCGGGCGTTCGCATGAGCGATGTCTCGGTGCTGATGATCTACTTGCAGGGAAAGAAGAGGCGAGCAGAGCGTGAGTGATTCGCCACTAAGTATGGACCAGCTAAAGATTGCCTGGCATCAGGCTGTCGCCCACCACCTCGAGTTTTCTGGGGAGCCGGTTTCACGTGAAACGCCTGTTCCGAAAGAGCGTCTCGTGGCGGAGTTACCAGCGGATCTCTGGGAGCGGCTCGAATTCTATGTCTCTCGAGTCTTGGAGGCGAACCGGGGCATCAACCTCGTTTCAAGACGCAATCCTGAACGCCAGATTCTTGAGAACACCCTGGACGGAATACTCCTGGGGATTTTGCTAGGGTTCGTTTCACGTGAAACGCCGAATCCATGGCTGTTAATCGATGCTGGCTCCGGTTCCGGAATCCCGGGAATCCCCGCCCGCCTCTGTCTGGGGGATCCACCCGTGGGTCCGAATCTGGTTCTCGTAGACTCTCAGCGCAAAAAACAGGACTTCCTCGAGGATCTCGTCGTGAAAATGGGATTGAACTCAACCTCTGTTTTTCGCGGCAGGCTCGAGTCACCTGAGTTCGCAGGCCACTGCAGCTCTCAATTTCCCGGTGCAACCTTGACTCTTTGCTCAAAGGCCTTCGCCGAAACCAATCAGACCCTCCAATGGGCCAGTCGTCTTCAGCCGAACCTAGGGAACGCCTTCCTTGTGAAAGGACCCGCCTGGATAGATGAGCTGCCAGAAGAATCACCCAAGGTACCGGGGTGGCGACTACTCCAGGCCCATCGCTTCACCTATCCCCATCGAGCAAGCGTCGTCTTGGAGTTGAAGTCGTTTCCCAAGTAAGTACTGTTTCACGTGAAACATTCCGTTGACAGTTTCAGGGCTCCCCGCTAAACAAAATCATCCTCATCCTCCATTTAGAAAGGGGATGCCTTGGCACGCATCATCGCCATCGCCAACCAAAAAGGGGGCGTGGGCAAGACAACGACGGCGGTCAATCTCGCCGCCAGTCTTGCCATGGCCGGCTTGAAGACCCTCCTCGTGGATATGGACCCTCAGGGCAACGCCAGTAGCGGCGTGGGGGTCGACTCCAGGGCTCTCGAGAAAACCCTCTACGACGCAATCGTTGGCAATGTTGACTCGGCACAACTCCTTGAAAATACAGATATAAGCAACTTAAGCCTGCTTCCCTCTAACCAGGGCCTCAGCGGCCTGGAGGTGGAGCTCGTGGGCCAGCAGGGCCGCGCCTTCTATCTGAAGAAGGCCCTGGAGCCGCTTCTGGAGAGCTACGACTTCGTGCTCATCGACTCTCCGCCGAGTCTCGGGCTGCTCACGGTCAACGTGCTCTGCGCGGCGGCCTCGGTGCTGATCCCCATCCAGTGCGAGTACTACGCACTGGAGGGCCTGGGCCAGTTGCTCAACGTGGTGACCCGGGTGCGCGAGGGGCTCAACCCCGGACTCGCCATCGAGGGTATCCTGCTGACCATGTACGACCGACGTTTGAACCTATCGCGGCAGGTGGCGCAGGAGGCCGTGCGCTATTTCGACGACAAGGTCTACCAGACGGTCATCCCGCGGAACGTGAAACTCTCGGAGGCGCCGTCCTTCGGAAAACCTGTGATGCTCTACGACCTGGAGTCGCCGGGCGCGCAAAGCTACATCAAGTTGGCCCAGGAGGTGATCCATGCCGAAAAAAGCATTGGGCAGGGGGCTTAACGCCATCCTCGACGAAGCACCTGCGGAGAAGAAGTCCGAGACCCGAAGCGCCAGCGCGCCCGCTCCCGCCAAGGAGGCGATCGCGGAAACCGAAGCCCTCGCGGGCCGTCGCGTGGTCGAGGTGCCCTTGGACAAGATCGATCCCAACCCCCGCCAGCCGCGTCGGCACTTCAACGACGAGAAGCTGCTGGAACTGGCGACGTCCATCCGGCAGGAAGGCGTACTCATGCCGGTGCTTCTCGTGGAGCGGAACGGGCGATACGAACTCATCGCCGGCGAGCGCCGCTTCCGTGCCAGCGTCATGGCGGGCATGAAGACGCTGCCCGCGCTCATCACCGAAACCGACAGCCGCGAAAGCCTCAAGTTGGCCCTGGTGGAAAACCTGCAACGGGACGATCTCGACCCCATCGAGGAGGCCCGCGCCTTCCAGGTGATGATCTACGAGTTCGGATGGACCCACGAGGAACTCGGCAACTACCTGGGCCGCGACCGCTCCACCGTGTCCAACACGCTTAGGCTTCTGCAGCTGCCCGACGCGGTGCAGGATCGCGTGGCGAGCGGCGGCGTGAGCGCCGGACACGTGCGCGCGCTCATCAATCTGGACGAGCCCGATTGCCTGCGTCTGGCCAAGACCATCGAACGCGGACAGCTCTCGGTGCGCCAGGCAGAACGCATGGCCAAGAAGCTCAAGTCCGGGCCGAGCAAGGCCAAGACGGATACCGAAACTCTGCCGGGGGATCCGGTGCTCCTGGCCATACGCGAACGCATGGAGGGTCGCATCGGCCTGCCGGTGCAGCTCGACTACAAGAAGGGGCGCGGCAAGGTGACGGTTCGCTTCGGCAGCGATCGCGAGCTGGAACGTCTCATGGACGCGCTCAGAGTTTCGCTGGACTCGGACAACTAGGAAGCCCGTGTCTCTCTGGAAATGGCTCTGGCCCCGCGAAGACGCGCCGCGAAAGATCCGCGTCCATCTCGTTCCGGATTCGGGGGACGAGCCGGTCAGCGCCGAGATGTCCCTGGGGTGGCTACGGCTCATCGCCGTGCTCATCGTGGGCGGACTGCTGGCCATCCTCATACTCATCTTCTCGTCGAGTTCCCTGATTCTCGAGAAGCAGAAGAACCGCGTGCTCGAGCGGCGGCTCGAAGAGAACGCCGTGCGGCTCAGCCGCATGAACACACTCGAGCGCGAACTCGAGGAGAGCGCGCTCCTGCTCTACCGCATGCAGAACATGTTCGGCGAGGGCGCCCTGCCGCCGGACTCCCTGCTGCCCGAGCAGGTTCTGCGCGAACGGGCCGCCCATGAGCGGCCCCTCGGTCGCGAGGGACAGCTCCAGCGCGGCGAGCAGCAGGTGCTCAGCTCCATGCCCAGCAGCTGGCCTCTGCGCGGATGGATCACCCAGGAGTTCGATGGGCAACACGGCCCCGACTATCACGCGGGTCTGGACATCGCCGCCGAGCCCGGCACCCCGGTGCGGGCCGCGGGCGACGGCGTGGTGCTGGTGGCCGGCTGGAACGACGAGTACGGAAACTTCGTGCTGCTGGACCATGGTTTCGGAGTGACCAGCCTCTACGGGCACAACAGCCACCTGGACGTCCGCAAGGAGGACCGCGTGGAGCGTGGAGATATCCTCGGATACGTGGGCAGCACGGGGCGGAGCACGGCCCCGCATTTGCATTTCGAGGTTCGCCGGAACGGCATTCCGGAGGATCCGAAGAGCTACCTCCTGGATTAGTTTGTTTTTCCGCGGGGCACTGGATTTCTGCCGCGGCATGCACTAGGCTGACACTGTCAAAGGACCTGCCATTTGATTCCCCGCGGCCGCGAGCCTCGGGTTGGAAGGAGTCGGACATGTTCGGACGCGAAGACGAAAACGGCCCCGCGGGCGTCGGCGGACCCGGCGGCAACGCATCGATCCTGGGATCGGGCAGCCACTTCAGCGGCAACGCCACGGTGCAGGGCAACCTGCGCATCGACGGAGAGTTCGAAGGCGACATCAATTGCCGCGAGACCCTCGAGGTCGGCAAGAGCGGCGTGCTCAAGGGCAAGCTCAACGTGAAGAACGCCTCCATATCCGGCCGCGTCTTCGGCAACATCACGGCCACCGAGCGCATCGAGCTCAAGGCGGGCAGCCACTTGGAGGGCGACATCGTGACCAAGCGCCTGGTCATCGACGAGGGCGTCTTCTTCGAGGGCAATTGCCGCATGGGGGAGAAGCAGCCCAAGCGCCGCGAGCCCATGGCGGAGGTCCGGAAGGACGAGGGTTCATCCAGCGAACTACTCTCGCCCTAGGGCTGGCCGGACAAATCTCCGCGATTCCGGCGGAGGCTTTGTGGAAAACCCGGGAAAAATGTGGAAACTCACCGAACCCCTTTGTTTCGAAGGGGTTTGCGTTTTGGTGTGATGGGGAAGAAGGGCAGTTGTCCACAGCCGGTTGAAAAATGGAACCTTACGAAAAGGTCCGAAAAGGATCCCCAAGATCTAGTGTTTGCCCCGAGGGCGACCCCCAATTCGGAATGCCGCGGCTCCCTCCGCGGGCCCGCTCTTGCGGTGAGCCTTCGCCCGGGATAGATTGCGTCGTTGCCGTCAGGGAATCATACCTCGGAGAGTGATCATGGATGTGAGGAACGTCATCGTCATCGGAACCGGCCCCGCGGGACTCACCGCCGCCATCTACGCGGCCCGCGCGGAACTGAAACCCCTGGTCATCGAGGGCCTCCAGGCGGGCGGCCAGCTGACCATCACCACCGACGTGGAGAACTTCCCCGGTTTTCCCGATGGCATCATGGGGCCCGAGCTCATGGACAACATGCGCAAGCAGGCCGAGCGCTTCGGCACGGAGTTCGTGTCCGGCGACGCCACCAAGGTCGACCTGTCCGAGCGCCCCTTCAAGATATGGGTGGGGGACGACGAGTACCGCGCCAGGACCGTCATCATCTCCACCGGCGCCAAGGCACGCCTGCTGGGCCTCGACAACGAGATGCGCCTGATGGGCCGCGGCGTCAGCGCCTGCGCCACCTGCGACGGATTCTTCTACAAGGACAAGGAAATCGTGGTGGTGGGCGGCGGCGATTCCGCCATGGAAGAGGCCACCTTCCTGACCCGTTTCGGCAAGCGCGTGCGGGTGGTGCACCGCCGCGACGAGCTGCGGGCCAGCAAGATCATGCAGGAGCGGGCCCTGAAGAACGAGAAGATCGAATTCGTCTGGAACGCCGTGCCCGAGGACATCCTCGGCGAGGACACGGTCACCGGCATCCGACTGAAGGACACGAAGACCGGCGATGTCTCCGACCTCGAGTGCGACGGCGTCTTCATGGCCATCGGCCACACGCCCAACACGCAGATCTTCGAAGGCCAGCTCGATCTGGACGAGAGCGGCTACATCAACGCTACCGACACCAAGACCAACGTCGAGGGCGTTTTCGCCTGCGGAGACGTGCAGGACACGGTCTACAAGCAGGCCATCACGGCCGCCGGCAGCGGCTGCCAGGCCGCCCTGGAGGCCGAGGCCCTGTTGGAAGAAGAGGGCGAATAGTCCTCAGTCGACAGTCGCCAGTCACCAGTTCCCACCCTCTCCCGAATCGGGGGAGGGTTTTTTCTGGAGACTGGCGACTCGAGACTGGAGACTTTCTTGAACCTTTTCGGATCCACGATGCATCCAACATTCGCTTTTGGCTTGCCTCGGCCCCGCGGCTCTGATTAGCTAAGACCATGCTTCTTACAGTTTTCTGGACCATGGACGAAGAGGGCCGCAAGCAGCCCCGCATCGAGGCGACGTTCAGCGAAGCCGAAGCGAAACTCGTGAAGCGGCTCGCCCAAAGGGACGAGGGCGCCCTGCTCGAGGTGCTGTCCGGACATCGGGACCGAATCTACAGCGTCGCATTGCGCATCACAGGCAGCGTCGAGGACGCGGAAGAGGTCACCCAGGACACCTTCGTTCGCATGCTCGATAAGATCCAGCAGTTCGAAGGGCGCTCGAGTCTCGGCACCTGGGTCTACCGCATGGGCATGAACCTGGCCTTGATGAAGCGGCGCTCGTCAACGCGACGGCCCGAGCAGAGCTGGGAAGATCCCATGGAGGCCTTCACGGAAGACGGCCTTCACACGGCGCCCATCCGGAAGTGGCGCGGTTCGGTTCTGGATATCCAGAAGGAAGAGACCGCCCGGGCCGTGAGGGACGCCGTGGAACAGTTGCCCGACGAGTATCGCACGGTGGTGGTGCTCGCGGACCTCGAGGGCCGTAGCCGGCAGGAGATCGCCGAAGCCCTCGAACTCAGCGTGCCGGCGGTGAAGAGCCGCCTGCACCGGGCGCGACTGGCACTCAGACGAATGCTGGCCGCCGATTTCGAAGAAGCTTGAGAAAGCGTGTAGCCATGTACGAATACAATGCCGCCATGAAGATGATGCGCAAGATGATGGCCTGGATGTTCGGCAAGAAGATCATGGGCATGCAGATGATCAGCTGCCGCGACGTGTCTCAGGTGCTGCAGGAATATATCGACGACGAATTGGCCGACTCCGAGCGCCGGAGCATCGATGTGCACCTGGCCATCTGCAAAGAGTGTCGTAATTATTTAAATAGCTATCGTGAAACCGTCTCCCTCCTTGGACAAGTGCCCGCCGAGCCCATGCCCCGTGAACTCGCCGACCACCTGGAAGCCTTGCTGCGCAATCGCCTGGCCCACTAGCGCCAGTTTTCCACGCAAACTCGAATCCTCTTTCGTGCTCCCAGCATCAGAAGGGCGAACACGAAATCGACTACCCGCCGTCCCCACAGGGCGAAAGAGGAGACGCAATGACTTATAGACTTTTGAGCGGAGCCATTTCGGGAGTCGTGGGCGGCATTCCCTTCGGCCTGATGATGACCGTGATGGGGTCCATGGGGATGATCGCCTCGATGCTGGGCAGCCAGTCGAACATCGTCGGATGGGCGGTGCACATGATGATCAGCGCCTTCATCGGCGCGAGCTTCGCCATGGCCCCGACCTCGCCCAACCTCGGTCGTCGCGGAACGATTCTCGGAGCCACGCTCTACGGGGCGTTCTGGTGGTTGCTCGGCCCACTCACTCTCATGCCTCTTGCGATGGGCATGTCCATGGGCTGGAACCTCACGGCCATGAACGCCATGCTGCCGAGCCTCTTCGGACACCTTCTCTACGGACTGGTCATGGGTTGGACCTTCGCGCGGCTCAACGTGTCCGGCGAGAACTGGATCGAGCAGGGGCAGGAAGGATAGGTATCAGCAGCAGACCCCCCTTTCCTTCCCCGAGGGCCCCGCTTCTTCGGAAGCAGGGCTCTTACTATCGTGGACGGGGCTGTCGGCGCGGGCGGGTGGCCCGCCAGATCCTGATGGACGGAGTCTCCGCGACCACGTCATGGGAGCGGAAGAGCCTTTCGAGTTCCGGCCCGTGATCGTGGAAGACGGGCGCCACCAGATAGAGCCGTCCCTTCGACGCCAGAACCCGTGCGGCCTGCTCGATCATGCGGCGTCCCGGTCCCCGCACCTGCATGGAGCCGCTGTGGTAGGGCGGATTGCAGAGCACGAGGTCGAAGCTCTTGGCCGGCAGGCCCTCTCCCGCGTCGCTGGCGACGACCTCCCCGTCGAGTTCGCCGAGTTCGAGGGTTCGGCTCGCCGCCTCCACGGCCAGGGCGTCCTCGTCGGTGAGCGTGGCCGAGGCGACCAGTCCCTCCTTCAGCAGAATCGCCGCCACCACGCCGTTGCCGCAGCCGAGATCCAGAAGGCGATCCCCCTCGCGGGGCTTGGAGCGTTCCAACATGAGCGCACTGGCCTCGTCGAGGGAGTCCCAGCTGAAGAGGCCGGGGCGTGCGCAGACCTCCACCCGCTGCCCGCGGGCCTCGGCGAAGTAGCTGTCGGGGGGCGATGGCAGTTCCCACGCTGCGGCATCATCCCTCGGCGCGACCACCAGGAGGCGGGCGCCGCCGCGCTGCCGGGCCTCGATTTCGCGACAGTGATCCCGCAGCAGGGCTTCGGCGGGCAGCATGCCCACCTTGCGCGTGCCGTAGAGGGCGATGAGCCCGGTTGCACCGACGGCATTCGAATAGAAGCGCAGGTCGTGGAAAAGCTTCAGGCGATCCCGGCCCGCGGGCAGGACGACCATGTCCCCCGGTCCGGCCTCGGCCCGGAAACCGTGCCGCAGCTGGAAGGGCGGCCTCGGTGCCGCGCGGCCGAACCGTCGGTCCACGATGACGAGGCGATCGTGGCCCAGGGCCGCGGCGATCTCTTCCTCGAGAAAGGGAAGGTCGGCGTCCGCGAGAAAAACCCTTCCCGAGTCGGGGAAGGGCAAGGCGCCGGAGAGCAGGCGCCGAAGTCCATCTTCGCGTCCCTTGGCCATGTTCAGGCGCCGAAGTTCAGTCCCAGGGTGATGCTCAGGAACTTGTTGGTCTCGTCCTCGAATTCGTTCTGGGGAAGCATGAAGTAACGGGCCTCCACGTTCAGCGAGAAGGGCAGGGCCGCCGGACGAAGCAGCACGCCTCCCAGGGCGTGGTAGCCGAAGTGGGATTTACGGCTGAGCAGGTCGCCCAGGTCCAGCTCGTAGTCGCCCTGACTTTCCAGTTCCTGCTGAACCAGCTCCTCGCCGAACAGCGGAGTGATCAGGTGATACCCCGTCCCCGCGCCGATGTAGAGCCTCACCATGGGCAGTGAGATGTAATGGAACTTGCCGCTGGCGTAGGCGGACAGGCGACCGAAGGTGATTTCCTGTTCGCTCAGATCCAGAAGATCGGTCTCGTAGGAGTACTTGTACTTGGCGTAGCTGCCCTCCAGTCCGATCTCGAAATCCACGAAGGGAAACGCGTCCACGAGGAGATGCACTCCGCCGACGATGGGATCCTTGATCTCGTGGGAGAAGATCTGAATCTCATCGCCGCTGCCGATGTCGCCGTCGAAGATTTCCTCGTAGGCCTCGTGGCCGTTCTTGTCGATGCCCACGTGGAAACCGGTCTGCCAGAGAGCGGAAGCCGGTCCGGCCAGTGCGAGAACGGCGATCAGTGCGAGAAGCCGCGAACCCATTTGTCTCAAGATGTCTCCCTTCTTCGCGCGGGGCGATGGGGGCGAGTATAGGACGCGCGCGCCGGTGCGCAAAGAAAAAGGCCCGAGCCGCCGGCCCGGGCCTTGAAGCGATTGTTCGAAGGAGGAGCTATTCGTCCTCGATCATGATGATCTCCACCGGGCAACCCTCGGCGGCTTCGCGGATCTCGTCCTCGTAGTCGTTGAAGTTGATGCCTTCCTTCACCAGGCAGGAGTCATCGGTTACTTCGAAGACCTCGGGAGCGGTGTCCTCGCAGAGATTGCAAACTGTGCATCCCTCATCAATCCAGACCTTCTTGATTCCCATGATTCTATCCTCTCGAGGATGTGAGGCGATACGGCGGGCCCAGCCCGCCAACCGGTTGGGCATATAATAGGAATCCCTCCTGGGGGGGACAAGTCCCGGCAGGAGGGGCGCAAAAAAAGACCCGAGCCGAAGCCCGGGTCGAGGATTGGAGCGGATGCTATTCTTCCGCCTGCTCGGCGCGCCAGCGCTGATAGTGCATGCTGCACAGGCCCCGTGCGACTACGGGACGGCTGCAGCCGTCTTCAGAGCAGATGCGCACCGGACCCGGCTTCCGTCCGCGATTCGATTTCCGCAGAGGATTGCCGCCGGACTTCTTCAGGATGTGACCCAGGGTCGCCTCAATGTTCTTGATCCTGTCCTCGAGACTTTTCAGATCCTCTTGGGTCGGCATCTCTTTGATTGTGCTTTTTGCAGTTTTCTCGCTGACGTCTTGGATCAGCGCCTCAAAGGCCTTGCCTAATTCTTTGACGCTCATTGGGGACCCATCCTTTGTTGAGCGTTTGGTTAGTGACTTCGTTATTTTAGTCAATCTTCATATCAGAGCAAGCAAAAACACAAAAAAATAAGTCGGATTTTGTCCGACTCCGGATAAAAAAAGTGCTGCCTGTCGAAGGGCCGGAAACCATCAAACGCCTGGCATACGAGGAGTGGCTTTGAGAGGGCTAAGGGGGCCGCGACACAAGCAGCACAGTTGCTACGCTGAGTTGCTACTCTGACACGAGTCTAGGGTGGGGTGTGGCGAATGTCCAGAGCTTTTTTATCCTGAAAATTATTCGGGATTTCAAAAACCCGATATCGTCAGTTTCATAACCCTAGATTCGCAGATCCCGGCCCGTCATGTTCGGATCGGGATCAAGTCCCGCGTGGGCCAGGAGCGTGGGGATGACGTCGGCAAGGCGACCCTCGCTAAGTTCCTTCTGCCATTTGGGATCCACGAGCACCAGGGGCACCGGGGTGGTGGTGTGCTGGGTGTGGGGCCCCTGGGTTGCGGGGTCCCACATCTGTTCGGCGTTCCCGTGGTCCGCGGTGATGATAAGGAATCCGTTCTTGTCCAAGGCGGCCTCGACCACCTTGCCGACTGCAGAATCCACCGCTTCCACGGCTTTTACCGCCGCCCCCAGCACGCCGGTGTGCCCGACCATGTCGCAGTTGGCGAAGTTGACGATGTGGGCGTCGAAGCCACCGCTCTCGGCCTGCTCGAGATAACGCTCGGTGACCAGGGGCAGGCTCATCTCGGGCTGAAGATCGTAAGTCGCCACCTGGGGCGATGGTACGAGTATGCGCTCCTCGCCCGGCCAGGGCTCCTCGATGCCTCCGTTGAAGAAGAAGGTGACATGGGCGTACTTCTCGGTCTCGGCCAGACGCAGGTTCCTAAGTCCTTGCGCGGCTAGTACATCCGCCAGAATGCCCTCCAGGGACTTGGGCGGGTATGCGATGGGCAGCTCGAAATCCCGATGGTACTGGGTCATGGTGGCGTAGTGGATGCGCGGGAAGAAATCGCGGCGGAAGCCGTCGAAGAGCTCGTCGGTGAGGGCGCGGGTCATCTGCCGGGCGCGATCGGCGCGGAAATTGAAGAAGAAGACCCCATCGCCTTCGCGAATGGGTCCCACGGGCTTGCCGGCCTCGTCCACGAGGGTGACCGGTCGGACGAACTCGTCGGTGACGTTCTCGGCATAGGAGTTCTCGATGGCCTGCACAGGATCCTGGGCCTTGGGCCCCTTTCCCAGAACCAAGGTGCGCCAATGCTTTTCGATGCGATCCCAGCGGCGGTCCCGATCCATTCCCCAGTAGCGGCCGCCCACCGAGGCCACGGCGAAGTCGCCCCCGGCCGCGTTTATCTCGTCGGCCCAGCCCTGGATCTGGCGCAGGAATCCGGCGCCGGCCCGGGGCGGGGTGTCGCGCCCGTCGAGGAAAGCGTGCAGTCTTACGGGCCTGCGCCCCGAGGCCCTGCGAACCAGGGCTTCCAGGTGAGACAGGGAACTGTGAACGCCGCCGTCGGAGACCAGGCCCAGGAGATGAAGGGTGCTGCCGGCCTCGGTAACCGTATCCAGAAGTTCGGTCCAGGCGGGGATGCGGCCTAACTCACCGTTTTCTATTGATTTGTCGATGCGCGTGATGTCCTGATCCACGATTCGCCCCGCTCCGAGATTGAGGTGACCCACCTCGGAATTGCCCATTTGGCCTTCGGGCAGACCCACGTCCCGGCCGCTGGAAGCGATCCAGGTCCAGGGGTAGATTGTCATAATTTTGTCAAGGTTAGGAGTGTTTGCTAAATGAATAGCATTCGTATCTGAACTTTTACCCAGATTCCAGCCGTCCAGGATCAGAAGGGTGGTGGGGCGAGGCAGGGAACTCATCGGACCGTCCTGGGCTGGGGGTGAGAGCCTAGTATAGGTGGGCGGGCTGAGGGCGGCAAGCGCGGGCGTCTTGACAGAGCCAGGCCCATGTTCCAGCTTGGCTTCGGAGGAAGAATGAGCGAACAGGCCGATCTCTTCAGCGCCCGGGACCCCGAACCGGAGGCCGCCCAGCCGGCGGCCTGGACGGTTTCCCAGTTCAACGAGCGGGTCAAGGCTCTCGTGAAGGGGGCCTTCGGCAGCTTCCGCATCCAGGGATTCGTCTCCGGCTTCGCCCGCAGCTATGCCCGGGGCGGCCACGTCTATTTCGAGCTCCAGGAGCGGGAAAGCGCCGAGGCCGCCCAGGCCGACGCCGTGGTCAACATGATCATGTGGCGGGGCGTTCGGGGGAAACTCGAAGGGGCCATCCGGGAGTTGGGCGGTGACCTCGACGATCAGCAGGTCTACTTCCAGGTGAGCCCCGACCTCTATGTGAAGAGCGGGCGCCTGTCCCTGCTGGTGGAGGACATCGACATCGAGGCCAGCCTCGGCGCCCAGAAGCTGGACCGGGAGCGCCTGCTGCGCAAGCTCGCCGCGGAGGGCCTGCTCGAAAAGAACCGCGCCCTGGATCTGCCCCCGGTTCCCCTTCGCATCGGACTGGTGACCAGCGTCGAGAGCGCGGCCTACCACGATTTCATCCAGGAACTCGGCCTCTACGGCCTGGCCTTCTCCGTGTCGGTGGTGGATGCCCGAGTCCAGGGCGCCGAGGCCGAGACCAGCGTGCCCGCCGCCCTGGCCTCCCTGGCCGCCCGGGCGGACCGCTTCGACGCGGTGGTGCTCATCCGCGGAGGCGGCAGTCGCAGCGATCTGGCGGCCTTCGAGAGCGAGGCCATCGCCCGGGCCATCGCCGCCAGCCCGCTGCCGGTGCTCACGGGCATCGGCCACGAGATCGACCGCAGCGTGGCCGACGAGGTGGCCCACACTTCCCTCAAGACGCCCACCGCCGTGGCCCAGTTTCTGGCCGAGCGCAGCGAGGGCTTCCTCAACGATCTCATGGAGCGCGGCCGCGAGATCCGGCTGCTTGCCGAGGGCATCCTGCGCGAGAAACGCGCCGAGCTTGACGGCCGGGGCCACCGCTTCCAGCGTCTGGTGGAGCGTAGCCTGTCCCGCGCCCGCGAGGGCCTGAGCCGCCGCCGGGCACTGCTGCCCCGGCTGTCCCGCGGCGCCCTGGAGCGGGCGACCCTGAAGTTGAATTCGAGGAAGGGGCGCATCGCACCCCGGCGCATCCTTGGGGACATCTCCCGTCGATCCCGCGGGCTGGTCGACCGGCGGGGGCGGCTCGAGCGGGCGGGCACGCGCCGCCTGGGCGATGCCGCGCGGACCCTCGCCCATCGCGAGGAGCGGCTGAAGCTGCTCGATCCCCTGCGCGTGCTGGCGCGGGGCTTCTCCATCACCTACGGTCCCGGCGGCAAGGTCCTGCGCTCGGCGCGGGGGCTCGAACCGGGGGCCATCCTGAACACGAAGCTGGCCGAAGGCCGCGTCGAAAGCGAAACCAAGAAGACGGAAATCGAGGACGAAGCATGAGCGAGAAGAAGAAGGCCGCGACCGAGATGAGTTACGAGGAAGCCATCGCCGATCTGGACGCCATCCTCGAGGAGCTGGAAGCGGAGGAGAGCGATCTGGATTCCCTGGCCGAGCGCGTGAAGCGCGCCAGCGAGCTGGTGAAGCACTGCCGCGAGAAGATCCAGGCGGCCGAGGTCGAGGTGAGCAAGGTGCTCGAGGAGCTTCCCGCCGACGAGGAAGACTAGGGCAGTCGTTCAGCCATCCAGTCGAGCAGATCCTGGACCACCTGAGCGTCCGGCGGCAGGTCCGGGGCGGTGTTGTTGTAGGACGCGCTCATCCCCGAATACTCCTGGAAATCCAGAACTCCCGAGCCCATCAATAGCAGGTCGATCTGCGTGTGGACGTCCAGAGCCGGATTGCGCGGGTCCAGTTCCGCCGCCATGAGCAGAACCGGCACATCTAGGGCCGGAAGATAAACGGCGGGGTCGAAACTCGCGCGATCCAGATGCTTGCCGCCGAAGCACTCCAGATCCAGAAGCGTGAAGCGCCCGTCCACGGCCTCGGGGATGGGTTCGAGCTCGCCGGGACGATTCAGCCAGGGCGACAGGGCCGCCACCGCCGCGGCCCCGAGCCGGCCGGCCCCCTCGAGCACCAGGGCGCCGCCCTCGCCGTAGCCGAGCAGCACGCGGCGATCGACGTCGATCCGCTCGTCCGCGCCCAGCCAATTCCAGGCCGCCTCGACGGTAGCCTGTCTTTCGGCGATCCCCAGTTCCAACAGGTCGCCCTCGGACTCGCCCGTGCCGGGCTTGTCGTAGAGCAGGGTCGCGTATCCCGCCCGGGCGAGGTGATGCCCCAGATAGTTCAGCAACACGCCCTGATGGCGAAGCACGTCGCCGTCCCCGGACAGGAGCAGCAGCGCGGGGAAGGGTCCCTCGCCTTCGGGAAAGGAGGCGTGGGCGCTCACCGTTCCCATGGGTCCGTCGAACTCGACGGCCTCATTGTAGTAGCCGTCCGGGTAAGGATACTCGGGCAGGAATTGCTCGATGTTCAGAGGCTCCCCGCCCAGGTATTGCAGGGCGGTTCCCCAGGCGAGAGTCGCCCAGGGCCGGGGGAAGTCGTCCGCGAAGAGCTTGAAGTGCAGGGTCTCGTCGCCGGCGACCAAGTGGAAGCCCTCCACGGGGAAACCGCCGCCGTCGAGCTGGCCCTCATGATGGAGTCGCGCCTCGACCGGTGAGTTCACTTCACGCGGATCGCCGATCTTCAGGATGAAAACATCGAGGCTGTCGGGCCGGTCCGCCTCGCTCCAAGCCCCGCCAAGCAGCTCGAAGGACAGGGGCGAACGCGGATCCACCGGGATGGGAGCCTCGTTCAGGGGCGCCAGATGACGATCGAACTCCAGGTCTCCGAGCCCCGTGGCCAGCCAGGCGTAGTCGCCGCCTTCCGGCGCGATACGCCCCTTGATTTGGGAAACACCGGGCCGGAAGCCGAGTGTCCAGTCGTACCGGCCCATGGTGCCGGAATCACGGTGGTACTCGACGTGGCAGGATCTCAGGTAGTGTTCCCGCGGAAGGACCCAGCTCGCCTTGAAGGTCGTGTTGCCGCAAGAGCACCATGCATCCTGCCGATCCGCGATGCCGCGCAGCACGCCACCCTCTTCGATGGCCCAGTAGAGGGGATAGGGATCGGGCTCGGGTTCGGGACCCGTATTGGAGTCGCATCCGAGCAGGGAGAGCAGGATGAGCAGAATCGGGAGCTTGCGCATGGCGGGAATATCCCCGCGGAGAGGGGGACTGTCAAACGGGGACTGTACACGTGTACAGCTACTTGAGGAGTACCGCCTTCAATCCGAGAGTTTCATTTCCGGCCCGCAGCCGGAAGAAGTAGACCCCACTGGCCATGAGCCGACCCTCCTCGTTCCGTCCATCCCACTCGAGTCGATGGGCGCCCGCCTCGAGAGAGCCTCTCCAGAGTTCGCGCAACTTTCGGCCAGCAAGATCGTGAAGCGACAACTCCACCTCCGCCGTCCTCCCGAGTTGGAAACTCAAAATGGTGGACGGGTTGAGAGGATTCGGATGGCAGGAGATCGAAGCGAGTGCGGGGGGAGGGCCTTCCTCCATGCCCGTAGATTCTGCCGCTCGCTGGGCCACGCAGGCGCCCGCGCTGCCCGCCCAAATCCGTCCGGATGAGGAAATGTCGAGAGCATTGAAATTCGGCAGAATCAGATTCTCATCAACCCGCTCCCAGCTCAATCCCCCGTTCTGGGAACGCCATGGGGAAAAGCTTTCGCTGGGTCGCCTGAAGTCGGCTCCCCCCTGAGCCAGATAGATGAGTTGCGGATCCCAGGGAGCCACCGCCGCGCACTTCGTGTAGCTGCTATCGGAGAGGAAGATCGTGCTCCAGCTCGCGCCGTCGTCGAAGCTCTGCTGGGTCAGGCAGAGACTGTCTCCGGAAAGGTAGGAAACCAACAGATGACCGGCTTCGGGGCCGAAGGTGAGACTCTCCTCGATGAAACGCTCTCCACCCGACAAGGCCCGCAGGCTGTCCCAGCGGCTCGTGCCGGCGTTCCACTTGTAGATGGCGTTGGCGGCTGCGTGGCTGTGTCCCGAGCTCAGGTAGAAGCTCCCATGCCCATCGACGCCCAGGTTGGCGATCAGGGAATTGCCTGGCGGCAGTCCCTGGCCGTCCGTGCCGAGCCCCAGTTCGGCCTCCTCCCATTCCTGTCCCCCATTCAAGGACCGCCATACGCCAGTTTCATAGCTTCCCCCCTGGCCGTCGTCGGCCTTGTGAACCGTGGCCATGAAGCATTCGTCCGTCCCGGTGGGATCGTATGCCAGGAGGTTCCGATTTCCCTCGGGTAGGGCGGGATCGGCGATGTCGGGAAAGCGGTGGACGATCTCGTAGTCGAAGGGGGCCTTCCATAGTCGGACGAGGCGACGATTGCCCTTTCCCTTGCCGGCGTATCCGTTTCCGCCTCCAGCGAAAAGGGCGAGCGCCTGCCCGGCGCGTATCGGATCGAAGGCGAGGGAGGAGACCATTCCACCCCAACAGGAATCCGAACCCAGGGAAGCGCAGAGGGAGAAGTTGGTCCAGCTTTCGCCGGCATCGATGCTGTGGAGAAGTTCGTTGTCGCCCTGGCCCGCGAGGATCCAGTCCGCATCGTCGGGATCCTCGCCGATGGCAAAGGTCACCGTGTTGAACAGCCCCACGACCTCGTGGGACCATTCGAAACCGTCGTTTTCGCTCTTCGCATGAAAACCCGAACCGGCCATGAACCAGTCCTCCGAGCATGGCGAGGCGCGGAGCATGGCGATCTTCCCCAGGGTGTTGATGGCCACTCGCTGGAAGGGCTGGCCTGAAGTGTCCACTCGCCCCAGGAAGTCGTTTCGCGGCGATAGGAACTCCCAGCTCGCGCCCCGGTCTTCGCTTCGTGCGAGACCGCTGACGAAGCTGTCCACCCGGGCCACCATGAGGGTTCCCGTGGTGGAATTCACCTCCAGCAGTTTGGTGGGCGGGTGGAAGTTGGATTCGATGCCTCCGAGCATGGGCGCGAATCCGGGGAAGCTGCGAAGGCTGTCCCAGCTGGCCCCGTAGTCGCCGCTGCGATAGAGCTGCGCGGCGGGAAAGACGCTTCCGTTGTTGCTGAGGCCGGCGAGGGCGTAGAGGGTGTCGCCCAGGGATGCGAGATTGAACCACCAGCACTCCAGCCCGCCGACGGGGGGCTGGCAATCGCTCACTTCTATCCAATCAGTGCCGGAATCAGCAGCCGAGCGCCAGAGGCCGTCGAAGGTTAGGGCGAAGAGCATGTCGCCCTGCTGAGTGATTTCCCTCACCGCCTGGGTCGCTCCCGGAAGGGCGACTGAGGTCCAGAGCCCGCTGTGGCGATCCATTCTCGATATCTTTCCCCATTCTTCAGGAGGATTGTTGATGCCCACGAAGAGGTGGTTCTCGTTGAGATGCATGGGCATGTACGATTTCGCCTCGTTCTCGCCCGTGGGGGTTTCGTAGCCCACGACGCTGTCATCGGCGAGCAGCGTCCAGGTTTCTCCGCCGTCCGGCGAAGTCCAGATTCCATCGTGTACGGCCATGAAGAGCCGTGCGGGATCCTCGGGGGCGAAGGCCAGGTTCATGAAGTGGGTGCCCCTGCGGAAACCGCAGTGCTGCCAGGTCCCCGATCCGTCATCGGAACGATATAGGCCGACCATGTCCGCGTTTGCATAGACGATGCTCGGGTCGCTTGGATGGGGAAAGACACCCGTGATGCCACCGCCGCCTCCCGGACCGTGCGGCTGCCATGTCGCATCCCCCAGCAGGAGGCGGGGGAAGAGGAGTATCACAACGATGAGGGCGCGCATCATCCACCTCCGGGGCTTCCATTGTATCACGAGCTTTGCTAGAACTACGGCAAGGGACGTGCCGGGCGCTTGAAGAGACGATTCCCGTCCGGAAGCCGCTGGGGGATATAGCTTTGGAAAACCCGAGGAGATACGGCCATCGACATTGGTCGATGCTTCTGCTCCTTTTGGTGAGCCTCTCGACGATATCGTCAGGATGCGGACCCTTCAAGCACAGCGTCATGCCGCCGGGATATCAGCCCGAGCCGCCGGCGGCGGAACTGCCCATTCATCGCGTGCTCTTCATCCACGGCTGGCAGGGCCTGGTGAAGGATTTCAGCCACTACTACCCCGCGGCGGTGGAGCGCTTGCCGAGCCACTGCGAGGTCTACATCGTCACGGGCCTGAGCCGGACCATGGGCGGCATCGACGAGAGCAACGAAGGCATCGTCGACGAGATCGAGACCTTCCTCGCCTCCAACGACATCCCCCTCGAAAACCTGCACATCGTGGCCCACAGCATGGGAGGCCTCGCCGCACGGCGATTCGTGACGCGCAACCCCGGCGCCGCGAGGCAGGTGTTCATGCTCGGCACGCCCAACGGCGGCGTCCGCGCATTCCACGGCGTGAACCTCTCGGGCTGGTGCACGCCTTCGGGCATCGGCGAGTTCAACGAGGCCAATCCGCCGGACCCGGACGTGGAATGGTTCGTCATCGCGGGCAACCACTATCGCTCGAAAGGGGCGGGCGCCTTCTGGGAGGGACTTCCCAACGACGGACTCATCGCCACATCCAGCGTTTTGCATTTCGTGGAACTGTGCGGGGATTCCGTGCAGGTAACGGCCCGAGTGGGGAACCTCACGCACCCCGACTGGAACTGGGGCGCGAACCTCCTGCGCAGCGAAAAAGTGGTGAACTGGGTCATCGACCGCATCGCCGAAGATGTGATGAAGTAGGCCCTCTGGAGACTGGTGACTGGAGACTGGAAACAATGAAGGAGCGAAACAGAGTGAATGAAACCACGGCGACGAAGAAGCCATCACCGATTTTCGGCCCCATGCGCCTTCCCTTTCTTACCCTCGTGCCCGCCTGCGTGGTCCTCGGCGCGGCCACGGCCTACCTGCAAACGGGAAGCCTAAACTGGCTCCACCTGCTGCTGGCCCTCCTGGGCGGCATCGCCGCCCACATCGGCGTGAACGCGCTCAACGAATACGACGACTTCCGCAGCGGGCTCGACATGCGCACCGAGCGCACGCCGTTCAGCGGCGGCAGCGGCACCCTTCCCGATCAACCGGACAAGTCCCGCTACGCCCTCGTCACCGGCCTGATCGGCCTGATGATCGTACTGCTGGTGGGCGTCTACTTCGTCATCCGGTGGGGATGGGCCATCGTGCCCCTCGGGCTCTTCGGCATATTCGTCATCGTGGCCTACACACCCGCCATGACCCGGTCGCCGCTGCTCTGCCTGCTGGCCCCGGGCCTGGGCTTCGGCATCTTCATGGTCAACGGAACCCATTTCGCGCTGACGGGCAGCTACAGCCTCGCGGCTTTTCTCGCCTCGCTGGCGCCCTTCTTCCTGGTGAGCAATCTGCTGCTCATGAACCAGTTTCCCGATCTCGAGGCCGACCGCGCCTCGGGCCGCCGACATCTCATCATCGCCTACGGGCGCGACGCGGGCGTGCGGGCCTACGCCCTGTTCCTGGGGGGCTGCTATCTCGCCCTGATCCTCGGGTCGCTCATCGGCCCGCTGCCCCTCTGGGCCATGCTCGGCCTGCTCACCCTGCCCCTCGGCGCGCAGATCACCCGCGGCCTGGCGGCCGAGAAGGAGAACATCCCCGCGCTCATCCCCTTCATGGGCAAGAACGTGATGCTGACTCTCGCAACGCCCCTGCTCATGGCGTTGGGGATTTTCATGGGGTGAAGCTCGGCGGGGTGGAAGTCGCCCCCGCGAGTTGATACCTTGCCGTGACTTACAGTTGCCGGCGACCCGCTACCCGCTGACCGCCAGAATGGCGGTTCCGGCCGGTAGCCGGTAGCCGATTCCGGAGGAAACGATGCCCAAGATCATCGAGTGCGTTCCCAATTTCAGTGAAGGCCGCAGCCGTCGGATCATCCAGGCCATCGCCCAGGCCGTCCGCGAGGTGGGTGGCGCCAAGCTCCTGGACGTGGATCCCGGACCGGACTTCAACCGCACGGTCTACACCATCGTGGGAGAGCCCGAGCCTTTGCTCGAAGCCGTGTTCCAGGCGGTGAAGACGGGCACCGAGCTCATCGACATGTCCCAGCACACTGGCGAGCACCCCCGGCAGGGCGCCTGCGACGTGATCCCCTTCATTCCGGTGAGCGAAGAGGCGACCTGGGAGGACTGCATCGAACTGTCCCACAAGATCGGCAAGCGCATCGGCGAGGAACTGGGCATTCCCATCTACCTCTACGCCAAGAGCGCGCAGCGGCCCGACCGCGTGAAGATGCCGGACATTCGCAAGGGCGAGTACGAGGCCCTGGCTGAGAAGATGAAGAACCCCGACTTCAAGCCCGACTACGGTCCCTTCGAGTTCGTGCCCAAGAGCGGCGTGACCGTGACCGGCGCCCGCGACTTCCTCATCGCCTACAACATCAACATGAACTCCAACGTGAAGCGGAAGGCCCACACCATCGCCCTGGACATCCGCGAGAGCGGCCGGTCCAAGCGCGACGAGAATCGCGAGATCGTCCGCGACGAGAACGGCAAGGCCATCAAGGTGCCCGGCACCCTTCCCACCACCCAGGCCGCGGGCATGATGTTCAACGTGGACATCGCCCAGGTGAGCATGAACCTGCTCGACTACCGGAAGGTCGGCCTGCACACGGCCTACGAGGAAGTGAAGCGACAGGCCGCCAAGCAGGAGGGCCTCGAGGTCACGGGATCGGAGATCGTGGGCGTGGTGCCCAAGCAGGCCCTGCTCGATGCGGCGATCTTCCACTGCGAGGACTGCGGCAAGACCCTTCCCGAGAGCGAGTGGGATCAGATGGAACTGGCCGTGGACTACCTGGGGCTCAGCGATCTCTATCCCTACAAGCTCGAGGAAAACGTCATCGAGGTGATGCTCGAGAAGGACACCGTCTCGCCCAAGGCCCTGCCGCCCGCGCCTCCGGGTCCGCTCATGGGCCTGGGGGTCGGCGAGTTCACCGAGGTGCTGGCCTCCAGCAGCCCGGCTCCCGGCGGCGGCAGCGTGGCCGCACTCTGCGGTGCCCTGGCCGCGGGTCTGGCTGCCATGGTCGCCCGCCTCACCCGCGGTAAGAAGTACGCGGCGGTGGAGGGCGAGATGGCCGACAGCTGCAAGAAGGCCGACGTCCTTCGCGAGGAGCTCGAGAAGAAGGTCGACGAGGACACCGAGGCCTTCAACCAGGTCATGGCCGCCTTCAAGCTGCCCAAGAAGTCCGAGGCCGAACTCGCCGCCAGGACAGACGCCATCCAGGACGCCACCAAGGGCGCGACGACGGTTCCCTACTCGGTGATGGAACTGGGCCTCGAAGCGCTCAGGTTCTGCGAGCGCGTGGCCGAGGTGGGCAACGAGAACAGCGCCAGCGACGCCGGCGTGGGCGCGCTGCTCGGCATGGTCTGTGTGCGCGGCGCCTACTACAACGTGCGCATCAACCTGGCCGACATCGAGGATGAGGCCTTCTGTGAGGAATGGCTCGGCAAGTCCGAGAAGATCCTCGCCGAAGCGCAGGAGATCCATGACCGGGCGCTCGGCTTCATGGAACAGAAGTTGTAGGCGCTATCGGCTACGCGCGGCCCGCTACCTGTCGGAAGCCGGCGGCGAGTAAGGTTCCGTCAGAACGAACCAAAGTTCGCTGGGATTTTCATAGTCCAGGCTGAAGCCGATGGCAGCGAAACCGCCAGTAGAGCTCAACTCCCCGGCGTGGCACCAACTGTAGTAGGGGAGTTCGTAACTCGCGTCCCAGAGCAGCAGCCCTTCCAGGTCGAAGTGCAGGAGCCAGTAGGCCGCGTCGTAGCGGCTGTTCGACGTGGTGGAACCCGCCACGAAGAAGCCGCCGTCCGGATGCTCCCGGAGCGAGGATCCCACGTCCATGTTGAATCCGCTGCCGAGGGCCTGGAACCAGCGAATCTCGCCATCGGGATTGCTGCGCCCGAGCAGGAGTTTGCCGGAGTTGTTGCCGGTCATCAGCACGCCGGTGAAGACGAAGTCGCCGCCGGCGATGTTCACCGCTCCGCGCAGTGTCGCGCCCAAAACGCCGAACACTTCCCGATACCAGAGCGTCTCGCCGGTCTTGCTCACCCGCCAGAGAAAGGCCGCGGTGCTTCCGCCGCCGCCGATGATGTAGTCGCCGTTGTTGCATTCGCTCACCGAGTAGGCGATGCCGTCGGAGTGCTTGGGTCCGACGATCTGCCATTGCAGCGCGCCGTCGCTTGCCAGGGACACGGCCCAGGGCAGCTGCTCGCCCGTTTTCGACTCCGTGAAACCCACCGCGACCAGATTCCCGGCGGAACTCTCCATGCAGGCTCTGGCTCCATCGTTACGGACATCGCCGAATTCCGCGGACCAGAGCTTCTCGCCTGCGGCATCGTGCCTCGCCATGAACATCTCGCTGGGAAGCAGGTCGTCCCGGCGCAGTTCGCCCACGGCCAGGGTGCCTCCGTCCGCGCAGGACGCGAGTTCGAAGCCCTTGGTGAAGAAGGCGTCGTAGAGCATGCGTCGCCAGAGAAGCTCGCCCGATGAGGTGATCTTCTGAAGGAAGGCATGCTCGAAGAACATGCTCTCCGACGAGCGCACATTGCCCAGGAGCAGGAAGTCGCCCTCATCGGTTTCGACGAGGTCGTAGCCAGTGGTGCCGCGTTCTTCGAGAGCCAGGCGGTAGGACAGCTCCAGTTCCAGCTGCTGGCCGCCGCCGGAACCGTCGGTGCTGGAACCGTCGCAGCCGACGAGAACCAGGAGAGCGAGCAGGGTGAACGCGAGAGCGGCCGGACGGGTCATTTTCCTCCAGGGCGGATAGGTGGAGCCCTTCCAGGCTAGCACAGTGCAGCGCAAATCCCGAAAGGCAATTCACTCCGACACTTGACTCTCCCGCATTCCGTGAGCATCGTGAAATGGTCCACCCAATCGAAAGCAGGCCGTCGATGAAGACCTCGATGTTGATCGGAATCCTGACACTGGCGATCGCGCTTTCGGGCTGCGCCCTCTTCAGGGAAAGCCCCAATACCGAGTTCGACGACGCCCCCGATCCGGGCCTGGACAGGCTCGCCGGCTGGATGACCGGCTCCTTCACCAGCGCCGCCCAGGCCGCGGCCGACTCCAGCTACTACGAGATCGAGTTGGAGATGGCGCCCATCTGGACCGATCTCAGCGGCGCGCGCTGGCTCTACGTGGAGCAGGCCGTGGCCACCCACAAGGCGGCCCCCTATCGCCAGCGGGTCTATCGCCTCACGCGCCTGGACGAGAACTTCTTCGAAAGCGTCGTCTACAAGCTTCCCGACGAGGAGAAGTACATCGGCGCCTACCTCGATCCCGAGCGCCTCGACGCCATCTCGCCGGCCTTCCTCATCGAACGGGAAGGCTGCTCGATCATCCTCGAGCTCATGGCCGACGGCACCTACGGCGGCTCCACCCAGGGCACCGGCTGCGAGAGCACCCTGCGCGGCGCCAGCTACGCCACCAGCCATGTGACCTTGCGGGCCGACCGGCTCATGAGCTGGGACCGCGGTTACGACGCAGGCGGCAACCAGGTCTGGGGGGCGCGAAACGCGGGCTACGTGTTCGACAGGAAATAGAGGGCCACGGGCCTCGGGCTGCGGGCCACGGGCCTCGGGCCACGAAAGAACCCTCCCCCGGAGACGGGGGAGGGTTCTTTCATGTGGGCAGATTACTTCAGCAGGACCAGCTTCTGCCGGTCGCGATGGCCGGAGGCGGCGACATCGACCAGGTAGACTCCCGAGCCCAGACCGCCGCCATTCCATTCCAGATGATGATCGCCGGCGTCCCGATGCTCGTCGAGCAGGGTGATCAGGCGCCGACCCTTGATGTCGTGGACCGAGAGCTTCACCCGCCCCGCTTCGGGCAAGGTGAAGCTCAAGGTGGTCTTGGGATTGAAGGGGTTGGGCCAGGCGCGCAGAGCCAGAGGGCCGGCCGCCCACTCGGGCACGTCGTCCGGCTCGTAGTCGCCCCCGAGCAGCAGGTGAACGTAGTGATAGTATGAGCCCACCAGCAGGTCGGGTCGCCCGTCGTCGTTGAAGTCGCAGATGCGCGGGCGCGTGCGCGCGAACATGTAGAGGTCGTAGGGCACGCTGGCGCATTCCACCGGATAGCGATAGTTGAAGGCCGGAACCTCGTTGCTGCCGTCGTTGGGGAAGAACCAGAGCTGTCCCTCGTTGTCGCCGGAGAGCAGATCCTTGGCGCCGTCGCCGTTCAGATCGAACATGTCGGGGCTGGATCTGCTCTGGGGCACGGAAAGATCGCCGGCCGCGCCCTGCAGGTTGGTCATAACCTCGAACTCGGGGAGCAGGTCGCTCCCCGTGTTCAGGAGCAGGTGGAACTTGCCGTAGTATGAGCCGAGAAGCAGGTCGCGGCGGCCGTCCTCGTTCCAGTCGACGATGCAGACCGTGGCGCGGGAGCCCACGTCGATGGGCACCTTCTCGCCGGGGAGGCCGAACTCCAGGGGCGTGCCCTCGTCGAAGATCTCGCCACCGAGGTTCTTGTAGTAGCGGACCGTGCCGTCGGAGATGCCGACCAGGATATCGAAGTTCGCGTCGTCGTCCCAATGCGCTACGCGCGGGAAGATGCCCATGCATCAGCCGCCGGGGTAGGCAAGATCCCCCGAGCCGCTCTGCACGTAGAACCATCCGTCGAAGAGGGGAGCCTGGGCGCTGCCCTGATTGATGTAGACGCGGATCTTGCCGTCGTCGAGTCCGCCGCCTTCGCCGACCACGAGGTCGGGCACGGTGTCGCCGTCCCAATCGAACCAGTCGGGCACCGAGTAGCCGAGTACCTCGATAGGCGCATCGTCGTCCTGGATCAGGATCTCGGCGTCGAACTGCAGGTAGGCCGTTGCGAGGAGGGGCAGGCCCAGTGCCACAAGGGCCAGAAGCGTGGTCAATCTGCTCATGGGCAACCTCCGGGATAGCGGTTCCACTCAATTATAGCAGGTCGAAACGGACGACGGGAGGCTTGTTTCCAGCGGATGAATCTGTGCTAGAATCGGGAGGGCCAAGGAATTGCCCAGCACAGGGAGGCGGAGCGTGCGGACGACAATCTTCATTCTGGCGATGCTCACGGCGGCCTTCGCGGTCGCCGACGATTTCGACACTCTCCTGCACATGGAGCTGGAGGTCCTCGGCTCGGGCGAGGCCGGCCGCGTCGCCGATTTCCTCGGTGAGGAGCTGCTCTGCCTGGTCCTCTGGGACAGCCAGTGCCCCGACTGCCTCGAGAACGTGGCCCAGCTCGGCGGAATCCATCCCCCCGACGGCGTCCGCCTGCTCGGCGTCAACTTCGACGACCTGCCCTGGGACGCCGAAGACTTTCTCGCCGCCCGCGAGCCGAACTTCCCCCAGCTTCACGATCCCGAGGCGCGCTTCGCCTCGGCCCTGGACGCCGACGAGTTCAGCTTCAGCTTCGCCCTGCTCGATGCGGCCGGCGGGATCCGTGCCATCCACTACGACAGCGTGAAGGACGCGCCCGAACGCCTCAATCAGGTGGTGGACGCGATTCGCGGCAGTTCCATCGATTGGAAGATCAAGGCGGCTGACGCGGAGAGTTCGGGGAGCATCCTGGTGGAGATCGCCGAAGGGCCGAAAGCCGCGCAGGTGGTCCACACCGAGCGTCGCTATCCCATCTTCAAGCACTCCGGGCAGCTGCGCACCCGCGGACTGTCGGTGTCGCTTGCGGGCGCAGAGCCCGACTGCGGTTGCGGCGTGAGCGGACCTTACGGGGAGAATCTGCAGATCCAGAAGGACCTGCTCTATCGCGCGAGCTATGAGCTTCAGGCGGAGCTGGCGAAGGGCGTGAGCGCCGGCGCGAAGCTGCGCGTGAGCAACGAGGACGCCATCATCCTCGAGCAGGGGCCCGAATATCTCGGCAGCGAATTCGGCAGCGTCTTCGCCGAGATCCGCCGCGATCGCCTGAGCGCCCGCATGGGATACTTCAGCGACCACTTCACGCCGCTGACCCTCCAGCGCTGGGACTTCGCCGACAACCCCCCTGCCGCCGGATCGGGCGGCACGGCCTGCGGCGTCTGCGGCGCCACGGTGCGGGGCGTGTCGCTGGAGGCGCTGGACGACCTCGGCCCGGCCATCACCTTCGAGGGAATCAGGCTGGAGTCGGCCCTCACCCGTCGACTCCGTGTGACCGGGTTCTACGCCCTGCCTCAGCGGGCGGTGGAGTCGTCGGGCACCAGTTCCAACAACCCCTTCGCCTATCGTCTCGACGTCATCGGCACCCGCCTTCGATACGGCTTTCTTGGGGACGGCGAGATCTCCCTGCAGCACCTGAGCGCCCACGAAGACCGCGAATCCTCCTACCTGGACGACATCTGGGCGAACTTCGACTTCAGCTTCATCCACAAGAGCGAGGTCTGGTCGGCCAGCGGACGCATTCCCCTTGGCGAGAGATTCCAGGTCTCCGCCGAAACCGCCCGCAGCTTCGAGAGAGTGGACCGGCTGGACGGGAAAGGCCAGAGCCGGAACGGCGCAGCCCACACGGCGGAGCTGAGCTATCGCGTTCAAAAACGCCTGCGCCTGGCTGCGGCCTGGCAGAAGCTGGAGCCGGAATTCGCTTCGCCTTTCCGGGCCCTGTCCTATCGTAGCAACGCACAGGGCTTTCGGCTGTCGGCCGATTGGACCGGCGAGCGTCTGGCGATTTCATTCTTCCACAAGGCCCTCGAACGGGTGGAGGACCTGGAAGGCGACATGCCCGAAGAGGTCTTCGTGACCAGCGCTCTATTGGGATGGAAACCATTGGAAGGCACGGCCGTCGACTTCGTATCCACCGTTTCGGAGGAAGCTCCCGGCGGCGACCTTTGCGACTGCCAGCGCTGGACTCACACCCTTACCGTCCGCAAGCGCTTCGGACATGGCGCGGAGCTGCAAGCGGATCTAAGCTATGTAAGTGCGGAAGCGGTTTCGGGAGGGAACGCGCCGAGTTCCATGATCGCCGTGCTGCAGATGACGGCGAATTTCTGAGGAGCGGGACGATGAAGCTTCACGAAGGATTCCGATTCGCGTTGGCGGCCTCGCTGGTTCTGACGGCCGCGGCTTCGGCCACCATCGAGGTGAAGGTGGAGGCGGAGACCTACATCACCCACGCCTGGCAGGACAACGGCGGTGACCCCATCCACATCGGCTTCTGCGAGAGCGCCAGCGAGGAGTGGTGCGCCGACGGCGTGGACAAGACCGGCGATTGGATCCAGATCTACGTCTACGTGCCCGCCACCGGAACCTACGACGGATACCTGGCCTTCCAGGCCCATGCCCAGACCCACGACTATCTGGTTTCCCTCTGGCCGAACGGACGCGAGGAACTCACACAGACCATGGGCTTCAACTTCACCGGCGAAGGAGCCGGCTGAGACTTCGAATTCCTCCGCGTGACGGGGGATACGCAGATTCAGCTGGAACAGGGACCGCACACCGCCCAGATCGAGTACGTCTCGGGAATCTATCCGGATTTCGCGCGGGTGGACTATCTGGAACTCATCCTCGACGAGAGCCCAGCTGCGCTGGGCACATGGGGAATAGTGAAGGCGCTGTATTGATCCCTACTTCAGAAGCACGAGTTTCTGTGACTCGCTGAACCCTGGAAGACTCAACTGGCAAAGATAGAGGCCGGAACTGAGAGGCCTGCCGGCATCATCCGTACCGTTCCATGGTATGGACTGCCGGCCGGAATCCTGGACCTCATCCAGCAGCAACCTGACTCTCCGCCCCGTGGAATCGAAGATCTCCACTCGGACCCTCGCGGCCTGCCCGGCGACCTCGTATCGGATGAGTGTGGTGGGGTTGAATGGGTTCGGCACGTTGGGAAGTAGGACATGAACCTCGGGCGACGGCAAGTCGCCCACTCCGACCACGTAACCCACATTGGAAGGCTCACCTTCGTTCCCCGAACTGTCCACTGCAGCCACGCGGTAGAAGTGATCCTCCGTGCCGGTGGAGTCGGTCCATTCGCTCAGGAAAGCAAGGCCGTAGGCATCATCGGGGTTCACCGTGAATTCGGGATCGTCTCCGCGATAGATCTTGTAGTGAAGTAGATCTTCCGCCGGGGAGTCGTCCCAGTCCAGGTCCATGCCCGCTTCGTCGGCAGGCAGGACTTCGAGGTTTTCCGGCGCGGGCGGGGCGAGATTGTCCACGGAATAGCCGCTGTCGGGCGGAGAATCGAAGAACACGCCGGGGTCGGTCGTGAGTGTGCGAATGAAGAAGGTGTTCAGCCGCATCCCATCTAGAATAGTCGAGTCGGCGTGGGTGGGCACGATCGTCGTGTAGGATTCCAACCGTTCCGCAGGTAGCGTTGCAAGCTCTTCCCAGGCTTCCCGTTCCCCGGTTCGCGCATCGACCAGTCGGAAGATCTGGTAGGCAAGGGCTTCGGGGGAAGCGCCTTCGAGATCGAGTCCGCTGGGCATCCAACTCAAGCGCAACTCTCCACCCTCGTCGCCCGGCACGTCTTCCGCGGATTCGATGACACCGTATCCGTAGCGCCAGTCAACCTGCAGTTCGTTGCATAGGGGCCCGGTCATGGGAATCTCGCCCGCATAGGGAAGCACCGCTTTCCAGCGGATATCATTGCCTGGGAAAGGAAGCTTCAAGAAGCCCGTTCCGGGGTGGACCACTCGCCAGAATAATCCCCCATCGGCGGTTACTTCCCAGTGGATGGAGTCGTATTGTGCCGTGGTGAAGCGAGCCGCATAGATTGTGTCGTCGCCTTCGTTCAGCATCGTGGATTGGGCGATGTTCCGATCGAGATCGAACTGCCGTTCGAGAATCTTGAAGATGCGAAAAACGTCGTCCGAGTTGACCTGTCCCACATAGAGATAGTCCCCCTCCAGACTCATGCGTATGGGTGAGCTTCCGTCAAGTAGGCTTTCGATGATCGGGGGCTGATTCGGATCACTGACGTCGGCCGCCTGGGTGCCGTAGTGTTCGGCGCTGATGTAGCAGACATCTCCGAATATGGCGGTGTCCCTGCCCCGATACGCGTCGATGTTCGCAACTGTGAAGGGCGCGAGAGGATCCGAGATGTCGAGGATGTAGGCGCCATGGCCGAGAGCGCCGATGTAGATCAGGTTGCCATCGATGCTCAGGTCCTGGGAGTTCGTGTAATGGGTGTGTGTCGCCACCAGCTGGGGATCGTCTGCGTTCGAGATATCCACAACCGAGAGGCCCACGGGAGTGTCCCCGATGTAGATGTAGTTGCCGTCCAGGGCCATGTAGGATGAGATACCGGGGGTGAGCACAGCCCCCAACACCGAAGGTTCGTAGGGGTCGCTCACGTCGTATACCATGAGGCCGAGCTCTCTCTCGGCGAGATAGAGTCGATCGCCCCTCACCTTTATGGCTCTCGCGTGGTCCGGCGTATCGACGACCGACATCATCACCGGATTGCTGGGGTCGGAGATGTCGGCAATGCTTAGGCCCGTGTGCCCGTTCGCAATGTAGAGCCGATCACCATCGAAGCAGACTTCCTCCTGATAGTTTGGCGCGTGAAGGCTTCCGTGCAGGGTCGGCCTAACGGGATTGCTGATGTCGAAGATGTGGATGTATTCGGATTGGCGTGTGAAGGCAAGGTCGCCATATGTCTCGATCCAAGAAGTCGACCCGTACTGGTTTGTGCCATAGACCTGAGTGAGCTCCATCCTCTCCCCGGCCAGAACAGTCCGCAAGCCTTCGACTCCAACGGCGCAGAGGATGTACTCGCCATGGAGCGCGGCGTCATCGACTGCACATTCCTCCACGATCGTGTCCACCAGGCGGGGACTCTCCGCCACGCTCACATCGATCATCGCCAGGCCCGATTCCGGACTTCCGAGGTAGGCGAAGTCTCCGTCCACATGGACGCTGGTTGCAGTTCCCGGAAAAATCAATGTGGATGCAACCTGCGGCGAAAATGGATTGCTCAGGTCGACGATCTTGAGGCCCGCTTCACCTTCGGCGAGATAGCCATGGTCGCAAACAGAATCGAGGCCATAGCAGTAGTCCATGGTGGGCAGGTTCGCCACGAGTTCTGGATCTCTGGGATTGGTGAAATCCATGACCTGGAATCCTGCCGGGCCGTCAGCCACATAGAGGGCATCGCCTTCCCATCTGAGGTCTAGGGCGGTACCGGGCGTGTTCCGTGAAGCGACGATGTCGGGGTGCTCCGGGTTTGAGCAGTCTACGACCTTGATGCCCGCATATCCGTCTGCGACCAGTGCCAGAGATCCCACCAAATGGACGCCCGAGGCCACGTCCTCGGTGTCGAGCGTCGACAACAGAGCAGGCGATTCCGGGTCGCTGATATCGATGAACTGCACCCCGCCATGTCGGTCCGCCAGGACGAGCAGGTCTCCTTCCAGGTCGAGAGCTTGCGCATGACCGGGCGTGTCCAGACTGGCCGCCAGGACCAGATCTTGAGGATTTCGAATGTCGATGACCTGCAGGCCTTGCTCGCCCGCGGCGACATAGGCCCAATTCCCGGCGACGAGGATGTCGATGGCGGTGCCCGGAATCGATAGACTATCCACGATGGCGTGGTGCAGGAGGGGCAGCCGAATCTGGCCGACCTGGGTGTCCCAAATCGTGGTGGTTTTTGTGGTGTCGCAGTAGCTCAGCGACGAGAAATCCTCGAAATGACTGGTTTTAAGGATTGGCAAGGCGAATGAGTTGGCCACAATCAAGGCCAGGAAACAGAACATCGTGGGCACCCTATTTTTCGGCATCGACACACCCCCCTGATGATTGCTACGCATGCATTAATATTATCACAGCATTGCGTCCTCTGGCAGCAAGAAGATCCTGGGATCGCCTTCGCCCCAGGCGAGCCGAGGCATTGCAAGTCGTTGAATTCGATCAACTCAGGTGCCATATTACTGGCTCGCAAGTAGACCCAAGGAGCGCCTATGAAGAACGCCATGCACGCCAAGGTGGATACCCTCATGAAAGAGGATGGTCTCGACGCCATCGTCGCCGTGGGGAACACGCCCGAGAATCCCAATTTCTGGTACCTGGCCGGCGGGCAGAAGCTCGAGGCCGCCGTGCTCGTCTGGAAGCGCGGGGGCAAGAAGCTGCTCATCGCAGGAGACATGGAGCGCGATTGCGCGGCCGCGTCCGGTCTCGACTGGATCGTCCGCTCCTCGACGCCGGCCATGAAACTGGCCAAGCGGGCCAAGAAGCCCGGCGACTATGCGCTGTCCTACCTGCAGTGGGCCCTGAAGAAGCAGCGAATCAAGGGCAAGGTGGCGGTCTACGGAAGCGACGGCGTGGAGAAGGCGGTCACCTGGCTGCCCCGGCTGGGGCGCGCGTTGAAGGAAGTCGACTGCACCTTGGTCGTGGAGAAGTCTCCCGTGGTGGAGCGCGCTCGCGTGGAGAAGAACGCCGAGCAGGCGGCCTTCATCCGCAAGGCCGGCGTGGGCACCAAGGCGGCCTTCGACGCCATCCGCCGCGCCATCGGGCGCAGCACCGTGAAGGGCAAGACCCTCTACAAGAAGAACGGCGAGGCCCTGACCATCGCCGATCTCAAGAGCGAGGCCGACGTGGCCATGGCAAAGCACGGCCTGGCCAACGTGCACGGCAGCATCGTGGCCCAGGGAGAAGAGGGCGGCGTACCCCACAACGCGGGCACGGGCACGCGCAAGGTGAAGCTGGGCCTGCCCATCGTCTGCGACATCTTCCCCAAGGACACGGCCACCGGCTACTTCTTCGACATGACCCGCACCTTCCTGCCGGGCAAAGCTACGAAGGCCCAGAAGCAGGCCTACGAGGACGTACGACAGGCCACTGTGCTCGGCTTCGAGGCCTATGAGCCGGGCATCACCTTCATGGAACTGCATCGCCGAGTGGCGCACTTCCTGGCCGAGAAGGGTTACGAGAATCTCGACACCCATCCCGGCACCCAGGTGGGCTTCTGCCACGGACTCGGCCACGGGCTCGGACTCGAAGTGCACGAGGAGCCGAACCTGCGCACCGCGCGTCCGCTCATGCCGGGTGATGTGATCACCATCGAGCCTGGGGTCTACTACCCCGAGAAGAAGCTCGGCATCCGCATCGAGGACGTGGCCCTGGTCACCGAAGCGGGCCTTGAGAACCTGACGGAGTATCCGACGGTGTTTGAGGTGCCCGTGAAGTAGTCGTCAGTCTGCAGTCTCCAGTCACCAGCGACACACCCTCTCCCGGAATCGGGGGAGGGTTCTTTCTGGTGACTGGAGACTGGCAACTGGAGACTCTCTTGCGCGGTCCGTCACGCTTCGTCATACTCTCGATACTCCAACCCGCGCAAGAGGCCGACATGTCGACGCAGAACTACTTCTACACCGAACGATCCAAGGTGAAGGAAAACGCCGTGCTGGTGGGCACGGTGCTGTCCGGCCAGGAGCGCGAGGAAGAGGAGGACAACCTCCGCGAGCTGTCCATGCTCGCCAAGACCGCCGGCGCCAAGGTGCTGGGCTCGGTCTTGCAGTCGCGGCAGTCGCCCGACGTGTCCACCTTCATCGGCAGCGGCAAGGTGGACGAGATCAAGGGGCTCTGCCAGGAGCGCGAGGCCAACCTGATCATCTTCGACCACGACCTCAGCCCCGTGCAGGCTCGCAACATCGAGAAGCAGACGGGTATCAACGTGGCCGATCGCACCGAGCTTATCCTCGACATCTTCGCCCTGCGCGCGCGCAGCAGGCAGGCGCGGCTCCAGGTGGAACTGGCCCAGCTGGAGTACCTGCGTCCGAGGCTGAGGCGAATGTGGGAACACCTCTCGCGACAGGCGGGCGGCATCGGCACCCGCGGTCCGGGCGAAACCCAGATCGAAGTCGACCGTCGTCGTCTGGGCGAGAAGGTCACGCATCTGCGGCGCGAACTCGAACACCTCGCGAAGATCAGCGAGACCAAGGCCAAGAAGCGCCGCCAGGAGGCTTACACCGTCGCGCTGGTCGGCTACACCAACGTGGGCAAGAGCACGCTCATGCACACGCTTACCGGCAGCAACGTCTTCATCGAGGACGCCCTCTTCGCCACCCTCGACGCCACCACCCGGCGCCTGACCCTGGGCGAGAGCGAGGAGCTGCTCATCACCGACACGGTGGGATTCATCCGCAAGCTGCCGCACCACCTCGTGGAGAGCTTCAAGGCTACCTTGTCTGAGGTGCGCGAGGCGGACTTGCTGCTGCATGTGGCGGATCTGTCCAGCCCCGCTCTCGAACGGCAGGTGGCCGCCGTGGACGAGGTGCTCGGCGAGATGGACGTGGACCCCGCGGCGGCCCTTCGCATCTTCAACAAGGTCGACGACGCCGAGGAAGGACGCGCGAATTGGGCGCAGCGCCGCTGGCCCGGCAGCCTCGTGGTCAGCGCGAAATCCGGCGAGGGCCTCGACGATCTGCGCGGCGAACTGCTGAGCCGCCGGCGACAGAGCTTTCGCGAGACTGTCCTCCGCGTGCCCCTTGGCATGGAGCGCCTGAGCGGCATCATCTATCGCGACGGTGAGGTGCTGGACGTACGCTACGACGAGCAGGGCGCGGTCTATCACCTGCGCCTGCCCGAGGATACGCTTGGCAAGTTGCTCGCCGAAGGCGTGCTGCACTGTCCGGAAGGCCAGGAAGGCTTTGAAAAATAGGCACTTAGCCGCGAACTTTCCCGAGCCTGCGGCATAGACTATCTTCTTCGCGACCCATTGATGATATGGAGAGGGACGACATGAAGATCACCATCGCCATGCTTGCCTTGATCGCGTTCGCGGCGACCGCCTTCGCGGACAACAAGCATCTGGACGCCGTCTGGTTCGACGACGGCATGCCCGAGGTCCTGCTCGGCGCCTACTTCAACATCGAGGGCACCGACACGGTGATGACCCTCGAGGCCGACACGCTCAGCGTCTATCTCATCATGTGGAACGGCGGCCTGCGCGAAGAGGGCGACGTGGCCGCCCTCGAATACATGATCGAGATTCCCGAGGGCCTCAAGCTCATGAAGGACGAACTGCCCCGCTACAGTCACCTCTGCATCGGCACCGTGGAGAAGGGCTTCAGCCAGACCATGGAGAAGCGGCCCGGCGACGGACTGCTCGTGAACACGCTCCGCTTCTATCGCAGCGGCGAGGTGGCCGACGACGCACGCATCCGCGTGCTGCCCCACCCCGATTCCCAGCTGCTGCAGTGGGTGGCCATGCCGGGAGGACCCCAGTCGGTGGTCAAGTACATGATGAGCGGACAGGACGCCATCCTGAACCCCAAGCTGACCAGCGCCATCGAGAGCTGGAAGCCGGTTCGGAGTAACTAGCAGCTACCAGCTACCAGCTACCAGCTACCAGCTACCAGCTACCAGAAAGAAACCCCCTCCATGCGGAGGGGGTATTGTACACGTGTACAGTTCAGGCTAGTACAGAGCCTTGAGGGTCGACCAATCGGACGATTGAGTTCGGAAGCCTTGGGTGAGATCCATCCATTTCCAAAGACGATACTCTGGATTCTCCGGGTCGCCCACGGGAATCACATAGAAACGAACGGTGTCGCGGACCAGAAGAACGTTCACTTCCGTGCCCTCTATGGTGCCCTTCAGGTTGACGGTCAGGTCGGTCTGATAGGTCCGGTACTGGGTTCCGTCGGGATACTCGTCGCCCTCCACCTCTAAGGGATTGTCGGGATCGGACCAAGCGCCGGCCGGAACGAAGTTCAGAGCGACGCTCTCCACGCCGGGTGTGGTGGCGTCCTGGCTGGGGTTGCCGCTGAAGAGGGCTTCGGTGTGCTCCTTCTCCTCCTCGCAACCCCAGAAGGGGCCATACTCGCCCGTGTCGTCGACGAAGTAGAACTTGAAGGCGGAGTAGGCCGCACCGTCCGTCGCCAGCTCCTCGCCGTCGTAGAGCGCGAAGTCGCGATACTCGGCGAAATCCATGTGATTCCAGATCTCCGTGAAGCTCCCGATCGCATCGCCGGGGCTCTCCCAGTTATATTCGCTTGCGGGATCTCCCGTCCCCGGGTCGCTGGAGCTGCTGCAGCCCAGAATCAGTGCGGCGATCAGGACTAAGGGAACGAGCACGATCTTCCTGGTCATCAATCCACCCCCGTCGGTATGAAGTTCATCAGGACGATCATATCAATTATATCGACGAGGTCAAGTTCCCGGAAAACTCGCCCCCGATCCGGGGGCGAGTCGCACCACTCCTCTATTTGCCGCGGTCCAGGTCAAACCACTTCCAGAGCCGGTACTCGGTGTCACCATCGAAACAGACGGGAATCACGTAGAAGCGCACCGTGTCCCGAATGGTGAAGGCGCTGACGGCACCGCGTCCCTGGTCGCTCTTCAGGGTGATGGTCATGTCGGTGCTATAATCGCACCACAGGGTTCCCTCGGGGTATCGATCTCCCTCCACGGTTTCGGGATTCGTGGGACTCAGCCACTCGCCCAGGGCGTAGAAGTCCAGCTCGATATAGTCGACCCCGGGCAGCCGACCGTCGCGACTGGGATTGCCGCTGAACAGGGCGGCGGTCCGCTCCACCTCGGTGTCGTATCCCCAGGACGAGCCGAACTCGGGACTCGGACTCATGAAGTAGAACTTGAAGGCTTCGTAGGTTTCCCAACCGAGGTCGCAAGCCTCGCCGTCGTAGAGCACGAAGTCGCGGTACTCGGCGATGTCCAGCCCACGCCAGGCTTCGGTGAAATTCATGATGAGGTTGTCGGGGGACTCATAAGAAACATAGCCCTGACTTTCGGGCTGATCGGCGAGAATCGGCCGAGATTGCTGACAGTTCGTGAGCGAGAGACAAATAGTGAGGTAAAACAAGGTAATCGCAGTGCGTTTCCACATGACACACCCCCCGTATTGGCGGGGCAGTGTCGGAATATATGGATTATTGATGCATCGATCAAGGCGGTTGTTCTGGCGTGCAACTTGCGGCGGGTGGCCTCCGCCTCAAACCCCCTCGACGCCGCGCATGAGCCCTTGCGCCTTGGGCGCCTGAATCCGCATGCGCTCTTCCACGGTGAAGGGTGTCACGCGCTTGGCCTCAACCAACGGCTCGCCGAGTTCCACCGTGGCCTCGCCTTCGATCCAGAAGGGTCCGGCGCCCCGCAGTTGTGGTGCGATGCGCGCGTAGTCCTGGGGAAAGAAGACGGCCTCGAAGGTGCCGGTTTCGTCGGAGAAGGAGTAGAAGGCCATGATGCGTCCGTCGCTCTTGGCGCGGGTGCGCTTGCCCGTGACCTTCACGCCGGCAAGGCGCACCGTGCCGAGGCGCGCGCTGTCGTCGTCGCGAAACTCCCAGGCGCGTTCGCGCAGATTCGCCGCGCTGGTGCGCGGCCCGGTAGCCTCGAAGAGCAGAAGCGGGTGCAGGGACGGCGAAAAACCCAGAACGGCCAGCTCCTCGCGGGCGCGGGCGGCCGGATCCTCCATGTCGCCGCAGAGGGGGCGGAAGGCGTCCTCCTCGGCGCGGGCCTTCGAGTCGGTGGGCCAGAGGTCGCGAAGGCAGGGCAGCAATTCCTCTCGGCCGGCCGGCTCGCCGAGACTTTCCACGGGCAGGCCGTCGAAGCCGCCGATGCGCAGGAGCAGCGCGGCCTCCCAGCGGCGGGGACTGTCTTCGTCGCCCCGGGCCCGGGCGATGAACTCCTCGAGGGAGTAGAAGGGGCAGCGCGAGGCCTCTTCGGCCATCCAGCGCAGGGCCGTCTCGCGAACGTGACGCAGGAAGGACGTCCCTATGCGCACATGACCGCCGCTCTCGACCCCGCCGGCGGGATCGGCCGCCAGGGCGCCGCCGGACCATCCGCCCGTGCGGGTCGTGCCCGCGTTCACGTGGGGCGGCAGTATGGCGAGGCCCAGGCGCCGCGCCTCCTCCACGTACTCGGCGGTGGAGTAGTATCCGCCGCGTTCCTCGATGACCGAGGCCATGAACTCGGCCGGATAGTGCGCCTTCCAGTAGGTCGACTCGAAGCTCTCCCGCGCGAAGCTGGCGCTGTGGGCCTTGCAGAAGGCGTAGCCCGCGAAGCCGGTGATCTTCTCGAGCAGGTCTTCGGATATCTCCTTCGCGCGCTCCTCGCTTTCGCCGGCTTCGGTGAAGAGCGCGTGCGCGCCCTCGAGGAAGCGCTCCGAAAACTCCTGAAGATCGAGGTGCCGCTCCTTGCCCGTCATGAGCTTGCGGAAGAGGTCCGCCTCGCCCAGGGACAGTCCGCCGATCTCCCGCAGCACGCGGATCACCTGCTCCTGATAGATCAGGCAGCCCTTGGAATCGCGCAGCACGGGTTCCAGAAGCGCGTGCTCGTGACGCACGGGCTCCAGCCCGAGATGCCTCATGAGGTACTGCCGCTTGCCGCCGTGGTTGCTCACCCCCGGACGAATGATCGACGAGAGCGCGGTCAAGGTTTCGAAGTCCTCGCAACGCGACTGCCGCAGCAGCTGCATGATGATGGGGCTCTCGATGTAGAAGCATCCCTCGGTGCGGCCCTCGCGCAGCATGGCCCGGGTCTTCTCGTCGGCGAAGGGGTTCACCGAGCGCCGGTCGCTCGGCTTCTTTCCCGGGTCGCCCGAAAGCCGCGGGGCCAGTCCGAAGTTCTCGCGCACCCGCTCGCGGGAGGCGTCGATGACGGCCAGCCCGCGTTGCCCGAGGATGTCCATCTTCACCAGGCCGGCGTCTTCCACCGCGTACATGTCCCACTGGGTGATGGCGTAGCCCTGGGCGCTGGGCTGCAGCGGCACGAAGTGCCGGATGGGTCCCGGCGCGATGACCACGCCGCAGGGGTGTGTGCCCAGGTGCCGCGGCAGGCCGTCGAGCTTGGCGGCCAGCTCGAAGAGGCGAGGGTAGGGGTCGGCGTCGAGGTCGAAGCCCCGGGCGCGGGGATCCGCCCGCAAGGTATCGGCTAGGTCGCGGGTGGACCCCCAGCGCGGGAGCGTCTTGATGAAGGCGTCGTGGGGGTCGGGGTCGATGCCCAGCGCGTCCATGAGTCCGCGGAAGGCGCTGCGCGGACGGAAGGTCTGCCAGCTGCCGATGAGGGCCACGCGATCGCGTCCGTATCGTTCGTAGACGAAGTCGAGAATCTCGTAGCGCGCCTCCGAACCGAAATCGATGTCGAAGTCGGGCAGGCCCTGCCGTTCCATGTTCAGGAAGCGTTCGAAGTAGAGTCCGTGCTCCAGTGGGTTCACGTGGGTGATCGACAGGGCGTAGGACACCAGGCTGCCCGCCGCGCTGCCGCGGCCCAGGCTTTCGAGACCACGGGTGCGGCCGTGGCGAACCAGATCCCAGGCGATGAGGAAGTAGGCGCTCACGCCGCGGCGCCGGATCACGTCGAGCTCGTAGCGCAGGGACGAAACCGCGCGCTGGGCCTCGCGCTTGCGACTGCGAGGTGTGAAGCCCGTGCGCTCCCAGAGTCCGAGGTGGGCCTGATGGAAGAGGAAGCGTTCGGGATCGCCTGGGTCCTCGCTGCCGAGCGGCTGGAAACGCGGCGGACGCGGACGCCCCGTGGGCACGCGATAGCGGCAGCCCCGCGCGATGAGCCCCGTGTTCGCGAAGGCCTCCCGCGGGGCGGCGCCGAGGGCCCGGCGGATGGCGTCCTCGTCCATGAGCCAGGCGCTGGTGGGCGCGACGGCGCCGTCCGGCAGTTCTTCCGCGCGGCAGTTCAGGCGCATGGCCGACAGCAGGCGATGGGTCTCGTGATCCTCGGGACGCTCGAAGAAGACGCCGCCGGTGGCCGCGTATTCCACGCCCAGCTTCCAGGCCTGATGGATGAGCCGGCGCCGCGGCGCTTCCGGTCCCGGCCGCAGCTCGGCGAAAAGGCGTCCGCCGGGATCGGCGTTCGCCAAGTTCGACACGAGGGTGGCGTCATCCGCAAGCACGTAGAGCTCGCCCGAGCGCAGGGCCCGAAGAAGCGCCTGCTCGAAGCGGAAATCTTCGTCGAGCTGACGCGAGCTGAGGATCTCGCCCAGGATGTTGTAGCCCGCCTCGCTGCGAACCAGCAGCGTGGCGCGATCGCCCGCCCGCGAAGGTCCCGCCGGCCGCTCGCGGCTGAAGCCGCCGGAGCTGACCTTGCCTCCACGCTCGCGAAGCTCCGGTCGCGTGAGTTCCGCGCCGAGGATGGCGTGGATGCCCTCGGCCTCGCAGGCCTTCTGGAAGGGCACGGCCGCGTAGAGACCGTTGCTGTCGGTGATGGCCAGCGCGCGCTGACCCATCCACCGCGCACGCGCGGCCAGAGCCTCGGGGCGCGCCGCGCCGGAGAGCAGGGAGTAGCAACTGTGAACATTCAGGTGGATGAACAAGCCTCGAGCCTCGAGCCTCGGGCCTCGGGCCAAGGCACACGTCGGCATTGCCGAAACGCGGAGCTCGGGGCCGGAGGCTGGCGGCTATGGGAGGGGTCGGGCCGGGGAGGCGGCAATAGAAATCGCGCCGACCACGAAGGCTCGGCGCGGGAGGGTAGAATCATTGTAGCGCAGCCTGCGCCGGAGATCAAGAAGAGTGGGCCGGGATGGGAAAAAATGCGACAAATCAACTTAAATGCGTATATACTTCAACTGCAAAGCAACGGACGTGAGAAATCGAGATCCAGACGGGCGAAGGAGCGACTCAAGGGTATTAGCTTCGGGTGGTGGATGAGTGGAGCACAAGAAAATAGGAAGGGAATTGAGTGCGCTGGCGGGAACGATCCTGCTGGCTTTTTTCTGCCCGACAGCGGCGGCTTCGCTTGGGTGGATCGATCGAGGCAAGGAAGCTTTGCTGATCAAGTAGGGAGCGTCGAGGGCGGCCTTTCAGAAAGGCCGTCTTCTCGTTTGTGGAAGGAAGGAATCCAGCACATTCGCAAAGGAGGAGTCATGTCCGTCCGGAATAGCCTGTTTCGATGCTTCCTCATCCCGCTTTCCCTGATGCTGGCCCCTCCGATCGGGGCCGATGAGATCTGGGTTCCATACGACTATGAAACAATCCAGGCCGCATTAGACGCTTCGGCGCCAGGCGACACGGTTATGGTCGCATGTGGCACCTATTACGAGCATGACATCGAGCTCAAGGGCGGCGTTTTCCTGAAGGGCGAGGGTTGGCCATCCACTTGCGTGACCATCGACGCTCAAGGACAAGGAAGAGTTCTTCACGCTGCCCAATCTCCGCTTCTCTATGAAATAGCGGGTCTCACCATCACCGGTGGCGACGCGGACCAGTCCATCGAGTTCACCGGAAAAGGAGGGGGGCTCTGTCTCCGCCTCGATGTCCGCATCAATGTGCACGAGTGCCAGTTCGTCGACAATGCAGCCACAAGCGGCGGAGGCGCATTCCTGCAGAACGGATCTGATGTCGAAATGTCCAATTGTGACTTCCTGCAGAACAGGGCCTTGGCGGCCGGTGCCTTCGATCAGGGGAACGGCGTGAGCGTGTTCGACGACTGTCGTTTCACAGGCAACGAAACCACGAACGGGTCCACGATCCAGTTGAGCTCGGACAGCCAAGCGACACTCGCGGTCTGTACAGTCTCGGACAATCTCGGATGGGGAGTGAAGATCGGCCTTCCCTCAAGCCTGCATGTGAGTGCAAGCCAATTCATGGGAAACTCGAGCGGTGGGATTCTTGCCTTCGAAGGCGCCCAGATTCAGGTTCTGGATTCCTACTTTCTGGAGAACACGGGTCCCGGCATCTACTTTGAATCCGGAAGCGGAGGGCTGGTCGAAGACTGTTACTTCAAAGACCAGAGGGGAGTCAATGGTGTCGGGATCGTCTGTGATACGAGCAATCCGACCATCGAGTATTGCATCTTCATCGGGAACGAGGGTGATCAGGGCGCGCTCAAGTGCATGGTCATCCAAGTGGGCTCACCCGTCATCCGGCACTGCACCTTCTGGAACAATCTCGGAGCCGAATCGGGAGGAATCTGGGTCGAATTGACCACTAGCCCGGTCATCGTCGAGAACACCATTATCTCCGGATCGTTAGGGGGTCCCGGCCTGTACTGCAGCTCGGACTACACTTCGGAAGTCGAGCTAAGCTGCAGCAACATCTTCGGCAACTACGGCGGTGACTGGGTCGAGTGCATCGCGGACCAGCTTGGCCAAAACGGCAACATCAGCCGGGACCCGCGCTTCTGCGATCCGGGATCGGAGGATCTCCGCCTTGCCGCGAATTCGCCCTGCATGCCCGACGGTTTCGATTGCTCCGAGCCAATGGGAGCCTGGGGGCAGGGTTGCGGGAACATCCATCGTGTCTTCAGCGTGCCCGGGGCCGTTTCGACCATCCAGGACGCCCTGGATATGGCCCTGCCGCACGACACGGTGATGGTGGCCTGTGGGGCTCACTACGAATACGACATTGTCCTGAAAGAGCAGGTGTCCATCGTCGGTGAATCGCCGGGCGAGGGCTGCGCGGTCATCGACGCACAGGGCATGGGGCGGATCTTCTTCGGCGAGAGCCTGTACCTAGGGACGCTCCTTCGAGATCTCACGCTTCGAAACGGCGATGCGGGTGGATCGGTCAGCCAGCCGGACAAAGGCGGAGCGGTCTATCTGAGCGACGACTCTACACTACGTGTGGAGCGTTGCTCTTTTGAAAACAACGTCGCCAGCGAGGGCGGGGCGGTCCATATGGAGTTCGACAGCGAACTCTATTGCGAGCACAGCCGTTTCAGCGGAAACAGCTCGGGAGTTTACTCCTTCAACATGGGCGATTGCTCATTCGATTTCTGCGAGTTCGTAGGTCACTCGGGACTTCCGTTGAAAATTGAGATGCAGAGTACGCTGGCCTGCGGGACGAGCGAGTTCCGGGAAAACGAAGCGGGCGTGATAAGACTCATCTCTTCGAGCGCAGTGATCGAGGATTGCCGATTCATGGAGAACATCGGGGTTGGTGTCTATGGAGCGGAGGATGCTGGCGCTGCCATTGATGGCTGTGAGTTCGCCTATCACTCCGGCGGCGCTCCAGTCATGGTCGACGGGGCGGGGTTCAACATCTCTAATAGCCTCTTCCACCACAACATGGGCGCCATCGGCGGAGTCGCGAGCTACGCCAATCATCCGCCAGTCGTCATTTCGAACTGCAGTTTCTGGGGCAACGAGGGCACCTTGGCCGGAGGAGTGTACGAAGAGTTCACCCTTGTTGATCCCCTGATGATTCAGAACTGCGTCATCGCGAACACGCTTTCGGGTCCAGCTATTAGCCTGAGCGTCAGTGATCCCGGCGAAGTCGAACTCATCTGCTCGAATCTCTACGGAAACGCCGGAGGTGACTGGACCGATGACATCGCTGACCAGTTCGGCGTCGACGGCAACATCTCCCTGCCGCCGCGCTTCTGCGATCCGGATGCGGACGACTTCCATCTCGCCGCCAACTCGCCCTGCCTTCCCGCAAACAACAGCTGCGGAGTTATCATCGGCGTCCATGACGAGGGTTGCGTTTCAAGGAGCGTCGTCATCCATGTTCCCGGCGACGCGCCGAGTATTCAGGAAGGCCTCGATTTGGTGCTACCCGGCGATACGGTCCTGGTCGCCTGCGGCACTTACTACGAGCACGATATCCAACTGGCCTCGGGAGTGGTACTGCGAAGCGAGACGGGACAAGCCGACTGTGTGACCATCGACGCCCAGGGACTCGGGCGAGTGCTCAAGGCGGAGTTTACCGAAGCGGGGACACTGGTCGAGGGCTTCACCCTTAGGCATGGCGACGCCGCGGCATCGCCTGACTGGACGGATGCTGGCGGCGCTCTTCTGGTCGTATACAACACGCATGTCGAAGTCCTTAACTGTCATGTTGTAGACAACCAGGCCACGGAGGGCGGCGGATTCTACGTCGACGGCGATCAGCTTCTAGTCTCCAGAACAGGTTTCGAATCGAACACCGCCCCCTACGGATCGGCCCTTTTTGCTTTCTATGCGGGAATTCTCGACCTCGAAGAATGCACCTTCACTCAGAATGAAGGACATGCGGTCATGATCATCGATGGACAAAATGTCTATATGGACCGTTGCGAGTGGATCGAGAACGAGGATTTTGGCATGGATTGTACCGCCAACTACTTCGAACTCAACGATTCGCGCTTCATCGGAAACAATACAACCATGGCGGCCTATCTTGGGGGAATGCGCGTCGCGCAGGCGAGCGGGATCATCACGGGCTGCGAATTCACGGGGAACATGGGCAGCAATATCGGGGGCCTCTATCTGGATGACTCCCGGGTCGACGTGGAGGATTGCGTCTTCTCAATGAATGTCGGTGGCAACTACGGTGGACTGCTCAGCGCTCCCCTGAGAACGGGTGAGATCCGCGGCAGCACCTTCTGGGGCAACTCAGGAAGTCTCGCGGGCGGCTTGGGTTGCGAAGCACTCGACGAACCCCTGGTGATCCGGAACACGCTGGTCGCCGGGAGTGTCCTCGGGCCCGCGGTCGCATGCAGCGAGCAGTACCCCTGCACGATTGAGCTCTATTGCTGCGACCTCTACGGCAATGATGGGGGCGACTGGACGGGCTGCATCGCCGATCAACTCGGTACGGAGGGCAACATCGGCGAAAATCCGGCACTCTGCGATGCGGCCGCCGGTGACTTCCACGTCGCTTCGGACTCGCCCTGTCTGCCGAGCAACAATGATTGCGGGGTCCAGATCGGTGTTTTCGGATACGGCTGTTTCGGCTCACAACCCCATATCGCCTCCATCGAGGATGTCATCGGCGACGATGGGCTCCAGGTCCGCCTGAATTGGGACCGCAGCGTCTACGACGAGCTGGGGTCGCCCTACACTATCACGGCCTATTCGATCTGGCGCCGCATCGACGACCCCTCGACGCCCCGCGAGAACGAGGTTCTGCCCGACCCTCATCGGGCCAGGCTCGTCTACCCCCCGGGCGACTGGGACTACCTAGTCCAAGTTCCCGCGCGTGGGGAGGATGAGTACCATTTCGTGGCCCCCACTCTCCGAGACTGTACGGAGGGCGACCCCCTTACGACCGCCTTTTTTGTTTCCGCGATGACCCTCGATCCCCTGACTTACTTCGATTCGGCACCCGACAGCGCCTGCTCCACGGACGACCTACCTCCTGATGTTCCTCTGGAAATCTGTGTCTTTCACAAGGCCTCGGGCAATCAACTCGATTGGCAGGCGAGCCAGAGCGCCGACTTCGACCACTATCGAGTTTATAGAAACGGCTACCTGGTCGAGGAACCCATTGAGAACCACTGGGAAGATCCGGACATCAGTGACTGGTGGTCAGCAAACTACGGTGTCTCGGCCGTGGATGAGGTAGGTAACGAGAGCGAGACGGGCTGCGAGGACCCCGGCTGCGCCACGCCGGCCGAGGAGGTGCCGCTACCCGAGCGTCTCGCCCTGCTGCCGAACCTTCCCAATCCATTCAACCCTAGTACGCTCATCCGCTACGCCTTGCCCGAGGCCGCACGGATCGATCTCGTGATTTTCGATCTCTCGGGAAGGAGGGTCGCCACACTCCTGGAAGGTGCGGAATACGGGCCCGGTATTCATGAGCATTCATGGGATGGCACTGACGGGCTAGGGCGCACACAGTCATCGGGGGTTTACTTCTGCAGGATCTCTGCAAAGGGGGAATTCGCCACTCGCAAGCTCTGCCTGATCAAATAGCTTCGGAGATCAGTTTCTCGAAGGCCGCTTCCACGCGGGCCATGTTCGCCGTCCAGAGGCCGCGCTCGCGGATGATCTCGAAGTTGCGGCGGCGCATGCCGTCGCGAAGCGGCGCGTCGGCGATGAGGCGCAGGACGGCCTCGGCCAGGGCTCGGGAATCGCCGGCGGAGTAGTATAATCCGTTCACGCCGTCCTCGATCCACTCGTGGTTGGCGGGGATGTCGCTGACCACCGGCACCACGCCGCAGGCCATGGCCTCGAGCAGCGAGACCGAGGTGGAGTCCGATCGCGAGGTCGAGACGTAGACCGTGGCTGAGCGCAGCAGATTGCCGACGGCCAGGGCGCCGAGCTTTCCGTGGAATAGGAAAACGCCCGGCGCGATTTCTTCGGCGCGAGCCTCCAGGCGTTCGCGCTGGGGGCCGTCTCCGCAGAGGTCGAAACCCGCGACCTCGCCCGCGCGGATCCAGGGCGCGGCCTCGATGAGGTCATCCAATCCATAGACCGTGTGCAGGTTGCGTGTGCTGATGATCCGCGGCGGGTTCGCGCGAAGGGCCTCGTCCGCCGGCGGGTGGAAGATCTCGGGCTCCACGCCGAAGTAAGCCTTGAGGATGCGCTCCTCCCGCACGCCGGCTTCGCGCACGATGTCCGAAAGCAATTCCGCGTCGGTCGTCACGAGCCGAGCGCGACGCAGGTTCGAACGGATCATCGCGCGATGCACTGCGTGATTGGGATAGTCGATGAGCATGTCCGAACCCAGGGTCGAGACCACATAGGGATAGCCCGAAAGCGCGGCGCAGCTGCCGTAGCCGCCGGCGTAGAGTGCGTTCACGAGGTCAGGCTTGAACTCGCGCAGGCGGCGCCGCACGTCGAACATGGACGAGAGGTAGCCGAGCGTCATGGTGGGCAGGAAGCCGCGCATGCGTTGCACCGGGAAAGCGCAGCCATCGGGATCTTCATAGGAGAAGAGAAGCACTTCGTGGCCGCGGCTCTGGAAGAAGCCCACCCAGCGCCGCACATGCCCCATACGCCCGTCCCCGAGAAAAGCAAGACGCATCAAGGGCTCCGCTTGCTCGCGCTGTCCGATCCGCGGCCGAAGGCTCCGGCCGCGAGGCTCTTCAACCGGCGCAGCGCGGCACGCCCGCGCAGCTTCCGAAGGTTCGCCTTGATCACTTCCGGATCGCGAAGCTTCTGGAAGAGATGGCGCTTCCGCATGAGGTGCAATTCGCGCCAGGTCATTTGAGGTTGAATGAGCACAGGCACGCTCGGCGGCGTTGAGAACTGCAGGTTCTCCTCGTGATGGTATGGCTTGGACCAGTTGAAGCCCTCGGGCATGAGGCCCTGATCCCAGGCGAAACGCTCCACCTCCGTGCCCGGATAGATGTGGATGCCCACGCCTCCGCCGATGCGCGAGATGTACTTCTTGTTCTTGCGGATGAAACGGAGGGTCTCCATGGCCTGATCCACGGTCTCCTCGATGTGCCCGATGGTGAAGAAGACCTTGGTCTTGAAGCCCAGGTCGTGGCTGAGCTTCAGAATGTTCTCCACCTGTTCCGGCGTGATCTTCTTCTTCATGCGCTTGAGCATTTCCGGGTGGATGGACTCCACGCCGAAGTCCAGATAGTAGCATCCCGCCTTGCGCATGGCGCGCAGCATTTCCTCGTCCACCGTGTCCACGCGGATCTCGCACTCCCAGGGCGTCACCGCGCCGCGCCGCTCGATTTCTTCGCAGAGGCCCATGGTGAAGCTCTTGCGCACCGTGACCAGGGCGTCCATGAAACGGATGCCCTCGGCGCCGTACTCGTCGCGGAGCTGGATCATCTCGTCGACCACGTGCTCGGGCGTGCGGAAGGTCACGCGGTGATCCCAGATGGCGCCGGCCGAACAGAAGCTGCACTGATAGGGACAGCCGCGGCTGGCCATCACGTGGAAGGCGCGGCCTCCCACGAATTCGTTCTCGAGCTCGTAGAGATCGTTGGGGAGAAGATCCCTCGACGGAAAGCCGAGACTGTCCAGGTCCTTGACCCTCGCGATGTTCTCGTTGTGGACCGCCTCGCCGTTTCTGCGCCAGCTCAGGCTGCCGATATCGGCGAAGTCGCGCTCGCCCTCCAGGTGGCGCGTGCAGATCTCGGTGAAGGGGGTCTCGCCTTCGCCCCGGACCACGGCGTCGAGTTCGAGCAGGTGCTCCATGGTGTCGACGGCCGCGCAGGTCACGTGAGGACCGCCGAGCACCGTGAGGATCTTCGGGTCGAGCTCGCGTGCGCGCTTGACGTATTCGAAGGCGCGGAAGCGGGCGGCGGTGGTGGCGCTGACGCCGATCACCGAGGGCTTTTCGGCGGCGAAAACCACGTCGAAGGATTCGTCCTGCACTTGCGGATCCAGGATACGAACGCTTGCGCCCTTCTCGCGAAGCGAGGTCGCGAGCCAGGCCAACCCCAGAGGAGGCATGGAGCCCACGAATCCCTTGGTGTAGCTGTCTTCGGCATGGACCAATAGGACATCGGACATGCAATAAGCCTATACCTACTCGTTCTAGAAGTAAAGGCGGTCGGCATCCACGATTTTTGAGTTAAGCGCCCTCCACGCCGGCCTTGCGCAGCATGTAGCCGGCGGCGGCGAAATTGACCGGCACGATCAGCATGCCGAGGGCAATCGAGTTCCCTGGATCCGTCCAATAGCCCTGCGTGAAGTAGTGAAGGGGCAAGAAGATAGCCTGCGGGATGAGACAGGACAGAATCCAGAATCCCAGAGCTTCCCAGTTTCCTTGAGCGAGGGTCAGACCGCGCGAGACCGCGAACTTCAGCCAGAGCCAGAACCCTGAAAACGCGATGAGTACCGCGAAAAGGCTTTGAACATGACGCTGAGGTCCACCCAGGAGTCGCCAGAGGAAAAAGGCGAGCATCACGCCGAGCAGATTCAGAATGCCGAGCACCAAGGCGTGCAGAATCATATCCCGTTTTCTCATATTCCAAGTCTAGCAGGGAGGGCCTCGCGACTTCGATTCTTTTCTTGCCCGAATTCCCGAGATCTTTGTTATCTTGGCCCGTTGCCAAGGAGAAACATGCCCCAGGTCCGTCGCATCATCGTCGCCATGACCGGCGCCAGCGCCACGCCCTACGCCTTTCGCCTGCTCGAAGTGCTGGCCGAGGCCAAGGTCGGCGTGGAGCTCATGGCCAGCCCCAACATGGACGAGCTCTGTCGCGTCGAGTCCGGCACCACCCTCGCCGAGGAGCTGGCGAAGATCTACGGCAGCGCCCCCGGCGAAGGGGATCGTCTCGGTCAGGCTGAAGACGGCGGCCCCCTGGTCAGGCGTCACGGGCTCGGCGATTTCGCCGCCGCGGCCGCCAGCGGATCGGGCAGCGAGGTGCCCATGGTGGTGCTGCCCTGCTCCACCGGCACCCTCGGACGCATCGCCACCGGCGTGAGCGACAATCTCATCACCCGCGCGGCGGACGTCTGCCTCAAGGAGCGTCGCAAGCTGGTGCTCGTGCCCCGCGAGACGCCCTACTCGCCCATCCACCTGGAGAACATGCTCACCCTCACCCGGGCGGGCGCGGTGATCCTGCCGGCCAGCCCCGGATTCTATTTCCGCCCCAAGGGTATCGCGGACCTGGTGGACTTCATCGTGCAGCGGGTACTCGATCAACTGGGCGTGGAGCTGCGCATCCTCAAGGCCTGGGGCGAGGATGACTGAGGTGGCCCGCGGACTCTGGGCGCGGCTGTCGACCATCCTCGAGATGATCAAGTTCGCCCATACCCTCTTCGCGCTGCCCTTCGCCCTGCTCGCCATGATGGTGGCCGCGCGGAACTTCGAGTACCCGGGCTTTCCCGGCTGGCGCGTGACCGCCCTCGTGCTCTTCTGCATGGTGACCGCCCGCAACGCGGCCATGGCCTACAATCGACTGGCCGACCGCGACATCGACGCGGCCAACCCGCGCACCGCGAGCCGCGCACTGCCCGCCGGCATCCTGAAGCCCAGCTGGGTGGGCTTCTTCGTCTTCATCAACTCGCTTCTCTTCATCACCTTCGCGGCCATGCTCAACCCCCTCGCGGGATGGCTCAGCCCCCTCGCCCTCTTCGTGGTGCTGCTCTATTCCCACACCAAGCGCTTCACGCCGGGCAGCCATTTCGTGCTGGGACTTTCCCTGGCCATCGCGCCGGTGGGGGCCTGGATCGCGGTGCACGGCAGCTTCGCCGGCGCGCCCTGGTTCCTGGCCCTGGCCGTGCTGCTCTGGGTGGCGGGCTTCGACATCATCTACAGTTGCCAGGACACGGAGTTCGACAAACAGACCGGCCTCTACTCCCTCAGCGTGACCCTCGGCGAGCACGTGGCCCTGCGCTACGCCGCGCGCCTGCACCTGCTCATGGTCCTGGCCATGGTCATTTTCGCGCTGACCCACCACATGGGCTGGATCTTCTACCTGGGCCTGGCCCTGGCGGCCTGGCTTCTCATCCACGAGCACAGGTTGGTGAGGGGCGGCGATCTGAGCCGCATCGACATGGCATTCTTCCGCGTGAACAGCGTGGTGGGCCTGGTCATCTTCCTGGCCGGGGCCCTCGACGTGGTCTTCGGCTGACGGGAACCATCAAATCGTTGCGCCGTTCTCAACTTTTACCTAATCTTGACGCGGTCCCGACCCCAAACGATTGAGGAAACATGCGTCCCCTGCGTCTCGGCGTCATCTCCTTCGTCAATACCCTGCCTTTGATCCGCGGCCTGGAAGTGCAGAAGCCCGTGGGATACGAGCTGGTATACGACCGTCCCAGCGGACTGGCCGATCGGCTTCGGCACGGCGAACTGGACTGCGCCCTGATTCCCGCGGTGGAGTTCTTCCGCGGCGTGGGCGACGCCGTGGTTCCCGATCTCTGCATCGCCAGCGCGGGTCCGGTGAGGACCATCCGCTTCATCGCTCGGCGTCCTTTGCGCGAGATCCGCAAGGTGCTGGTGGACAAGAGCAGTCGCTCATCGGTGGCCATGTTGCGCCTCTTGCTGCGGCGCACCCACGACATCGAGCCCGACTTCCACATCTACGACGTGCGCCCGGAGGCGCCCTTCATGACGGCCGGCGGCGAGGAGGGCGACGCGGCCCTGATCATCGGCGATCTGGCCATGGACCTGGAGCCCGGGGAAGTGGAACTCGACGTGGACCTGGGCGACTGGTGGCAGCGCAGCTTCCATCGTCCCTTCGTCTACGCGGTCTGGGCCTGGCGCGAACGGGAGGACGAGAAGATCGGCGATCGCCTCACCCGCCTTCTGCACGCCAGCTATGAGCAGGGCCTGGAGGAACTGGACATGCTCATCGAAGAGGCGGCCGTGGGTCACGGATGGAGCGAGGATCGCGTGCGTCGCTACCTCACCGAGCAGATTCGATTCGAACTGGACGCCGAATCCCTCGAGGGCCTGCGACTCTTCCATCGCCTCTGCGTGGAGGACCACCTGGCGCCCCACCGCCTCAGCGTGGAAAACGCCCTGGCCGGGCTCGATCCCCAGGCCGAAGCCCTGGCGGCTCCGGCTCCCTGATGCCGCGCCTCCGCGAGACCCTGGCCGACGAGCTTCTGACCTTTCAGGCCGCCTGGGTTTTCCCCGTGGACGCTCCCCCCATCGAGAACGGCGCCGTCGCCGTGAAGGACGGCAAGATCCTGGCCGTCGGATCCGCCGAAGAGATCGCCCGCGATTTCCCCGGCGCGGCCGCGCGCTACGAGAACGCGGGCGGCGTGCTCATCCCAGGTCTGGTCAACGCCCACGCCCACCTGGAGCTCAGCTACATGAAGGGCCTGGTGCCTCCGCGGGAGGATTTCACCGGTTGGATCATCGACCTGGTCCGGTCCAAGCGCACCTGGACCAGCGCGGAGTTCGAGAAGTCGGCTCGCGCAGGCCGACGCGAGTTGATTCGCGGCGGCTGCACGGCGGTGGGGGACATCGTGAGCGCCGAGGCCGAAGAGGGCGCACTGGCCGTGCATCTGGAGGCCGAGCTTCCCCTGCGCACGCGGGCCTACCAGGAGTATCTCGGAACCTTCGGCGAGGGTCGGCCGCCCTACGAGGCTGAGGAGTCGAAACTCTTCTATCCGGGTCTCAGCCCTCACGCGCCCTACTCGTCGGACACCGATCTCTTTCGCCGTTGCTTCGCGCGGGCCAGGGAGCGTGGCCTGCCGCTGTCGACTCACGGCGCGGAAATCCGCTGGGAAGAGGAGTATCTCGTGGAGGGAAGCGGACCGCTCTACGACTTCCTCGTGAAGCTCGGCTTCGCCTTCGACGTTCCGCGGCCCTGGGATCCCGAAAGGCCGTCTCGACTGGCTCACTGGCTCGCCGCCGAGAAGCCGCCCGGGCCGATCCAGTTCGTGCACGGCACCTGGCTGCGCGAGGACGAGTACGAAGCGCTTCGCGAGATCGGTGCGACGGTGGTCTACTGCCCTTCCTCGGTGGCCTATTTCCACGACGGTCGGGATGCGCATCCGGTGGAAGAGCTTCTCGCCGCGGGCATTCCCGTGGCCCTGGGCACGGACTCCCTGGCCAGTTCCACCACGCTCAACATGCCCGAGACCTGCACCCTGGCGAAGCGGGCCCATCCCGGGCTCGCGCCTGAGACGATTCTGGAGATGGTCACCCGGAGCGGCGCGCGGAGCCTCGGCCTCGAAAACTGCGGCGAACTCTCGCCCGGCAATGAAGCGGATTTTGTGGTCTTCGAATCCCCAGGCCTGCGCCCGAGGAGCGCGGACGAGGCATTGGAACTCGCGATCCTGTCGGGTTTTGCAGTGCCTCGCCTGCACGTGATCGCGGGCGAACCCCATGCATTCAGCGATCTTTCTCCGCTGCGGGCCTAGACTCCACTTTTCGAATCCTGCAGAATACCGGCGATCCCTCTCACAATCCACTCGGAGGAAACTCCCATGAACATGATCTGTCATTACGAAATTCCGAGCACCGACTTCGACAAGAGCAAGGCCTTCTACGATGGTCTCTTCGGCTGGAACGTGCAGGTTCTGCCGGATATGAGCTATGCGATGTTCGGCGAGGCCGGACAGGGCGTCGGCGGCGGCTTCAACAAGGTCGAGGCCGTGAGCAATGACGGCATCCAGGTCTACATCGAGGTGGAGGACATTCCCGCCACCCTCGCCAAGGCCAAGGAACTCGGCGGCGACGTGCTCTTGGACAAGCAGCAGATCAGCGAGGAACACGGTTACATGGCCTTCATCACCGACAGCTGCGGGGTGAAGATCGGCCTCTGGTCGAGGAACTGATATGGCCGAAACCGAACACAACGCGCTTGCTGCGCCGGGCGGGATGCATCCCCGCCTGGCGCTCTTTTTCGCTCAGCTCGAGGACGTGCGAAAGTACTTCAAGAAGAAGGCCGAGGGCATGACGGTCGAGGAACTCGATCGCGAGCCTGTCGAAGGCGTCATGAGCCCGGGCAAGCTGCTCGCGCACTCGGCCGGCGCGGAGGACTGGTGGATCCAGGGCCTGGTCGTGGGAAACGAGGAAGGGATCGACGAGAAGGAAGAGGCGATGGGCGCCGGCGGCAAGTCGGTGGACGAGCTCTTCGAGTACATGGACGGCGTCCGCGACCGCACGCGTAAGGCGCTCGAAGGACTCGGCGAGGCCGACCTGTCCCGCGAGTTCGTCTACGAGAACGAAGAGGGCAAGCGCTGGACCTTCACGCTCGAGTGGATCCTGCACCACCTGGTCGAGCACGAGGCGCATCATCGCGGGCAGTTCGCGCTACTGAAGCGGATGCTGACGGGCTGATCACCGTGCCCTTGGTGCAGAATTCCAGAATGTGCACCCGGGTGCACTTCCGAGAATCGAAACTGTACACGTGTATAGCTCTAGCCATAAACCACTATAAATCAAATGGTTATCGCATGGCGCCGCAGCCTACGAAACCCTTCGTTGACAATACGAAGTCCTTCGTATACGCTTCTGTCTTGAAGGAGGGTGATATGGATGATTCTGCTGCCCAGCCCGTGCCCACCAAATCTGAACTGGAAATCCTACGAATTCTCTGGGAGCGAGGACCCAGCACTGTGCGAGATGTGTTGGAAGCGCTGAACCGCGAAAAAGAGACAGGCTATACGACAGCCCTCAAACTCCTTCAGATTATGGCAAAGAAGGGACTCGTTGATCGTGATGAAAGCCACCAGACCCACATTTATAGAGCCCGTCACACAAGAAGCAAAATCCAAGGGCAGATACTTCGAGATCTGATCGAACGAGCTTTTGGGGGATCGACTTCCGGTCTTGTGCTTCAAGCACTCAGCGGCAAGAAAGCGAGTTCTGAAGAGTTAGAGGAAATTCGCAAAATGTTGGACCAGCTCGAGGAGGAGAAGTGATGGGTAGGGATCTCGTGAGTAGCCTAGGTTGGTCACTACTTCACTTAATCTGGCAAGGTGGAATCCTTTCGCTACTCGTCTGGATGTTCATCAGGGTGATGCGAAACAATAGCGCGGGATTGCGCACTCGCATCTATGCCACCGGCATTGTCGCGATGATCTTGCTCCCTCCCCTTACGCTTGGATTGCCAGAAGTGCTGAAGTCGAAACTCGGCGAGAGAGCACGGATTGTGTTTCCGATTGAAAACGCAAACGATGTGTATAAACCCATCGGTTCTACCGCTCCAAGCCAGGACGCTGTACCAGAAAGAGGTGGGGTCAATTCAGCCTCACTCACTAAGAAGCCATTGAAATTGCCCGGGTCCATGGGTATGTGGATAGCCACCCTTTGGGCAACAGGAGTTCTGCTCTCTGCGATGGTGAGGACGGTACTTGTTTTTCGACTTAGAAGCAGGCTTTCAATCTCAGCCACCTCCCCCGGGGAGAAATGGCAGACCGCGTATGAGGCCGCACTGGAAGTATTCCCGGGGCTTGCAGTTCCACACCTTCGCGGTAGCCGACTAGTCGATCAGCCCATGGTCTTGGCGCATGGAAAACCATGCATATATGTACCCGTAAATGACAGTGAGCCGCTGAATCTTGAGGACAGGGCACTGATCATGGCACATGAACTTGCGCACATCTATCGTGGCGATGTCATCGGCCAGAAGCTTCTCGGTATTTCGGAAACCCTTCTTTTTTTCCATCCTGGCGCTTGGTGGCTATCCAAGAAGTACCAGCAGGAGCGAGAGCATCACTGCGATGAGCTCGTTGCAATCAGAACACGAAAGCCGCGCGCACTGGCGAAGGCCCTCATGCGATTGGAAGAGCAGCGGTCGCTTTCACCACGAGGATCCCTCGGGGCCGGAAGCTCTTTGCGGGATCGAATTGTGAAGCTCAAGGTTGGTTCGCGTCACCTGAACCCAAGCAGGCAATTGACACTTGGGCTTCTTGGGCTGGTTCTCAGCTGCATCACGCTTGCTTCAATGGCAGCCAAGGTTCCCGTATCGTTTCATAACACAAGCCGATCGAATTCCGATTATCGCGCCGAGTTCGCAAGCGCGATGACCGGAGTCGATTCAGTTCGAACACGTTACAGAAATGAATTGTCAGCCGCCCTTGAAGCGAGAGATGTGGATTGGGTGTTTGAGCTTGCCTGCATCGATATCGGATTGGCCCAGGGGCCAAACTATGAGGCGGGAATGGCCGTGTTTGAGCAACTGCGAGAGTTTCTGCACTTCCGATACGAAGATGTGTTCCAAGCTCCGGGGAATGCAGACGTGATGTGCGGATCACTCGGATGGCAGGGCGCGTTTTATCCCAGCTCCTTCAATATTGATGGAGTAGGATCTTCAACAGAAGAATCTATGATGACTTACTACAAGGCGATCGAACTTGATTTGGGGGACAGCGATGAATTCAATATGGAGCGGTATCGAGAGCGTGTGATGGATGCACCCTGGTTCGTACAAATCGATCCCCAAGCAGATCCCTTCTTGCAGGTCGATATTGAACCTGACGGTATCGTGGACCTCCGATTCGACGGCGATGAAGTATCGTCCGGTCCTGGCGGCAGCAGCGACCCCTGGCTCATGGAAACAGACGAATCCGCCGACGGCACCCGCAAGCAGTGGCTCATCGGGCCGGCGGGCACCGACCTGCGCTCGGCGCCACGTATCTGGATCTATCGCGACGGTCCCATCTTTGCCTTCCTTATGGATACTGATGGGGATGGCCGGGGCAATCTCGGCCGGGGTGCCTGTATTCCATAGTATGCCCTTCGCGGCGGTTCTTCTCGGTAGTCCACCCGGGTGGACTATCGAACGCCGGAACTGTACACGTGTACAATCGAATTCGATGCTCGAATTCCGGTAGAGCACGGCCCCGGCTGGGCTACAATGCATCCATGCTGAAATCACTTCCTTCCGAAAACGAGATGTACAGGGCCCTCATCGACAAGGACGCCAGCTACGAGGGCGTCTTCATCGTGGGGGTGCGAAGCACGGGCGTCTTCTGCCGCCCCAGCTGCGCCGCGCGCAAACCCAAGCGTGAGAACGTCGAGTTCTATCCCAACGCCCGCGAAGCGCTGGCGGCGGGATACCGACCCTGCAAGCGCTGCCGGCCCCTCGAGCCCGCGGGCGAGGCCCCCGATTGGCTCCGCACTCTTCTCGCGGAAGTCGACGAAGACCCTTCCCGCCGCTGGCGCGATCGGGACCTTCGGAATCGCGGCCTCGACCCCGGGCGCGTGCGCCGCTGGTTCACCCGCGAGCATGGCATGACCTTTCACGCCTATCTGCGCGCCAGGCGCCTGGGCCTGGCCCTGGGGCGCATCCGCCAGGGCGACGACCTCGCCGGCACGGCCTTCGGCCACGGATACGAATCCGACAGCGGCTTCCGCGAGGCCTTCGAGAAGTTCTTCGGCGCCACGCCTGGACGCAGCCGCGAACGCGGGCTCATGCATGTAACTCGTTTGAGCAGTCCACTTGGGCCGCTCGTTGCCGGCGCCACCGATGAGGGCGTCTGCCTTCTCGAGTTCACGGACCGGCGCATGCTCGTGAAGCAGATCTCCGTACTTGGCCGCCGGCTCGCTTGCGCTGCTGCGCCCGGAAGTAACGAGATGCTGGATCGACTGCAGACCCAGCTCGCCGAGTACTTCGACGGCAGGCGCCGCGAGTTCGACCTGCCGCTGATCGCACCGGGCACGGAGTTTCAGGAGGCGGTCTGGGACGAACTTCGGAAGATTCCACCCGGGTGGACGCGCAGCTATCGCGAGCTCGCCGAAAGTCTCGGACGCCCCGGCGCCCAGCGCGCGGTTGGGCGGGCCAACGGCGACAATCGCATTGCGATCTTGATCCCCTGCCACCGGGTCGTGCGCGACGACGGCGCCCTCGGCGGCTACGGCGGCGGCCTCTGGCGCAAGAAGTTCCTGCTCGACCTGGAGCGTGCCGGCAATTGAAAACCCCTCCCCCGGCAGGGGGAGGGGCGTTCACAGTTCTCAGTCCTCAGTTCTGGGTTATCCTAAGCCTATCCACTCTCCAAGCAGATAGACCACCCGCCCGATCAGGATCGAGATGCGACCCATGATGGTGTAGCCGAAGGCGGCGCCGAAGGAGATCATCAGGAACCAGATGCCCAGCTTGCTCACGCCTCCCACGAAGCCCTTGTGCTCCGCGGAGAAGAAGAAGTAGACGAGCACCGAGAGCACGCCCACCGTGATGATGAGCGTGCTGATCCAGGCGACGGGATCGCCCCATCCCTGGGTGAGCCCCACGATGGTGTCGGCCGACTGGGGCAGCACCTCGCCCTGCAGGCGCTGCATGAAGTCGATGCCGGTGTAGTATCCCACGTAGATGGCCAGCGCGAACCGCGCCACCCAGGCGATCTTGCCGATGTAGCGCGCGTAGAGAATGACGCCCAGCGCCATGGGGATGATCAGGTTCCACCAGCCCCAGCTCGTGAAGGGCGAGAAGCCCCCGTGACGCAGCGGATCGATGACGTTGGGCACGAAGGTCTGCCCAAAGGTCAGACCGATGTAATAGCCCAAGCTCACGCCCGCGAAGACGCTCTCGGCGAAGCGGAAGAAGGGATTGTCCTTATACAGGAAGCTGAAAATGCAGAGGGTGAAGAAGGCACCGACCCAGATTCCGATTTCCGTGCTCATTTCACCACCTCCCTAATACCGCTTCCGGGAAGCAGCGCGCTCGACGAAGAACGCGATGTTACCCAGAATGATGAAGATTGTGATGATTGTGTAGACCACCGACTGCACGTCCGAGCCCTTGCCGGCGTAGAAGACCTCCGCCGTCGTGAGCGCGTCGATGTTCGGATAGGCCTCGCGGACCAGCTTCTCGTACTCGGCCGCGCCCTTCAGCCCGCCCAGCAGGGCGAACATCTGTCCGGCGCGATAGTAGGCGAAGTACTTGGGGGCGCTCACGGCCGTGCAACCCACGGCCACCGGAATGCCGAACTGCGCATTCACCAGGTTCGCCCACCACTCGCCGATGATTCCCGTGGCCGCGCTGAAGACGAACTGCAGATCGTCGTAGCCGTGCACCGCGCGTCCGAGTTCATACTCGTCCAGGGGCGTGTCCCAGTAGTCGGTGGGGAAGGTATCGTGGACGTTCTCGTCCATCTGGCGCATGGCGGCCAGGCCGCCGTCCTTGTAGCCGAGATACATGAAGTCGACGCCGTAGAACTTGCCGGGGAAGTGTTCGCTCTCCACCGGCGTGTCGCTGGGCAGGCTGCCGTCCAGCGGACCCACGCAGCGCTCGAGCTCCTCGAGGCCTTCGTTCACCCCCCCGATGGGATAGAGCGCCAGGCAGACCACCTTCGCGTCCTTCTGCAGCGCGTGGCGGATGACCGCGTCGGCCATGGGGTCGTTCTCGGGCCCCGTGGACGGGCCGTAGTCGAAAGACACCATGATGATGTCTCCCGGCTGCAGCGCCTCCATGCGGTCGTAGAGGTCCTGCACGGGCTGGCTCACGCGAACCGGCAGGTTCAGCGGCCAGAGTATCGGCAGGACCGCGGCGATGCCCACCAGGAGGTAGAGCCAGCGGCGGTCCAGGTTCATGAGTTTCTCGAAGATGCCCATGGCTACTCTCCTTTCTGCAGGCCGAGGTAGGAACGTTCGATGCCGAGCAGGATGCGCAGGGCCATGGACGCCGCGCCCAGGGCCGCGCCGATGATGATGCCTCGCTGCGCGGCCGCGTTGGGAACGTTCATGATCCAGTTGGTCCAGTCCGACAGGAAGGGCATGAAGCGCTGGGTCGCGGGATTCACGCCCAGCATGATGATCAGCGCCGCGATGAGCAGCATGGCCGCGTCCACGTTGCGCGCGCGGAAGGCGCGGAAGCTCGCCGAGGCCACGTAGAAGGCCAGCAGGCTGAACATGGTCGACTGCAGCGGCATGAACACCGACTCGACGATCCACCGGTAGATGGGCAGCTCGTCGATGGTGAAGGGCTGATAGCTGAAGGCGTCCATGAGGCCGAAGACCGCGGCGATGACCAGCGCGAGCAGCAGCCAGACGGAGTTCAGCCAACCCTTCGCCTTGTTCGAGATCTTCTTCAGGTTCATCTGGAAGACGTTCACCACGCCCAACAGCAGCGCGCAGCCCGCGATGACGAGCATCCACTGCTCGAGGGTGTCGTTGGCCTGCTGCAATCCGTCTCCCGGCGTCGTGATGAAGAACGCGAGGATGGGTATCAGCCCGGCCAGGAGTGTGAACATCAATGGAAGTTGCTTCTTGTACATGGTCGTATCCTCCTAGCCGCCGGACCGCAGCAGTGTCTGGAAGACGGTGCTTCCGGTGAAGGTGACGGTTAGGATTCCGAGGATGATCCAGACCAGCAGCAGGAACTTCACGAAGTCCTGCCCCTTGATGCATCCCAGCATCACCGGCTCCCGCGACAGGTAGGCGCTCGCGGCGTAGAGCTCTTCGCCGATGAGCGTGTAGTCGCAGGTGGTGACGAAGAAGGGAAGCTGGGCCACTTCGGCGGTGCCGGCGATCTGGATCGCGCCGGTGGACTGTCCGGCCTCGGCCAGCAGCAGGCTTTCGGCGAAGAAGGATCCGATCAGGAAGTTCGCCGCGGGCTTCTCACGCACCATCTTGCCGGTGACCGCGGCCGTGTAGGCGAACTGGTCGTAGGTGATGTAGGGGACCGTCTCCTCCTGGAACAGGTCCGGTCGCCCGGCCTCGAGGTAGGCCTCCTTCACCGTTTCCCGCGCCGCGGCGTAGGTGAGAGGATCCTTGTTGGGCACTTCGAGCGGAGTGCCGTATTCGGCGGTGTGCTTGGCGACGTGCTTGAGCACGGCCATGGAGGCCAGGGTCTGCACCTCGCCGATGGTTCCGATGCCGGGCACGTAGAGCACCTTCTTGCCCAGCTCCGTGGATCGGCCGATGGCCTCCTCCACGGCGTTCAGACCGGCGATGCGGCGGATGTAGAGTTCCCTTCCGCGACGGGCCAGCCAGATGGACACCACGATGACGATGGTGAAGACGATGAAGAGGATCATCGCGGATCGGTTTTCCGTTCGGAATCCCCATCCGACCGCCTCTTCCTGGGCCAGGGCGGGCACGGCGTGCAAGATTGCGCCGGCCGCCGGGAGGAGAAGCTTGTTTCGAATCATGAGCTCCCTCTTTGAGTGAAAGCCTTGCTTCCGTGGGGAATGACGGGGAAGAGTAGCCGCGTAGGGGCTTAAAGACAATGGATTTAACCATGGCAGGAAACTATTGGCAGGAGACTGATGACAGGAAACACCCAACCTCGCCCCGGCCTTTTCCGGTTTCCTGCCGACAGTTACCTGCCAATAGTTTCTTTCAGCGCTTCAAGGAACACCTCGTTCTCCTCCTCCGTGCCGATGGTGACCCGGAAGAGTTCGGGAAAGCCGAAGGGCGCCAGGGGCCGGACGATCACGCCCCGCTCCAGGAGCTTCCGGCAGATGTCCTGACAGCCTTCGGCCCCGTCGGCCTTGACCGCCAAGAAGTTAGTGCTGCCCGGCAGCACCCCGAATCCGGCGAGATTCAGGGCTTCGGCCAGCCTCTTTCGGCCTTCGAGGGTTCCCCGCACGGTGTGATCCAGGAAATCCCTGTCCTCGAGTGCGGCCATGCCGGCGGCCTGGGCGGGAATGCTGGGCTCGAAGGGCAGCTTCACCTTCATGAGGTTTGCGATGAGGTCCTCGTGGGCGAACCCGTATCCGATGCGCAGGCCCGCGAGGCCGTAGGCCTTCGAGAAGGTGCGCAGGGTGATGACGTTGTCGTAGCGGTAGGTCATGGAATCGGGGAAGCGGGGATCGTCCGCGGCGAATTCGATGTAGGCCTCGTCGTAGATCACGAGGGCCCGCGAGGGCACGTGTTCCATGAAGGCGTCGAATTCGTCCCGGGTGAAGATGGTGCCCGTGGGATTGTCCGGATTGGCCAGGTAGAGGATCTTCGTGTACTCGTTGATCTCGCGGGCCATGGCCTCGAGGTCGTAGCGATAGTCGGCCTTGCGCGGAACGAGCGCGATCTTCCGCCCGCTGCCCTTGGCGAGGACCATGAAACCGACGAAGGTGCTCTCGGCGGTGAGGATCTCGTCCTCGTCGCAGAGGAAGGTGCGCATGATGTTCGCCATGATGCCTTCGCTGCCGCTGCCCACCACCACGTTCTCCACCTTCACGTCGAACCGCTCGGCCAGAGCCCCCCTCAGATCGCGGGCGAGCATGTCCGGATAGCGGTGCAGCCCACCCAATACTTCCTCGACGGCCTTCAAAGCTCGAGGAGAGGGCCCCCAGGGATTCTCGTTGCTGGCCAGCTTGATCACCCGATCCAGGCCCAGTTCCCTCTGGACCTCTTCGATGGGCTTCCCGGGCGAGTAGGGCCTCAAGTTCTTGATGGCTTTCGGAACGAGGGGCATCGCTTCCTCCAAAGAATTCTATCCTCAAGTACTGCCACAGGTTAGCCGATACCCTCCCCACGGGCAAGGCGGCCTTTCCTAGGCCGCGGCGATTTGCTATAATGTGGAGTATCTCTTTGCGCCATACTTCAACCAATTCGCCATAGAGGATACTCTGGCTCACCGCACAGGAAGGTACGCTATGATTGGCAAGACCCTGCGCAGGACCACCGTCCTGTTGGCCACGCTTCTTTTCCTGGTCCCTGGATTCGCACTGGCCGGCAGCGAGTGCGACCACAGCGACCATCCCTTCTACCCGGTCATCGAGGACGCGGTGGCGAAGGCCGTGATGAACAGCCTTCTCGACGTCTACGTGCCGGACGATCCCCTCGACGCGATCATGTGCTTCGAGACGCCGACCCGCGCCTTCTGCGTGGACCCAAGCACTCCCTACGATCGCATGATCGAGATCATCCAGAACCTGCCCACGGGCAGCGAGTTCGACAGCGACCGCTACTGGCGCAATGATCGTTGGATCACCACCGCCTACGGCGGCACCGGTGCCCTGGGCGATCCCATCACCCTGACCTACAGCTTCCTGCCCGACGGCACCGCCATCAACGCCGACGGCGGAGAGCCGAGCCGTCTCTATGACGAGTTCAACGACCAGTTCGGCGACGAGGCCACCTGGAAGCAGATCTTCACCGACTGCTTCGCCGACTGGGCCAGCCACATCGGCATCACCTACATCGAGGTGAGCGATGACGGCGCGCCCTTCCCCGGCAGCGCGGGCTCCCTGGGCGATCGCGGCGACGTGCGCATCGGCGCTCACTACATCGACGGCAGCGGCGGGACCCTGGCCTACAACTACTTCCCCGACCAGGGCGACATGGTCATCGACACGTCCGAAAACTGGAACTCCGGCAACCTTCGGGCCATCCGGAACACCATCATGCATGAGCACGGTCACGGACAGGGTCTCGGTCACACGACTCCCGAGAACGGCACCAAGCTCATGGAAGCTTATCTGAACACGAACTTCCTGGGTCCCCAGGAAGACGACATCCGTGGCGGCAGCCGCAACTATGGTGATTCCTTCGAGGATGACGATCAGGCCGGCCTCGCCAATCAGCTCGGCACCTGGGAAGGCGTGAAGGTCACCATCGATCACAACCTCGACTTCCTGAACGACGTCGACTGGTTCGAATTCCACACGGTTTCGACCAGCGAGCTGGACATCACCTTCGACCCCATCGGCGCCCACGTGCAGCTCGGCTGGCAGGGCGGCGCGCCCCCGGTCTGGTACGACACCGACCAGATGATGGACCTCGGCTTCAAGCTCTACGATTCCGATCTCAACGAACTGGTCTACGTTGAAGACGGCGATCACGGCGACAGCGAGATGCTGGTGGATTACGAAGTGCCCGCCGGCACCTACTTCCTCGAGATCGTTCGCGAGGTCGGCTCCACCGGCGCCGATGTGCAGCGCTACAACCTGCTGCAGTGGATCACCATCACCGATCCCACCGACGTGGACGATCCTGTGACGCCCGCGTCCGACCTGCAGGCCAGCGTCTATCCCAACCCCTTCAACCCCAAGACCACCGTGCGCTTCTACGCCCCTCAGGCGGGCGCGGCCTTCGTGGACGTCTTCGATATGGGCGGACACCGGGTCGATCGCATGGCCGTCGTGGCCGATCAGGCCGGCTGGGTTGAGACCGAGTGGGACGGCAAGACCTCGGGCGGCGAGTCCGCCGCCAGCGGCATCTACTTCATGAAGGTGCGCGTGGGAGACAGCAGTCAGACCGTGCGTGCGGTGTTGCTGAAGTAACACGAGAGTGGAGGGCAAGGTCCCTCCCCTCGTTCCAGTTTAAATGTCACTCGGGGAGGGAGTCATCCCTCCCCGTTCTCATTGCTCCCCACTCTCCCTCGCTATGGATATCCAGGGCGCATCGTTGCCGGTGGCGGGGCTGGGCCTACCTTCGGACGCATCTGAGCCGGCCCGAAGCATTCGCAAATTCAACAGTTTCGAGCCGGCGAAGCTAAGGGAGAAGGTAGGCCCAGCCCCGCCTCCTGTGGTATAATGTGCCCTGAATATCCGATTTTCCCCAAAGGAGATGCACCATGAAGCACGTCCTCGTCGGTCTCATTCTGATAACCCTTTTCTGCGCCTTCCCGGCGACCGCGGAAGTGGCCAGCCTCAGCGAGGCCCGCACCGTGGCCGAGGCCTTCGTCGCAGAGCAGACCGCGCATGTGGGCAACTGGGGCGGTTCGTCCTCCGCGCGCGTAACGGGATGCTACGAACTCACCCGAGACGGCGAACTGCTCGGCTACTGGGCGCCGGTGGAGCCCTCCGGCCACGTCATCATCTCGCTGCTCAAGGAGATGCCGGCGATCAAGGCCTGGTCCGACACGGACAGCTTCGATGCCGATATCGACTACGGCTACACGGCTCTGATCAAGGACACCTTCCAGAAGACCCTCGACTTCGCGCGCGAGGAGTACGGCGGCCTCGACCACCTGCCGGCCTCCGCCTCCGCTCCGCACAACCGCGAGAGCTGGCAGAAGCTCATGGCCAGCGAACCGCTGCCGCGCACCCGCGACATGATCGGGCCGGTGCTCTCCACCAACTGGCACCAGGAAAGTCCCTACTGGAACGACTGTCCCGACGGCGACGGCGGCCTCACCCTCGTGGGCTGCGTGTCCACCTCGGCGTCCATGATCATGAAGTACTGGGAGTATCCCGAGTACGGCATCGGCGGACACGGCTATGACTGGGACGGCGACGACTCCTGCGGCGGCTCCACGCCGGGCGAGTATCTCTACGTGGAATTCTCCGATCCCTACGACTGGGCGAACATCAAGAACAGCTACACCGGCGGATACACTCCAGAGGAGGCCGCCGCGGTGGCGGAACTCAACTACGAAGTTGCCGTGGCCTTCGAGATGGACTTCGGCCACTGCGGATCGGGCAGCTACGTCACCGACGGCGTGACGGTCTATCCCGACTTCTTCGACTACAGCGATGACATCGAACTGGTCCATCGCGACAACTACACGCAGATGGAGTGGTGGGACATCATCTGCCACGAGATCCGCATGGTGCCGGCGCGGCCGATCCACTACCGCATCTACACACACTCGATCATCTGCGACGGCATCAACGACCTGGGCGGACCCTACTACTACCATCTCAACTACGGCTGGGGCGGCGGATACAACTCCTGGTACAGCATCGACAACCTCTACTGTCCCTGGTCGGGTTGCGGTCTTGATCAGGAATGGATCCTCATCAACATCGAACCCAAGGGCTTCTTCGACGTGACCGCGCCCGACGCCGAAACCATCTGGTACCACGACGAGGCCGCGGGTCTGGTCGAGTGGACCGGCTGCACCGGCACCGAGGTCTTCGTGGACCTCTACCAGGGCGACACCTTCGTGGCGAACGTCATCGGCGTCACCCCCAATGACGGTTCCGAGGATCCCGGCATCAACGTGGATCCGGCCTGGGGCACGGGTTCGAATTTCCGCCTGAAGGTCATCGACGAGAACAACAAGTTCGGCTGGAGCGCAGACTTCGGCATCTACGGCGGCGAAAGCTGGACCGACGTGACCACCCCCGTGGTGGGCGATACGGGCGGCGGCCAGGCCGTGGCCTGGGGCGATCTGGACGGCGACGGCTTCTTCGACATCTACACGTCCAACGACAATGAGCCCAACCGCTGCTACGACAATGCCGCGGGCACCTTCGTCGACGCGACGGTCGCGCCTCTGGACATCTCCGACGCGAGCCGCGCGGCGGCCTGGGGCGACTACGACAACGACGGCGACCTCGACCTCTACGCGGTGCAGACCAGCGGCGACGCCAACTACCTGTTCCGCAACGACGCCGGCACCTTCGTCGACGCCACTTCCGGCGATCTGGGCGACACCTCCTACAGCGAGGGCTGCGCCTGGGGCGACTACGACGGCGATGGCTATCTCGACCTCTACGTGACCAACGTCTACGCGGCCGACAAGCTCTTCCACAACAACGGCGACGGCAGCTTCAGCGTGGACGTGGGCTATCCCATGAACGACGCCGGATGGGGACGCTCGGCCACCTGGGGCGACTACGACAACGACGGCGACCTCGATCTCTACCTCATGCGCTCGGGGCAGAACCGTCTCTATCGCAACAACGGCAACAGCACCTTCCTGCGCATCACCACGGCTCCCGTGGGTGACGGCGGCAACGGATACGGCGCGGCCTGGGGCGATTACGACAACGACGGCGACCTCGACCTCTACCTGGTCAACGACGGCGCCAACGTGCTTCTGGGCAACAACGGCGACGGCACCTTCAGCGACGTGACCACCGCGCCGCTGGACGACGCGGGCGCCGGCCGCTCCTGCGCCTGGGGCGACTACGACAGCGACGGCGACCTGGACCTGCTGGTCACCAATAACGGCGGCAACCACCTCTTCAAGAACCAGGGCGGCGGGCTCTTCACCGAGGCCACCGATCCACTCCTGGGCGATTCGGGAACCACCAACGCGGCGGCCTGGGCCGACTTCGACAACGACGGCGACCTGGACGTCTACATGGCCAATGACGGCGGCGAGAACAAGCTCGTGCGCAACGACTTCCCGCCGGAGAACAACTGGCTGCAGGTGAAGCTCACGGGCGTCACCTCGAACAAGCAGGGTATCGGCGCGAAGGTCAGCGTGACCGTCGACGGTCTCACGCAGATGCACGCCATCGGCGGCGACGCGGGGTACATGTCCCAGAACATGGCCGTGGCCCACTTCGGCTTCGGCGAGGCGACGGGCACGGCCAACGTGCTGGTCACCTGGCCCGGAGGCGGAACCCAGATCGTGAGCGCGGTGGAACTGGACCAGCGCATCACCATCGAGGAGTCCGATGAGACGGCGGTGGATGACGCGGTGCCGGCCGGCACGCGGCTCCTGGCCAACTATCCGAATCCCTTCAACCCGAAGACCGAGATCCGATTCAACCTGGACGAAAGCGCGAGCGTGAATCTGGCGATCTTCGATCTCAGCGGACGCAAGGTGCGCGATCTGATCGTGGACGCGGCCTACGGCGCAGGCCAGCACGGCATCGTCTGGGACGGTACCGACAAGGCGGGCAAGGCGCAGGGATCGGGCATCTACTTCTATCGTCTTACCGCCGACGACTTTGTCGATATGAAGAAGATGACTTTGCTGAAGTAACTCAGAACTGAGAACTCAGAACTGAGAACTGAGAACAAGAAACCCCCTCTGACGACGGAGGGGGTTTCTTCTTGTCCACGGTCCACAGTTCCAGGTTTCTCCTATGGAAACCGTCGCCGAATTCGTGTAACTTAATTGCCTAACCCTATTTGCGAGGCCCCTATGAGCGAGAAGATCCAGAGCCAGACCGATCCCGCGACCGCCGAGCCCTTCGCCACCGAACACAAGCTGCGTTTCGTGACGGCGGCGTCGCTTTTCGACGGGCACGATGCGGCCATCAACATCATGCGGCGGATCCTGCAGCAGGAGGGCGCGGAGGTCATCCACCTGGGGCACAACCGCTCGGTGGACGAGATCGTCGAGGCCGCCGTGCAGGAGGACGCCCAGGGCATCGCCGTGTCCAGTTATCAGGGGGGGCACACGGAGTTCTTCAAGTACATGGTGGACCTGCTGAAGAATAGCGGCGCGCCGCAGATCAAGGTCTTCGGCGGCGGCGGCGGCACCATCACCGACGAGGAAGCGGCGGAGCTGCACGACTACGGCGTGGAGCGCATCTACTCGGTGGAAGACGGCCGGCTCATGGGTCTCACCGGCATGATCCGCGACATGTTGAAGCGCGCAGACTTCGATCCGGCGGGCGATACCGCCGGGATGCCGGCGGGCCTCTACGAACGCGATCCGGGCCAGGTGGCCCGGGCCATCAGCATCCTCGAGCGCGATGCCGACATGCCGGCCATGGATCAGCACCGCGAAACCTTGAACGCGCGTCTCGGCGAAAATGCGCCCCTCGTGCTCGGCATCACCGGCACCGGCGGCGCGGGCAAGAGCTCGCTGACCGACGAACTGGTGCGCCGCGTGCTCGACCGTTTCGACGATCGCACGGTGGCCATCCTCTCGGTGGATCCGAGCCGCCGCCGCACAGGCGGCGCGCTGCTGGGCGACCGCATCCGCATGAACGCGGTGCACGGCGAGCGGGTCTTCATGCATTCCTTGGCCACGCGGCAGGCCCACACGTCCACCGCCCGGGTGGTTGAGGACGCGCTGCTCGCCCTGCGCGCCGCGGGATACGACCTGATCATCCTCGAGACCGCGGGTATCGGTCAGAGCGACTCGCAGGTGGTGGACCTCACCGATCTTTCGCTATACGTCATGACGCCCGAGTTCGGCGCGCCCAGCCAGCTCGAGAAGATCGAGATGCTGGATTTCGCCGACGGCGTGGTCATCAACAAAGCCGACAAGCGCGGGGCCGACGACGCCCTGCGCGACGTGCGCAAGCAGGTGCAGCGCAACAAGGGCCTCTTCGAGCTGCCTCCCGAGCAGATGCCCGTCTTCCTCACCGCGGCCAACCACTTCGGCGACGAGGGCGTGGACAATCTATTCCTCTGGGTCATCGGACAGGTGTCCGAGAAGAGCGGACGCGAATGGACGCCCGCCGCCATGCCCGATCGCGTGGGCGAGGTGCCCACGGTGGTGCCCGGCGAGCGGGTGCGCTATCTGTCGGAGATCGCGGAAGCCGTGCGGCATCACCATCGCCGCAGCGAGGGGCAGGCTTCCCTTGCCGAAAGGCTCGATGGCCTCGCCCGCAGCCTGCGCGAACTGGGTGACATGGTGCCGGACCTCGAGTCCGACTACAGCACCGAGCAGCTGAGTGGGGGCGCGGAATCTGCCATTCTGCTGCTTCGGCAGCGCTACCACGAACTGCTCGGCGAACTGGATCCGACCCTGCGGAAGCAGCTCGCCGAATGGAAGGGCAAGAAGGACAGCTACCTCGCCGACGACACGGTCTACCAGGTGCGTGGACGCGACGTGCACGTGAGGAACTATCACGAGAGCCTGTCGGGCACGCGGGTGCCCAAGGTGGCCCTTCCCGAGACCCGCGATTGGGGCGAGCTGGCCCGCTGGTTCGGGCGCGAGAACCTGCCAGGCGAATTTCCCTACACCGCCGGGGTCTTCCCCTTCAAGCGCACCCAGGAAGATCCCACCCGCATGTTCGCCGGCGAAGGCACGGCCGAGCGCACCAATCGGCGATTCCACTACGTGAGCCGGGGCCTGCCCGCGGTGAGGCTGTCCACCGCCTTCGATTCGGTGACCCTCTACGGCGAGGATCCCGATGAGCGCCCGGACATCTACGGCAAGATCGGCAACAGCGGCGTGAGCATCTGCTCCCTGGACGACATGAAGCGCCTCTACTCGGGCTTCGATCTGGGCGCGCCCACGAGCAGCGTGAGCATGACCATCAACGGCCCCGCGCCCATGGCCCTGGCCTTCTTCCTCAACACGGCCATCGACCAGGCGGTGGAAACGCGGCTCCGGGATACCGGCCGATGGGAGGATGCCGAGAAGAAGATCGCCGAGATCACCGGCGGCGCGCAGCCGAAGTATCGGGCGAACATGCCCCAGGGCCACGACGGACGCGGTCTCGCCATGCTGGGCGTCACCGGCGATCAGCTGCTGCCGGCCGACGAGTACGCCGAGATCAAGGCGCAGGTGCTGTCCTCTGTGCGCGGAACCGTGCAGGCGGACATCCTCAAGGAGGACCAGGCCCAGAACACCTGCATCTTCAGCACCGAATTCGCCCTGAAGATGATGGGGGACATCCAGCAGTACTTCGTCGAGAAGCAGGTGCGAAACTTCTACAGCGTGTCCATCAGCGGCTACCACATCGCCGAGGCCGGGGCGAACCCGGTGAGCCAGCTGGCCTTCACCCTGGCCAACGGCTTCACCTACGTGGAGTACTACCGCGCCCGCGGCATGCAGGTGGACGGCTTCGCGCCCAACCTCAGCTTCTTCTTCAGCAACGGCGTCGATGCCGAGTACTCGGTCATCGGGCGCGTGGCCCGGCGCATCTGGGCCATCGCCATGCGCGATCTCTATGGCGCGGGCGAGCGCAGCCAGAAGCTGAAGTATCATATCCAGACCAGCGGGCGTTCGCTGCACGCGCAGGAAATCCAGTTCAACGACATCCGCACCACCCTGCAGGCGCTCTACGCCATCAACGACAATGCCCAGAGCCTGCACACCAACGCCTACGACGAGGCCATCACCACGCCCACCGAGGAGTCGGTGCGGCGGGCCCTCGCGATCCAGCTGATCATCAACCGCGAGCTGGGGCTGGCCAAGAACGAGAACCCGCTGCAGGGCGCCTTCATCATCGACCTGCTCACCCATCTGGTCGAGGAGGCCGTGCTGAAGGAGTTCGATTCGCTCACCGAGCGCGGCGGCGTGTTGGGCGCCATGGAGACCATGTACCAGCGCGGGAAGATCCAGGAGGAGAGTCTCTACTACGAGACTCTCAAGCACAGCGGCGAGTTGCCCATCGTCGGCGTGAACATGTTCCAGAATCCCCACGCCGAGGAAGGCAAGGTCGTGGAGACCGAACTCATCCGCTCCAGCGAGGAGGAGAAGAAGGGGCAGGTGAACCAGGTGCGCGATCTCCATGAGCGCCACAAGGATATGGCCACGACTGCGCTGGAGCGATTGCGCGAGGCCGCACTCGCCAACGAGAATATTTTCGAGGTGCTCATGGACGCGGCGAAGGTCTGCACCATCGGCCAGATGAGCCGGGCTCTCTATGGTATCGGAGGGCAGTACCGCAGGGGGATGTAGATGCAGGAGTCCCGGAAGCCCAAGATGACCATTCGCCGAATCGGTGGCTACCTGCAGCGTATCGTGCCCATCACGGACGCCGCCGGCGAGGTGGTCGGGCACGCCCTCAAACCCTTCATGGTAGAGCTCCGCCCGCGGGACATCTGGCAGATTCTACTGGGCGCGTCCGCATTCGCCCTCCCGGTTTCACTGACCGAGGAAGTGTGGAATCTCGGAGCCGAGCTTCCATTTCTTAATGTGGCGCTCCTCGCGGGCTTTTCGCTGGTTGTCATCGCCAACTTCATCTACTTCAACTTCTACCGATTCCACTTCCGGGATCACCTCTACAACTACATCAAGCGAGTCCTCGCCACCTACATGCTGGCCTTGCTTGTGGCGGCGGCCTTCCTGACCTTGTTCGACAAGGCCCCCTGGAGCACGGAATGGATGATCGCCGTGAAGCGCATGATCATCGTTGCCTTTCCCGCATCGATGAGCGCGACTATCTCGGACGTGATCAAGTAGCTTTCGAGATCTTGGGGAGCGGTTCTAGGCGCAGGTCTCCTTGTGCCGCTCTTCGCGAAGAAGTTCCTCGATACGGGCGGAATCCACGCCCAGATGTTCGAGCGCCTGCCGCGAGACCTCCAGGCCCGCTTCGAGCTTGGGCATCACGACTTCGTAGAGCCCCTTCCCGGACAATTCTCGCATGAGCTCATCGGTTTCCGCCCTCGCGACCACATGAAGGTCGGGTCGTAGCTGCTGGGCGTGAGCGACCACGGAGCGCGCCGTTTCCGGCGCCGCGCTGGTGAGAATCAACAAGCGCGCCCGATCCAGGCCCGCGGCCTCCAGCACCACCGGCTGGGCGGCGTCGCCGAAGACGACGGGATAACCGTCGCTGCGGCAACTCTCCTGGCGATACTTGTCCAATTCGATGGCCACGAAAGGGAGTGACAGGCGCGTCAGAACTGCCGCGGCGACCTGGCCGACCCGACCGATTCCCACGACGATGACATGGTCCTTGAGCGAGTCATCGGGAATGTTGATGGTCATGACCGGTTCGACCTGGCTACGCCGCCGCGTTCGGGTGTAGATGGGAGTCGTGGCCTGCGAAATGAAGGGCGTCGCGAACATCGAGACCAGGGCCACGGAGATGATCAGGGAGTTGAACTCAGCGCTGATGTTTCCGGTCGCCAGGCCCACGCGGCCGATCACGAAGGAAAACTCGCCCGCCTGGAACATCGTAAGGGCCAGGGCCAGGGGCACCACGTTCCGGTAGCCGAAGGCCCAGCCAAGGCCCGCGAAGATCGCGCCTTTCAACACGGCGATGACGATGACCAGTCCGAGAACCAGGAGCCATTGATCGCGCAGGAAGGACGGCTCCACGAGCATTCCCACCGAGACGAAGAAGAGGAGTCCGAAGACGTCCCGAAGCGGAATGACATCGCTGAGAGCCTGGTGGGCCAGGTCCGATTCGCTGATCACGATTCCCGCTACGAAGGAGCCGAGGGCGAAGCTAAGACCGATCTTGTAGGTCGCATATCCGATTCCCAGCCCGAGGGCCGCGACGGTCAGAATGAACAGCTCACGCGAGTTCCATAGGCTGACGCGGCGCAGAAGGGCCGGAATCAGTCTGACTCCCACCAGAATCATGAGGGCGAGGAAGACCGCTCCGCGGGCCAGTGCCCAACCCAGATCCGGCAGGCCGGCCTGGATGTCCGTGATGCGGGGAAGCAGGATGAGCATGGGCACGACCGCCAGATCCTGTACGATCAGCATGCCCACCATCACGCGGCTCGAGAGCGTTCCCAGACGTCCTTGGCTCTGAAGGGTTTTCAGGATGACCATGGTGCTGGAAAGCGAGACGCAGGCCCCGAACCAGACGGACTGGGTCCAGGACCAATCCAGGACCGCGCCGATTCCCATGGCCGCGGCGACCGTCGTGACCAGCTGGATAGAGGTTCCAAGCAGTGCGACCTTGCGTACGGGTCGCAGTTCCTTGAAGGAGAACTCGAGACCCAAGGCGAAGAGCAGGAGGGCGACGCCGATCTCGGCCAGCAGCTCGATGTCGTGGGGGTCGTAGACAAGCGCGCCGCCGGTCAGGGGACCGAGCACGACGCCCGCGGCGATGTAGCCCAGGATCAAGGGCTGCTTCAACCTCTGGGCCGCGAGGCCTCCCAGGAAGCCGGCCAAGACGATGACGGCGACGTCCGCGGCGATTCCCATTTCGCTCCTAGTACTTGTGGCGGCGATATGGGAAAGCTCCCGGCCGCCACGGTTTGCCTTGGTTCTCGGTTTCCGAAAGAATGCCCGAGAAACTTCTGTCGCACAAGGCCCCAGGGACCCAGCTTTACAATCCATTGGTGCTGGGCTACCTTCTCTTCATGCTCAGAATCCGCCGGATGCTTCCGGCGCTTGTGATGATCGCGGTGGTCGCCTTGAGCGGCTGCGTGTATTGGCGCCTCCTGCAATTCAAGAAGCAGTTCAGCGACTTTCACGAGAATTTCGAATTCCGCAACGACGGCCGTTACGCGCTCATCATCAAGAAACCCCTGCTCAGCGGGGATGATGTGGATTTCCTCATGAAGGCCGAGCCGACGCGCACCGAAAGCGTGAGTGGTATGGTCGTCGGAAGAAGCTACGTCTTCCACCTCGATGAAGGGACGGGATCCGGAAGCGTGCTCGACTACGACCTGCGTTTCGATGCCGACCTCTTCGAGGAGATGCACTTCCCCGAGGAGTTCGGGGACCTCTTCCCCGAAGACGTCCTCGTCGCGCTCCTCGCGAGCTTGGGCGATGCGAAAGCCGATCGCAGGACCGAGAACGTGAGCGCGAAGATCCGGAAGGATCGCATTCGCGAACTCATGCCGAGTCGGAGCCGGGTTCTGGAAGTGCTGGGCAAGCCCAGCGAGAAGTGGCGGGAAAGGGACGGCCTCGACCGCCTCTTCTACCGCTACCAGCTCGAGACCGCAACGCGCGATCTCAAGCCCCATGAAACGCGCGCCTTCGGTCGCTTCCACTACGAGGGCGAGGTGCTGAAAAAAGTGGACGCCTCCTTCGCGGGGCATGTTTTTTCATTCGAGATTCCATGACCAGTATTCTGAGGATGGGAATCTAAAAAAAGGAGTCGACATGGCAAAGGCCGCGATACTTATCGATGGCGCCTATTTGGAGATGCTGCTCATCAAGGAGCACGACAGGGCGCAGGTGGACTATCACAAGCTCACGCTCGGCCTGATAAAGAAGGTGTCGCGCTACGTGGGCAGTCACGTGAACCTGCTACGCACCTACTACTATCACGCGCTGCCCTGGGCGCCGGCAGAGCCGGACGAAGAGGAGCAGGAGCGCGTCTACAAGAAGCGCGGGTTCTTCCACCGCCTGGAGTACCTGCCGCGCTTCGAGGTCAGACTCGGCAGAACCCAGCGCGTGCTCACCGAGGAAGGCGCCACCAGCTTCGAGCAGCGCGGCGTCGACGTGCAGCTCGTAGCCGACATGGTTCACCTGGCGGCCAAGGGCAAGGTGGACCACATTGTGCTGGTCGCCCCCGACTCGGACTTCGTACCGGCGGTGAAGATGGTCAAGGACATGGGCGTGGTCGTCCACCTGGTGCACGGGGGGAACCTGTCCGCCAGCGCCGACATGCGCATGGCCTGCGATGAGCGCATCGAACTGGACGACGACTTCGTCTACGATGTGCGCAGGGGCGGCAACGTGAAGCAGCCTGAAAACGTCGGCGATCGTAACTACGACGATTACAATTACTAGTCGGGAGGAAGCATGAACGAGACGGTGGCGAAGCTCTGGCCGGAGCTCGAGTGGATAGAAGACGCGGACCTTCGCGAGAAGACCGCCAAGGTCTGGGAGTTCGCACTGGAGAAGAGCGTACTCAGCGCCGAGGACCTCGAGACCATTCCCTTCACGCTGCTCACCAAGAAGGCCGTGACCTTCATGGCCCACAAGCGCAGCGTGGTGCATGTCTGCCGCGACAGCGCGCTGAAGATGCGCGAATTCTACGGCGACACCATTCCCATCGACATGGATCTGCTCATCTCTGGCGCCATACTCATCGACGTGGGCAAGCTGCTCGAGTACGAACTCGACGAAAACGGCAAGGCCGTGCAGAGCGACTACGGCAAGCTGCTGCGCCACCCCTTCAGCGGCGTCGGGCTGGCCATGCGCTACGACTTGCCGGCGGAGGTCTGCCACATGATCGCCATGCACGCCAAGGAAGGCGACACGGGACAGCGCAGCATCGAAGGCCTCATCGTCCACCATGCGGATTTCATGACCTTCGAGCCCTTCAAACTGATCTAGGGCTGCCCCCTGCCAGCCAGAAATTCACCCTTCCCCGAGTTGGGGGAGGGTTTTTTTTGTTGGCAGAAGCGAGCGGCGAGCACTCCTAGTCGCCTGTGGCAAACACGGTTTCGAATAGTGGAACATTCGGACAAGGAAACCCTAAAACATTGTAAACAAATAAGTTACTTGATTGTCGCGAGTCCTTGAATTACTCTGCGGTCCTCTCTGGACCTCACCGAAAGGACTCATCATGAAAAGACAGCTAGTAGTCGCCCTGGCCATGCTTGGCCTCAGTCTGAGCGCCTTCGCCCTCGAGCCGAACCCCATGGCCGGGGACGGTGGAGTGCTCGACGTGCCTTCCTCGGATCGCGCCGTGCTGACGGCCTACGCGGATCAGCCCACCTTCTCGGCCGCGGCGGGCGCCACGGTCGTCATCGATTTCGAGGATCAGGCCTCCGGTACCGTGGTGACCAACCACTACGCCGGCGCCGGCATCGCGATGATCAGCGGCACCTCGGACCTGGGAGCCACGTCTCAGTACGTGTACTCCTCGGCGGGACTGCCTTTCCCCATGTTTACGGCCGGCACACTTCCTAGCGAGACGAACTTCCTGGCCAACAACTGGAACGCTCCCATCTACTGCACCGGCAAGATCAGTTTCGAGTTGGTCAGCACGAGCACGGCCATCGGCGCTTTCGTGGCCGACGGCTCGCCTCTGGGCGATTTCGCCATCGAGCTCTTCGATGAAGATTCCAACAGCCTCGGCGCCATTTCCGTGTCGCCCCGAACGCTTCCCGATTCCTTCGTGGGCGTGATCAGCGACACCCCCTTCAAGAGCGCCACTTTCTATTCTATGGACGCCTTCGATTCCTGGGGACTGGACAACCTCGAGTTCCTCCCCGGATCCACGGCGACCGAGGAAGGCACCTGGAGCGACATAAAGGCGATGTACTAGAAGTCGCCAGTCCCGAGTCACCAGTAACGAAAAACCCTCCCCTGGCAATGGGGGAGGGTTTCTTTCTGGAGACTGGAGACTGGAGACTGGAGACCGGAGACTGGAGACCGGAGACCGGAGACTGGAGACCGGAGACCGGAGACCGGAGACCGGAGACTGGAGACCGGAGACTACTCCCTCATTCCCGCCTTCACCTTGTAGTTCAGGGCCAGCAGGCCCACCGACAGGAACTCGTCCTGGACCACCACGCCTTCGGGGGCGCTGAGGTCCACCGGCGCGAAATTCCAGATGCCGCGCACGCCGCCGGCCACCATCTGATCGCAGATGTCCTGGGCCGCGCTCGGGGGCACCGCGATGGCGCCGATCTGGATGCCCTCCTGGTCGAGGAATTCGGGCATCTCTTCCAGGTGCCGGATGGGAAGGTCCTTCACGGTCATACCGAGGATACGCGGGTTGATGTCGAAGATGCCGCGAACGGTGAAGCCGTCGTCCTCGAAGCGGGAGTAGTTGGCGATGGCCTGTCCGAGCAGCCCGGCGCCGGCGATGACGTAGGGAGTGGGGTTGCCCAGGCACATGATTTCGCTGAGGCGAGCGATGAGGGCCTCGACCTCGTAGGGGCGCCCCGGGCGACTGAAATTCCCGAAGTAGTGGAAGTCGTGGCGGAGCTGTCCGGCCTTGATGTGCATGGGCTCGGCGAGTTCGCGGCTGCTGATCTGCACCACGCCCCGGGCCCTGAGAGCCTTGAGCCGGTTCAGGTAGATGGGAAGCCTGAGGATGGTGGCCTCGGGAACCTTGGCCAGGGCGTCGCAGTTTCGCGGCGTGTTGTCGGGCATGGAAGCTCACTTGTTAGCGTGTTAACAGGCCGCCACAAGAAAAGCAGGGCGGGGAAGGCTGTCAAGGTGCGGTGAATCCGGTTGTCTGAGGCGCTAAATCGGTTAGATTGCTTCCATTGCGCGTATGCGCGGAAAGGTGGCCATGGACGAAGATCGCTCCTGTTCCCTCACGGACTTCGCCTCGGCGGGCGGCTGAGCCGCCAAAATGGGTCCGGAGGACCTCGCCGAAATCGTTGCGAATCTGGCCGTGGACAAGTCGCCGGAACTGCTCGTTGGACTCGAGCACTCCGACGACGCGGGGGTTTTCTATGTCTCCGAGGACCTGGCCCTGGTGCAGACCCTCGACTTCATCACGCCCATCGTGGACGACCCCTTCCGCTTCGGACGCATCGCCGCGGTGAACTCGCTCAGCGACGTCTATGCCATGGGCGGCCGTCCCGTGACCGCGCTCAATGTCTGCGCCTTCCCGGCGAAGGGCCTCGAGAAAATCTACCTGGCCGATATCCTCCGCGGCGGTTACGACGCCATCAAGGAATCCGGCGCGGTGCTCGCCGGCGGCCACACCATCAAGGACGAGGAACTGAAGTACGGCCTTTCGGTGACCGGCCGCGTGCATCCCAAGCGCGTGCTGCCCAATTCCACGGCCCGCCCGGGTGACGTGCTCATCCTCACCAAACCCCTGGGAACGGCGACCATCTTCGCCGGTCTCGGCTCGAAGGCGATCACGGACGACGATGTGGAACCGGCCATCCTTGGCATGATGACCCTCAACCGCGCCGCGGCCGAGTGTCTGGATCCCTTCGTGGAAGAAGTGGATGATCGGGCGAAGGCCGATCCGACTCGCGGCGTGCACGCCCTCACCGACGTGACGGGATTCGGCCTGGCCGGACACGCACTGGAAATGGCCGAGGGTTCGGATGTGAGCATCGAACTCGTCGCTCCGAGTCTGCCGGAGTATCCCCACGCCCGGGCCATGGCCGAGCGCGAATTCCTCTGCGGAGGATCGCGAGGCAACCGCAGGGCCGTGGAGGCCAAGGCCGACTTCGGAAACGCTCGCGAAACCGACATCTGGCTGGCCTGCGACGCCCAGACCAGCGGCGGCCTGCTCATCGCCGTGGCCGAATCCGACGCCGACGCCCTGCTGGGCGATCTCATCGAAGCCGGCGTCACCGACGCCTGCCCGGTGGGTCGCGTGCTGGAGAAAGGATCCGCGAGGATCCTGATGCGCGGGTGAGTTTCGGACTCGACCTGCCCCTCGGCCTTCGCGTGACGCTGCTGGCCCTGAGCATCTTCGCGATCTGCCTGCCCTTCGGCGCATGGCGCGTGCGCACGAAATCGAAGACCTTTTCGTGGTGGCTGGCGATCCACGTGCCCATCCCGCTCTTCTTCCTGCTGCGGCGCGGGCTGGACTTGAGTTTCTGGTTCATCGCGGTGTCGGTGGCGGCGGCCATCGCCGGACAGTACGCCGGCGGTCGCATATGGCCCTCGAACACCGCGACGAGAAGACACGCGAGCCCATGACTCGCTATTCAGGAATCACGACTCGTTACTCCTCCCGGAGGTCTCCCATGAGAATCGCCCTCTTGATGATCCTGGCCCTCCTGGTCCTGGGATGCTCCTCGTCCGTGGACGATGGCGCCATGTCCCACTCCCCGGCGACGCCGGAACTGGACCAGGCCCTGACGGTGAATTTCCACCCCGACCGTTCCGTTTCGGCCCTCGCCGAGTCGGAGAACGTGCACCTTCGCTACACGCTGGTGGCCGGAGACGGATCCCTGCATTCGGCGGCCCTGCCCATGGAGAAGCGCGGCGGTAAATGGCAGACGAGCCTGACGCCCAGCGACCTCATCGACGATCCCGCCGTGCTCGTCTTCGCCTTCGTGGACGGCGAAGATCTGGATCTATTCGACAACAACCAGGGCAAGAGCTGGAAGATCCTGCTCAGTCAGGACGGCCAGCCCGCCCCCGGCGCGAACTTCCAGAACTATCGCCTGCTCGGCGGACAGCTCCGACTGGCCGACGTGCTGGCCTTCCCGCGCGATCGCGACGGCGCGCCTGACTTCATCGCCAAGGAGCTCGAGCTTCACCCCCAGAACTTCCGCGCCCAGCGCGAGCTCTGGCTCAAGGACATGGACGAATACGGCGACGAGGTTCCCGATTCCTTGATCCAGCACATCGAGCTGCAACTCGGCGAGCGTCTGACCGGCTGGCAGGAGTGGGAAGAGCTGCCGAGCGAGATCGTCGACCTGCTCGACCTCTACACCAAGATCGACCGGCGAGAGGCTATGGAGAACTTGCGCGACGCCATGCTCCATCAGTTCAAGGGCAGCGACGCCCATCGCGAGATCCTGCACTACAAGGCCCTGCACGAGGCCAACATGGAACTGCGCATCGAGTGGCTGCAGAACCTGCATCGCATCTTCCCCGAGTGGGAAGGCGCCAACGAGGATCGCGGCTACATCGTCTACTGGTCCCTCGGCATGGAGGACGGACTCGCCAAGGCCCAGGAGGTCGTGGATTCCGGCCTGCCCATCGAGCCCGGTTTCGCCAACTACCTGGCCCAGCGATTCACGGGCCTCGGGGACAGCCAGCGCGCCGCGGCCCTGCTGACCCAGAGTCTCGAACTTCTGTCCGAGGGCGAATGGTCGGCCGAGGGCAGCATGAGCGAGGCCGAGTGGAAGCGCGACAACCGGGAAGGCGCGGCCGCCGCGCATTTCGCCCTGGCCCAGATTCGGATTCGCGAAGGGCTCAGCCGCGACGCGCTGCCGCACCTGGAGCGCATCGTGTCGGACTATCCCGAGTTCGCCGACGCGGAAGCGCTGCGTGCGCTCGTGGGCGTCCAGACGCGAATGGAGAAACTCGACGAGGCGCGGTCCAGCTACGAGCTGCTGGCTCGGGAGGCGGAACTGTCCCCCGAAGAGCTGGAGGCCTGGCGCGAGATCTACGAGGGCGAGCAGCCCTTCCTTTCGCATCTGGCCGAGCTGCAGGCCGCCGACCGCGAGGCTGATTGGGCCGTCTTCCAGAAGCACGCCCTGGGCTGGGACGCCCCCGAAGCCGTCTTCACCGACATGGACGGCAATTCCCTGCGCCTGAGCGAACTGCAGGGCAAGGTCGTGCTGCTCGACTTCTGGGCCACCTGGTGCGGCCCCTGCAAGATGGCCCTGCCCGGCATCGATGCCATGACTCCCGAGTTCGTGGAGACCGGCGATTTCGTGGTGATTCCCGCCAACACCTGGGAGCGCGTGGAGGGCGAGGCCCGCAAGACCGCGGCCCAGGGCACCTGGGACGAACTCGGCCTGAGCATGCCCATCTATTTCGACAGGACCCGCGACGAAGGGAATCCCGCGGTGGAGGCTTTCGGCGTGTCGGGCATCCCCACGAGCTTCCTCATCGGCAAGGACGGAAACATCCTCTTCAAGACCATCGGGTTCGGAGGGGAAGCCGGCGAGCTGGAACTCAAGAACAAGATCGAGTGGGCGTTGAAGAACTGAGAACTATGAACTATGAACTATGAACTATGAACTGAGAACAGCCCCGCCCTCTCGGGCGGGGTTTTTGTACACGTGTACAGTTGCTAGAAGATGGACTTGACCTGGCTCCAGGAGCTTGGTTCTGCGGAGCAACCGATGCAGCCACAATCATAACTGTCGTCGAAAGCGCTACTGATGAAGAAATTCCCACCGCAAACGCAGAAGGGGATTCCAAGTTCATCCAGCAGAACCAAGTCGCCGCTTTGCTCACCTGCCCATATCGACATGAGATGATCCTCCTGAATCCACGTCTCGTCGAACATCAGAAACTCGAGGGATCCTAGTGGAATCCAATGTCCTGCTTGGGGCTCGTTCCAGGTAAGTGAAATCTCTGTATATGGATCGCCTGAGACGAAATCGGAGTACCAGTTTTCGGTGATGGTGCCGGTCGGGTATCCGGGAGAATCTGGCAAGTTCCAGATCATGAATGTAGCCCCAAGGATACCGGATGGGTCATTGACATGGGCGCAGATATAAATCGTGGTGGGGACGTAGGGGATGATTCTGGCCCAGCAGTATCCATCACCTTCGGGATCCTCCCAGATGCGAATCGAATCGATAGTGTTTGCGGAGACCGGCAGCAGGCAAAGCATTGCACAGAGGCAGGTAGTGATCAGACGCAGAACCATAGGAATCCACCTCCCGAGAAACTTCATCACCTCTACAATAGTATCAGAATATCACACTGAGGGTCAAGTTGTCCGGTGTTCGGGCGGCGAATGATAACTTTAATTCAAGTCACTTGAAAAGCTTCGGCCACGAACGATCAGTACGATGGAAACCAGAGCCGGCAGCAGAATCAGAATCGTGGCGACTCCGCCGATGCCGCCGGGGACGAGGGCGCTCGTCAGCGCGTAGGCGAGCAGGGAGGCGAAGGCCACCAGATAGGGCAGGAAGCAGCGCATGCGCATCTCGCCGGCGCAGACCTTTCGATAGATGAAGAGCAGGCCGGCGGCGCCGAGGATGAAGCCGGCGGCCGCGAGCAGTATCCAGTAGGACATGGGGGTTCTCCTTTGCCTGATTGGACTACGAGACCGGGCCGGCTTTGTTCCCGCCTGTTTCGCGCCTTCCCGATGCGGTATAATACCGACATGAAAATGGCACGAATCATCATCGCCCTGGCCCTCCTGCCCATTGTCGCCGCAACGGTCCTCGCCGAAACCTCGGTGCTCTTCATCGGCAACAGCCACACCGGCGCCAACGACCTACCCGGGCTCTTCGAAGGACTCGCCCTCGCCGGATCCCACGATGTGCACGTGGACCGCTCGGTGGTGGGCGGCTCATCCCTGGCCTTCCACTTCGACTACGAGCTGAGCCGCCAGCTCATCATCGAACGCGACTGGGATCGAGTGGTGCTGCAGGAGCACAGCCTCTATCCGGTGATCGAGCATTGGCGGGACGAGGTCTTCTTTCCCGCCGCCCGCGATCTAGACGAGCTCATCACCAGTTCCGGTTCCAAAACCGCCCTGTTCATGACCTGGGGATACGAGGACGCCGCGGGCCCCTACTGCATCGGCGGATACTGCAGCCGCGAGTTCGACGACTACCTCGACATGCAGAGCGAGGTGACCGCTTCCTACACGAGCATCGCATTCGAACTGAACGCCATGCTCGCGCCGGTGGGCGAGGCCTTCGCCGCGGCCCTCGCGGTCGATCCGAGCCTTCCCCTCTGGCTTCCGGACGGGTATCACCCCAGCCCCGACGGCAGCTATCTGGCCGCCTGCGTCTTCTTCCATCGCCTATTCAGCGAAAGCCCCGAAGGTCTGGACTTCCACGGCGGCCTCGATCCGGCCCGCGCGCTTTTCTACCAGCAGATCGCGGCAGAGGCTTCGGGCGTGCCAACGCCGGCCCACGAACACTTCGGGCTCACGGCTTTTCCGAATCCCTTCAATCCCAGGACCGAGATTCGCTTTACGCTCGCCCGCTCCGCCACGGTTGGGCTCGCCATCTATGACGGCGGCGGACGTCTCGTGCGCGAACTGTACCCGGGTACACAACTGAGCGCGGGCGACCACGGAGTCGAATGGAAGGGAAGGGATGACCAGGGTTGCGCACTGCCATCGGGAATCTACCTGCTGCGTCTTTCAGTAGATGACGGAAGCGCGACGCGGAAACTCATCATTCTCAAATAAGGACTATCTCCGTGATTTGGAGGCGGATTTCCTCTATCATTAAGGTATGAAAAATACAACCCTGCTTGCCTTGCTGCTGGCCTTCTCTCTGTGCCTTCCCACTAGCGCCCAAGAGACCAGCGTACTCTTCGTCGGGAACAGCCACACCTTCTACAACGACATGCCGGAGCTTTTCGAAGGCCTCGCCACGGCGGGTTTCCATAGTGTGTACGTTTCAGAATCCACCTATGGCGGTTCGACACTCAGCTTCCACTCGCACTACGACCCCACGCTCGAGAAGATCGCCGAGCGGGAATGGGATCGCGTGGTCCTGCAGGAGCACAGCCTCTTCCCGGCGATCGAATACTGGCGCGACAATTCATTCTATCCGTCGGCGCGAACACTGGATTCACTGATCACGGATACCGGCTCGCAAACCGCCTTCTACATCACCCAGGGATGGGAAGACGCCTCGGGTCCCTACTGCATCGAAGACTATTGCAGCCCGAAGTTCGACGGCTACTTCGACATGCAGCAGGACGTGACCGCCGCCTATCGTAACATCGGCAACGAGCTCGATGCGCTCATCGTGCCCTGCGGTGAGGCCTGGGCCGCGGCCCTCAGCGTGGATCCGGAGCTGCCGCTCTGGGCCTTCGACGGATACCATCCCAGCCTCGAGGGAAGCTACCTGACCGCCTGCACCTTCTACGCCCACATCTTCGGCGAAAGCCCCTATGGCGTGGAATTCTTCGGTGGGCTCGATCTTCAGACTGCTTTGTTCTATCAGCAGATCGCCTGGCTGGTGACGAGCAGCCAAGACCAGGCGCCCGAGGTCGCCGTGAATCTGCAGCCGGCTTATCCCAACCCCTTCAATCCGGGCACGACCATTCGCTTCGAGCTCGGGGAGATGGCGCGAGTGCAGCTGGACATCTTCGACAACCGCGGCCGCCGCGTGCGGGAGTTGTACACGGGTACGATCTTCGCCGGGGGCGAACACCACACTTATTGGAACGGGAAGGACGATTCGGGGCGCACGCTGCCCTCGGGGATCTATCTGGCCAAGCTTAAGGCGGGGCGCAGCGAAAGCGTGATCAAGCTGACGCTTCTCAAGTAGTGGTTTCTAGTACAGACCCTTGATGTGACTCCAGCTGCTCTCGATGGGCGTGGCCCCCGGAATGCAGCTGCAGGTCTCTTCGCAATTGAAGGTGAACTGCAGGCCCACGGCGTCGTAGATCTCGAAGAGCCCGTCCACCACCACGATGCAGTCGCAATCGTAGCCGGGCCCGACCACGATTTCCTGACCATCCTCGATCCAGTCCTCGCTGAACATCTGCAAGGTCAGCGTTCCCAGTTCCACGATGGATCCCTGCAGGGGCTCGGAGAAAGCGAGGGAGAAGTCGGATTCCAGGTCGCCGAGCATGAGGTCGGTGTTCCAGTTTTCGGTGACCATGCCCAAGGGGTATCCGGGGTTGCCAGGCCAGTTTTCGAATCGAAACTCCGCTGCGGTGAGGCCTCCATAGATTTCGTAGGGATCCAGGAAGACGAGCACGTGAAGCTCGATCTCCACATAGGGCTCGATGTCGGCCCAGCACTGGTCGCCGGCCTCGTCAGCGAAGAGACCGATGAGGGTGTCGGCGTTCACGGGTAGTGCGAATAGCAGCAGGGCGAGCGCGGCGAGCGTCTTCATCACATCCTCCTTGATGGCGGATGAAGGATAGCAGGCGATCAGGGATCGCGCCAGAGCCCCCGTTCCTCGATCAGGGTCTGCAGGCGGTCCACGGCGTCTTCGCTGGGGAGGTTGCGCTGCACGCGATTATGACCCTCGTAGAGGTCCACCTTTCCCGGCGCCGCGCCCACGTATCCGAAGTCGGCGTCGGCCATCTCGCCGGGACCGTTCACGATGCATCCCATGACGGCGATCTTCACGCCCGGCAGGTGGGCGAAGCGATCCTTGATGCGCTGGGTGGTGGTCTGCAGGTCGAAGTGGGTGCGCCCGCAGGACGGGCAGGCGATGAAGTCGGCCCGGCTCATGCGCAGGCGCGTGACCTGGAGGATGGCGAAAGCCAAGCGGCAGCCTTCGACCGCCTCGTCATTGCCGGTGGCCTCCACGGCGATGGCCCTTGCGCGTCCCTCGAGAAGCGGCAGGCCGACCTTCACCGCGAGGTCGAGATAGGCGCGCTCGCGGGTGTCGACATCCTCGGATTGCAGGGCCGACAGCTCCGGCCGGAAGCGGATGAGCCCGCCCTCCTCCCGCGGCTCGGTGAGCACGTGGTCCGGCGCGTTCGCGCCCCAGGGAAGCTCCAGCAGGGTGTCGATGTCGGGGGTCCATCCCTTCACGGGCACCAGCGTGACCGGGTGACGTTCGGAGGGCTCGCGGGGGCCGGCCGGCGCGGGCAGGGCGCCGGTTTCGCCGTCGGCCCCGGACTCGGCGAAGGCCGCGGCGAGGGTGTCGGCGGTCCAGGGCCCGGCCTTTTCGCGTAGCGGATCGTATCGCTGGGCCAGGGCCCGGCAGGCGGGCAGCTCGTGCACGGGATCCTCGGTGAGCGACACGCGCACCGTATCGCCGATGCCGTACTCGAGCAGGGCGGCCATGCCGATGTAGCTCTTGAGGCGGGCGTCCTCGCCCTCGCCGGCCTCGGTCACGCCCAGATGCACGGGATAGACCGGCTGGCCCTCGGTCTCGCTGCGGCGCAGCATCTCCAGGGCGAGCAGGCGATAGGCGTCGATCATCACGCGCACGTTGCTTGCCTTCATGGAGATGACGATGTCGCGGTAGCCGAGCTTCTCGGCGATGCGGCAGTACTCGAACGCGCTTTCCACCATGCCGCGGGGCGTGTCGCCGTAGCGGGCGAGCAGTCGGTCCGATAGCGAACCGTGGTTCGCGCCGATGCGCATGGCCCGGCCGAGCTTCCTGCACTTCTGAACCAGCGGGGCGAAAACCTCTTCCACCCGGGCGAGTTCGGCCTCGTATTCCTCGTCGGTGTATTCCGGGTTCTCGAAACGCTTCCTGTCGGCGAAGTTTCCCGGATTGATGCGCACCTTCTCCACATGGTCCGCCGCGACCATGGCCGCCTCGGGGCTGAAGTGGATATCGGCCACGAGGGGCACCTCGACGCCTTCCTCGCGCATGCGCTCGCGCAGGGGAGCCAGCGATTCGGCCACCCTGCGGTTCTGCACGGTGAGGCGCACGAGCTGTGCTCCGGCCGCGGCGAGCGCCTTGATTTCGCCGAGGGCGGCCTCGGTGTCGGTGGTCTCCGGCACGATCATGGATTGCACCAGGAGCCGGGCAGGTGCAATGCCCCCGCCGACCAGCCCTTCATGCCCGCGTTCAGAGAGAAGTCTGTGTCGCATAGCCAGGAAGATACTCGCGGCGTGCCTTGCTGACAAGCCGGCGGAATGTCGGTCCAGGTACTATTCGTCGAGGGGCAGTTTTCCGAGAAGATCAAGAAGCAGTGGCAGGAAGGGCGAGTTGCGCAGGTCGCCCCGTCCCAGTTCGAATCCCGAGCTGGCGCCGTCGCTGTTGGCCAGCATGATGAAGGTCAGGTTCCTGTCCGGAAACTTGATGTAGAGCGACGAGTACCGATCGGGCTGCCAACCGTAGTGCCAGATCGCCCGCTCCCCGCCCTCGATTTCCTGCACGAACCAGCCCAGACCGTAGGGCGCGAAGGTGCCGTCATTGAGCCTGGCGGCCTGCCACATCTCGCGGGTGCTCTCCTTGGAGATCAACTCGTGTCGGTCGATGGCGATATCGAATCGCGCCAGGTCGAGGACCGTGGACACCATGCCCGCCGAGGTTCGAAGCCCGGTGGGGAAGGACCATCGATCGAATCCCCCCTTTTCCCGGATCCGGTAGGGAAGCGCCCGGCGATCGAGAATGTCGGCCGACTGCTCGGGCGAGGATGTCGGATAGGTGCTCTCAAGGCCCAGGCGAATCCCGATGCGCGTCGCGAGTAGTCCGGCGAAATCCTGATCGGTGGCTTCTTCCAGAACCTGGGTGAGTAGACCGAAGAGCCATCCGCTGTATCGATAGCGTTCGCCGGGAACACCGCGGGCCGTGTGAGACAGATGATGACGAAGCTTGAAGTCATGCTCGGTGCAGGGATGATTGATCAGGCCCACCAGCGTGGTGCAGAGGGCGTCGTAACCCAGGATCCGTTCGCCGTTGACCTGGAAGACCGCCTCGGCGCAGATCTCGCGCATGGACGCGTCCAGGTCGAGACGGCCCTCTTCGACGAGGGCCATGATGAGGGTTGCGGAAATCGGTTTGGTGAGCGAGCAAATATGATAGGGCGTTGTCGTCGAAGCAGGCACTTCCTGCTCCAGGTCGGCCAGACCGAACCCTTCCGCGAAGGCGATCTGCTGGTCCACGAGCAGCGCCACGGACATTCCCGGTAACGAGAGCTGCTGTCGCAGGGTCTCGAGGTCTCGTGTCAGAGGTTCCGCGATGGCCCGGGGCAGCGGATCGCCGGACGCGGCTTGGATAGCCAGGGCGAGCGTGGAGAGCAACAGGATTCGGAACGCCCAGGAATATTTCGGCATGGTGACTTCACCACTCTCGAAGCTGGTTTTGCATTGGATCACAGATCGGGACTCGAGGCACAGGGAGACCGTACGACCGGAAAAGGCCTGGGTTTCGATCCGGATGGATTCGGTCCGGCTAGTAGAAGTCGACCCGCTGGCGCGCCTTGCCCATCCAGTAGAGGTCCAGGGAGATGAGGCCCAGCAGACCGGTGCCGGCCACGAGGTAGGCGATGAAAAGCCCGCCCTCGGCGCCGCGGATGAGCGACATCACCACGAGCACGAAGAGACTCGACCAGAGCGGCAGGCGCAGCCAGGCGAGCACGTGCAGGCGGGCGCGGTCGGCGGCGTCGACCACTCGTTCCACCGCGATGCGTTTGCCCCAGGCGTTGATGCCGGTGGTGAGCGGCATCATCTCGGTGATCATGGTGAGCAGGCCGAAGGCGTAGCCGATGCCGAGCACGAGGGCCGCGCCGAAGCCGACCAGCCCGAGGCCGTGGTGCAGGATCAGGTCGATGCGAGGTTGGATGCCGTACTTGTACTTGCCTACGGCCATCCAGATGAAATCGGCGATGAGATGTCCGTAGACCGCGAGCAGGCCGATGCGCATCCAGTCGCCCTCGGCGTGGCGATAGAGGAAGGCCTCGCGCCAGTGTCCGAAGCCGCCGATGAGCGCCGAGATTCCGAGCAGGGTCAGGATGAAGGCCGCCCCGCCACGGGACAGCTTGAAGGCCCGAGTATAGGCCGGCTCCACGCGCAGGATGGCCAGCACGTGCAGCAGCACGAAGATCGCCGTGAAGCCGATGATCGGCCAGAAGGTGTCGGTCCATCCGATGGGCATGGGGGAAACATAGCAAAAGTAACAGAATAGTTCAGCAAGAACCTATTCAGTAGATGGGCCGCTCGACGGATGGGCTCCCTTCTGAGATGCGGCCAAACGGGCTATTAAAGTGGAACAGATTGAATTAGCATCTCTGTAGCTGATTGTGGGCCCGAGTCGCATCGGGATTCAATGCACATCCACGATCCTCAAAGCGCATATGCCCCAAGGCATCTGATGGTAAGACGGCACACGAACGGTATCGAGGAGCTATCAATGGCACGGATTCGGAAACCGCCCACTAAATCCAATAAACGTGAATCGATCGAGTGGATCGGGGGGGTCCTTTCGCCTCCGTTCCTCTACAAAGAGGACGGAGACACCGTCCGGTCCAAAATGGCGATCTGGCTGGAGCTCCCATCGGACCTCATCGTAGGACACGAAATGGTCGGCCCCAAAGCGACAGAGGGTTCTCTTGGGCGTGCCTTACAGTTGGCCCTGCGAGAGCCCCCTGAAGGTAGCTCGGGAAAACCCGATCGCATTCGCGTTGCGGATCCCGAGAGGGTGAAGGAGCTGCGAAAGATCGTCGGGGGCTCTATTCCGATCACGGTGGCGCCGACTCCGGAGCTCGACATGATGCTGGAACTCATGGCCCAGACGATGTCCTCGACCCGCAATAATGCCAGCTATTTCGAGGGTGGTCGCATCTCCGCGGAACTTCTTGAGGATCTCTTCCGAAACGCAAGGGCCCTATATAGCCTCGCTCCCTGGAAAGTAGCCTTGGATGAACAGTTGCTGCGCGTCGACATTCCCGAACTCGAAGTCGATGGAGCATGTCTTTCGATTATCGGCAATCTCGGTGAGAGCGAAGGCCTGCTCATCTTTCCTTCCATCGAAGCCTATGACAGTTTTCACATCGCGGCCATGCACATGGACGAGGGAGGTGGCCCCATAGACCTGGGCACCGACTGGCTCGCGCTTGACTTCGACACGGAGGCGGAGGTACCCGCATCTATGCGCCAGGAGGTGGCCGATCACAACTGGCCCCTTGCCGGTCCTGGCGCATACCCCATGGTTACGCGGCGTGAGCCCGACGGCAGAGCCCGCCCCCTCGAACCCAGGGACATGAGAATCGCATCCGCCTGCGCGAGCGCGTTTACCGCGTTTTTTCTGAAGCATGGGAGTATGTTCAGGGCGGAAACCCTCAAACCCGTCAGCGAGTCGTATTTCGATAGCAACGATCTCAAGGTCCGCATCACCGCTCCTTTCGATGGCTTCGAACTTTTCGATTCTCCCATCAGCCCCGAGGCAAGATCGGACTGGGAGGTCCGGCTTGAAGAGGTCGGCCGCAACGAAGCCTGTCCCTGCGGGAGCGGCAGGAAGTACAAGAAGTGCCACATGCCCGAGGATCAGGGAAAACGGAGCTTCTGGAGGGGCTTGAGAGAGATTCATCGGCTCGACGTCGATTTGCTTGAGAGAATGTCCGATTTCGCCAATGAGCGATTCGGCTCCGACTGGCTCAGGTATGAGAGAGATTTCAAGAACGCGCGCGAGGTGGACTCACTCGCCCCTCATTGGTCGGTCTATCATTTCCATGTTGAAGGCAAGACCGTACTGGAACACTTCCTTGAGGAGCATGGAAGAAATATTCCGGATCGCGAGAGAGCCGTGCTCGAAACCGAGCGGAACGCCTGGCTTTCGGTCTGGGAGGTCACCGATGTGGAGGCCGGGGAGAGTTTCACCCTTCGGGATATCTTGTCCGGAGAAGTTCGCCATGTTCATGAGGCGGCCGCATCGCGAGGCCTTGAGCGATACGATGGAGTCCTCGGCCGATTGATCGACCACGGAGAAGTCACTTTGCTTTCGAGCCTCTATCCAAGGCCGCTTCCCCCCGAAGATGTCGCGGAGGTCGTATTGCGGGCTCGTAAGAAACTTCGTCGCAAGCAGGATGTCCCGATCGAACGCTTGAGAGATGAGTCGTTCGGCCGGGCTCTGATCCGCTACTGGGAAGAGGCACTGGAAGATCTCCTGGAGCGTTTATCCACACCACCCACGTTGAGCAACACGGACGGAGATCCTTTCTTGATGACGACCGACCATTTCGGAATCGAACCGGGTGCCTTCGAGGCGATTCGAGATTGCATCGCAGCCATGCCCGATACCGATGCCTATGATCCTGAAGACGAAACCGTCGGGTTCGATTTTCTACGAAAAAGAGAGGCGGGCGGGCCACTTGAGGGCTCCACGCATATCGGACGCATCACTTTCTCCGAGTCACGCTGTCGCATCGTAACCAATTCGATCAATCGGGCGGACTCTTTGAGAGGACGCGTCGAGAAGGCCTGCCATGGACTGATCCGCCACCTGCTTCGTGAGCACTCGGACCCCCTCTCCGAAGCACTCCCGGCAAAAGTGAGTCGGGAGGACTTCTCACCGATCCAGCAGGAGGAACTCGATCGCTTGAGCAGGGAGTACAAGATGCGACATTATCAGAGCTGGCCCGACGAACCTCTCCCGGCTTTGGAGGGGAGGACGCCTCGCGAAGCCGTATCCACCAAGGAGGGCCGGGCCGAGGTCGACCTGCTCCTCAAGAGAATGGAGAACATGGAGCGCCGGCAAGAGTCTGACGCTGCCTTCGATTTCTCGATTCTGAGAAAGGAACTCGGTCTGGATTGAATTGCGCGGCTCTGCACGGCTATAAAACGGTCAGCGCGAGAGCGGGGGGCGTCCCCCGTGTGCACCGAACGTCTCGATGAGTGGCCAGATGAGAGAGGAACGCGTTCACTTCGGCGGCGCCCATCATGACCAGATGGCACGTGCCGCGGAAACGTAGGAAACGAAGGGTCCAGCCGGGATTGGCCCTTTCCGTACGGTGGCCGAGGTGTCTCACCCGAACCGCGGGCGGCATGGATTCCGTCAGGCGGACCGGATGCCCGAATGGGTCGACTTCCATGCCCGCATCTCAGTAAGCCTAAGGCCGGCGTATTGACTTGCCGCCGGCCAGCCACTAGCTTCAGCGCCATGGCTTCCCGAGAGATATTCCTGCGCGACACCATCCACGGCATCATCACGCTCGATCGTGAGGATCCCGCCGACGGACTCATCTGGCGCCTGGTGAACACGCCCGAGTTCCAACGACTCAGGCGCATCCGGCAGCTCGGCCTGACCAACCTGGTCTACCAGGGGGCCGAGCACACGCGCTTCGCCCACAGCATCGGCGTGATGCATCTGGCCGGCCGCATCCTCGACCAGCTGTCCAAGAGCTGCGAGATCACCGAGCAGGACCGCCTGGAAACCCGCGTGGCCGCCCTGCTCCACGACCTCGGACACGGGCCCTTCAGCCACGTGAGCGAGATTGTTCTGGGCGTGGGCCACGAGGAGTGGACCCGCCGCATCATTCTGGACCCGTCCACGGGCGTGAACCGCACCCTCGTCGAGCACGACATCGACCTGCCCGAGCGCATCGCCGAGATGATCGCGCACCGGCATCCCAAGAAATTCCTTCCGCGGGTCATCAGCGGACAGCTCGACGCCGACCGCCTCGACTACCTGCTGCGCGACAGCACCATGACCGGCGTGAAGTACGGCATCTTCGACCTCGAACGGCTGCTTCTCGGCCTCGAGGTCCTGCGGGACGAGCAACACGACATGGTCATCGTGGGCGTGAAGGGCTTCCACCCTACCGAGGCCTATCTGCTCGCTCGCTATCACATGTATCGGCAGGTCTACTTCCACAAGACGGTCTGGAGCGCCGAGGCCATGTTCATGGCCCTGGTTCGCCGCGCCCAGGAACAGTTGCGCGCGGGCAAGCTCGACTACGCCCCGCCCGGCAACCCGGTGGTCCGCATCATGAGCGGCGAGGAAATGGCCCTGGACGACTACCTGCTGCTCGACGACGCGGAGCTCAAGGTCTGCATGAAGATCTGGACCCGCGAGAGCGACGAGATCCTCGCCGATCTCGCCCGCCGCATCATCCATCGTGATCTCTACAAGGTGCGGCTCTTCCACGCGCCGGCCGATACGCCCGACCTCGCGGCCCTTCGCGAGCGCGCCTTCGAGCTCATGCGCGAGAAGTACGGCGAGGACGTGAAGCACCGCTTCCTCTTCGAGGACGCCACCGACATCTTCTACAAGCAATACGATCCGAGCCGTCTGGCCAGCAGCGGCATCCTCGTGCGCCAGCGCGACGGATCCATCGCCGAGATCGACGAGATCAGTCCCTCCATCTCGGCGCTGGAGAAGGTCTACCCCATGCACATGTGGTGCTATCCGTCCGAAGACGCAGAGCTGCTCCAGGCCCTCCGCGTGGAAGACCTGGAGCTGGGGGATGAGTTCGCAGACAGCGAACTCAGTGGAGATTCGAACTAGTCGTCTTTCTTCATGAACTTGTCGTAGTTCATCTTGTCGTTGATCAGCAGAGCCAGACCGATCAAACCGACAATGCTACCGCCTCCGATGAACACGGCCATTCCTTCTCTATCGAAGTCGGTAGCGTAATTCCCCATCACCGTCCCGAAGATGATCACGCCGATGCCGATGGCCAGCATCACCATGCCGCTTCGGTAGGGCATGCGCTTCTTGGGTTCGTCGAGCTTCAGATTATCGATGGGCGTTCCCATCTCGATGGCCTTCTTGACGATCTCGGCCTTCTTGCTCTTCTGCAAGTGCTCGGTGATGATCGCCACGATGGGAATGCTGAAGACCATGATAATGGCGATGACGGGAATGAATATGGCTTCCATGTTCGTCTCCTGATTCAGCTTAGCGGACAGCCACATGGCCCCGCTTCCTCAATCGCCCACTCTGACCCGGACAGTGGAAAAAGGGTTTCACCCGGGTGCCCCGCCCCGTAACCTTTCCGCCATGGACCGGTCCAAGTCACTGATGGAAGCGGCGACGATACAGAAGCAGGGCACCGAGGACCCCCGGGAGGAGGCCCAGACCTACCTTCCCCTCGACCGGCGGCGGGCAACCCGCTTCCTGGCCGACTGGGAATCCTATGTCGGCGCCCTGCTCCGCCGCATGCGCGTGGAGGAGGAGGATGTCCTCTATCGGGTTTTCGACCGGGCCCTCGGCGCCCTTCCGGATTTCCGCGGAGAGAGCCGCATATCCACCTGGCTCTACCGCATCGCCTGGCGGGAAGGCGTCCGCCACCTGGAAAAGGCGGGCAGGCTGGGCGATCGCGAGGCCCCCATCGAGGCTGCGGCCACCCATGCGGACCCCGGCGACGATCCCGAGCGAGTGCTCGAACGCCTGGAGTCGGCCGAGAGGGTGCACGCGGCGCAGGACCGGCTCGGCCCCCGCGATCGGGAAGTCCTGGCCCTGCGCTACCTGGAGGAACTGAAGCTCTCGGAACTCGCCGAGCGACTTGACATTCCTCTCGGGACCGCGAAAGTTAGGGTGCACCGGGCCCTGTCCCGGCTCAAAGACGAACTGGAGGATGAGTCATGACGGAGCGCTGGGCACGCATCGGCGAACATCTGAAGAACGCCGCGCTCTACGAAGAGACCGGTGCGCGACCGGTGGGCCAGGCCTGGAGACGCCGGGTCCTGGCTCGCCATGGCGGCGAGGCTGTCGTCCTGGAGTCCAGCGGCTCCAGGCTGAAGCCCCTGTTGATCTTTCTGCCCCTGGTCCTGCTCGTCTTCATGATGGTCATGTCGGTCTGGAGCGCCTACGCCCCCTCGGCCGGCGATGACGACGGTCCCGGAGGCGCGGTGAAACTGGCCATGCAGCTATTGGACATCCAGATGCCGGCCTTCAAGATCTGGTACCTGGTCGCCTTCGGCGGCGCCGTCACGCTCATCACCTTCCTGGTTCGAGGACGCACACCCAACTTTCTTCCCCTGGACTGGTAGGCTTGCAACTCAATCCTTTCAAGAATCGTGGCGGCACGCGCATCGGACCGGGCATACGGCGTCTGGCCCTGCCCGTGGATCAGCCCCGCGCCCTGGCCAATTCCAAGGACCTGCCCCTTTCGCTCACCCTCCGCGAGGGCGAGGATCGCCACGGCATCCTGGCTCCCGACGGCAGCACACCCTGGGGATGCCTCTTCTTCATGATCTTCGGAGCCTCGCTGCTCACCGCCATCTTCTCGCGCAATTGGGCGGTGGTCATCGCCTTGGGCGGACTGATCCTGCTCTGGGGCTTCTACAATCACCCGCGGCGGCAGGCCTCCGAGCCCATGATGCGCGCCCTGGGGCGCATCGGTCAGGGCCACGTGGGCGAGGCCCTGCGCGAGATGGAGCAGGCCCTCGAGCGCATGCCCGACAGCGACGCCGTGCACTACATGGCCGCCCTGGCCCGGGCCACGGCCGGACAGTGGGATCGCGTGCTGGAGCACCTGGAGCTGGCGGAGCTGAAATTCAGGCCTTACGCGGAGTTCCATCACCTTCGGGGTATGGCGCGGAAGTCGTTGGGGCAGAATGAATTGGCCATGGAGGATTTCCGCGTGGCCCTGGAGTACGCGGACTATCCGCAGCGGGAACGCCTGGAGCGGGAGCTTCAGTGAAGATTCCTGGAACTTGAGGGGGCCCGGACCGTAGAGAGGCTACCTTGAGCGATTGAGAGACCTCCTGCAGTAAACATCCTCCTTAGGCAAAGGGTTGAGACGAAAGGGCGGGCCGAGTGGCCCGCCCTTCTTGCGTTCGAGAGGGACCCTTAGCGATCTTCCCGGACCGGACTCGTCGTCATTCCGGACACGAGTCCGACGCGCCAGCGCTCCCGCCTGTGGAAAAACCTCCCCGCGACATATAAACCCATCAGTGATAACGAGTTGTATCGCAGGCCCCACGGGTGCGGTTTCTGCATCAGCCGGTTCGCCCCGGTTTGGAGATGGTCCGATGAGACGTCTTTCACTCCTCCTTCCCCTCCTCATTCTCCCACTCGACAGTCCGGCCTCCTCCATCGAACTCAGCTGGTCGACCCTTCGTACCCTCTATCGCTCGGGTGCTGAGCCCGTGCTCCGTCGGCCGCCCTACGACCGTCTCGAGATTCGACCCATCGGAAGCCCCTTGAGCATCGTGCTCTCCGACGATCCGAAAGGGCAATCTCTGCTCGGGAAATTGCCCGGTCAGACACCGGTGCTGCTGGAAGCCGGACAGCCCATACGCCTGGGCCCGGTGGATCTTCCCGTGGGCAGGTCCATTCTTTGGCTCATGGGAAGCGAGTTGCTCGTTCCACCTGGCGCGGATTCGCGGCAGTCCACTCCCACCGACTGGTCCTGCTTGCGTATTTGCCTCGCCAGCGAGGACAGTGGAGCCTGCATCAAACGCTGTGGCAAGGACGAAGGTTGAAACCATCGGGAGGCGGCTCGAACCCAGCCCAATCCGAGGAGGGCGATGATGCGAACGGAAAAGTCCCCGAGCATGGCGCTTGCGCTTGTGTTCTCGATTCTGGCGCTCCACTCTTCCGCGAACTCCTGCGAGCCATACAATCCTTACAAGTACACGGGACCCGAAACGCTCGAGGTCTTCACTTTTCCACTGCTTCCCGGAACATCGGAATGGAACCAGGCCAGCGAGAAGTTTCGGGACGGCGAGGGTCCGAATCCCAGGGAATCGTTCACGGTCTCGGATACCGTGTTGATGAATTACTCCACGAAAGCACTTCTGTGGACGGCGCTGAGGTATCCGCGCCGCCAACCCTGGGGCACCTATAGCCTGGCCCATCCGACCTTCATCGGGCTCGAAAGCAACTTCTTCCAGCGATTTTCGGGAGCCGAAATCGCGAGAGGGCGAGATGACTTCGCCTCGGCCCTCGTCGAGCTGTATCGGCAACATGAGCCGAATGATCTGTGGGACTGTCCCTTCATATCGAACCTGCATGGAAGCTACTTCCAAGAGGATCTTGGCCTGCTCGAGATCCTCCTTTCCAACTATGAAGTGCTGGACAGGCTGGACCCACGCGAAAAGGAAGATCTTCTCCATCTCGTACTCGAACGCTTCTCCGCGAGGAAAGACCAGGTGGCGGGAAACGGAACGTCCGCCGCATTGGCCGGACGCATCCTCTTGAGCCTGGATAATCCCGAGTTCAGGCGAGAGTGCGATCGAGATGATGCTCTCGAGGTCTTCTTGGACATGCCCCACGTTGACATCACAAGCCACTATCCATACGCCGAGCTGGTGATGGAAAGCGGACGTCGATGGCTCGACAAAAGGGGGAGGGCTGATGAATGAAATCGCCAAACGCTATCGGACTGCCTGCCTGATCGTTTTCTCTTTCGCCTACCTGCCCTGCGATGTTCATGAAGCGGCCTCCCGCACCGTCTATACGCCGAATGGATCCGAAGTTCTCTGCACCTGGGAGTTTGCCGAGGCGTCGGACGAAGAATTGTCCCACTGGTATTCGATCATCGAAGACTACATCGCCGAGGAGAATCTGGACGCCGAAATCGTCGACTCCGCAAGCAGGAGGTACAACTGCCATGCCTATGCCTGGCACATGACCGAGGGAGGGGGAGAGATTTGGATTGGGGCTTTCGGATCCGGGACGGAGTGTCCAACGGAAGAGGAAGCCCAGTGGGTTGAGGATATCTACTGGACCGATGGATCCTACTACGAAGTTTCGGGGCTAAATCCCAGTGATGTCACCGCCTCTCATGCTTCGAAGGTGAACTGGCCTCTGCCCTACAACGACGGCGGGAACCATTCAGCCGTCACCACCGATGAGGCTGGATACTTCATTTCGAAGTGGGGGCCTTATCCCCTGGTCGAACACTGGTGGAGCGATTGTCCCTACAACAGCAGTTTGCTGCGATTCTATCAGCGCTATGATCCGAATCTCGCGGTGGGCTTCGAAGGCGCCTGGGCCTTCCACGATGAGCTAGACCAACTCAAAGTGGCCTGGGTCAGCGATTCTGAACGCGGAAGCAAGGCTTTTGAAATCTACGGCGGGAATGAGCCCCACGCCCTGCTCAAAACCGTCGCGGCCAGTGGACATCCGCACCTTCCACACTACTACGAAACAGCGGTCGAGTCAGCGGAGTCATCATTTCAGGTTCTCGAGGTCGATGAAGGTGATCGTCGGCAAAACGGAACCCGAATCTTCCCTATGGGACCTCCTCCGAGACATCTGGATGATCTCCGAAATCTGAATGACTGGGTCGCCCGCGGGTGGCCACGAGATGCAAAGCCGCCAAGGCCGGAGAGCACCGGGTCGGGATCTTCCCGCGAGGAACTCGTCGACTTCATTTTCTACAGCCCCCGCCAGGACTTCCTGACGGCATCGGCGCCCTTGGAGGCGAAGTTCCTCGAAGCCTTTTCCAGCACCAGCTGCTTCGTTCTGGGGGAGGACAGCAGCCCATGGAGTTGTCGGGCGGTGGCGGAGCACTTCCATCAGTTGGCGCTGAACGAAGGGCTGGGTCGTCGTCCCTTCCTCGTGATTCTTGGCGAGGCGAATGAGGACTATGGTTCCGATGAGAATGTCGTTGGCACCTTCTATTCCCCTGACTCGACGGGGTCCTGCCGATGGAGCGACTGTGCTTCCGATACGAAGATCTTCGACTTCGACGAGGATGGACTACCCGACATGCCCTGGAGCAGGGTTCCGGTCTCGACCTTGGCCGAACTCGAGTTTTGCGTTCAGACGGCCGAGGACTATTGCGAGGGCTTGTTTCTTTCGAATCCGCGTTGCCTGATTCTCGATGGCGATCTGAACATGCATTGCGAAGCATTGACCCAACCCCGAGCCGCTCTCGAGAATATCGCGCAGATGTTCCAGGTGGCGGGTATCCCCGTCACCCTATTGCACGATAGCGAGTTCGAGAGCTGCTCGGATTTCCAGGTGCGACTGGATGCCGGAGTGGAGGCGATAGAGAGCGGCATCGGCGAAATGATCGGCATCGGTCGAACGACCAATCGATCCGTTTTGCCGGGTTACTTCTTCCAGAAGGTCTACGAGCCGGTTTTCACCATGAATCTGTTGCCGACACCCCAGAGGATTCTTGTGGAGTTCCCCGGCTGTGGCCTGGGGGACGCAGATCGCAGCAATCCCAACTACTATCCGAGCATCATGAAGATGTTCCTCACCGCCGATCCACAAAACGGCTGTAGCGCCGTCGCCTGGCTGGCGCACATGCGCGGGGGATATCAGAGCGAACACCTGGTCTTCGCGCAGCGCTACTTCGAGAATCGTCTGTCGGGGGAATACCGATTCGTCCAGGAGGCATATCTCGCAACGATTCGGGAACTGGGTCAGGATGGACCCGAGCTTCTGGACTATCTTCAGGGAGCCGGTTCCTTCGGCTGGCCCATGAGAATCGGAGCCAGGCCCATCGCGGTTCCCGATGATGGCCTCCGGGGATCATCTCGGGCAAAACTTCAGGTGTTTCCGAACCCCGCCAATCCGAAGCTGACATTTCGCCTGACGCTCCCCGAGGCCGGGTACCCACGTATCCGAATCTTCGATGTAGGCGGAAGAAAGGTCGCCGAACTCGGGTCGGCTGACAGGCGGCCTGCCGGGGTCCACGACATTGTGTGGGCCGGCCACGACGACTTGGGGCGCGCCCTGGCATCCGGCCTCTACTTCGCCCGCCTCGAGGTCGGAGAACACACCGCCTCTCGGTCGGTCATCTTGCTCAAGTAGGATCAGAGCTGGTCGAGGGCCTCGAGCAGTTCCCTGGCCGGAAGCGTCTCTTCCGGGCCGGGAAGAATCTTCTTCCAGGCCACGATTCCATTTTCGTCGACGATGAACACGCCCTTGCGGTGGGCTCGTTCACTACCTCCCACGAAGAGACCCCATCGCCGTGCGACGGCGCTGTTCATGTCGGACAGCAGATGCGCGCTGATGAAATCATACTCGTCGGCCCAGGCCCGATGGGTGTAGGGGTTGTCGCGGTTGATGGCCAGCACCACGGCGCCCCGCTTCTCGAATTCCTCGCGATGTCGGGCCAGGTCATGGAGCAGGTCCGTGCAGGACGGGTTGAAGTCGTAGCGGTAGAACACCAGCACGACCTTCTTGCCGGCGTACTCGGCCAGGGTCATGGGATTCAGTCGGGAGTCCATCACCTCGAAGTCCGGCGCGGGGTCGCCCACCTTCGGCGGCGGACCGACGGGCGGCTCCTCCACCTCGTCGACGGGACCGCGCCACTCTCCCGGCTCGGGCGGTGGCCCGTCCAGTAGTTCGGGAAGATCCAGGAGCAGCTTGTTGATGTCGAACTTGGCCGGCTGAAGGGTGATGTCGTGGCTGAAGCGAACCACGTTCTCGCCGTCGAGCACGAAGAAGGCGCGCTTGTTCACCCTCTGGGCGCCACGCGGGATGAAGGTACCCCAACTTCTGGCGACGCTGTTGTCCAGGTCGGAGTAGAGGAAGTAGTTCTCCAGGCCGAGTATCTCGACGAAGTTCCGGCTGGCGTAGATCGACTCCCGACTGATGCCCAGGAAGTGCTTGATGCCCTCGCGCACCATGTCGGGGGCGACGGCGTCCATGCCGGGCATCTTGCTGCCGCAATAGAACGAGAAAACCGTCGGGAAGAAGAAGATGGCCTTGGGGCCGGACAGCTCGTGGAGCCGCACCTGTTCGCCGAGGTGATTCTGAAGCGTGAAGTCGGGAGCCGCGTGTCCGATGGGAAGAATCATGAAACCTCCAACTGTCAGCGGCAGGCTGCCAGCATGAACAGGTTAGGGCCTTGATATTCAAGCGTCAACCGCTGCGCTTGAGCGATCTTCCCTCCCCTGCTAGCCTGCCGGCATGAGCGATTTCTTTCCGCAGCCCGCAAACGATCGCGGAGCCTTGGCACGAGTACCCCTCGCCCAGTGGCTCCCCCCCGAGGACATGCTCGCGGCCCTCGGCGGCGGCAGCGCCTTTCTCCTGGAGAGCGCGGGGGAATCGCGATCCTTCGCGCGATGGTCGCTCCTGGGAACCCACCCCGTGGCGCGCTTTCTCAGCCGCGCTGGGACGAATCGCTTCCACTGGATCAGCCGCGGGCAAAGCTGGACCTGGGATGAATCGCCCCTGGACGCACTTCGCCGCGCCATGGCGACCTTCCCGACGCCGAAGCCGCTGGACGGCCTGCCCTTCGCCGGCGGCGCGGTGGGCGTGCTGTCCTACGAACTCGGACGCATGTTGCTGCCCGTGCCTCCCAGGGCCCGTGACGACCTCGACCTGCCGGAATTGTCCTTCTACTTCTTCGACCGCTGCCTGCTGTTCGACCGATCCGAAGGACAGGCCTGGTCCCTGGCCTACGCTCGGGGGGCGAGCGAGAACGAGGCGGAGAAGGAGGCGACGATCAAGGCGAAGCTGCTCGCGGAATCGGTGGCGGACATCACGGCGATCGAAACGGAAGAGCCGAAGGGAAGCGGCGAGACCCTCGAGTTGCACGCCATGCTGGGTGCCGACGAGTATCGCGCCAGGGTGGATCGCTGCATTCGCGAGATCCACGAAGGCGAGGCCTACGAACTCTGCCTGACCGGTCGTTTCGAAGCGGAGTACTCCGGCGATCCCTTGAAGCTCTATCGCGAACTTCGTCGCGGAAACCCCGCGCCCTATGCGGGCATGCTTCGATATCCCGAGGCGAGCCTGATCAGCTCGAGCCCCGAGCGCTTTCTCAAGGTCGATGCGCGGGGAGAGGTCGAGGCGCGCCCCATCAAGGGCACGAGGCCGAGGGGCCGGAGCCCGGTGGAGGACGCGGCCCTCAGGTCCGAACTCGAAAAGAGCCGGAAGGACCGCGCGGAGAACACCATGATCGTCGACCTGCTACGCAACGATCTCACCCGGGTCTGCGAAATCGGAAGCGTGGAAGTACCGCAACTCTGCGCCATCGAGGACTATCCCACGGTCTTCCAGATGGTATCGACCATCAGAGGACGCCTCGCCGAAGGCCGCGACCGTTTCGACCTGCTGGCCTCGGCCTTTCCGGGCGGGTCCATGACCGGCGCGCCGAAGATCGCCGCCATGAAGATCCTGGAAGAGATGGAACCCTGCGTTCGGGGTTACTATTCCGGCGCCATGGGATATCTCGGCTTCGACGGCGCCATGGATCTTTCCATGGTGATCCGCGCCGTGCAGCTTGTGGGCAAGCGCGCCCTCGTGGGCGCCGGAGGCGCGGTGGTGGCGGCCAGCGAGGCCGAGGCCGAGTGGCGCGAAGCCCTGACCAAGGCGCGCAGCCCCCTGCAGGCACTCGCCAGGGCGCAGGGCCTGAAACTGGGAGATGAGTGGCAATGATCCACTCAGCGGGCAGCGCTAAAAAAGAGGGCCCTTGGCGGGCCCAGAAGACGATCGTGCGCCAGATGAGTGCATCCACTTGTAAGCGGCGGCGACGATGAGTCTTCGAATGTCCCTCCGCCGGCGAGCGTCCACAGGCACTCAGAGCGGGGTGTGATTCCCCGACAAAGCCGTTCGGTCGGGACACTGTTAGTATAGCAAAGCACGGGCCGCGTGGACAGCGATCGATGTGGCGACGCGAAAGAGAGATCTCGAGATGGCCGGACGAATGTGCATGCTCTTGATTTGCTTTCTTCTGTCTATTCCCACAGCAATCAACGGTCAAACGGAGGGACTGCGTTGGCACGTTCTCCACGGCCTCGCGCCGACCTTGCCGGAAGATCCAGGTGACGCCTTTCTTGCCGCCTACGAGACCAGTCCGCGTCTTTCGGCGTCATGGGGGGAGCGCGAATCCCTGTACCTGTTTCTCATGTCGCCCGAGGAAGAGTTAGAAGGCCTGACCCTTACTTCGAGAACCTTCGTTCATCAGGCCGGCGAGGTCATGGACTCATCCAGTCTGAGCCTGCATTGGTGCGACGGGCAGGGCCGAGCCTGGGCCGACGCGAGCTGGCCCGTGGCCATGCAGAAAGAGGAAGGCCTGTGGATTCGCCTGGATTGGCGCGTTCCCGTGGATGCCGAACCCGGCGCCTACTTCGGCGGAGTCAGTTTGAGGAGCGATGGGAAATCATGGGACATTCCCTTCGAACTTCAGGTCTGGGAATTCGACCTGCCGCTGTCGCCGCCGCTCGCGAGGCGAAGCTCCGGCGATGGGCCGAGTCTGGCGGACCTCATCGGCGAAAGCTCCATGCCCTACGCGGCTCGGGCCGACAGCGTGTCCCGGGGCGATCTGCCGGGCCCGGGCGGCGGCGCGCTATCGGTGCGCATGCTTCCTCTTTGCGCCTGGCGAGTCGGTCTGCGGGAGCTGATCCTTGCCGAGGGTGACGAATCCTTCGAGAGACACTTCACCGAAGGCCTCGAGGACCTGTCCTACTACTCGCTTCTGCTCGACGACGCTTCCCTGCTCGCCGAGAGAATCGCGACGCTGCTTCCGGTGCGCGGTCTCGTCGACTGGAGCCAGGATCCCGCCAAGATTCTGCATTGGCGGCTGGCTGCCGGCTCCTATCTCGCCGGCGAGGAGGACATCGCCCTTCACCTCGTGCGCGAGATGGAAGCCCTGCGCGACGGCGTCCGAAGCGAATCGCGATCGCTCTTCGACGAGGAAGGACCGGCCTGGGGATGGAAGGGCGCGGCCTCCATGGACGTGCTCGACAACGGCGCCCTCGTGCTTCATCTGGACGGGGAGCGATCCTCGGCGCGTTTCAAGCCGCGCCATCGCGACTGGCGCCGCGACGGCTTCCTCGAACTCGACTTGGAGCTGAGGGAGGGCCCCGATGCGGAACTGACGCTCGTCCTCGAGCAGGCCGGATTCCGGAAGGTTCGGTGGGACTACCGAATCCACCTTCGCACCGGCCAGAGGCGCAGGATCGCCCTTCCCCTGCCCCGAGCCGAATTGGATCTCGGCAAGATCCATCAGTTGGAACTCAGGCTCGCGGATAAGGCGGAGATTTGCACCCTCGTCATCGGGGACCTGCGCCTGCGCTAGCCCGGCTTCCTCGCGAGAACCTGAAGGATGCAGGCCCTGCCCATGTGCAGAATCCCTTCGGACAGATCCCGTTCGAGACTTTCGTGCAGCAGCAGTTCCGCCTGGGGCAGGTCGCGGGGAATCTCGCCGGGATCGTAGAGGAAGTCGGGATTTCTCGGCCCACCGCTCTCTCGTTCGATCTGCTCATTTCGGAACAACTCCATGGCGAGCAGACCACCGGATTTCAGGGCCGACCAGAGTTTCGAGTGCAGAAGCGGCCGGTCCACGCTCCCCACATGCAGGAATATCATGACGGCCGCATCGAAGGCGCCGGCCTCGGCTTCGAATTCGAGGGCGTCGGCGAGGACGGTGTCCACCCGCACGCCACGAGCTTCGGCCAGTTTGCTCAGCTTGTCCAAGCCTACCGCGGAGCTGTCCACCGCGGTGACCCGGAAACCCCGCTCGGCAAGCCAGATCTCGTTGCGGCCTTCGCCCGCGCCGAGCGAAAGCACGCGCCCGCCGGGTCGGAATCTGTCGGCAACCTGCCTCAGGAAAACATTGGGATCGGTTCCGTAAACGAATTCCTCGGCGGCGAAGCGCTCGTCCCACATGTTTCGTTCGTTCATCGTATGGGCCTTTGCTCCCGGCTGAAGTAGTCCCTGAGCATCTTGACCACGATGGGACTCAGGAATATGAGCCCGACCAGGTTCGGGAAGGCCATGAGCCCGTTGGTGATGTCGGCGATGGTCCACATGAGCTTCACCTTCATGGCGGCGCCGATGGGGATGAGCAGGATGTAGATCCAGCGGTAGACCTTGATGCCCCGGATCCCGAAGAGGTAGTCGACGCTGCGATCGCCGTAGTAGCTCCATCCGATGATGGTCGAGAATGTGAAGAGCACGATGGCCAGGGATACGATGTGTCCGCCGAAGCCGGGCAGTCCGATCTCGAAGGCGGTCTTGCTGAGCAGGGTGCTGTCCAGCTGGGTGCCGGTGACAGGATCCACATGGGTCCAGGCGCCGGACATGAGTATCACCAGGGCGGTCATGGTGCAGATGAGCAGGGTGTCCACGAAGGGTCCCACCATGGCCACGAGTCCTTCGCGCACCGGCTCCTTGGTCCTGGCCGCGGCGTGGGCGATGGGCGCGCTGCCAAGCCCCGATTCGTTGCTGAAGACGCCGCGCGCCACGCCGTGCTGGATGGCGAAGGCCACGGTGCTTCCCGCGAAGCCGCCCATGGCCGCCGAGGGGTTGAAGGCATGGTAGAAGATGAGCCGGAATGTGTCCGGCACCAGCGATGCGTTCTTGATGAGAATCACCGCCGCCCCCATCACGTAGATGATGCTCATGATGGGCGTGAGCTTGCTGGTCACGCGTCCGATGCGCTTGATACCGCCGATGATCACCAGTCCCGCCAGGACCGCGAAGATGATGCCCGAGAGACTGCGGGGAATGTGCAGGCTCTCTTCCAAGGGCAGGGCCATGCTGTTGGCCTGGATCATGTTGCCGATGCCGAAGCTGGCGATGGCCGCGAAAAGCGCGAAGGTGACGGCCAGCCATTTGTGGAAGCGGACCCGCTGGAGCCCGGGCTCCATTCGGCGGGCCACCGGCGCGGTCCAGCCAGTCCAGAGTTTGGATAGCCACCAGAAGATGCCCACGGCGGCGAACATGATCAGTCCGTGCAGGATCGCCCGCAGCCAGAGGCTCATGTCCCCGCCGAAGAGGCCGAGGATCCATCGGCCGAGGTAGAAGCTCGCCACGATGGCGGCCAGCTTCACCAGGGAACCCAGCCATCGGGCGCCGAGGCCGTGCTCCAGGTAGTACATGGGTCCGCCCGCGGCGTTGCCGTCCTCGTCGAACTCGCGATACTTCATGCCGAGGGTGCAGCTCGTGAACTTGAGACCGCTGCCGAGGAGCCCAGTCACCCACATCCAGAACACCGCGCCGGGTCCGCCGGCGGCGATGGCCGTGGCCACGCCCGCGATGTTGCCCGTGCCGATGGTGGCGCTGAGCGCCGTGGCCAGGGCCTGGAAGTGGCTGATGTCTCCCTTGTCCTTCGGGTCGTCGTACTTGCCGCGCACCAGCGCGATGGCGTGACCCAGGTGGCGGAGCTGAACGAAGCGGAACTTCCAGGCGATGAAGATGCCCGTGCCCACGAGGATGAAGGCGAGGAAGTTGCCCCAGACCCAGCCATCGATGTCGCCGAGGAACTGCATGAGTTCCTCGCTGGGCGTGATGCGGGTCTCGAGCTCGGTGAGGAAGCGCTCCACGGGAGCGAAGAGGCGCTGGAGCCAGTCCATGGGATTCCCTTCGTTAGGACCAGAGGACTGTATCCAGGGACGGAGATATTGGCAATTGCTTAGGGCTCGGGCCATGGGCCGCGGGCCATGGGCCTCGGGCCTCGAGCCTCGGGCCTCGAGCAAGAAGAACCCCGGTCATGGGACCGGGGTTCTGGTGCGTCGGGGGTAGCTGGCTGCTCTATCGCCGCCGAGGCGGCCCGTCGCCGCGCATTCCGGGAGGCCCGGGACGCCCGTCGCCGTCGAAACGGTCGTGCATGCGCTCCTTCACCTGGCGAAGGTGACGCTCGAACTTGTGCTCGAATACCATGAACTTGGCCTTCTGGCCGTCGTCCAGAAGCTCGAGCAGCCTGGACTGCGCGGCGTGATTCCTCTCTTGGAAATCCCAATGCATCTCGTGGATGTCCATGGCCAGCTTGGCGGCCTTCTTCTCGTCCACCTTTTCCTCGTCGAGGAGTTCGCGCAGTTCCTTCATCTTCTCTTGCAAGGCATCATGGCCATTTTCGCGATCCTTGTTCGCTTCGGCCAGCAGGGGATAGATTTTCGTGGTCTGCTCTTCCGTCAACTCGAGTTCCTCAGTGAGCTTGAAGAGCCGGAAGGCTTCGAGCATTTCGCGCGGGGGACGATGGTCATCGCGATCTCCGCGCCAAGCCTTCATGCCGGGTGGCTGCGCGAAGGCAGCGCCGGCGATCAGGACGACGAGTAGGGTGAGGGTGATCTTTCTCATGATGATCCTCCTAGATCGTGTCCAGGCTGAAATTTTCCAGTTCGTCGATGAAGATGTTCCGCTCCTCGCTCGACCAGTCGTCGCCGTCGAGTTCGTATTCGAGCTGCAGAACCTCGCTCAGGTCGCCTCCCGACTCTTCCCAGTATCCGAGGTATTCCACGAACTGCTCCTCGTTGATCAGGAAGTATTCGGGCGAGCTTCCTCCCCGCGGCACCAGCCAGAGCAGGGCGAGCAGGACGAGCAGGGCCGGCGCCATCGCCATGGCCCAGACGCGGCCGGTTCGGCGCGGTCCCAGCTCCATCCTTTCCCTGACCCGGGCTTCGATGCGCTGGGCGGCCTCGCCGCTCAGTTGCGGCGGCTTGCTTTCCAGGATCTCCCGGAGATTGCGATCACTCATCGTTCCAACCTCGTTCTTGGATCTCGGCTTCCAGTCGGCTGCGGCTTCGGGACACCAGGCTCCTCGCCGTGGCTTCGCTGCAGCCCACCGCTTCCGCGATCTCATCGTAAGGGCGGTCGTCCAGCACTCTCAGGGAAAAAGCCACCCGAGCCTTGGCGGGCAGTTCCTCGATGAGAGCCTCCAGCCGCGCGCGCTGCTGGGCCAGTGCGGCGTCCGCGTCGGGAAGGGGTCCCGAATCGGGAGGCTGGAGACCTTCCTCGGGGGAGCCGAATGAGAGGGGAAGCCAGCGTCGCAGCTTGCGCGCGCGAATGCGGTTAAGCGCGAGTCGCACGGCGATGCGGCGCAGCCATCCTATGGGATCACTCTCGCCGCGGAAGGATCCGAGACGGGTGTAGGCCCGAAGGTAGGTGTCCTGGAGAATGTCTTCCGCCTCGGTCTCGTCGCGCAGGATGCGCATGAGCGTGGCGAAGAGGGTGTCGCGGCTCTTCCGGACCCAGAAGTCGAAAGGTTCCCCGGCAAGCAAATCTCGCCGATGGGCCCCTCCGACTGGTTCCGGTCTTTCCATGACGCCCACTCTCACAGGTGGCCTCCGATCTTTCAAGCTCGCGTTCCTTGCGGGAACATGGGAAGGACACTGGAGATTCACTTTGCGCGGCGATGGAAAGGGACCCGTCGGGAGATTCATCTCGGACGATAGGCGTCCCGGCGATGGGCGATCTTCACGATCAGGACCAGAAGGATATCGTCCTGGATCTCGTAGAGAACGCGATAGATCCCGACACGCAGACGATAACGCTCCTGGTTCGAGAGCTTTTGACATCCAGATGGCCGGGGATCGTAAGCCAGGGATTCGATAATCTCGAGGATTCGGAGGACATCCTTGGAGGGAATGCTCCGCAAGTCCTTGGCCACCGATCGTTTGAGGACGAGTTTATAGTTTCCCATGGGACTTTAGATCATCGAGGAGTTCCTCATAGGTCATGGTCGGTTCGGCGATTCGATCGGCGAATGATTTCAGATCTTCCCGGTCCTCCCGAAGCGATTGACGAACGGCTTCGTTGACCAATTCGGATAGGGTCTGTTGCGTGTTGGCCGCCTTGATCCTAAGCGCACGATGAAGTTCCGGGTCGAAATAGATCGTGGATCTCTTGCTTTGTGGCTCCATGTTTACCTCCACGGGCATCTTAGCATCGAAACACCAAGACGTCAAGATGTCCCCAGTGAAGATTTCAGGCCCGAAACACCGATATAGTAAGCACCCTTACGGCAGCCTTTTGGCCCCGAGGCTATTCTCGTTGCGGGAATGCGAAGAGAGGTGGCAAACAAGGAGAGATGGACATGAAGACGACGATGAAAGCGATCCTGAGCGCGAGCGCCCTGACCCTCGTTCTTGCCCTGACGGCCGGCGCGGCCATCCCCATCTGGCTGGTCAACGGCTCCGTGACCGCGACCTTCCACATCGGGCCGATCCCCACCACCGTGTGCTGGAACGACGGCTACTACGGCGGCTCCCAGGATTATGGCGACTGGACCGTGGTCCCCTCCGAAGGCAGCTACGTCGACGGCAACGAGACCTTTATCTGGCTGAGGAGCCCCGGCGACTGGGCCCAGACCACCATCACCTGTCCCCACACCATGCTGGTCGTGGGCTTCGGATCGGACAGCAACGACGGCTGCGTGGAGATCTGGGTCGACGGACAGTCGGTGGCCTACGTGGACAGCTGGTCCAACCCCGGCGTCTACTGGTACGTGAAGGTCGTCGGGCTTCCCCTGGCGCCCCATACCGTCAAGGTGATGGCCGTGGGCGAGACCACTCAGTTGCCTCCGGGCAACGGCTGCGACGACGTGTCCCTCGATGGCGCGGGTTGCCTGGACGGCAGCCAGGCCGCCGAGGAAAGCAGCTGGTCGACCCTGAAGAGCCACTACTAGTATTGAGGACATGCGAAAACCCCGGGGCCTCTCGGCTCCGGGGTTTTCTTTAGCTTCGGCTTCAGCTTCGGCTGGTTTACTCGACCACGGCCAGAATGTCGCCGCGGGAGATGATCAGCATCTCCTTGCCGTCGACCTTCACTTCGTCGCCGCTGTACTTGGCGAAAAGAACCTGGTTGCCCTCTTTGATGATTTCCTGAAGCTCCTCATCGGTGCCGACGGCCAGGATCTTCCCCACGCGGGGACGCTCTTTGGCGGTATCGGGAATGATGATTCCGCCGGCGCTGGTCTCTTCCTCTTCCAGGACCTCGAGAAGAACGCGATCGTCCAGAGGCTTGATCTTCATGGAAAGGACTCCTTTTCTCGTCTTTGCTAGGCGATGTCCAGAAGACGGTTGATCTTCGGGACGTCGAAACCCACCACGGGCTTGTTATCGATAAGAAGAACGGGGACGCCACGCTGGCCGGTCCGGCGCTCCATGTCCTGGGCGGCCTTCATGTCGCGGGAGACGTCGATGTCTTTGAAACGAATACCCTTGTCTTTCAGGTAGCGTTTCGCCTTCACGCAGAAACTGCATGTCGGGGTGCTGAAGATAATCACTCTTTTCTGTCTTTCCATAGTCAATTCCCGTTTTTAGGCGGCCCGGGCCAATCCCAGCCGCGGCGCCGGAAATAGGTCTCGGCCGCCGGCTGGGGCCTGAGACCCCGGTGGCGGCCCTTCTCCCGCCGCAGGTATTCCTTGCTGATCAGCCCTGAAAGGGCCCTGGAGACCGAGCCTGGATTGCAGAGCTCGCAGCCTTCCTGGATCTCCGCGATGGTGGGCGGATATCCCTGCAGGCCCATGAAGGCGATGACCAGGCGCAGAACCGTCTCCTGGCGATCGGTGAGGGGCAGGCAGATGGGGTCCATGAGGGTCTCCAGTCCCGAGTCGCGAGTCTCCAGCGCCCGGTTCGATCAAGGTAGTAAAAATCAACAGTAAATCAACACCCGGGCTCAAGCCGGCTAGCAATCGTCAACAGCAAGCAGTTTATAGCTTTAGCAATGCGGAGACCATGGGCTCGAGCATCTTGGCCCAGTCCCGGCCTGAGGCGAGCTGGCGCAGGGTCTCGCGGGGCGGCGGATCGGCAAGGAAGCCGCCGAGGGCGCCGGCGAAGGCCTCGGCACTCTCGGCCAGGCTCACGGCCTCGCCGTGGATCGAGAGCTCCCGGGAAAATGGGGTGGCCACCACGGGCAGCCCGCTGGCCAGATACTCGTGGAGCTTCACCGGGTCCACGGCCTCGGTGAGAGGCGTGCGCTGGAAGGGGATGACGGCCGCCTCGCAGTGGGACATCCAGGCGGGCACCTCCGAGTAGGGCCGGGCGCCGAGGAAGCGCACGTTGGCCGGCGCCTCGTTCTTCCGGGCCTCGAGTTCGGGACGGAGGGGTCCCACCAGGGGGAAGCTCGTTTCGGGCATCCGCCGGGCCACCTCGAAGAGCAGGTCGAAGTCGAACCATTCGGCCAGGCTTCCCAAGTAGAGGGCCCGCGGGCGGGGCAGCGAAGTCAGGGCCGCCGGTTCGGGCAGGGATGCCCCCTCGGCGAAACGCTCGAACTCCACGCCGTTGCCCAGGCGCAGGCAGCCGTCGGCGCCCATGAGCTCCATGTCGGCGGCCAGGCGCTCGCTGGTGGCGTTCACGACGTCCGCCCGCTTCACCAGGGACTCCAGCTTTCGGCGCAGCAGGGGGCTGGGCTCGCCGAAACCCAATACGTCGTCCATGTGGTCGTAGGCAACGGGCGAATCGGGAAAGGCGCCTGCAAGGGGCGCCATCTCGGGGTGCCCGAAGAAGAGCAGAGGGCGCCTCTCGCCGCCGAGGGCCTTCTTGAGCAATGTCGCCTGCCTCCTGCCCAGCGCCGATCGCAGAAAGGGAAGCCCCTCGGCCAGGCGAGCAAGCCGGCGAATGGTCGGCTTCTTGGCGTTGGTGGGGAAGACCGGCAGGGCGAGGAAGTCCAGGTTCTTGCGCGGGGAAGGAGGCGAAGGGTGGCTCAGGGTTTTCGGCTCCACCCAGAGCACCGGGAAATGCTCGGTCAGGATTCGGGCCGTGTGCTGCGGACGCTGGTAGAGCCCGCCCCAGGGAATGGGCGAGAAGTAGACCAGCCTAGGCATCGGGGAACCACTCCCGGAGGCGCGCGGCAAGTTGCTGATGCATGGCCCGGGCGCGACCGGCCAGCTCCGCGCCCGCCGTGAGGATGTTCATCACCGGTCCTTCGGGCGATTCCGCGCGTTCGGCCTGCAGGCGCGCCACCAGCTCGTCCTGCTTGTCCTCCAGGGAGAAGACCTCGGGATTCACGAGAAGCTCGTGGCGGCCGAGCATGTCCATGTAGGTCTCGATCTTCTCGTCGTAGGGCAGGGCGGCGAAGGGCGTACCCGCCAGGGTCGCGAAGATGAGCGAGTGCAGGCGCATGCCGATGAGGTAGTCGCACTGGCTCATGAGGTCGATGTACTCCTCGGCGCTGAAGTCGTCACCCAGGAGCACGATGCGACGCTGAAAGGCCTCGGGCACCGTGAGCATGAGGCGGCGCCCCACTTCCGCGTCGTTGCGATCGGTGTCGCTGGGAAGTCCGCCCGTCTTGAAGGGGAAGAAGATCAGCGTCGCCTCGGGATCCTCGAGCAGCCGCAGCACGAAGCGGGCGAAGAGCCCCGCCGAGAGGCGCCCCTTCCAGTCGCGGGCCGACAGGGCGATGTGCCGACCACCGGGCAGCCCGATCTTCTCCATGAGCGCGCGTCCCTTGTCTTCGTCGGCCGGAGGCAACTGGAATGCCGGATCCGCGCCCAGCACCACGTTCTCCTCGCGGACTCCCGCATCCACTAGCTCCTGCAGGCCGCGGCGATCCCTTACGGAGATGAAGTGGGCCTTGCTCGCGACCTTCTCGAGCATGCGCTTGGCGCGGGGTCCGCGGATGTCGTAGATGCCCGGCGCGTAGAAGACCAGCTTGCGCCTCGCGAACAGGGCCATGCGGGGTCGGGTGAGCCAGTATCCGAGATTGCCCGATGCCGTGCCCCAGAGCAGCCCGCCGCCGCCCAGGATGAAGAGATCGCAGGCCATGCAGGCGCGGATCACATCGAGGGTTCGACGTTTGAGGGAATGGTGGAGAGGTTGCAGTTTCAGGCTGCTGCCCGCGAACTCCCCGCTAAGCAAGGCGCCCAGGCGCTCCTCGTCCCGACAGAGGACGGTCACCTCGGCGTCGGGGGTCTCCCGCTCCAGGAATCGAAGGAGCTGGAAGAGGATGACGTTATCCCCGCGGTTGCCCGTGCCGTAGGACCCGTGGATGGTGACGCGTAATGCCATGCTTTTCTACAGCCCCAGCATTCCCTCTTTGAGGTCGTCGGAAATGGGATCGTCGCCGAACCAGGTGGCCCAGAGCGCGGCGATGACCTCGGCGTCTTCGAGTCCCCCGAGAGTCTCGCCCGCCTGTCTGGCCAGAAGGCCGGCGCCGGGCATGTAGCTGAGCACGATGGATTCGCCCTTCTTCACCTCGGCGGTGAAGAGTCCGCAGAAGGCCTCCACCGCTTCGTCGTGGCCATCGAGGGATTTGCGGATGCCGTCACGGAAGGCGCCGGCGATCTTGTCGCCACCCACGTCCCGCAGGAAATGCATGTCTATGCACTTGGCGAAATCGCCGCCGATGGCCGCCGCGGCGGGGTCGTCCCCCATGTCGGCGCCTTCGGCCACGTAGAAGCATCCCGCGTAGACCTTGAAGATGGCCTTCTTGCGCAGGCCCGTACCCAGGGCCTTGAGCTCGATCTCGCCGCCGGAACCGGCCAGGGCGATGGTCGCGGGGAATTCGGTCTTGGAGCTCTTCTCGATCACCGTATCGGTCCATGCCGCCGGAGCGAGCAGGAAAATCGCCATAACTAACACGAGGATACGCATCTTCCACCTCTCAGGAGCTTGGGGAACCCGGAGAGCCTAAAGGGGTGCAGGCTCGGGCGCAACGCCATTCTTGCGCCATACTCCCCTGGCCGGGTTATAATTCCAAAGCCATGGAAAACAACAAGAACTGGCGCAGCGAGGAATTCACCGACGAGGAGGAATACTTCACGGACTCCCCGGCGAAGGACGGCGCGGCCCTCTTCGTGGGCACCAGCGGCTGGTCCTACAAGGACTGGGAGGGCAACTTCTATCCCGCCGGCATCAAGCAGGCGGGATACCTCGAGAGCTACTGCCGCGTCTTCCGCGTGGTCGAGATCGACTCGACCTTCTACGCGGTGCCCCGGCAGACCGCGGTGGACGCCTGGGTTCGACGCAGCCCCGACGACTTTCGCTTCTGCGCCAAGTTTCCCCGCGAGATCACCCATGACCGGAGCCTGCTCGGCTGCGGCGACCTCACCCGCGTCTTCCTGGACCGCATGAGCGCGCTCGGCGACAAGCTGGGCCCCTTCCTCATCCAGTTTCCCGCCACCTTCACCGCGGCGGAGAACTTTCCCATTCTCGAGGCCTACCTGGGCACCCTGCCCGAGGATCACCGCTACGCGGTGGAATTGCGCAGCCGGGACTGGCGCGACCGGGAGACCCTCGAACTGCTCTCGGCGCACAATGTGTCCTGGACCATCGGAGTGGGCGCCTCGGGCGAGGACTACCGTCCGGTGACCGCCGACTTCTCCTACGTTCGCTGGCTCGGCAGCCGCGAGATCAACCAGTTCTCGGAAGTGCTCGTGGATCGCGAAAAGGAGATTCGCGATTGGGCCGACTGGATCGTGGAGCGCGCCGCCGAACTGCGCGAGGTCTACGGCTTCTTCAACAACCACTACTCGGGACATGCTCCCAGCAATGCCCGCGAGCTTCTCGAACGCCTGGGCGAGGAGCCGCCGCCGGATCCCGGTCGCCAGCAGGGCAGCCTGTTCGACTGAGAAAATCGCCCGGCGGGTGGCCGGGCGGAGCTTGCCGTATCGATCGCTTCTAGTAGAGCGTCTTCAATCTTCCCCAACTCGATTCCTCGACGGACACCGGCACCGCGGCGAACACAAGACCGATGACGGTGTTGAAGCCGATGGATCCCACGAGGGTGAGTTCGCCCGTGGCCGGATCGATGATGACGAGGTCCGAGGGGCCGCCCGCGCCCGTCGGGACGGTCGCCCCGAAAAGGGTGCCGTCGAGGGAGCAGTCCAGGCCGGTCACCCGTGTGCCGAGGGTGGTCAGGTAGCTGGCCTCGCCCGTTTCTGGATCGATGTCGAGGAGTACGCGTTCATCCGGGCTGCCGCCCAGGGTGGTACCGACGAGCTGGCCCGACGGCATGACCGCGAGCCCGTCCACGTCGATCCAGCCGCCGCCGAAGTGGCCGATGAGGGTGGCCGCCCCCGTGTTCGGGTCGATGGATACGAGACGATCAGAGTAGGCGAGGCAGCCAGGATCCGCCGCCGCCAGAAGGACGTCGTTCCTCCAGGCCAGAGCCTCGATCGAACAGATGGAATCCGCGTCGCCGACCTCGAAGTGGTCGCCGGTGTCGATGTCGAATTGGATTAGCGCATTGCGGCTCAGAATGCCCAAGAGAATTCCCTCGCCGGCCTCCATCGCGTCGCCGTGCCCGTAGGGAACCGAGCCGTAGTGGCTGCCGATTCCCGTATAGCGATCAATGGTCAGGATCTCGCCTTCCTGGGTCAGTCCAAAAAGCAATTCGAGTGAAAGGGCCGATCCGGCCATGACGATCAATGCCGCGAGTGACAGCCTCAAGACCCATATCTTCATCATGATACCTCCCCCAATAGAATCCCCGAAATCAGTCTCTTCAATAATTGTATTCGATCTACGGGCAAAAAACAACGCCCGACCAAGGGCCGGGCGCTGCGTCAGGGATCGGATACTAACGACTAATACAGAGACTTCAGAGCTCCCCAGCTGGTCTCGCCCACGGCCGTGGAGCCGCGATGGGCGGTGAGCTGGACGAGGTAGCTGCCGTTGGCGGTGGCGTCGGCGCCCGGAATCGGCCCGCCGAAGTCGATGATGGTCTCATCCACCATGACCAGGGGTCCCAGGTCCACCGCGCGGAGCCAACTGGCGTCCATACCGTCGACGTAGGCTTCCAGGAAGTCCGCGAGGGTATTCGGAATGCCGGTACCCGTGCTGGCGAGCCAGGAGATGGAGCGGTACATGCAGCCGTCGGCGACGTAACCTTCGCCGTCTTCGCCGATGTCGATCATGAAGTCGTCGCCGCCGCCGTCGTAGTCATAGCTCCAGAGGCCCACGATCGCGTCGGCGTTGGGCGGCCAGATCTCCGGAGGCGTGGCGTACTCGCCCAGGTAGAGTCCGTAGGGATCCATCCACACGAATCCCAGGTCGGCCCAACTGGCCATGTAGGCCAGATCATCGAACATCCAGAAAGCGACGCCGTTGGCGTTGATGGTCAGCCCGATGGGAACCTGGCCCAGGAGCATGCCTGTGCCGTTGAAATCGATGAAGGCGTACCAGTCGAAGATGCCCTCGACGGGATCCGGGTAGTTCAGATTGAGGAAGAAGTCGGCACCACCGCAAAGGAAGTTGCCGTAGCCGGTCCAATCCGGACAGATGCCGTTGACGTCGGCGTCGTACTCGCCGATGAAGGTGCCCTCGAGTGTCGAGATATAGGTTTCATCCGCGGTCGCTGAGAGGGTCAGTGCAAAAACAACTATAAGGAGCGCAATTCTAACAAATTTCATCATTCCCACCTCTCCAGTTGTGATGTTGAGACTCACTCGTGCCTGATCTGCATCCGTAAAAAAGTCTATCCATAGGGAAGGCCGGCGGCAAGCAAAGATCCGAGCTTTCTCGTGGGCGGAAAGAGTGCCATTCAGTATCTTGTGCTTCAGGAGGACCGCCATGACCGATTTCTACAATATGGACGCACTGCTCAGCGACGAGGAAAGACTCATCCGCGCCACCGTGCGCGACTTCGTGGAGAAGGAAGCCCTTCCGCTTCTGCCGAAGGCCTGGGAAGAGGGACGCTTCCCCCTCGAACTGCTTCCCTCCATGGGCCGCCTGGGACTCTTCGGCCCCACCCTCGAGGGTTACGGTCTGCCCGGCCTCGGCAACCTGGCCTACGGGCTCATGGTGCAGGAACTCGAGCGCGGCGACAGCGGCCTGCGCAGCTTCGCCTCGGTGCAGGGCGGTCTGGTGATGTATCCCATCCATCGCTACGGCAGCGAGGAGCAGAAAGAGAAGTGGCTGCCCCTGCTCGCCGCGGGCGAGAAGATCGGATGCTTCGGTCTGACTGAACCCGACTACGGCTCGGATCCCGGCGGCATGGCCACCCGCGCCGTCCGCGAGGGCGAGGACTGGATTCTCCACGGCTCCAAGATGTGGATCACCAACGGCACCCTGGCCGACCTCTCGCTCATCTGGGCCCGTTCGGACGAGGGAGTGCTCGGTTTCCTGGTGGAGAAAGGCACGCCGGGCTTGGAGACCCGGGCCATGGAAGGCAAGATGAGCCTGCGCGCCAGCGATACGGCGGAGATCTCCCTGGACGAGGTGCGCGTGCCCGACAGCGCACGCCTGCCCGGCGCCAAGGGACTCGGCGCGCCGCTCTCCTGTTTGAATCAGGCCCGCTACTCCATCGCCTGGGGCACCCTGGGCGCGGCCCTGGCCTGCTTCGAGGAGGCGGCGGCCTATGCCGGCGAACGGGTGCAGTTCGACAGGCCCATCGCCGGCTTCCAGCTCATCCAGGCCAAGCTCGCCGAGATGCTCTCGCGCATCACCCAGCACCAGTGGATTCTCTGGCGCCTGTCCCAGCTCAAGGACGCGGGCGAGGTGACGCCGGCGCAGATCTCCCTGGGCAAGCGCAACGGCTGCGAGATCGCCCTGGACATCGCCCGCGACGCCCGGCAGATCCTCGGGGCCAACGGCATCAGCCTCGAGTACCAGTCGGGACGCCACCTCTGCAACCTGGAGGCGGTGATCACCTACGAGGGCACCCACGAGATCCACTCGCTCATCTTGGGAAAGGAGATAACAGGGATCTCGGCTTTTGGTGGTCGTGAGACCTGATCAGAAGGTGGGAATGCCGAGATCCTCGGCGGCTCGAGCGAGAGGCTCGTTCAAGGTCCAGAAACGAAGGCCCGAGAGGAGTAGCGAAGCGATCAGGTGAAGGTCTATCCACCCCAGGCCCCGACCCCAAAGCTTCTGAGCGCTCAACAGGTACAGCACTTCGTCGTCGCTTGCCGTCCTCACCGACGGCATGGATCGGAGCAGGCCGAGAACCTCATCACGACGGGACATGTTCCCACATGCCAGTTCCCCGACCACCCAGGGGTGGCAGTACACCGATGCTTCTTCCAGGAGGACGACCAACTCGGGATTGCCGCGCCGGAAGTGATCCACCCAGACGGAAGTGTCCACTAATATCAAGAGCTTGGATCCTGTCGTCGGCGAGGAATCTCGTCCAGATCGGGCTGGCTCCCTCCAAGGGTCGCAAGCCGGAAAGAGCTTTCCCGCGAGATCAAAGCCTCCAGACCCAGCCTGACCAGCGCAGTCTTCTCCTTCACGCCTGTGAGTTCTCGAGCCCTTTGGAGAAGCTCGTCATTGATGTTGAGTGTGGTTCTCATATGCATGTGTATGCCCTCTTTGTGCAGATCTATCAAGCTCGATTGGGAACTGGCATTCTTTTGGCCACTGTATATTGTTTAAAATATGGCAGTTAGCCTTCCTTGCTGACAACTCGCTTGTCGCCTCCTTCGCGGGGGGTGGATGTGGATTCCCACGGCTCTCCATAGTTGCCAGAGTCCTTGGAATTCGATATGGTTTCAGAACAACGATATTTCTAATCGGAGGTCCCCATGAAAGATTTGCGCTCGCTACTCTTATCGGCGGCCCTCATGGCGGTCGCGGTTCTTCCGGCCACTGGTCTGCAGTTCACCATGGAAAGCGGCGATGCGGCCATGGTCGATCACTGGCCCAGTGCGGACGGGCTCATCGGCACCCTCGACGACCATGTGAGCAGCGATTGCTCACCACTCAACTGCAGCGGTCCCAATGTGAATGGAAGCTACTCCTACGGCGCCTTCGATTTCGGCGGCGGAGGCACCGACACGGGCATGCCCACCGGCTTCCAGGCCATCACCTTCGTGGAGGGTACCGTGGGCATCGACATCACGGTGGCCAACAACGGCGGCGGTCCGCTCCTCACCGCCATGGAAGTCACGGGCACCGAACCGTTCTTCAATCATGGCGCCTACTCCAGCAACTTCTCGTCAATCAACGGCGGTACCTATGACCCGGTAAGCAAGGCCATCACCATGAACGTGAACTTCCAGGCCGTACTAGGAGGACCGCCCGACACGGCCCTCAATTTCGAGATGACCGGCACGGCCTGGGTCATCTACGAAGCGGATTACGGCATCCTCACCCATGAGCCCTACCTGGACGAGGTCGTCATACCGCGGGCCATTGCCCGAGACGCTTCACGACTGGTGTTTGTACGCCTGAGCGGGGATATCCCCGCCGCGGAAGGCGGGAGTTGGCCGGAGATGCCCATGACGAGCGCCTTCCTGGCTTTCACCGATGCGACGGCCACCGAAGAATCCAGTTGGAGCGAAGTGAAGAGCGCCTACTAGGAAAGACTAGTGCTGGAAGGAAACGCGCCGACCTGCTACCCGTAGTGGGTCGGTTCCCATTCATAGCCAGCACAAGGAGCGGCCATGGCTCACGAAATCGACTACAAGATCCACGGCGACGACATGCAGGCCGTGCAGATCACACTGGACCCCGGCGAAGCGGTGCATGCCGAAGCCGGCGCCATGCTCTTCATCGAAGACGACATCGAGATGGACACGTCCACCCAGGGCGGGCTCATGAAGGGCCTCAAGCGCGCCATCGTCGGGGAGAGCTTCTTCATCACGACCTTCGAGAACCGGGGAAGGCGGCAGCGCGACGTCACCTTCGCCGCTCCCTATCCCGGCAAGATCATTCCCATGGATCTCGGCGCCACCGGCACCTGGCTCTGCCAGAAGGACGCCTATCTCTGCAGTGCCTACGGCATCGACATCAGCATCGCCTTCTCCAAGAAGCTCGGCGCGGGGCTCTTCGGCGGCGAGGGGTTCATACTGCAGAAGCTATCGGGCGACGGTCTCGCCTTCGCCCATGCCGGCGGCACGATTCTCGAGCGCGAACTCGCGGCCGGCGAAACCCTGCGCGTGGACACGGGCTGCCTGGTGGCCTTCCAGGAGCACGTGGACTACGACATCCAGTTCATCGGGGGGTTCAAGAACGTACTCTTCGGCGGCGAAGGTCTCTTCTTCGCGACCCTGCGCGGACCGGGGAAGATCTTTCTGCAGACCCTTCCCTTCAGCCGCCTCGCCGATCGCGTGGTGGCGGCCAGCGGCATTCGACGCGGCGGCACGCAGGGAGAACGCAAGGGCGTGGCCGGATTCGGCGGCGACATTCTCAAAGGATTCCTCAGCGGCGACTGAGGCGACGAAAGGCAGAACCATGCGCGCATGGATGGCGGTAGCACTCGTGGCGGTCCTGTTCACGGCGGGCTGCGGCGGGAAGGACGAGGCGAGTCCGGCGAGCGAAACCCTCGAAGGAATCAAGGCGCAGGAAGATCCCATTCTTCGGATGGCGGCCATGCAGACCTGGCTGGCGGACTATCCCCGCGCCAGCGAGAGCGATCGCGCCGACGTCCTCGCGGAAATCTGGAACATCCACCGGAGCCGTCATGAAGAGGCGGCGGGGCTCGCCTGGGCGCGCTCCGAGCTGCAGGACGAGCCCAGCATGCTCGGCAAGGCGGTGCTCTACACCCTGCTCTTCGTGAACGCCGTGGATCACGACAGCAAGGACACGGCCGTGCAGATCGCGCGGGAAACATGGGATGCCGGCATCACCGACGCCGAAACCCTCAACCGCATGGGATGGGCCCTGGTGGCCGACCCGGGTTGGGATCTCGATCTCGGCACGCGCCTGGCCGAGCGCGGCGTGGAGTTCGCCGAGCCGGGCAAGGACAAGGCCAGCATCATGGACACCGCCGGCTGGGGCTACTATCTGCAGGGCAAGAAGGATCCGGCGCTACGATTCCTGGAAGGCGCTCTGGCGGAACTGCCCGAACCCGATCGCGAGATCTCCGGCCACCTGGCCCAGCTCTACGAACGCATCGGCGAAGAGGTGAAGCTGCTCCAGCTCTGGACCCGCGTACTCCACGGCCAGATGGACTCGGAGCTGCAGGCCAAGGCCGAAGCGCTTCACGTCAAGCGCGGGGGCAACGTGGAGCTCTATCGCGAAAAGATCTGGGAAATGCGTCTGGAGAACGCCGACAGCGCTCCGGACTTCGAGCTCAGCGATCTCGACGGCGTGAAGCATCGGCTTTCGGATCATCGCGGCAAGGTGGTGATGCTCAACTTCTGGCATCCCACCTGACGTTTTTGCCGTGTGGAGTTTTCACACATCAAGGACAAGCTGAATTTCCCCGAGAGCGATTTCGCGGTTCTCTCCGTTGAGACCACCCATCGCCCCGAGTACGCGCGCAAGATTCTCATCGAGGATCAGATCGGCTGGCCGAGCCTGGACGACGATCAGGAGATCGCCTCGAAGCTCTTCCAGGTGACGGCCGTGCCCACGAACATCTTCATCGATCGCGACGGTCGCATGGTCTTCCGCACCATGGGGTTCATGCCGGGGGACGAGCGGAACATCGTCGAGATGATCGAGGCGCTGATCGCGCGGCCTTGAGCCGCGGGCCACGGGCCTCGGGCTACTTCATCAAGACGAGCCGCTTCACGTTCTCGCCTTCCGCGCTCTTCGCGCGAGCCATGTAAACGCCGCTGGGCAGATCCTGTCCGGCGGCGTTTTTTCCGTCCCAATCGAACTGACGATATCCCGCGGGGAAATCACCCGCGGCCAGCTGGCGCAGCAGGCGTCCGTCCGCCGAGTAGATGGCCAGCTCCAAGGGGCCCGCGCTCGCGAGCTCCACGCTCAGGGTGACCTTGGGATTGAAGGGATTGGGATAGGCGGCCATGCGCAGCGCGGTCGCCGCCGCGTCCGGCGCGTCGGTGGGCGGGCCGACCTCGAAGACGTAGAGGTCGCCTCCACTTCCGAATTCATTGGCGTGCACGTGCTTGCCGCAGCCGCTGGCCACGATGCCCGTGCCGCCGGGACGGCAGGCCGCGCTGAAGATGGAGCCGGGGCTGTCCACCGTGTAGAGGGGATCGGGACCGTCGGGGCCGAAGACGTGCAGCTCGGGATTCACGCCGCCGATGTCGCCCCAGGAGCCCAGCACGGCATAGTCGCCGTCCGCGCTCACGTCCAGGGCGCTGGGAATCTCCTGGTAGACGCCGCTGGAGAGCGGCGAGTTGTAGGTCCAGGCGGGAATGGAACTGGCGGGATCCCACCACATGACGCGCAGCTGGTTGTAGGAGGTCGTGTAGAAGCCGGCCACAAGTGCGCCGCCGTCGCCGGAGAAGGCACATCGTCCGAGGTACCAGCCGGAGCCGCCGCCGTTGTTGGACCACTCGAATCCGTAGGCTGTGCCGTCCCACTTCCAGACGAGCAGAAAGGTCCAGCCCGAGGCCAGCCATTGGCCGTCGCCGGAGAAGGCCAGTCCGTCGGAGGACGCGCCCGCGTTGCCCGTCCAGCGGGCGGTGCCGGTCTCTGACTCGATGACGTGCAGGTCGGCCGAGGCGCGGATGGCGCAGAGGCTGCCGTCGTCGCTGATCTCCAGGGCGCGGATGTAGCTGGCGGGATTGCCCTCGTAGATGCTGACGATGTCGCCCGTGGGGCCGTCGAAGGTGTAGACGGTGGGCACGTCGCCTCCGCCGAGCACGTTCACGCCCAGGATCACGCGGGAGCCGTCATCGTTGATGCGTAGACATTCGTAGGGAGCCGCGCAGCTCTGTATGTCCTTGGTCCAGAGCGGCGTGGAACTTCCAGCCTGGAACACGCGAAGTGTCGCGCCCGCGATGGCGTCGTTCAGGGTGACGGCCGCGAAGAGATCGGAGTTCGCCGCGCCGGCCGTACCGTTGCCGTCGCCGTCTCCAATGTTCCACAGGGGTGTACCGTCGCCGTAGAGATCATGCATGGCCACGCCCACGTAGTCACCGGTGAACACGCTGGCGTCGTTGCCGATGGCCGTGGCGTTGAAGATGTCTCCCTGATTGCGATGCCAGAGGATGTCGTCGCGGATGAAGCCGTCGGCGGGCGCGCTCCCGCCTTCCCGCAGTTCCGCGGCGAGGAAGGCGCCGTCCTCCCGGTGTTCGAGGATCCTGCGGCTCTCCATGGAGAATGCCGATCCGACGGATAGGAGAAATACGAGGGACAGGAGCAGGACGACGTTGCGGCGCATGGCGGACCTCCGGCTGATTGGAATGCGGGTCACACCGATTTTACCCCATCGGGGGCCTATTTGGAAGCGCAGCAATCGACTCGATCGCCTCGGGCGGGCAGCGGCAGCCCTACAACAGCGCCTTCATCTCCCTCTTGTACGCCTCCACTCCCGGCTGATCGAAGGGATTGAGCCCCATCATCAGGGCGCTCACCGCGCAGGCCGCCTCGAAGAACCAGACGAGTCCGCCGAGCGCCGCGGGCGACAGTTCGGCGATGTCGAGAGTCAGCACCGGCATGCCGCCGGAGTCGTGGGCCTTGATGGTGCCTTCCTCGGCGGCGCGGTTGAGCTGGTGCAGCTGCCTGCCGGCCAGGGCGTTGAGACCTTCGCGGTCGTCTTCGCGCCGGGGAACTTCGAGGGAATCGACGGGACGGGTCACTCGGAGGAAGGTCTCGAAGACCTGGCGGCGTCCGTCTTGCAGATACTGGCCGAGGCTGTGCAGATCGGTGGTGAAGTTCGCCGCGGCTGGGAAGATGCCCGCACCGTCCTTGCCCTCGCTTTCGCCGAAGAGCTGCGCCCACCAGTCGCCGAGCCGGTAGAGTTCGGGCTCGAAGGTGGCGAGCACTTCCAGGGCCAGCCCCTTCGAGTAGAAATGGTTTCGACAGGCCGCGTAGGCCAGGGCGGGATTCGCCTCGGGGGAATCGCTGCCGTAGAAGCGAGCCCTCTCGGCGGCCGCGCCGTCGAGCAGAGCTTCCACGTCGATGCCGGCCACGGCCAAGGGGAAGAGGCCCACGGGACTGAGCACGCTGAATCGTCCGCCCACGTCGGCGGGAATGGCGAAGCTGTTCCAGCCGTGCAGGGCGGCCATCTCGCGAAGGGCGCCGTGCTCCGGATCCGTGGTGGCGACGATGAACCCCTTCGCGTCTTCGCCGCGCGACCGCTCCAGCGCGCCGCGCAGCAGGCGGAAGGCCACCGAGGGCTCCAGGGTCGTGCCGCTCTTGCTGATCACGTTGATGGCGAAGTCGCACCCTTCGAGTCGACCGAGCAGCTTCGCCAGGGTCGCAGCACCCAGATGCTCGCCGGCGAAATGTATCTCGGGTCCCTCGCCCACGCGCAGGCCGCCGCGCTCGCCGGGCTCGCCGAAGGCCTCCAACAGGGCGCGAGCGCCGAGGTAGCTGCCGCCGATGCCCACCACCACGAGATCGCTGATGCCCTCGCGCAACTGGCCGGCCACGTCCAGCAGGCGCGGCAGATCGGCGCGGGCGGTGTCGGGCAGATCCATCCATCCGAGGAAGTCGGCGCCGGCGCAGCTGCGGTCGAGCAGGCTGGCTCGGGCGATGCGGGCGCGGTCCGCCAGGGCGGTCCACGCCGATTCATCGGGCATCGAGGACTGGGAATAGACGGCGAATTCGAGCGGCTCCATGGCGCGTCCTTTCGGCATTGTGGAGTCAAGCTATCGAAGGTCTTGAATTCTGGCAACGGAAGGATGGGCCCCCCGCGCTGGAATTGGGCTTCGACCATCCATTATAATAGCTGCCCCTCACGCCGGCCACGCCGGCACTCTCAGCACGGAGGAACGATGAAATACGTTTGCGAAGTGTCCCTCGACCTGCCGAGGGACCGGGTGATCGAGCTTTTCGACAGCACGGAGAATCTCTACAAGTGGCAGCCCAGCCTGCAGAGCTTCGATCACCTGAGCGGCGAGCCGGGGCACCCCGGCGCCAAGTCCAAGCTCGTCTATCTCGAAGGCAAGCGCCGAATCGAGATGATCGAAACCATCACGCGCCGCAATCTGCCCGACGAGTTCTCGGGCACCTACGAGGCCAAGGGCGTGAAGAACGTCGTGATCAACCGATTCCTGGACGAGTCGGGCAAGACCCGTTGGATCACCGAACAGGAATTCCAGTTCAGCGGCGTCATGAAGCTCATCGCCCCCTTCATGCGCGGGGCCTTCCCCAAGCAGACCCGGAAGTTCCTGAATCAGTTCAAGGATTTCGCGGAGAGCGCTTAGGCTGACAATCGGGCGGCGCCTTGCTATCTTGCAGGCCATGCCATTGATCAGCCTCAGCTCGATTTCCTTCGATTACGGAAGGATTCCCATTCTACGGGACCTGGACCTCGCCATGGAGCCTGGCGAGCGCGGCGCCATCGTGGGCCGCAACGGCGTGGGCAAGACCACGCTCTTCCGCATCCTTACGGGCGAGTTGCGAGCGGACAAGGGCTCGGTGGACCGTCCCCGACGCATGAGGATCGCCTACCTGCGTCAGGATCTTTCCCTGGCCGGCGGCGCCAGCCTCTTCGAAGCCGTGCGTTCCATCCAGGGCGAGGCCGTGGAACTCGAGTCCGAACTGGAAGATCTGGTGGCCCGCATGGAAGCCACCCCCGAAGGCGCCGAACACGACGCACTGGTACATCGCTACGGCGAGCTGCACAATCGCTACGAATCCCTCGAGGGTTACACCCTCGACGCGCGGGTGGGCGCGGTGCTCACCGGTCTCGGCTTCAAGCGCGAGGACTTCGGCCGCCCCGTGGAGCAGCTCTCCGGCGGCGAACAGCGCGTGGCGGCCCTGGCCTCGGTGCTTCTTCAGAAAGCCGACCTCCTTCTGCTGGACGAGCCCACCAACCACCTGGACCTTTCGGCCATCGAATGGCTGGAGGGGCACCTGCTCGCCGAGAAGAGCGCCATGCTCATGGTCAGTCACGACCGCGCCTTCCTGGATCGCCTCTGCCAGACCACCTGGCACCTCAAGGACGCGAAGCTGCGCCGCTACTCGGGCAACTACAGCAAGTACGAGATGCTTCGCGAAGAACGCGAGCGGCTGGACACCATCGCCTGGCAGCGGCAGCAGGAGGAGATCGCGCGGCTCAAGGACTACATCGCGCGGAACATCGCCGGCCAGAAGACCAAGCAGGCCCAGAGCCGCCGCAAGATACTCGACAAGATGGAGCGCATCGAGAAGCCCAGCGACGAGCGCACCCTGAACCTGCGCCTGGAACACGCGCGGGCCGGCGGGCGCACGGTGTTGTCGGCGGAGGGACTGTCGAAGGCCTTCGGCGAGAAGCGCCTCTTCGCCGACCTCGACCTGCATATCGGCCGGGGCGAACGCATCGGGCTCATCGGTCCCAACGGCGCGGGCAAGAGCACCCTCATCAGCGTGCTCATGGGGCGGCAGGTGCCCGACAAGGGACGCATCAAGCTGGGCAAGGACGTGGATCCGGGATTCTTCGACCAGCACCTGGACATGGTCAGCGACGCCAATACGGTGGAGGACGAGTTCCGCCGCGTGGACCCGCGCATGACCGAGGGCGAATGCCGCGGACAGCTCGCGCGCTTCGGATTCTTCGCCGACGACCTCGACAAGAAGGTGGCGCAGCTCTCCGGCGGCGAGCGCAACCGGCTCAGCCTGCTCAAGCTCGTCTATCAGAAGAGCAATTTCCTGGTGCTCGACGAGCCCACGAACCACCTCGACATTCCCGCCACCGAATCCCTCGAGGACGCGCTGGAAGCCTACGGCGGCACGCTCATCATCGTGAGTCACGACCGCGTCTTCCTGGACCGCATCGCCGATCGGATCATCCGCATCGAGGACGGGAAGGTGACGGATTATCCGGGTACCTTCGCGGAGTTCAGGCGGAAAGAGACCGCCAGTCTCCAGTCTCCAGTCTCCAGTCAGAAAAATGTCGGTGGCCCACCGCCGACTTCCGGTCGGAAGAAGACGGCCGGCAGGAAAGTCGAGCGATGGTCGAAGAACAAGTTGGGCAAGCGCCGCCGCGAGCTGGCCGATCTCGAGAAGAGCATGGCCGAGGCGGGCGCCCGGCGCGAAGCGATCGAAGAGCGCATGGCCAACGGCGGCCTCGACGAGAACAGCGCCCGGGATCTGGCATGGGAGCACGCCGAGGTCATGGAGACCATCGCGCGCCGGGAAGCGCGCTGGGAGAAATGGGCCGAAGAGCTCGAGGCTCAGGAGTCCCTCGATGAGTCCTGAGCGCGGCAAGGGCTGGATCCACTTCCTGCTCGTGCTGTTGGTGCTCGCCTGGGGCGCGGCCTATCCCATCATCAAGCATCTGCTCGACTATCTGAGCCCTCTCGAACTCGTGCTCGCCCGCTTCTGGATCTTCACGCCCCTGCTCGCGGTGATGCTCTGGCGCTGGCGGAAGAGGCTCGGCGAGCAGCTCCGCGCCCATCCTTGGCGCAGTCTGATGCTGGCCCTGCTCGGCGTGCCGAGCTATCACCTCTTCCTGAACCTGGGCACCGAAGCGCTCAAGGTGGATCCCGAGAGCACGCGCAGCGCGGCCATGATGAGCTCCATACTCGTGGGATCGGTGCCGGCCTTCACCGACCTCTTCGCCCGGATCGCCGGTCAGGAAACCCTGAGCCGCCTCCAATGGCTGGGACAGGCCTTCTGCATGGCGGGGGTGGTGGCCCTGGCCACTCGGGGCGATCTGGCTTCCCTTCAGTTTTCCACGGGGGTCCTGCTGGTGCTCGGCGCGCCCATCAGCTGGGGCCTCTATTCGGTGGTGGCCAAGCGGGTCTTCGATTCGGCGGGTTCCTCCCTGCCCATCACGGCCTTCATCCTCGGCGCGGGCACCATCATCACCAGCCTTTTCACTCCGGCGTCCATTTTCGGACATCTCTCGGCCTTGCCGGCGGGCGCCTGGCTCGCCCTGGCCTTCGTGGGGCTCGTGTCCACCCTGGCCGGCTACCTCATCTGGTCGGTGGCCGTGCGCCGGCTGGGTCCGAATCGCCCCTCGGTCTACATCTACTTCATCCCGGTGGCCAGCCTGGCCATGAGCGCCCTCACCCTGGGCGAACGCCTGGGGTCCTCCACCGCCCTGGGCGGCGTGATGATCCTGGCCGGCGTATTCCTCATCCGGAAAGGCGCTTAAGAGGCCCTTGCCTGATCGGGCGGGCCGCGCTTACACTGCGGCATTCCGCCCCAGGGCTAATCCGATGAAGGAGTTTCCATGGCCATCAATCTTCCCCTTCTCAAAGAACTCTGCGAGATCCCCGGCGCTCCCGGCCACGAGGAACGCGTGCGCGAGATCGTCGTCCGCGAGCTCGAACCTCTCTGCGATTCCATCGAAGTGGACGGCATCGGCAACGTGGTGGCCGTGAAGAAGGGCAGCGAGGAGGGCCGCTTCATGATGAGCGGCCACATGGACGAGATCTCATTCATGGTCAGCCACATCGGCGACACCGGCTTCCTGCACTTCGTGCCCCTGGGCGGTTTCGACCCCAAGACCCTCACCGCCCAGCGCGTGATCGTGCACGGACGGGAAGACCTGCTCGGCGTGATGGGGAGCAAGCCCATCCATATCATGACCGACGAGGACCGCAAGAAGACCCTGCGTCTGGAAGACTTCACCATCGACCTGGGCATGCCCGTGGAGAAGGTGAAGGAACTGGTGCGCGTGGGCGACGTGGTCACCCGCGAGCGCGAGATCTTTCCCATGGGCGATCTGATCAACGGCAAGAGCTTCGACGACCGGGTGGGCGTCTTCGTGATGATCGAAGGACTGCGCGCGGCGAAGGGCAATCGCATGGACATCTACGCCGTGGGCAGCGCCCAGGAAGAGATCGGCATTCGCGGCGCCATGGTGGCCGCGCGGAACATCGATCCCGACCTGGGCATCGCCCTGGACGTGACCCTGGCCAACGACGTGCCCTTCGTGGAGCCGCACCTCTACGTGTCGAAGCTGGGACAGGGCGCGGCCATCAAGGCCTACGACGGCAGCGTGGTTCCCAACTGGAAGCTGCGCGACCGCATGCGCGAACTCTGTGAGGAGCGGGACATTCCCCATCAGATGGAAGTGCTGCCGCGGGGCGGCACCGACACCGCGGCCATCCAGCGTGGCGGCAAGGGCGCGGCGGCCGGATGCATCAGCGTGCCCACGCGCTACGTGCACTCGGTCATCGAGACCGTGCATCCGGACGACGTCGACGCGTCCATCCGGCTCATGGCCGCGCTCATCGAGACCTGCGGGAAGGACGACTTCCTGCTCTAGGAGGAGATGATGAGGTACCGGAAACCGATCCTGTGGCTGTCGGTGGCGGCGCTCGCCGCGGCGAGCCTGCTGCTCGGCGCCTGCGACTGCAACACCCCCAGCGAGGACGACATCGGCGAACTCGTGGATGAGTGGTACCTGAGCGGCGACGATACCCTCGAGCCGCGGCTCGGACATCTCGTGGATCTGGTCGGCGCCCTGGGCGATGCGGGCCTGACGGTGGAGTATCCCGAGAACATGGCCTACCGATTCGGGTGGGCGGGGGAGGAAGAGGAGTACTGGGAGTGGATCGCCCGGGCCGACGCGAACCTGGCCGGCTACCTGCACGAGGTCGGGCCCTTCTATCCGGGCGATGGGGGTGCGGTGCTGCTGACCCACGCCGGCCTGGACGTTGACTCCCTCGCCGTCGAGGTGGAGGCGAGCAAGACCTGGCTCGAGAACCTCATCGGCACCTCGGTGCTTAGCTACGCCTACCCCACCCACGCCCATGACCGTCGAGCCATCGAGGCGGTGAAGACGGCCGGTTACATCGTGGCGCGCAACGGGCCCATCAGCTTCGAGCCCTGGGGCTCCTGGCTGCTCGGCGACGCCGACGATCCGGCCTGGAACCAGGGATGGGAGCGCACCAGCCCCTACGAGCTTCCCCTCACCTTCACGGCCGGGGAGATCCAGTCCCTGGCCGTGAGCGAGATCGAAGACTGGCTCGCCGATCCCGCCAATCTGCAGGCCTGGAAGAACGAGCGTCGCTGGGTGCATCTCTACACGCGCACCGACAGCGAGGATCAGACCAGCCTGGACATCCTCGACCAGGACCACCTCGAAGCGCTCGTGGACGCCCTCCACGAGGACGGCGAAGTGTGGGTCGCCTCCATGGCGAGATCGCCACCTGGGCTCTGGCCAGCGGACAGGGGACCGACCCTGAAGACGATCTGCTCTGGCGGGCCGATCCGGCGGGAGACTCGCCCTGGAACGGCTACAAGTGCGCCTTCACTTTCTCCACCGACGACGGTTTCCGCAGCAATCTCACCCACTATACTCCGGTGTTCACCAGCAGGAATCTGTCCTATACGGTTTTCGTGAGCCGCGAGAAAGTGGAGATCGGCGAGAACAACGATCTCTATCTGGACGACGACGACGTGCTGTCGCTTCTTGGCGAGGGGATCGAGATCGGCTGCAACGGCATGTCCCGTCGATATCTCCTGCCTCCGGAGGCCTGCCGCGTGAGCGACGACACAGGCCAGGGCTTTCAGATCCAAATCCTTGTTGAAGATGGATTTAAAGTACTTCGACTATGGCGTGATTGGTAAATTCGTCGAACGCTAGTATAATTCTTGCGAATCCCGTACGAGTCCGTATTTCAGGAGATCCATCCATGTGGCGCATCGCGGCCCTCGCGGGCCTGTTCATCCTCATTGTGGGTTTGACCGCCTGCCCTCAGCGTATCGTGGAGTCGCCCACGGAAGCTGAACCGGATGAATTGGTACTGGGCCCGGGAGAGCATTCCGACACACTGCTGGCCTCCTGGTTCCTGACCCGCAGGGACGAGTACTACCCGCGCATCGAATACCTCGCGGATCTCGTGGACAGCCTCGCGCCCTACGGCGTACGGGTGGAGCCGGTTCCCGGCTGCGAGTTCCGCCTTGGCTATCACGGCGAAGTCTACGAAGACTGGATCCGGAGGAAGTGGGAGAACAGCACTTTCTGGCTCGAGGCCGACAGCTTCTTCCTCGACGATGACCCCCGCACCCTGTACAGCTATTGCGGCGTGGACGACGACTCCCTGGCCGTGGAGATCATCGACAACACGGTCTTCCTCGAAGGCCTGACCGGGCAGCCCTGCAAGATCTTCGCCTTTCCCATGCACGACCACGATCGTCGCGTGCTGGAATTCCTTCGCGACAACGGTTTCATCGCCGGGCGCAACGGCACCGTGGGCTATGAACCCTGGGATTCCTTTCTGCTCCTGGACAGTCCCTACGGCGACTTCGATTACAACTGGGATATGATCTCCCTCTACGAGATGACCTTGTCCCTGACCACGACCGCGGTGATGAGCACCCCTGCCGATTCGCTGGAGGACTGGCTCTGGGATCCCGATCGATTGCCGCGATGGACTCAGGAACATCGATGGGTCCAGTTCTACACCCACACGGACGATCCGGAAGCGACCAGCACCCCCGTATTGGACGCCGACCAGCTGGCGCGGCTGCTTGACGCCGTCGAAAACAGCGGCGAGGTCTGGATCGCTCCCATTGGAGAGATCGCCCAGTTCGTGCGTGAGACCCATCATCCACTGGCCGAGGACGACCTTCTCTACGAGGCCGACTATCAGGATTCGCGCCCCTGGAACGGCTATCCCTGCGCCTTCAGCTTCTCCACCGACGACGGCTTCCTCGCCAACCTCTATTCCTATCTGCCGGTCTTCCAGGATCGCAACCTGAGTTTCACTGCCTTCATCAACAAGAAGAAGGTGCAGGACGCGGACGACCACGAAACGCCCTACTTGGATTCCGCCGAGGTCCTCGCCCTGGCCGCGGCCGGAGTCGAGATCGGCAACCACTCCACGAGTCATCGTCCGCTCCTTCCTCGAGACGCCTGCCTCGTCAGCCGGCCCGGCGGCATGCTGATGTCGCTGGTGATAAGCCCTCTCGACGGCCGCATGCGCCTGGACCTCATCGGGCACCGTCCCATTGAGGATCCGCCCGACACCCCCGCCGACGGTCCCGGTGGCGATGGACCCGGCCCTTGATTTTTCCTGCCGCTTGAGTTTTCGTCCTTGAAGCGGCGCCTTTGCGGCGCGGAAGCGAGGATAAAATGAAGCTCATCAGCTACGGCCGGAAGTACGAAGAGCGCGCGGGCCTGCGCAGGGACGACGGAGGCTATGTGGATCTGCGGTCCGCTCTGACGGACCTTCCCTCCACCTGGCGCGAAGTGCTCGAGGCGGGGCTCTTCGAGTCGGTGATCGGAGCCCAGAAGGCGGGCATATTCGATGACGAGCCGCGCATCGATCCGTCAGAGGTCCGTCTGGCGCCGCCGATTCCGAATCCCAGCAAGGTCATCTGCCTGGGGCTCAACTATCGCGATCACGCCGAGGAGCAGAACAAGCCCCTTCCCGAAAAGCCCATGCTCTTTCCAAAGGTGCCCAGCGCTCTGGTGGGCGACGGCGAACCCGTGGTCCTGCCCGTGGACGAGCCCAAGGTCGACCACGAAGTGGAGTTCGCCTTCGTCATCGGCCGCCGCGCGCGGAACGTGTCGGCGGCGGACGCCTACGACCATGTGCTCGGCTACACCATCATGAACGACGTGAGCGGCCGCCTGGCCCAGAGCACCGAGAAGCAGTGGCTGCGCGCCAAGGGCTTCGAGACCTTCGGTCCCATGGGGCCGCACATCGTCACCAAGGACGAGATTCCCGATCCCCACGCCCTGCGTCTGACCTGTCACGTGAACGGCGAGCTGCGGCAGGAGAGCAGCACTGCGCAGCTCATCTTCCAGGTGCCATTCCTGGTGGAATACCTCAGCCACTCCATGACCCTGGAGCCCGGCGACGTGGTCAGCACCGGCACGCCGGGCGGCGTGGGCGTGTATCGCGAACCTCCGATCTTCCTGAAGTCCGGCGACGTGATGAGGCTGGAGATCGAGAAGATCGGGGTGCTGGAGAACACCGTAACTGTGAACTGAGAACTGTGAACTGAGAACTGTGAATCTGGGTTCTCAGACCTCCGTTCTAGTGCAATAAGAAGAGGGGCCTTTCGGCCCCTCTTCTTATTGCTGTTCCGTGAGAGCCGAAGGCTCGAACGGACTTACTCCAGAGGCAGATCCAGTCCGGGCTGGCTCCACTTGTGACCGGTGAGCAGGTCGTACCAGAGATTGTTCGACCCGAACTTGAGGCTGTAGGCCTCGTAGCCCAGCATGTTCAGGTATGCGGTCATCTGGCTGGAGGTCTGACCGGTCCAGCAGTACACGATCACCGGCATATCGGTGGGCACGTACATGAGGAGCTCGTCCATTCCGAGACTGGCCTGTGGCGTGAACTGATAGGCGCCTTCCAGGTGTCCGGGGATGCCGGAGCCACCGGTGCCGTTGTAGTCGTCGGCGCCGAAGTAGTTGATGATGAAGTAGTTATCCAGGCCCTCGATCACGAGATCGGAGTAATTCTTACCCTTGAAGCCATTGTTAAGCATGGTTGCAACCTGGTTGTAGACCGAAGTGTCGTCGTCGACGTAGGTCGTGTCCAGGATCGGCCAGGTGTAGCTCGTGTCCAGAGCGTTGGACGTGGTTTCGTAACCCGCACCACTCCCCGTGTTGGGGGTCCACTTGTCCAGGCTGCTGTGCCAGGCGCTCATGCCGAACTTGAGGCTGTAGGCCTCGTAGCCCAGCGCGCGCAGGGCGATGACGACGTGTCCGGCGCTCTGACCCGTGTAACAAGCCACCAGGAAGGGCTCGTCCATGGGGAAGGTGCGGGCGGCCATGTCATCCAGCAAGGTTCCCAGGCCGGTGTGATAGGCGCCGGGAATGTGGCTGGTGTTGTAGTCCTCTTCGGAGCGGACATCCAGCACGGTGTAGTCGCCGGCGTCGATGTCCAGCCACAGCTCGTTGCTGGCGGCGATGACGGCGGGGGCGTTGGTGTTGACGTAGTCGATGGTGGCATCATGAGAGGCCGCGAAGTTGCCCTCGAAGGGATAGGCTAGTCCGGGGCTGCTCCACTTGTGGCCGGTGAGCTCATCGTACCAGAGGTTGTTCGAACCGAACTTGAGGCTGTAGGCCTCGTAGCCCAGCATGTTTAGGTAGGCGGTCATCTGGCTGGAGGTCTGACCGGTCCAGCAGTAGACGACGACAGGCATGTCGGTGGGGATGTACTCGAGCATCTCGTCCATGCCCATGCTGGCCTGCGGCGTGAACTGATAGGCGCCTTCGAGGTGTCCGGGAATGCCGGAGTCGCCGGTGCCGTTGTAGTCGGCTTCGCCGAAGTAGTTGATGATGAAGTAATTGTCCAGGCCGTTGGTGACCATGTCCGTGTAGGTGATGCCCTTGAAACCGGCGGAAAGCATCGCCTCCACGCGGGCTTCGACGGCCTCTTCCTCGGTGGCCGCGCCTTCATCCCAACTGGGGAAGTCGTAGATGTCGACGGCCGGGTTGGCGGTGGTCTCGAAAGCGACGCCGCTGGCGCAGTTGCCGCTCCACTTGTCGAGGCTGGTGTGCCAGGCGCTCATGCCGAACTTCACGCTGTAGGCCTCGTAGCCCAGCGCGCGCAGGGCGATGACGCCATGACCCGCGCTCTGGCCCGTGTAGCAGACAGCCAGGAAGGGCTTGTCCGTGGGCAGCGCGCGGCCGTTCAGCTGGTCGAGCAGATTGCCGAGGCTCACGTCGTAGGAACCCGGAATGTGGTTGGTGTTGTAGTCCGAGCTGGCACGGAAGTCCAGGACGGTGTAGTCCCCCGCCTGGATATCCAGAAGCAGATCTTCGTTGACGGCCTTGACCGCCGGCGCGTCGCTATTGACGTAGCCGATCAGCGCATCGTGCACGGCCGCGAACTGCTCGGCGGACGTAAGAGTGGTCGGGTCGGTCGTATCGTCATCGCTCGAGCAACCCAGCAGGGCGAAGGCGAAGACCGCCGGAAGAAGTAGGGTCCAGAGTTTCCGCATTGCAATACTCCTGTGTTTTTGGGCGAAAGCCCGGTTCTCCTGCTTGTTTGGCCCTGCTGTGCAGGCCCGGAATCCGGTCGGAGGGTCGGACTCCTTGTCTAGTGGAACTCGTTGATGATCACGGACTCATTGGCCGTCTCATCGGAAAGTCCCTCTATATCGATGTCACGGAGGTAGAAGCCTTTGTAGACGTCTTCCTTGTCGTGGCAGCTAGCGCCGCAGCCCTGCCCGGCCTCGACCGTGGTCTGGGCCGTCCAGAGGCGGATGTTGTGCGGCGAATTGTACTTCCAGGTGGGAACCGCATCGAAATCGTTGAGGATGATGCCGTCCCACATGGGATCCTCGTAGGTCTCGGTTTCGTTGACCGGAACGTGGCGCACGACGCAGTAGTCGTATTCACTACGCTCGTCCAGCGGGTTCTTGCCGATCTTGAACATCACCACGCTGGGATCGATGTCGAAGCCGTGTTCGCTGCCCGCCGGGTTCGGGTGGCAGTTCGAGCAGTTCTTGTAAGGCTGGGAGTGGCAGACCTGGCACTGCAGATCGACGCCTGTCCAGCCTTCCCAGTGAGCTTCGTGAAAGTTGTTGGCCTCCACGACGTCACCGTGACAGTCCTCGCAGCGGGGCATCTCGGTCATGGCGTAGCGGTGCGGGAAGATGCCGAGGTCCTCGCCGTTGCCGGGCGTCATGTTGTGCATCTCGTTGCCGGAATGGCACTCCTCGCAGGTCATGAAGTTGCCGCTCCAGTGGACGTCGGCTGGGTAGTCGAAAACCTCGTCGCCGTCCACGTCGTGCTGTCCCAGATAGTCGATACCGATGCGGCTGCCGTGGCAGGCCGTGCACTGGTCGGTCATGTGGGGACGCTTGCGGAAGTCGTGACCGTCCACGAAGCCGCCGCCCACGCTGTTGGGCCGGCTGATGTGGCACTCCCCGCAACCCGTGTGGCAACCGGCGCAGCGCAGGCCGAAGCCCTCGGTGTCCTCAATGCCCGTTTCGTAGGTGCAGCGTTTGTTCGCCGCGTCGATGTAGCCCCAGAGATTGGTGTGCAGGCTGTTGCCCACCGCGTCGACGATGTCGTCGTGGTGGCAGCCATTGCAGGCGCCGGCGAGGCTGGCGTCGACCACCAGTCCCTCGTGGGCGTCTTCGTAGCCGCTGAAGGTACCGTCGGCGGGACCGTCATGGCAGACCTGGCAGCTCAGGGCTCCGTGGGTGCTTTCGGTGAAGTCGGCGTCGACGAGAACTTTTTCCCACGCTTCCAGCGGGGGAACATCGCCGCCTCAGCCGTCCTCTCGGCCGGAGGCCGGTGGTGTCCACCTGCCATCGGCGGTCAATTCCTGAAGTCGGACTTCATCGCTGTGACAGCCGATGCAGGTCTGGCCGGTGTCGCCGTCGGGACCCGAGGTGATCTCACGTTCCTTCGTGCATCCGAAGAAGAAGGCAAGCGCGATCACCGGCAGGAGGAGGAAAGGAATCATCCTACGCATTGTTTACTCCCGTGTTGAAGCGTCGCCGTTGGTCTTCATGAGGCCGCGGGCGAAGATCGGCACGTTGTTGTTCACCACCGCGTCGGACGAGTAGGTGGTGCTTTCGAGGTTGTTCCAGAGCTCGACGTTCAGGGCGCAGTCCATGACCATGCCCACGAAGCAGCGGCTGGTGATGAAGGCGTTCACCTCGCGGATCTCGCCGGAGGCGATGCGCTCCTTGAGCTCCTCGCGGAGGAACTGGATGAAGGGGTAGCGGAATTCGCGGTAGAGCAGCGTGGAACTGCGGAAGCCCTCGAGGCTGCTGAAGAGCATCATGCGGATGAGCTCGGGATCCCGGCGGGATGTCTCGAGAATCTGCCGCGAGATGAAGAAGAGCACGTCTTCGATGCTCCCCTTCCGCTTCTGGCCCTCGAGGCGCTCCTTGATCTGGTGCTTGGCCGTCTTGCTTCGGATGGACTCCTCGTAGAGGTGTTCCTTGTTGTCGAAGTGCTTGTAGATGGCGGCTTCGGTGATGCCGCACTCCCGCGCGATGCGGCGTACCGTGGCTCCCTCGAATCCGTGATTGGCGAACAGGCGGCTGGCGATTTCGATCAGGCAGTCCCTGCGGCTGGCGGGTTTCTGTGTGGACTCTTCCATTTCGGTCCTTTTTCGATTATCGGGCCTGATTATTTGGTAAGTGAACGATCACAACCTAGCACTTGTGAAAAATTTGTCAATGCTGTTCACTGAGAAAAGAGAGCGGCGCTATAGCCCGTTAATTGAAAGGCACTTAGGCGGCTCAGTCGGCCAGTTCGCGGGGTTTGAGCCGATGGGCCAGATAGAGGAAGGGAGTGTCCAGGGCCGCCACCAGGATCTTGAGGATCCAGGTGAAGAGGATGGCCTCGCCGATGGGAAAGACGCCCCAGAAGGCGATGCAGTAGAAGACGACGGTGTCGACGGCCTGGCTGATCCAGGTGGATCCGTTGTTGCGCAGCCAGAGTGCGCGGTCGCCGGTGGCGCGGCGGATGCGGTGGTAGAGCCAGACGTCCAGATGCTGGGCCGTGAGGTAGGCGGCCAGGCTGCCCAGGACGATGCGGGGCAGGAAGCCGAAGATGGCCTGCATATGAGGCTGGGCCACGTCGAACTCGCCGGGCGAATAGCGAAGCATGACCTGCAGGGTCACCAGGAAGAAGAGCCCGCCCATGAATCCGATGCGCACGGCCTTGCGGGCCTCCTTGGCGCCCCAGTGCTCGCTGAGCAGGTCGGTGGCCAGGAAGAGCGAGGCGTAGAGCACGTTGCCGCCGGTGGCGTCCAGGCCGAAAAGACTCATCTGCTTGACCACGACCAGGTTCATCATCACCGTGGCCATGGCCATGTAGCTCATGAGCCAGACCCTGCCCATTCGGAAGCAGAACATCACCAGGGCCAGGGTGCCCAGGGTCTGAAGCAGGTAGATGATGCCGTTAGTCATCGTTTACCTCCAGCCAGCGCAGCGCGCCGTCGAGATCGTCGAATTCACCGTCGAGCTGCGCTTCGTAGGCCTGGCGCAGGCGCTCGCCCATGTCGGGACCGGGCTTCCAGCCACGGTCCAGCAGATGGCGCCCGAGCAGGACGGGCCTAGGCGCCGCGTCCACCACCTCCAGCTCCGCGGCCCGCTCCAGCAGCCAGTCGCCGGCGGGGAAATCGCGCTCGCGGGCGTCGGAAGTGCCGCGCCCGAAGTGATCGGCCCGGGCCCAACGCACCAGATCGGCGATCTTCACCTGCAGAGCCAGGCGGCGGATGGCCCCCTTCCCCACCTCATCGCGCACCCGATAGAGCTCGGCCGGGCGCAGATGGTAGCGCACCACCTGCACCACGCCGTCGATGAGGTCGGCGTCGCGGGTCATGCGCTCCATGAAGCGGCGTGCGGGGTCCACGCCCTCTTCGCAGTGGCCCGGGCTGACGATGCGGCCGTCCTTCTCGAAGGTGGTGAGGGGCTTGCCGAAATCGTGGCAGAGGGCGCCGAACATGAGGATGAGGTCCTCGGCCCGATCGCCGCGGCGAAGCTTCGCGGCCTCGTCCAGGACCAGAAGGGTGTGGGTCCACACGTCGCCCTCGGGGTGCCAGGTGGGATCCTGCAGGCAGCCGATGAGCGCCGCCAGTTCGGGATGGAAGACGAGCACGCCCGCCTTGCGCGCCGTCTCCAGGCCAAGGCTCGGGTGCTCGGCCTCGAGCAGTAGCCGCGACCACTCGGTGAAGACCCGCTCGGGGGCAAGTTCGGAAAGGTCCATGCGGCGACAGAGCTCGAGGGTCTCCGGCGCGGCGGCCATCTCGAAGCGGGCGGTCTGCTGCATGAGCCGGTAGGCGCGCAGCGGATCCTCTTCGAAGGCGGGGCCCACGTGGCGCAGCACCCGGGCTTCGAGGTCGCGCCGACCGCCGAAGAAGTCGAGGACCTCGCCGGTGAGCAGGTTCTGGAGCATGGCGTTCACGGTGAAGTCGCGGCGGGCGCAGGCCTCTTCGAAGCTGATGTCCGGATCGAGGTCGACCATGAAGCCCCGGTGTCCACGGCCTTGACGGTTTTCCCGGCGGGGGAGGGAGAAGTCGATGTCCCCCTCGTCGGTATGAAGTTTGAGGATGCCGAAGCTGCGGCCCACCGCCGAGACCCTGCCCCTGGCGCGCAGGATTTCCTCGAGATCGGCCAGGGGCAGGCCGTGCACCTCGATATCGAGGTCCACGGGCTCCCGTCCGAGCAGGAGGTCGCGAACGTAACCCCCTGCGTACCAAGAGCTTCCACCCTTGGACGAGATTTCTTCGGCTATATGGTGGACGAGGGCCTTCATTTTGCCATCTTATCGGGGTGACCGAGGCCCCACGCCCCGGCCACGGCCCGCCTGCCAAGCGGGCGCAGCATAGGTAAATTCTTGAAACATGGCAAGATGGGCTTTCGTTACCGGCTCTGGACAATGCGGGGACCCCTGACTATACTACCCGCGCTCGGGGCAAAATTATGCTGATAACTCTCTGCAAATCGAAGATTCACCGCGCCACGATCACGGAGGCGAACCTTCAGTACGAAGGAAGTCTCACCGTGGACCGCGATCTCATGGACGCCGCGGGGCTCCTGCCCTACGAGAAGGTGGCCGTGGTGAATGTGACCAATGGTAGCCGGCTCGAGACCTACGTCATCGAGGGCGGCCGCGGCACGGGCGTGATCTGCCTCAACGGCGCGGCGGCCCGGCTCGGCGCCGTGGGCGACAAGGTCATCATCATCAGCTATGTGCACATGACGCAGGAAGAGGCCGAGGGCTACAGGCCGCGGCTGATCCAGGTGGACGAGGAGAATCGTCCGACGGAAGCCGTCATTCGCTAGGCCATCAGTTTTCCCAGCACATTCAGGCTTTTCTTGAGGGCGGGCCAGTGCGCGCGCCCGAGGGTTTCGCTCACGGACTGCGGCGTCACGCCCATGCGTTCGGCGGCGAGCTTCTGCTTGCCCAGCTCGCGCTGCAGGCGGAGCGTGCGCACCTGGCGCGCGGACCAGTCCCCGAGGATGGCCTGCCAGAGGAGGACGGCAGCGCGATAGGGTTCCTCGCCGTGGGGGCCGCGCAGGAAGATGCGTTCCTTGCGGGCGGCGAGTCCGCCGAGTTTCGAGGCCGGTCGGAGTTGGCCGTCGATGCGCGCGATCCAGCTGTCCACGCTGATGCCGAAGGGTTCCGGCCAGGTTTCCAAGAGGAAGTCCAGGGCCATCCACGGGGCCAAAGCGCCGTTGTTCATGACGCCGACGAGCACGAGCTGGTCGCCGAACTGCTGGAGGGGTTCGGTGAGGCTGTCTTCGTAGCGGGCGTTGAGGCGTTCGGCGGCTTCCTTGAGTCGGAGCGCGGCATCGCTGTCGCGCTCGTGGAAGCCCTTCGGCAGGGCGCCGCCCGTGATCTGGTATTCCATGGGTCCGCCTTCGGTCGAGGACCCCGGGAGTGTTTAGTAAACCCGTCAGGAAATCAAGCGAATGAGCCTGATTTCCTGACGGGTTCGCATCAAAGGCTAGTGTTCGGCGCTCTCCAACATCTTCAGGCACTCGGTGACGCCCGCCTCCAGCTGGGAGTCACGGCCGGCGAGGTTCTCCTCGGGCACGTCGGGCACATAGAGGTCGGGGTGCACCGGGCCGTTCTCGAGGTTCGTGCCGTCGAGGTTGTACCAGCCCGTGCCGGGGATGCGGAAGGTGGATCCGTCGATGAGCGGCACGTTGCTCGTGCCGATGACGGCGCCGAAGGTGGGCATCCCCACGACGCGGCCGAGGCCGAGGGCCTTGAAGCCGGCGGGGAAGATCTCGCCGTCGCTGTAGCTGCGCTCGTTGATGAGCACCACGATGGGACCGTCCCAGCGCCGCTGCGATTCGTAGGTGGGCTTCACGTCGCCGCGGCCGATGGAGTAGTTGTAGGTGCGTCGGCTGAGGAAGGTGAGCACCTGGTCGTGGATGCGTCCTCCATTATTGTAGCGCACGTCGAGCACGAGCCCCTCGGCGCCCTCGGTCTTGGAGAAGATGTCCACGATGAACTGCTCCCAGTTGCCCGAGCCCATGGCGCTCATGTGCAGATAGGCGAGGCGGCCGCCGGACTGCTCCTCGACCATGCGGCGGTTCTCGTCCATCCAATGCTGATAGCGGAGCCAGCGCTCGCGCCAGTGGCTGATGGGTTCCACGGTGATTTCGCGCTCTTCGCCGCCCGCCAATACCAGCAGGTCGACTTCCTCGCCGGACTTGTGGGCGAGCAGGGGCCAGAAGTTCATGCCGGGCTCGATGCTCTCGCCGTCGATGGCGAGGATCACATCGCCGGCGGCGAGGCGCTTGCCTTCGCGATCCAGCGGTCCGCGGGGGAGCACCCAATCGACGAGCAGGCCCGGGCCCTCGAAGGAGTCGTCGGGCTCGAAGCCCAGATGCGCCGAGCGATCGCTTCCCTCGCCGGGGCGCGGGCCGCCCCAGATGTTCAGGTGGCTGGCGTTGAGCTCGCCGATCATCTCCTTGATGACGTCGTTGAAGTCCTCGGTCATCACGGCCGCTTCGGCCAGGGGCTCGTACTTCTCGCGCATGGCGGGCCAGTCGACGCCGTGGAAGTTCTCGTCGTAGAAGCCGTCGTCGAGCTTGCGCCAGGCTTCGCGCAGCTTCTGCAGGCGGCGCGCGCGGGCGTCGGCCGTGAAGGGCACGCTGAAGCCGAGTGTGGACGGGCTCGCGTTCTCCTTGTTCTTCACCTCGCGCATCTGTCCGCCGGAGATGTAGCGGATGGTGGAGTTGTCCTCCGCCCAGAGAATCTCGCCGGGGTTGGTGCCGCCGCGGGTGAGGCGGCGCAGGTTGTCGCCGTCCCAGTCGATGGCCCAGAGGTCGGTGCCGTCGAGGGTCTGGGCCTCGATGGCGTAGTGCTTGCCGTCGGGGCTCTGGTCGTAGTCCCAGTAGTAGCCGCGCAGGGTGGTCACGGTGACCACGCGATCGGGGATGCCTTCCCAGTCGATCTTCACTTCGAGTTCGGGCTCTTCGGCTTCCTCGTCTTCCTCGGCCTCATCCTTGGGCTCGTCCTTTTCCTTCTCTTCGCGCTCCCGTTCCCGTTCGCTCTTGTCGGCCTCCTCGCGGGTGAGCCAGAGGTACTTGATCTGGTAGTCGCCGCTGCCGTCGTCGCGGCTGGCCCAGGCGAGGCGCTTGCCGTCGGCGGTCCAGAGCGGATGGAAATCGTCGTGGGGATGGGTCGACACGTTCACCACGTCGCCGGTCTCGAGGTCGTAGACGTAGATGTCCTCGGCCGAGCCGAGGGCCGTGCGCGAATAGGCGACGTAGCGGGAGTCGGGTGACCAGTCGCTGTGCAGGACCTTTCCCTCGGTGACCCGCGCGGTCTGCGCCGTGCCGTCGGGGGCCATGGTCCAGAGGTGTCCGATGTCGCGCTTGTAGAGGATGCTCTCGCCGTCCGGCGCGGGCTGCGGATCGCGCTCGGTCTCGGCGTGATCGGTGAGGCGCGTGACCTCGCGCTTGCGGCTCTTGCCCAAAAGTGGCTCGTCCTCGTCGGTGCTGGCGACCGAGAAGATGTCGTCGCCGGCGAAACGGTCGCTCACGAAGAGTAGGGTGTGTTCGTCGAGCCAGGCCAGGTCCTTCTCGCGGGCGTCGGTCTCGGTGATGCGGATGGGATCGTCGAGTTCGCCCTCGTCATCGAGGGTGGCGCAGTAGATCTCGCCCTGCACCACGAAGGCCACCTGCTCCTCGCCGGGGGCGAAGGCGAACTCGGTGGCGCCTCGCGACAAGCGCTCGCGGGTGAGCGCGTTGGCCTTGAGGTCGCCGGGCACGTCGATGTTTATGCGCTGCGGTTCGCCGCCGCCGGTGGGCACGGCGTAGAGCGCACCCTTCCATTCGAAGGCGGCGTGGTGGCCGTCGCGGCTCACGCTCAGGTACTGGATGCCGTCTTCGGCAAGGTGGGTGAGCTGCACGGCCTTGCCGAAGGGCGCGACTTCGTCATCGTCGAAGAGCAGTTCCTGACGCCAGAGGTTGGGCGTGCCGTCGTTTCGTTCGGACTGGAAGATGAGGGCGTTGCCGTCGGCGGACCAGTGGGGGGCGTCGTCGTCGCCGTGCCAGCTGACCACGTGGAAGCTCTCACCGCCTTCGATGGCGCGGATCCACACGTCGCGGCTCGCCCATCCGACGTAGTGCTTGCGCCACCAGTTGGTGAATCCGCGCTGGTAGGCGATCCACTTGCCATTGGGGCTGATCTCGGCGCCAAAGGCGTCGTCGCCGATCACCCGGGTGGGGGCGCCACCGCCCGCGCCGATGGCGAAGAGCTGCGGGCGACGCCCACGCCGCGTGCTCGAGAAGTAGAGGGTGGAGCCGTCGGGCGACCAGCCGCTGAGGTAGTCGTCGCCGCTGTGAAAGGTGAGGCGGCGGGGGACGAGGCCCGCGAGGTCCATGACGAAGAGGTCCCAGTTGCCGTGCCGCCGGCTCTGGAAGGCGATGCGCGTGCCGTCGGGCGACCAGTGGGGATAGCCGTCGTGCGCGTCGTGGGCCGTGATGCGCAACGCGCGCCCGCCGGTGACGGGGACGGTCCAGACGTCACCGCGCCAGTCGAAGGCCAGCGAGGAACCGTCGGGGCTCAGCGAAGGATGCCGTGGGTAGACGGCTTCTTCGGCGGAGCTGGATAGGGGTAGGCATAGGATGGCGAGTAGGAACAGGGATAGTTTCATCATGGTGACCTCTTACAATGGGCGGTGGGCACAGAGCTTAGACTGTGGTTTGGCTGCATTCAAGCTAGCAATGGCCTTGGAGTGACGATCGGTAGTTCGTCAATTGGCCAAGAAGACTAGAGATTCAATTGAGCTGGAGAAAGGGTCGAAAGATTAACTCAATTCTATTATCGGAGGTCTTGCAATGTATGCTGGTGCCAAAGTATAGTGAGTTTCAGTGATCTGAAGCAAAACTAGGTTCACTAGGGTCGACAATGTTATGAATCCCGAGACCCTGCATTGAACTAAGTGCCCGACAGAGATTGAAAGTTCCTCTATTCCTGGAAAAGCTACTTTGCTTTCTATTCAGAGGAGGAAAGATGAACACCAAACGAGATCTTGAGCAGGAGCGAGAGCAGCTTCTTGAGGCCATAGAAGGTGCCCTTTCGCAGGAAGTTAAGGAGGCGATGACTAGACTTGAAACACCACAAGCCGTTGTTAATCATGTGATATATGTATCTAACGAAGGGGCGGGAGATGCCGACAATACACGAGATTAGAGAGGAGATCCTGAAGAAAAAAGGAACAGCCCAGGATGAGATCCGACGGAACTTCCTCAAAGACCTGGCAGACTATACAAAGAGAGACACGATAGTATACGCTTCTGCGTTTACATCCAACAAAGGGCAAGGAATCCCAGGAAATCTGATGTCAGTCGTACTCGAGGACATTCAAGGATTCATGTCAGCGATGCACAATCTCAAAAGCAATAATCTCGATTTGATCTTGCACAGCCCAGGAGG
>CAYFNT010000003.1:0-238907 GCA_964344565.1 uncultured bacterium
CTGTATCCAAAAAGGCAGTGAAAGAGCATCTCGCCGAGGGCAAACCCTGGGAAGGCTGGATCGAGGAGTCCCTCGAGTTTGACTCGACGTATTCCTCAGATCTCGGGTGCACGGAGGTGTACCAATGCTTTGAGATGCATTTCAAAATACTAGGGTACCGGCGACTGATGACCGAAGCCACCTTCGGAAGAGCTTTGAGAGAAGTGTATCCGGGAATCGTGAAGACGCGCCCTCGAGCTAATGGAAAGAGAGTGTGGCGCTACTCAGGTCTTAAGTGGCGAGGCAATACACCTCCGCCCCGTCCAACGCCGATGGATGAGAAGTGGTCCTAGTGGTCCTAGAATGGTCAAGGCAAACGAAGCTTGCTAGGACCACTTTTTCGTGCCGTAACTGCTTGCGTCACATTTACATACACACACTCACTTACTCTTGGTCCTAGTGGTCCATGCAAATACTAAAACCAGTTTGTGAAATAGTAGAGGTAGTAAAAGTATAGAAGTAGTTCTGGCGATTACTAGGACCACCTGGACCACCCAGACCACACGCTGCCAAACAACGACTTACACGGTCCTGGCAACTGGATCTACCAGGACCGTGCTAGGACCAAAATTGGGAATAAGAAGGATGTAGTCGTCTAAGGCGCCTACATCACCAAACTAAAACCGAAAATCAAAGTGCAACATGAACACACTAGCCCAGCTCTCGACACTGAGCTGGTCAATAAACTCGCCGACCTTCTCGACGGGTTTTCACGCGAGCTGCGTCAGCTCGTACTAGAACACAAACACACTTACTCACTCACTCACCTTCTCGATGCAGAAGGAGCCGCAGAGCTCCTCGGTCTCTCGGTCAGCAAGATCCGAGAGATGTGTATGAAGAGTGAGGTCCCCCACATCTCTTTCGGCAGGTCGATCCGTTTCGACCCGACTGCTTTGAAGCTGTGGTGGGAAAGACTGCAGAAAGGAGGCGAGTAGATGGCCTGCGTAAGAAAGCACCGTGGGAAGTGGGTCATTGACTATCGCGATGCGACCGGGAAGCGACACGTCGAAGTCTCGGGGACAAATAAGAAGGAGGCAGAACGGAAACTCCGGCACGTCCTGAACCAGATCGAAACAGGGGCATATCGTCCCGATGGAAAGAAGAAGCCCTTCAAGGAGTACTCGGAAGACTGGATAGCCCACAAGAAGCAGGACCTCAAGTACAACACCTGGGTCACCTACCATGGACAAGCGAAGCTATATCTCTTCGATGAGGAGCTTGGGCTGGCAGAGCGCAAACTGGCTACCATTGATCGTCCAGCTGTACTCGATTTCAAGGCAAAGATGAGGAAGAAGTACCCAAATCTGAGCAATCGGACGATCAACGCGACGCTGATTCTTCTGGGAAGCATCCTTCAGAGCGCTTTGATGGATGGTTACATCATGATCAACGCAGCCCGTCTTGTGAAAAAGCTCCCGCTCGAGCATCGTGAGATGGAAATCCTGAAGCCGGCTGAGATTCAGAAGGTTCTCAAGGCTGCCAAGGAGAAGGACTGGAACCTCTACGTGATGATCTACCTTCTCGTTATGACGGGGCTCAGACGCGGTGAAATGCTGGCCCTGGACTGGAAGGCGATCAAGTTCGCCGACAAGGCCATTGTTGTAAGAAGATCCTACACCTCCAATCGTTTCCAAAAACCCAAGACCAAGCTTTCGCGGCGCTCCGTGAACATGACACCGTCGGTCATCCAGATTCTCAAGGAGCATCGAATGAAGAAAGGGAACCCGTCAGCATCGACGCTACTTTTCGATCGTGGAGATGGGAAACCTCAGGATCCAACGAATCTCTCGAAGAAGATCTGGACGAGAATTCTTCAAGGTGCCGGTGTTCGCGAGTCCGTGAGGATCCACGACCTTCGCCACACCTTCTGCAGCATGCTCCTGGCTCAGGGAGCAAGCCCTAAGTACATCCAGAGCCAGCTTGGACACTCGAGCATCATGGTCACCATGGATCGCTACGGGCACCTAATGCCAGAGACCAATCAGAAGGAATCGGAGCTCCTCGATGAAACTGTGTTTGGAAAGCCAAAAGACATCAGAGATGCCAAAGCAATATCGTAACTATGCCTAATCCTCTGAGGAAGCCCGCTAGTTCTCACCTACTAGCGGGCTTATTTCATTAGTTTACTACTATACTTGTCGATGTTGAGAAGGAATTGTAAACAAAGAGGCGGCACTAATCTGCTGCCCTTTCGCAAGCTTTCTAGCGGCATTCATAACTAGCGCAGCTCGTTTCTTAAGGAATGCGTCAAGATCTGCATGCAGCTTCTCAGTTTTCGCGCTCTCATCAAGATCCTCATAGCCCCCATTCGCTAGCTCTTCTAGTGGAATTAAGTGGGACTGTAGTCTCTCAAGGACTATGTCCTCCGTTGTCCATTCATACCGATCCTTCAAGTATGTAAGTGGGTCCTTTCTCCCAATCGAGATGTTTGTTTTCTCAGCTATGAGTGCGCAGTTCAATGCCATGAAGCTGTTCAATCCACATTCTTTGAGCAGTGCATCTGGAAAGATGTGGTGGTAGTGCCTTTTACTGATATCACTGTTCGACAGACGTTCACCTGTAGAAAAATCAAGTGCTCCTAGGCGGCATGCTACCGCAAGGATTGCACGACCACGAATCGTCGCCCGTTTAGGCCACTCGGCTGATAACAGTTCCTCTTCTTCTACAAGTGAGTGGTCGCTGAAAATGGGGACACTCCCTTCTCCGAAAAACTGGCCCCCTTTATCTCTCTCCATTAGTAGGATCCGACGCAAGGCCATGTAATCTGCATAGGCATGACTTGCTGCAGAATTCTCATAGCGATCAGTAAAAAAAGCATGCCAGAGGTACTTCTTCAATAGCAACTCATCCTGCCCCCGTTTATCTCCACTCTCTGGGATTACCGTGAACAAGGCAGCCAGAACCGCAAGCACTGCATTTGTAGGTAATCGTGCCTTATCATAAATGCCCTCCCCTCTGAGGAATTCGGCCATCCTTGCTAAACCCCGCTCCATTGTCGCCCAGTTGTCCACCATTGTCTGGATGTCCATATTCCAAGCCCCACGCTGGTTGGGAAGCTTGTTTTGGAGAAGAGCTGAGGTCGTCAAGATTACATCCGAGAGATCCGAGTAATCTCCAACTTCGGGGTGCTTCTCGTCTAGTGTGTCTTGGAGGTCATGTAGTGAGCGATGCACAACACTCTCGACTTCAGCTACGATCACATCGTATTGAGAGAGAGGCTTGCTATTTGTATTCATTTTGATGAACACATCCAGAGCTACACTCTTATCTGTTTGAGCTGGTAAAGTTAAATAGGGAAGGTTGTAGTTTGATACAATCGCTCTCAAATCGCGGATTTTATCACTGACTGACTTTTTGAAATTTGCAAACTTCTCGAACTCCTCGAGATCATCACTCGGACGCAATGGATCTGTGGCAGTCTGAATCCAATCATCGATATCGGACTGAATATCCTCAGGTTTGAGTAAATCGGTTGGTACAAATCCACGCCTCAGACACTGAACAGGATCATCACACCATAGTGGGTACTTCTCTCCGTTCTTCTTGAAGTATCGTCCTCTGAAGAACACTGACATATCTTCCCGCTCTTCATCCTTCTCATACCGATCAAACTCCCTAAAGTAGACGAAGTACGTCTCGGTGTCGTAGTTGTTGTGAAAGGCGCGCCATAATGCAGTAAGTCGCTGTTGTCCATCGAGTAGGTGCTCCAATACTCTGGGGCCATTTTCAGGAGCTGTCTGGAGAAACCTAGATATGAACTTCTCATTGTTTACGTCCACATCTAATACAAGTGTTATCCCTAATGGTAAATTGTGTACTACTGTCTCGATTAGACTGCAAATCCGATGTCTGTCCCACGCCTCATAGCGCTGAAACCTTGGGAGCTTAATCTCTCCTCGCTGCACTTTTCCGTACCAGTCACTAAGCTTGCGATTTCTAGCTTCCATGAATCACTCCAGGATGGGAAAGCGATATAGATTTGACTAGGACCTACACTATCAAATGACTCGACTCAATTGGCCAACAAAGTGCGTCAGCCATATAAGCGGGAATGCCTTGGCGATTAGTGGGTACAAAATGGGTACATCCTAGAAACCTGCGGCCAGAAAGCAAAGCGCCCTCACTGCTAACTCCTTGCAGTGAGGGCTTTTACAAGGTGACCCGCGTAGGACTTGAACCTACGACCACCTGATTAAAAGTCAGATGCTCTACCGACTGAGCTAGCGGGTCATTTCGCCTGAGTTTCGGCCCCGGCTACCAGGCCTAAGATTTGCCGGGGGCGGAAACCCGCTGGCGATCCCGCGGTCTAGAACTCCCCCGCGGGTATGATCTGCTTCCGATCCGGGCCCACGCTCACGTAGAGGATGGGCGCCTCCAACTGATCGGAAAGATACTTCAAGTAGGTCTTCGCCGCCGCCGGAATCTCGTCCCAGTTGCGGGCGTCGCCGAGTTTCTCGTCCCAGCCTTCGAATTCCAGTAGCACGGGCTCGGCTTTCTCCATGAGCGCGGGATCGCGGGGATAGTCCTCGAAGACCTCGTCCCCGATCCGATACCCCGTGCAGACCTGCACCTTCTTCATGCCGCTGAGGATGTCGAACTTCGTGATCACTAGCTGGGTCACGCCGTTCAGCTCGGCCGAGTAGCGCGCCGCCACCAGGTCGAACCATCCGCAACGTCGCGGGCGGCCGGTGGTCGCGCCGAACTCGGCGCCCTCCTGCCGCAGCGACTCGCCTTCCTCGCCGTGCAGTTCCGAGGGAAAGGGCCCGTTGCCCACTCTCGTGCAGTAGGCCTTGAAGATGCCGATCACGTCGGCGAGGTTCTTCGGCGCCACGCCGCTGCCCACGATGGCTCCGCCGATGGACGGGTTCGAGCTGGTCACGAAAGGATAGGTTCCGTGATCCAGGTCGAGCATGGTGCCCTGCGCGCCTTCGAGCAGGATGTCCTTGCCCCCGCGCATGGCGTCATGCAGGAAGCGGTGCGAATCCACGATCATGGGCGCGATCACGGGCTTGAGCGCCATGAGTTTCTCCACCGTCTCCTTGGGCGGCAGCGCCTCGCCCTCGTAGAGGGCGGCGATCTGGCGATTCACTTCGATGATGCGCTCGGTGAGAATGCGTTCGAGCCGATCATCGTCCTTGGTGAAGATCTCGGCCCTGAGCCCGGTGCGCGAGGCCTTGTCCTTGTAGGCCGGACCGATGCCGCGCCCGGTGGTGCCGATGCTCTTACCCTTCTTCGATTCCTCTTCCAGCCGGTCCAGCACCTTGTGATAGGGCAGCAGCAGGTGCGCCGAACCGCTCAGGAACACGCGCCCTTCCACGGCCACGCCGCGGGCGCGAAGTCCGGCCAGCTCCTCGGCCAGCTCCAGCGGATCCACCACCAGGCCGCCGCCGAGCAGGCAGTCCTTCCCTTCCATGAGGATGCCCGAGGGAATCAGATGGAAGATGTACTCCTGTCCCTCGGTGCGAATGGTATGGCCCGCGTTGGCGCCCCCCTGGAACCGCACCACAACCTCGTGGGATTCGGCCAGGAAGTCCACGATCTTGCCCTTGCCCTCGTCGCCCCACTGTCCGCCCAGGACGACGGTGGCCCGTCCGCGCTTCTCGCTCATCGGGATTACCTTTCGAAGGATGGGAAAGCCGACCCAATGTAGAGGCGTCCGGGGCCCCTGTCAACGGAGCATCTGCTCCCGCCAGGCCCCCATGGCCTCGTCCACCCAGGCCCTGATCTCGGCCTTGCCCTCGCCGTTCTCCGACGAGAAAAACTCAAGGGGCACTTGGGATTGTAGCCCCAGGGCCTTGAGAATCATCGACCGGTGTTTCTGCCGTTTGCCCCTGGAGATCTTGTCGGCCTTGGTCAGAGCCAGCACGAAGGGCAGCTGCCGGCCAGCGAGCCAGGAGACCATCTGCTTGTCCTGCTCACTGGGCTCATGGCGGCAGTCGATGAGCTGCACCACCCCGGCCAATTGCTCGCGGCCCTGCAGGTACTCGTCCATGAAACGCCCCCACTCGGCCTTCATGCTCTTGCCCACGGCCGCATAGCCGTAGCCGGGCAGGTCCACCAGGTGGCCCCGGCCGTCGAGGTCGAAGAAGTTCAGGAGGCGGGTCTTGCCGGGCTTGCCGCTGACCTTGGCCAGGGCGCGCCTGCCGGCGATGGTGTTCAGCAGCGAGCTCTTGCCCACATTGCTGCGCCCCGAAAAGGCGACCTCGGGCAGTGGCGCCCGAGGACAGCCCTCCAGGGATTTGGCGCTGGTCACGAACTCAAGACGCTTCCAGCTCATCAGCTCGGCGGAGGCGCCGCTCCGCTGCGGCCGGAAGGACGGCTCGGCGCCGACTTCTTCGACTTGCCCGGCTTTGCGCCCGGCATCTCGACCAGGGCCTCGGCCAGCACCTCTTCGATGTTCTCCACGAAGACCAGGCGCAGCTGTTCCTTCACCGAATCGGGCAGCTCGGGCAGATCCTTCTCGTTCTGCTTGGGCAGCAGCACGGTCTTCATGCCGAGCCTCTGGGCCGCCACGGTCTTCTCGGGCAGGCCGCCCACCGCGAGCACCTTGCCCCGCAGGGTGATCTCGCCGGTCATGGCCACGTCGTGGCGCACGGGGATGCCCGTGATGGCGCTCACCAGGGCCGTGGTCAGGGCCACGCCCGCGCTGGGGCCGTCCTTGGGCACCGCGCCCTCGGGCACGTGGATGTGCACGTCCTGGCTTGTGAAGAAGTCCGTGTCGATGTTCCACTGCTCCGCGCGTCCGCGCACGATGGTCTGCGCGGCCTTGGCGCTCTCCTTCATCACGTCGCCCAGCTGTCCGGTGAGGATGAACTCGCCCTTGCCCGGGATCAGCTGCACTTCGATGTTCAGGGTCTCGCCGCCCACGCTGGTCCAGGCCAGTCCGGTGGCGATGCCCACCTCGTCGGCCTTGTCCTTCATGGCGTTGATGAAGCGCGGGGGTCCGAGCCACTCCTCGAGCATCTCGGAATTCACCTCGACGCCGGCGACCTCGTTCTCCACCACCTGACGGGCGGTCTTGCGACAGAGGGCCGCCAGCTCGCGCTCCAGGTTACGCACGCCCGATTCGCGGGTGTACTCGCTGATGATACGGTCGAGCACGGCGTCGGAGATGGTCAGCTGCTCGTCCACCAGGCCGTGGGCCTTCAGCTGCTTGGGAATCAGGAAGCCCCGCGCGATGGCGCGCTTCTCGTCCTGCAGGTAGCCCGGAATGCGGATGATCTCGAGCCTGTCCCTGAGCGGTCCCGGAATCTCGTGCAGATTGTTGGCCGTGGTGATGAAGAAGACCTCGCTGAGGTCGAAGGCCACCTCGAGATAGTGATCGCTGAAGGTGTGGTTCTGCTCGGGATCCAGCACCTCGAGCAGCGCGCTCGTGGGATCGCCGCGGAAGTCCATGCCCAGCTTGTCCACCTCGTCCAGCAGGATCACCGGATTGCGCGTGCCCGCCTTCTTCAGCGACTGCACGATGCGCCCCGGCATGGAGCCGATGTAGGTGCGGCGATGTCCGCGGATCTCCGCCTCGTCGCGCACGCCGCCCAGGCTGATGCGCTGGAACTTGCGCCCCATGCTGTCGGCGATGGACCGGCCCAGGCTGGTCTTGCCCACTCCGGGAGGCCCCACGAAGCAGAGGATGGGCCCCTTCATCTTGCCGCTCCGCTTGCCCTTGCGGGTGAGCTTGAGCACCGACAGGAACTCGAGGATGCGCTCCTTGACCTTCTTCAGGCCGTGATGGTCGTCGTCGAGCTTCTCGGCCACCTTCACGATGTCCAGGCGGTCGCGGCTGCGCTTGCGCCAGGGCAGGGCCAGAAGGGTCTCGAGATAGGTGCGGATCACCGAGGCCTCGGGGCTCATGGGCGGCATCTTGGCCAGGCGGTCCAGCTCGCGCATGGCCGCCTCTTCGCCGTCCTTGCTCATCTTGGCGTTCTCGATGTTGCCCGCGATCTCGTCGAGCTCGTTGGCCTCGTCGTCCTCGTGGCCCAGCTCGCGTCGGATGGCCTTCATCTGCTCGTTCAGGTAGAACTCGCGCTGGTTGCGCTGCACCTGGCTCTTCACCTCGGTCTCGATGCGCCGCTCCAGCTGCAGGATCTCCATCTCCTCGGTGATCACCCTCAGCAGGATGCGCATGCGCGCCACCGGCGAGGGCTCCTCGAGCAGGGCCTGCTTCAGTTCGATCTTCTCGGGGATGTGCGTGGCGATGGTGTCGGCCAGCAGCAGCGGATCCTCGACGTTGTCCAGGCTCATGAGCACACCGTCGGGCACCCGCTTGTTCAGTCCCACGTACTCGCGGAACTGCTCCTGCAGGGTGCGCATGAGCGCTTCGGCCTCGGCCTGGTCCGCTCCGCCGTCGTCGGTGAGCAGATCGAAGTGCACGCGGAAGTAGTCGTCGCTGTCCAGATACTCCAGGATCCGTACGCGGCTGAGACCCTCCACCAGAATCTTCATGGTGCCGTCGGGCAGGCGCAGCAGCTGCGTGATCTGCACGATGGTGCCGGTGCGGTGGATGTCCGCGCCGGTGGGCTCGTCGATGTCCTTGTCCTTCTGGGTGGCCACGATGAGCACGCGGTCCCGCAGCATGGATTCTTCCACGGCCGCCACGCTGCTCGGGCGGCCCACCAGAAGAGGATGGATCATGGAGGGGAAGACCACCACGTCCCGCAGGGGAAGCAGGGGCAGCTGGTCCTCCAGATGGAATACCTTGTCCTGATACTTGATCTCCACCGTGTTCTCCTCAATAGAATTGCCGGACGGCGCCAGGCCGCCCGGCGAAAGGCTTCTCGCTTAGGCCTGTCGCGCGCCTTCGTCGTCTCCGAAGAAGAGCTTGGGCTCGCCCCCATCTGTGATGCTCTCTTCGGTGATCACGATGCGCTGGATGCCCGTCTTGGACGGCATCTCGTACATGAGGTCGGTCATGACCTCTTCCATGATGGAACGCAGGCCCCTCGCCCCGGTGTTGCGCTCCATGGCCTTCCTGGCCACGGCCCGAATGGCGCCCGGGTCGAACTCGAGCTTGATGTTCTCCATGTCGAAGAGCTTCCGGTACTGCTTCACCAGAGCGTTCTTCGGTTTCACCAGGATCTCCACCAGGGCCGACTCGGGCAGCCCGTGCAGGGATGCCACCACCGGCAGGCGTCCCACCAGCTCGGGAATGAGTCCGAATTTTAGCAGATCCTGGGGCTCGGTCTTCAGAAGAATGTCGTCCTGATTCTTCTGCTTCTTGCTCAGGATCTCCGCGCCGAAGCCCAGGGTCTTGTTGCCGATGCGCTGCGAGACGATGTCGTGCAGCCCGTCGAAGGCCCCGCCCACGACGAAGAGGATGTTCTTCGTGTTCACCTCGATGTACTTCTGCTGCGGATGCTTCCGTCCGCCCTGGGGCGGCACGTTGGCCACGGTGCCCTCGAGGATCTTCAGCAGGGCCTGCTGCACACCCTCGCCGGACACGTCCCGGGTGATCGACGGGTTGTCGCTCTTGCGGCTGATCTTATCGATCTCGTCGATGTAGACGATGCCCCGCTCGGCCGAGGCCACGTTGTAGTCGGCGGCCTGGAGCAGGCGTACGAGGATGTTCTCCACGTCCTCGCCCACGTAACCCGCCTCGGTGAGCGTGGTGGCGTCGACGATGGCGAAGGGCACCTTGAGCAGATGCGCCAGGGTGCGCGCGAGCAGGGTCTTGCCCGTGCCCGTGGGCCCGAGCATGAGGATGTTGCTCTTCTCCAGCTCCACCTCGTCGGCCTCGCGCAGGTGGAAGATGCGCTTGTAGTGGTTATAGACGGCCACCGCGAGCGTGATCTTCGCGCGATCCTGTCCGATCACGTAGTGATCGAGCTTGCCCTTGATTTCCTCGGGCTTGGGGAAATCCTCCTCTTCGAAGAGCGGCGGAACCACCATCTCCTCTTCGAGGATGTCGTTGCAGAGCTTGATGCATTCATTGCAGATGTAGACGTTGGGGCCGCTGACCAGCTTGGCCACCTCGTCCTGTCCTCTGCCGCAGAATGAACACTTGATCATCGCGTGCCGCTTTCCCGGCTAGTCGCCGGAGCTGAGGGTCTCCGCCTTCTCCATGACGCGATCGACGAGACCGTAATCCAGGGCCTCCTGGGGCGTCATGAAGTAGTCGCGGTCGCTGTCCTTGGCGATCTTCTTGACCGTCTGGCCGGTCATCTCCGCGAGCAGCTGGTTGAGCTTGTCGCGGGTCTTCAAGATCTCGCGGGCATGGATCTCCATGTCGGCCGCCTGCCCCTGGGCGCCGCCGCTGGGCTGATGGATCATGATGCGGGCGTTGGGCAGCGCGTAGCGCTTGCCCTTGGCGCCCGAAGCGAGCAGGAAGGCTCCCATGCTCGCGGCCATGCCCATGCAGATGGTAGCCACGTCGCTCTTGATGTACTGCATGGTGTCGTACATGGCCAAGCCAGCCGACACGCTGCCCCCGGGCGAGTTCAGATAGAGGAAGATGTCCCGATCCGGATCTTCGGCGTCCAGGAACAGCAACTGGGCGATGGTCAGGTTCGCCACGTGGTCGTCGATGGGCGACCCGATGAAGATGATGCGATCCTTGAGCAGGCGGCTGTAAATGTCGTAGGCGCGCTCGCCGCGACCCGACTGCTCGATGACCATGGGTACCGGCATGTAGCTCTTGATTTCACTCATGCAATTCCATCCTTGGAAAGTCTTTCCCTATCCCGCCTGCTGGGGAGGAGCCTCGGGAATGGCCTCTTCCTTAATTTTTGCGTTTTCCTTGAGGAAATCCAGAACTTTACGGTGGAGAAGGTCTTCCCGGACACGTCCTTCGGCCTGATGCTTGGCGAAAGACTCGCGAATCTCGTCCGCTTCGACGCCCTCCTGCTCCGCGATCTTCTTCAGATGTTCCTCGAAGTCCTCGTCGCTGACCGTGATTCCCTCCTGTTTCCCCAGGGAATCGAGCATGAACCAGCGTTTGATTGCAAATTCCGCGCCCGGTCGGAAGTTCTTGCGGGCGTTCTCTTTATCTTCGTCGCTCACTTCGCCGCCGGCCCGTTCGACCTGTTCCTCGAGCATGGCCTCGACGTAGCGGCCGATCATGGAGGGCGGCACCTCGAACTCGTTCTTGGCCATGGCCGACTGGATCAGGGCCGCGTCCAGGCGTTCGCGATTGCGGCCGTCCACTTCCAGTTGGATATTCGAGTCGATGCGCTCGCGCAGGGCGGCTACGCTGTCGAAGTCTCCGAGTTCCTTCGCGAGTTCGTCGTTCATCTCCGGCAGGATCTTCTCCTCGACCTTCTTGAGCTTCGCGTTGAAGCCGCGGGTGCTGCCCGCCAGCTCCTTCTGCTCGTATTCCTCGGGATAGCTCACCGAGAAGGTGCGCTCGTCCCCCACGCTCATGCCGCGCATGCCGTCGTTGAACTCGGCGAGGATGTTCGGGCTGCCCAGCTCGAAGCTGTGATCCTCCACCTGGGTGCCCACGATGGGCAGGCCTCCCTCGTCCACCTGATGGAAGTCGGCGGTGACGCGGTCGCCGTCCGCGGCGGGGCGCTCCACGTCCTCGTACTCGGCGCGTCCCTCGCGGATGCCCAGGATGGTCTGGTCGGTGGCGTCCGCCGGCGCTTCCTCGCGGTACCAGGTCACCTTCATGCCCTTGGTGCCCTCGATCTTCACCTCGGGGCGCACTTCCACGGTGGCTTTGAAGGTGAAGGGCTTGTCGGCGCCGAAGTCGATCTCGGAGTACTCCGGATCGTTGATGGGCATGAAGTCGATCTCGTGGGTGGCCTGATGCCAGGCCCGCGGGATCAGGTACTCGAGGGTGTCCATGTCGATCTGGGGACCGTACTGGGCCTCGACCTTGTCGGCCGGCGCCTTGCCCTTGCGGAAACCGTCGAGGGTCACGCCCTTGCGCAGTTCCTTGGCCGCGTTCACCCGGGCCTCGTTCCACTTGGAGGCGGGCACCGATACCGATACCACGCGCTGCCAGGGCTTGGTTTCCTCGACTTTGACCTCGCCGAGTTCGACGAGAGGCGCGTGGGTGTGTTCCTGCGTGTGCTCGGTCATGGATTTCCTTTGGGTCTCCAGTCTCCAGTCCCCAGTCTCCAGAATTCGCCGCATTCCGACGGCGACTGGTGACTCGTGACTGGCGACTCTTCGGTGCGAGAGGGGGGACTCGAACCCCCACGAGTTGCCTCACGGGATCCTAAATCCCGCGTGTCTACCAATTCCACCACTCTCGCGGATGGATCACGCGGCGATCGACCGCGGCCGCCCGCGGGCATCAAGTTACGTCGCCCGGGCCAGTGCATCAACCCTTTATCAACAAAGAAGATGCGGCTTACTTTCCCCTGAAGTCCGCTTTGCGTTTCTCCAGGAAGGCGCTCATCCCCTCCTTCTGGTCGGCCGTGCCGCAGAGAGCGCCGAAGAGACGGGCCTCCACCTCGAGACCTCCGCCCAGAGGATGCTGCAGGCCCTCCTTCACGGCCTCCTTGCCCGCCTTCAGGGCCAGGGGACCGTTGGCGAGGATCATCTCAGCCAGCTCGCGCACCGTGGACTCCAGCTCCTCGGCCGGCACCACGCGATTCACGAGCCCCATGGCCAGGGCCTCGCCGCTCTTCACCATGCGGCCGCTGAGGACCATTTCCAGGGCGAAGCCGGGGCCGACCAGGCGCGGCAGGCGCTGGGTGCCGCCGTAGCCGGGAATCACGCCCAGCTTCACCTCGGGCAGGCCGAGCACCGCGTTGTCCGCGGCGATGCGCATGTCGCAGGCCAGGGCCAGCTCGCAGCCGCCGCCCAGGGCGAAGCCGTTCACGGCGGCGATCACGGGGATGGGCAGATTGTCGATACGGTCGAAGAGCCCCTGTCCCCGACGGGCGGCCTCCAGACCGCTGTCCCCTTCGAGAACGTGCAGTTCGCCGATGTCGGCCCCGGCCACGAAGCTCTTGGGACCGTCGCCGGTGATGACCAGCAGGCCGATTTCGGGGTCGCCGGCCAGCTCGTCGAGGGCGGCGTCCATCTCGTCGAGGGTCTGGAAGTTCAGGGCGTTGAGGGCCTTGGGGCGTGTGACCGTGAGCCAGGCCAGGGGGCCGTCCTTCTTGAGCACGATGTTCTCGTAGGGCATGGGAATCCTTTCGCGAAATCCTCGGGCAAGCAGGCGGGTGGAATTTCCCACAGGTGGAGAGGCAAGTCAACGTGATGAACTGTGAACTGTGAACTGAGAACTGAGAACTGTGAACCAAGCACTCCGGGTTCTCGGTTCTCAGTTCTCAGTTCTCAGTTCAAGTTCACCCAAATGGCATAGATCACCGGAAGCGCGATTCCCAGGCCCATGAGCAGGCCCCCGCGTCCCGACAGGCCCTTGCTGCCCCGGGTCAGGAAGATGCCCGTGATGGCCAGAACGGCGAGGATGACCGCATAGGAGTCGGCCACCCAGGTCCAGAAGCCCTTGCCGGTGTTCAGGTGCATGAAGTTCAGGTCGAAGAGCACCGCCCGGCGCTTGACGCTCTCGGTCTGCACCTCGCCGGTGACGAGGTTCACCGTGTGGGTGACGCCTTCCTGGAAGACCTGTAGATGCTCGTCGGAGGCGCGCCAGGTGTTCTTCACCGGCTCTTCCAGTTCGAGGCGTTCCAGGACCACGGGAATGACATCCACCGTCAGGCCCCTGCCCGCGGGCTCCATGTGGCTCACCTCGAAACCGCGCTGGTAGTTGGCGTCCCAGTGATGGGCATGGTTCACGGCGAGGCCGCTGATCGCGTAGACCAGCGTGAGCCCCACCGTGAAGAATCCCAGTTCGCGATGCAGCCAGCGACAGACGCGCCGGAACTTCGACATGCTCTAGCTCTTCTCGAGGGTGCCCTTGGGCTTGTCCAGAACCACCGCGCCGGTGCCGGTGATCTGATAGAGGGTCATGCACTCGGTCACGGTCTCGGGATCGAAATCCTCGCCCGACTCGTGGGCGCGGTGCTCGCAGACCTTCTTGGTGGTGTCCAGATCGAGCTTGTTGGCGGTCCAGACGCCTTCGGCGGCCAGGGTCGAGCCGAGAAGATCCGGTGGAAAGACGATCTCGCCGTCCTTCACCTTCACGCGAACGGTGTCGCCTTCCTTGTCCGAGGCGATCTCCACCCAGCAACCGCGATGGGAGCAGACGCCCACGGCGATGCCTTCCACGCGAATGGTCTCGCCCACGTACTTGTCCGGATGCTCGAGCAGTTCGCTCACCTTGACGAGGTTCTCGCTGCTCACGCCCGCACCGAAGGTCTGGCTCTCGGCCAGGGCGCCGGCGGCGGCGAAAGTGAGGAAGGCGGCGGCAAGGAATAGCTTCAAGGTATTGCGCATGTTGTCCTCCGGGGATAATCCTAATTGGGTCGCTGTAAATTCTATCAACTTACGCCGGATTTCAAGCAAGGATTATCTGAATCGCGCAATCTCAGCTATTTCAACAAGATGAGCTTGGCGAATCGCACCTCTCCGGTCCCGCTGAGGCGGGCCAGGTAGAGTCCGCTGCCGAGGCGATGGCCCGCCTCGTCCCGGCCGTCCCAGACGAAGCCGTGCTCCCCCGCTTCGAGACGTCCCCGATGAAGCTGGCGCAGGCGCCTGCCCTTCGTATCGTGGATGTCCAGGGTCGCGGACCCGGGCTCCTCCAGAACGAATCGAATCTCGGTCGCCGGGTTGAAGGGATTGGGCCAGGCCGACAAGCTTCGCCGCGTCGTCGGCGTTTCGAGGCCGGTGGGCGCATCGAGGAAGAAGTCCATGACGCCCCTCGCCCAGTCGCTCTTCGTCGAAGGCGCGGGGCCGTCCACCAGTCCCGCGAATTCGAAGCAGGTGCCCACCGTGCGATAGGCTCCGGCGTCGTAGGCCACGGCGTCGGCGTGAATGGGGAAACCGTTCTTGAGGATCTGCACCGAACTCGAGGTGGGAAAGAGCGGATCCATGAAGTTGTTCTCGCCGACGTAGTCGAAGTTCATGCCCTCGGTGAACTCGCCGGCCACGCCCCCCACCGGGCCGATGCTCCCTCCGCCGTCATGGGGCGAATGGATGGAGAAGACGTTGCGCATCTCGTGTCCGCCGATGGTCGGATCGTAGTACCAGGCGTTGCCGCCTTCGAGATAGCAGCGCCCGCCGCTGTCCAGATATTCCAGAATACTCAGGGCGTCCAGGGAGCTGTCGCCGATGATGCGATTGTTGGGATAGACCCCCAGCGAGATCCACAGGGTCATGAAGCGATCGAGGCCCGCGGCGGCGGGCAGTGTCGCGCTGAGGTAGCCGGAGTAGCCCGCGTCCAGAAGGGTCTGCGTCATGGTCGGGCCGCTGGACTGGTCGGGGGTGGGATCCCAGACCAGGAAGTGCTTCCGCCCGAGGGACAGGGTGAATCGGCTCTCCTGAACGCCCGCATCGCTGCTCAGGGTCAGGATCATCTCGGCGGGGTGTCCGAAGGGCGCGCCGGGCAGGGCTTCCACCAGGAAGGGTTCGCCGGAGTTGATGAAGGACTCGCCGGTGTCCAGCTCGCCGAAGCTCGCTTCGGGCTGGGCCACCTGGGCCCAGGGATCTAGGGTGCTCAGGGTACCGGTGATGCCGCCGGCCTGCTCGCCGAAGTTGAGCAGCTCCACGCGCAGTTCGCCGGCTTCCCCGGCGTCGAGATAGCCGTTGCCGTCGCCGGCCGGATCGTCGACATCGTGGTCCACCACCTGCAGGAAGGCGTCGGTGTCGCTGAAGAGAAGCGAGACGTTGTCGGCGGAGACCTCCGCCAGCGCCGTGCCGCCTCAGCAGTTGGCCGAGAAGACGAAGATCTCCACCGCCAACCTGCGCACTTCGGACGAGTTCACCGCCGGCACGTTGAGCAGTTCGTCGGCGATGCTGAAGCTGTAGAGGCTCCAGTCGCCGGTGTCGTCGATGAAGTGGAAGTCCTCGCCAGGATTCCATTCGCTGGCCTCGCTGAGGCTTCCGATGAGGGTGCGTCCGAGGAGACCGCCGTACTCGTCGAGATAGTTGAGCATGAGTCCGCAGGTCACCCAGGCTCCGGCGCCGTCCACCGCGAAGCTCTTGAGCTCCGCGGAGAAGACCGTCTCGAGGGATGGCAGGAAGATTTCCTGGCGCAGCTTCGCATCGCCGTAGCCGTTGCTGCAGGCGATGCTCATCTCGTAGTCCGTATCGTGATCGAAGTCGGTGCCGCGGAGGATGTCGATCTGATAGCCGACGAGGGTCTTCTTCCAACCCTGGAAGAGCGGCTCTTCGAAATCGCCGTTGGAGGTCAGCTCGAGGCTGCTCGCGGAAACGATGAGCGGGATCGTGAGAATGGCGAGAAAGGTGAGGCCCTGCTTGTTCATCCATACTCCTTGCCCGTGGGGGGCGGCCGAGAGCCGGAATGCAGATACAGGAATCATGGCAATTATAGCGGAATTAGACGGAATGACACGGCATTTCGGCGTGGCGGGGCAGATAATGGCTAAACCCTTGCCGGACAAAGAAAAAACCGGCCGCCTGGCGACCGGCTTCGGAGCTGCTCTCCCCTATTTGAGCAGGATGATCTTCAGGCTCGCCTCGAACTCCTCGCCCTGGAGGCGAACGAAGTAGAGCCCGCTGGCCAGGGCTTCTCCCCCATCGCCGCGGCCATTCCATTCGAACTGGTGGCTTCCCGCGGGCAGCTGGCCGCGATGAAGAGTGCGCAGCCGCCTTCCGGCCACATCGTAGACCTCCAGGCTCACTGACCCCGCGACCACGGTGCTGAAGCGGAGTGTCGTCTTGGGATTGAAGGGATTGGGCCAGGCGCTCAGCCGCGAGATGCGCGGCGCGTCCTCCACGCCGGTGGGCAGCTCGAGGAAATAGGCCATGATGTTCTGGGCGAGCTGGGCCTTGGTGGACGGCCACTCCCCGTCCACCAGTCCGCCGAATTCGAAGGAGGTGCCGACGGTCTTGAAGTTCGACGCGTCGTATGCCACGGCAAGGGTGAAGGGCGGGTAGTCGTTCATGAAGACGTTGTCGGAGTAGGACAATCTCCAGAGCCGATCCATGGATTCGTTCTCCCCCGCGTACTCGAAATGCATGCCCTCGGTGAAGATGCCGTCCACGCCATGAATCGGACCCACGTTGGCGTCACCGTCGTCGGGAGAGGTGATCCCGAATCGCGGCCCGTAGTTGTGCCCGCCGATGAGCAGGTCGTAGTTCCAGACGTCGCCGCCTTCGAGGTAGCAGCATCCGCCGTCGGTGATGAAGTGATCCAGTGACATGGCCAGGTTGGAGTAGGCGGGGATGAACACCGTGTTGGGCCGGATGCCCAGGCAGGCCCAGAGGGTCGAGAAGCGCGGCAGTTCATCGGACAGGGGAAGTCCCCGGGAATAGAGGCCCGCGTAGCCCAGATCGGCCAGGGTCTGCGCGATGATCGGGCCGCTGGATTCGTCGGGGGTGGGATCCCAGACGAGATAGTGGAAGCGGCCGAGGTAGAGACCGAAGTCGCTGATGCACTGGCCCTGGTCGCTGTCCACGGTGAGGCGCAGCTCGGCGTCGTGGCCCAGGGGCGCGTCGGGGGACACGGCGAGCAGGAAGGGGCTCGCGGAATTGTCGCCGCCCTGGCCGGTGGGCATGTCGTCGAACTCGGCGTTGCCGCTCAGCACGCTGAGGAAGAGATCGTCGGTGCTCAGGATTGCGCTCACTCCCGTGGCCGATTCGCCGTAGTTGACGAGATCGAGCACCAGCTCGGCTTCCTCGCCGGCGTCCAGGAAGTCGTCGCCGTTGCCGAGGGTTTCGGTGATGTGGGTATCGGTGACCACGGTGAAGGGATCGTCGTTGGAGTAGAGCAGCGAGAAGTTGTCGGCGGAGACCTCCGCCGCGATGTGGCCGCCTCAGCAGTTGTCCGCGAAAACGAAGAGCTTGAGCTCCATGCTTCGGATGCGGGCGGGATCCACCTCGGGCAGGTTCTCCAGTTCATCGTCGAGCACGAAGCCCCAGCTGCTCCAGTCGCCCGTGGCGTCGATCACGTGAAAGTCGCCGTCGCTTTCCCAGGTGCAGTTGGGACTCATGCTTCCGATGAAGGTCCGGCCGACGGGCGCGGTGCCCGCGTCGCGATAGGTGATCATGAGTCCTGCCACGCACCAGGCGGTGGCGCCGTCCTCGGTGAAGCAGGTCAATTCCACGGAGAATTCCACATTGGTCTCGGGCACCAGCACCACCTGCCAGAGGGAGGCTTCGCCGTAACCCTCGTCGCAGACGATGTTCACTTCGCAATCCGTGTCGTGATCGAAGTAGTTTCCCCTCAGGATGCTCAGGCCCTCGCCCGAGGCATCGACCTCCCAACCGATGGCCAGGGGCTGTTCGAGGTCGCCGTTGACAGTGAGTTCGAGTTCGCTGGCGCCGGCCAGCCATGGCAGCAGGAGCGCCGGCAGCAGGATCCGGATTCGCGGTTTCATCATCCCTCCTCCATCCACGTAAAATCCGGCGTCGGGGGAGCCAAGAACATGTCTATTATACCCTTGCCTCGAAACCTTTGGCAGGCATTTCCGACGTCTTGACCTGAGCGCCCCGGCTCGCTAGAATCTCGAACTCCGAACCCGATGCAAGTAACTCTATCCCAAGGACTTCGATGGCCCACGAGGATAAATTCGAGCTTCTCGAGAAGAAGCGCGAGCAGGCCCGCCTGGGCGGCGGGCAGAAGCGTATCGACAAGATTCACGATTCGGGAAGGCTCACCGCACGGGAGCGGGTGCACCTCTTCTTCGACAAGGGCACCTTCCAGGAACTGGGCACCTTCGTGACCCACCACTCCTCCGACCCGGCCATCAAGGACAACAGGCCCCTGGGCGACGGCGTGGTCGCGGGCTTCGGACAGGTGGACGGCCGGCTCGTCTACGCCTTCGCCCAGGACTTCACCGTCTTCGGCGGCACCATGAGCGAAGCCAACGCGGGCAAGATCTCGCGGCTCATGGATCTGGCCATGGACAACGGCGCCCCGGTGGTCGGACTCAACGACTCCGGCGGCGCGCGCATCCAGGAAGGCGTGGCCAGCCTCGGCGGATACGCCGACATCTTCCTGCGCAACACCCTGGCCAGCGGAGTCATCCCCCAGATCAGCGTGATCATGGGCCCCTGCGCCGGCGGCGCGGTGTACTCGCCGGCCATCACCGACTTCATCGTCATGGTCGACGGCACGAGCCACATGTTCGTGACCGGACCCAACGTGATCAAGATGGTCACCGGCGAGGAGGTGAGCTTCGAGGAGCTCGGCGGTGCGGGCACCCACAACAGCCGCAGCGGCGTGGCCCACTTCATGGCGAGCAACGATCAGGAAGCGCTGCTTCTCACCAAGAAGCTGCTCTCCTACCTGCCTCAGAACAACATGGACGACGCGCCCGCGGTGGACTGCACCGATCCTCCCGACCGGCAGGAGGCGGCGCTGGATGCGATCATCCCCCCCGAGGCCAATCAGCCCTACGACGTCACCGAGGTCATGAAGCTGGTGGTCGACAAGGACAGTTTCTTCGAGGTGCAGCAGGACTTCGCGCGGAACATCGTGGTGGCCTTCGCACGCCTCGGCGGACAGTCGGTGGGCCTGGTGGGCAACCAGCCTGCCGTCATGGCCGGCGCCCTGGACATCGCCGCCAGCCTGAAGGGCGCGCGCTTCGTGCGTTTCTGCGACGCCTTCAACATTCCGCTCATCACCTTCGAAGACGTGCCGGGCTTCCTGCCGGGCACCGACCAGGAATACGGCGGCATCATCAAGCACGGCGCCAAGCTGCTCTACGCCTACTGCGAGGCCACCGTGCCCAAGATGACCATCGTGCTGCGCAAGGCCTACGGCGGCGCCTACGACGTCATGAGCAGCAAGCACATCCGCGCCGACCTAAACTACGCCTGGCCCACCGCGGAGCTGGCGGTCATGGGCGCGGAGGGCGCGGTGAACATCCTGGCGCGCAAGGAACTGGCCGAGGCGGAGGACCCCGAGGCCCGTCGCAAGGAACTGGTGGACGACTACAACGAGAAGTTCTGCCATCCCTATCTGGCGGCGGAGGCGGGATACATCGACGACGTGATCCTGCCCCAGGAAACGCGTCCCAAACTCATCGCGGGATTGGCCAGCCTGGCGGGCAAGCGCCAGAGCGTGCCTCCCAAGAAGCACGGCAACATTCCGCTCTAGGAGACGTTTTGGCCAAGAAGATCAGCAAGGTACTGGTGGCCAACCGAGGCGAGATCGCCCTGCGGGTCATGCGCGCCCTGCGCGAACTCGAGATCCCCTCGGTGGCCGTCTACAGCGAGGCCGACCGAGAAGCGGCCCACGTGCTCTTCGCCAACGAGGCGGTGTGCATCGGGCCGGCGCCCTCCACGGAAAGCTACCTGCGCATCGAGAACATCCTAAGGGCGATACGCGAGAGCGGCGCCGACGCGGTGCATCCCGGCTACGGTTTCCTCTCCGAGAATCCCGTCTTCGCCCGCGCCTTGCGCGATGAGGGCGTGACCTTCATCGGTCCCTCCCCCGAGGCCATGGAGATCATGGGCAACAAGCTCACCGCCCGGGCCGCCATGATCGAGGCCGGGGTGCGGGTGATACCCGGCAGCGACGGCGCCCTGGAAGATCCGGAAGAGGCCGCGCGCCTGGCCCGGGAGATCGGATTCCCGGTGATGCTCAAGGCCGCCGCCGGCGGCGGAGGCAAGGGCATGCGCGTGGTGCGCGACGAGGCCGACCTGGCCTCGGCCCTCGAAGCGACCCAGGCCGAGGCGGCCAAGGCCTTTGCGGACTCGGCCGTCTTCGTGGAGAAGTACATCGAGCAACCGCGGCACGTGGAGATCCAGGTGCTGGCCGACCGCAAGGGCGATGCCGTCTATCTCGGCGAGCGCGAGTGTTCCATCCAGCGGCGTCACCAGAAGGTGGTCGAGGAAAGCCCCAGTCCCATCGTGAGCGAAGCGATGCGACGGGAGATGGGCGAGATGGCCGTGCAGGTGGCCAAGGCCTGCGACTACGAGGGCGCGGGCACCGTGGAGTTCATGGTCGACGCGAACCTCGACTTCTACTTCCTCGAAATGAACACGCGTCTGCAGGTGGAGCATCCGGTCACCGAACTCACCTACAACGTGGACCTGGTGAAGCTTCAGCTCGCCGTCGCCGACGGCGAGCCGCTCCCATTCACCCAGGAGGACCTGGTGCCCCACGGCTGGGCCATGGAGTTCCGCATCTACGCGGAGGATCCAGCCACGGACTTCCTGCCGTCCACCGGCAAGATCCTGAGACTCCGGGAACCGAACGGCCCCGGCATCCGCCATGACAGCGGCATCTACGAGAAGTACGAGGTGCCGGTCTACTACGACCCTCTGCTCAGCAAGCTCGTGATCTACGGCGAGACGCGGGAGGAAGTGATCCAGCGCGCGCGCAGGGCCTTCACCGAGTTCGTCATCGCGGGCATCCGCAGCAATCTGCCCTTCCATCAGTGGCTATTGCGTCAGCCGGCCTTCGAGAAGGGCGATTTCGACACCCACTTCATCGATCAGCATTTCCGTCCCGAACTCATCGAGCAGGATGAGGCCCTTCCTTTCGTGGCCCTCGCAGCCGCGACCCTGGCCTATCATCAACACAGTCGACGCATGAACTTCGCGGGGCTTCAGGCCTTCTCCCGGCGTCCCAGCCGCTGGAAGCTCGCCGCGCGCAAGGAAGCCGTGACGAGGAGGCAGCCATGAGCTCCCACCGCTACGTCGTCACCCTGGACGGCGAGAAGAAGGAAGTCACGCTCACGCCCGATGGAGACCGTTGGGCCCTCACCGTCGACGGCGTCACCCACACCCTGGAGCAGACCGTCATCGAACGCGACGAGATCTTCTCGCTGCTCATCGGCGGACAGTCCTACATGGTCGACCTCGTGGAGAAGAACTGGGACTCCGGCGAGTTCACCGTGAGCGCATTGGCCGCCAGCGCCCAGGTCACGGTGCGGGACGAACTCGAGGCCATCGCCGAGGAACTCACCGGCGGAGCGGGCACGGAGGGCCTCTTCGAACTCAAGGCTCCCATGCCGGGTATCGTCGTAAAGAACCTGGTGGCAGCGGGCGATCGCGTGACCCGGGGACAGGGCCTGCTCATCCTCGAGGCCATGAAGATGCAGAACGAACTGGGCAGCGAGATGGAAGGCATCGTGCAGGAGGTCTTCGTGAGCGACGGCCAGATGGTCGAGACCGGCGCGCCGCTGGCCAGGGTGATCAAGGAGGAGGCATGAGCGGTCGCAAGGACTGGGAGGACCGCTCCCTCTCGCCTCACCTCGGCAAGTTCGGAGAACGCAAGCAGCCCTTCCGCACCCAATCCGGCCGCGAAGTGAAGACCCTCTACGGCCCAGACGATCTTCCCGGCTTCGATCCCGAAGCCGAACTGGGATGGCCCGGCCAGGCGCCCTACGCGCGGGGCGTGCAACCCAATCAGTATCGGGGACGCCTCTGGACCATGCGCCAGTACGCGGGCTTCGGTTCGGCCCGAGAAACCAACGAGCGATTCCGCTACCTGCTCGAAAAGGGTCAGACCGGCCTTTCCGTGGCCTTCGACCTTCCCACGCAGATGGGATACGACTCCGACGCCGGCCTCGCCGCCAGCGAAGTCGGGCGCGTAGGCGTGGCCATCGACACACTCGAGGACATGGAGATCCTCATGGACCGCATCGATCCGGCGGCGGTGTCGACCTCCATGACCATCAACAGCACGGCGGCCCAGCTGCTGCTCTTCTACGCCATCAGCGCCGAGAAGCGGGGCGTGGCGGCCGCGGACCTGCGGGGGACCATCCAGAACGACGTGCTCAAGGAGTACATCGCGAGGGGCACCTACATCTATCCTCCCGGGCCGAGCCTGCGCATCATCACCGACATCTTCGCCTGGTGCGCGGAGCATGCGCCCCAGTGGAACACCATCTCCATCAGCGGCTACCATATCCGCGAGGCGGGCAGCACGGCGCCCCAGGAACTGGCCTTCACCTTCGCCAACGCCGTGGAGTACGTGCGTGCGGCCCAGAAGGCCGGACTGCCTCTGGAGCGATTCCTGCCCCGGCTCTCCTTCTTCTTCAACGTGCATTCGAACCTGCTCGAAGAGGTGGCCAAGTTCCGGGCGGCGCGGAAACTCTGGGTGCGCATCCTTCGCGAGAAGTTCGGCGTGCAGGACGAGAAGCTCATGCGCCTGCGCTTCCACAGCCAGACCGCCGGCTCCACGCTCACGGCGCAGCAGCCACTCAACAACGTGGTGCGCGTGACCCTTCAGGCCCTGGCCGCGGTGCTCGGCGGCACGCAGAGCCTTCACACCAACAGCTACGACGAAGCCCTGGCCCTGCCCACCGAGGAGTCGGTGCGGCTGGCCCTTCGCACCCAGCAGGTCATCGCCGAGGAGAGCGGCAGCGCCGATTCGGTGGATCCCCTGGGCGGCAGCTGGCAGGTGGAGCGCTGGACCCGCGATCTCGAGGAAGAGGCCTGGACCCTGCTGGAGGAAGTGGAAACCCTCGGCGGCGCGGCCGCGGCCATCGAAACGGGTTACCAGCGGCGCAAGATCGGGGAGGCGGCCTTCGCCGCCCAGCGAGCCGTCGAGGATGGCGAGCAGTCCGTGGTGGGCGTGAACAAGTTCACCGAGGACGGCGAGGAGAAGTCCGGCGACATCTTCACTCTCGATCCGGGACTCGAAAGGGAGCAGGTGGAGCGCCTCGAGCGCTATCGCGAGGCCCGCGACGGCGCGGCGGTGAATGCGGCCATGGACAGGCTTTCCGAAGGAGCCCGCTCCAGCGAAAACCTCATGCCCCTGCTCAAGGAGGCCCTCGCCCTGGGCGCGACCCTCGGCGAGACCAGCGACGCCCTCCGCGAGGTCTTCGGACAGCATCGACAGGGAGGCGCCGCGTGAAGCGATACGAAGAGATGCTGCCTAGGGGCATCTTCCGCCGCCTGGATCATCTGGGCATCGCGGTGAAGGATCTCGAAGCCGCACGCAGCGACTACGTCGAGCGCCTTGGCTTCGTGGAGGTCGAAAGGGAGAGCCTGCCCGAACAGGGCGTGGAGGTCATCCTGCTCGACGGCGGCAACTGCCGCGTGGAACTGCTCGCACCCCTGGGCGAGAGTTCCCCCATCGCGAAATTCCTAGAAAAGCGCGGCGAGGGACTGCAACAGGCCGCCTTCCAGGTGAGCGATCTCGACGCCGCCCTCGCCGAACTGGCCGGCCGCAGCGTGAAGCCCATCGCGCCGCCGTCGATCGGTGCCGGCGGTCTGCGCATCTGCTTCCTGCATCCCAAGGACACCCATGGCGTGCTGCTCGAACTGGTGGAGTACCCGGACGAAGGGTGATCGATGAACGAGGAGAAGAAGGCTAAGGGGATGTCAGCGGGCGGGTTCATCATCCTCATGGCATCGGTCACGGGCCTTTGCCTAGTCGCCAAAGTCTTGATGATCCGCCACGTCTTCGATCAAAGCGTGGATGTCACGGAGCTTATCATTCCTACCGTCATTCCCATCTTCGCCGACTACGCCGACCGCCTCTATCGCAAGAAAGAGGTCCCACCTCGGTTCCGATTCAATCATCCATGGCTGTGGAACGCGATCATCGTGATCGCCACGGGGCTATCGCTGATTCGGTACCTTCGCTAGGTTCACTCTTCCAGATAGCCCCGTCTCACCGAATCCTCGATGATTCCTAGCGCCAGATTCCATAGCTTGCGGGACCCATCCTCGATGGAGCGATTCCGTTCGAGCACCTGGGCCTTTCGTACTCCGTGCTTGCGCCAGCTGCGGCCCTGGGTGTGGTAATTGTGCAAGAGAGGCATCAGGCGATCCAGAGCGTTCGCGAAACGAGCCTCGGGTGTCTTTCCCGCCTCGAACTCTTCCCACAGCTCGCGAAGTTCGCGAGCCTGACCCTCGGGCAGCATGGCGAAGATTCGATCCGCGGCGGCCGTTTCACGTTCGACCTTGTCGCGATTACCCTGACTGTCGTAACAGAAGGTGTCACCGGCGTCGATTTCCACCAGATCGTGGACCAGGAGCATGCGCTGCACGCGATGAAGGTCCACTCCCGTGTCGGCGTACTCGACCAGGAGCTCGGCCATAAGAGCCAAATGCCAGCTGTGTTCGGCGGAGTTTTCGAGTCGAGGTCGATTTAGCAGAAGTGTTCGCCGTTCAATATGTTTGAGCTTGTCGATTTCGAGGAGGAAGTCGAGTTGGCGGTTCAATCGGGAGTTTTCGGATGAAGACATCCGCTCATTCGACCTTGTAGGAATGCCCGTGCAGGATCACCGTCTTGCCGCGCTCCCATCCCGTCTCGTCCGAGCCCAAGGGCAGACTGATCACCCAGTAGTCCTCGCCTCGGAATACCACCCGCGGCACCACGCCCGCGCCGGGGCCTTCGATGGACGTGATCGGCCAGAGCTGCCAGTCCGGCGCCGTGATGGCCCATCGCCCTTCCGCGGTCTTGCCGATGAGCGTGGTGGAAAGCGTCATGGCCTTCCCCGGCTCTTCCACCGACGGACGATCGAAGCCCGCGCGGATCTCCTCGATGCGGCCGCCGAGTTCCGAATGCCGCTCGAGGATCGACTGATACTCCAGCAAGGCGCGTTCGGGATTGAAGCTGGCGTAGTAGAGGTGCCCGCGCATGAGCGCCGCCTGATCGCTCCAGGGCAGTTCGAGCTCGCTGAGCGGCAGCTTCTGGAAACTGCGAAGAGCTGCACGCTCCAGCCCGGCCAGGGTCTGAAGGCGACCCTCCAGGAAGCTGCGCGGCGTGAGCAGGGCGTCGTCGATGGGAATGTGCCTCAAGGCCTGCAGGGCATGCCGGAAGAGCACCGTGGGCGCTTGGGGGATGTCCTGGATCTCCTCGCTGGTCAGGGGGATATCCCCGCTGAGCTGCCAGTCCACCTGACGATGGGGCGGCATCTCCTCGCGATAGTCGAGCATGAAGCCGCGGGCGGCCTCGAGCCAGCTGCCCTCGTGCACGGCGAGCAGGTTCAGGCGATCCTGCACCGGACCCGCCCAGGGCCAGGTCTCGGCGGCGTGCCGCCAGGCCAGGGCCGCCATCTCCGGATCGAGTTCGTCGATGAAGTAGTAGTCGCCTAGGTAGACGAAGCCCACGGGCCCCAGATACTGCACCTTGCCCTGATAGGTGAACTTCTTGGGCAGGTCGGCCAGGGTCTTGGGTGGCCCCATCTCGTCGGGAAGCTCCTTCTCTTCCTCCTCCAGGGGCTCCAGATCCATCCAATCGCTCTGGGCCAGCAGCCCGGCGGCGGGAAGCAGAAGGAGAAGTGTCAGCGCCAGTGCGCGCATGCTCACCTACCTGTGGGGAAAGGCGGCGGGGCTCCGTAGACCCTCGGTATCTTCGGTCTTGGGCGCCACGCGGAAGAAGAGGAAACGGTAGAGCGTATCGCCGAGTTCCTCGTCGTAGGATGTCAGGTTCTCGATGAAGAGGCTGCGCGGCGAGGTTTCGGTGGAATCGACGAGTTCGCAGACTTCCACCACGCTGCTGTCTTCGTCCAGGGCGAAGGCGCAGAGATAGATCATGTACCAGTCGGTGGACTTGTCGTCCCACTCCCAGGAAAGCTCGAGAGTCTCGTCACCGGTGATCGTGGCATCGAGGAGCGGAGCGGGGAAGTGGGTGAGCTCCAGGGGAGTGTGTTCTTCGGAGCAGCCCCAGAGCCCGACGATGGACAGCAGACCGAGAAGCGCGAGGATCGGGATTCGGTTTGCCATGGCTCTCCTAGAATTTCAGGGTGACGGCCAGGCCGCCGCCCCCGGGTTGCATGAGGGGCAGGAAGGTGACGCGCTCGTCGCCGCCCTGGGAGTGCCACCACACGTCCACCAGATTCGCCACCCAGACCGTGGCCAGTCCCGTGTACCAGAGCTTGCGCTCTTCGTACTTGTCGTCGGCCTTGCCGCCCAGTTCGTCGAGCTGAACGTAGAAGTAGTAAGCCAGATCGGTGTTGCCCGCATCGTAGGCCTCGGCGTAGGAGTCGCCGGCGTTGCGGAAGTCCTTGGCCGCCGAGTGATAGTCGAGGTGCCCCTTGAGGGCGCCCACGGAAGCGAGCAGCGCGCCGCCCGCGAAAGCGGCGCCCACTCCCGTGCGTCCCTGCTCGATCTGGCCCAGGCCGGGCCAGAAGATGCTGCGCACGAAGGGATCGAGGCCGCGGCTGATCTCGTCCAGCTGAGTCTGCACGGCACTCACCGGCGCCGCGACCAGCAGGGCGAGCAGGATGACGATGGTCAGGCGCATGGGCCCTCCTATTCGTAGTCGTAGAAGCCGCGCCCCGTCTTTCGGCCCAGACGTCCGGCCGCGACCAGGTTTCGCAGCAGGGGACAGGGTCGGTACTTACTGTCCCCGAGGTCGCGATGCAAGACCTCCATGATCCAGAGGCAGACATCCAGACCGATGAGGTCGGCCAGGGTGAGCGGACCCATGGGATGGGCCATGCCCAGCTTCATGATGGTGTCGATGGCCTCCTTGTCGGCCACGCCCTCCATGAGCGTGTAGCAGGCTTCGTTGATCATGGGCATGAGGATGCGGTTGGCCACGAAACCGGGATAGTCGTTCACCACCACCGGCACCTTGCCCAGCTTCTCGCTCATGGCGACGATGCCGTCCACCACGTCAGGCCGCGTGTCGAGGCCGCGGATCACTTCCACCAGCTTCATCATGGGCACGGGATTCATGAAGTGCATGCCGACAAAGCGCGTGGGATCCTTCACCGAGGTTCCGAGCGCGGTGATGGAGATGCTCGAAGTGTTGGTGGCCAGCCAGGCATCGTCCTCGACGGTCTCGGAGAGCTGTTCGAAGATCTTGCGCTTGATGTCCATGTTCTCGGTGGCGGCCTCGATGGCCAGGAAGGCGTCGGCGCCGGAGCCCATGTCGGTGCTGCCGGCGACGCGGCCCATGATGGCGTCCTTGGCGGCCTCCGTGATCTTTTCCTTCTTGATCAGCCGGTCCAGGCTCTTGCTGATGGTCTTCAGCCCCCTCTCGAGCATCTCCTCGGCCACGTCCACCATCACAACTTCATAGCCCTTGGCCGCGAAGACCTGCGCGATGCCGTTGCCCATGGTTCCCGCGCCGATGACCATCACCTTGTTCTCGTTCATCGTCCTCTCCTAGCTGTTCCTCGCGGCGATCTCTCCGCGGATGTACTCCACCACCTCGCGCGTATCGGTACCTGGCCCGAAAAGTTTCCCGATGCCCTGCGCCTCGAGCGCTTCCATGTCTTCTTCGGGGATGATTCCCCCGCCCGTGATCAACAGGTCGCCCGCGCCTGCGGCGTCGAGCAGTTCGCGCACCTTGGGAAAGTGGCTCATGTGCGAACCCGACAGGATGCTGAGGGCCACCACGTCCACGTCCTCCTGGACGGCCGCCTCCGCGATCATCTCGGGAGTCTGATGCAGTCCGGTGTAGATGACCTCCATGCCCGCATCCTTGAGGGCCGCGGCCACCACGCGGGCGCCGCGGTCGTGTCCGTCCAGGCCGGGCTTGGCCACCAGCACGCGAATCTTCCTGTCCATCACGATTCCTCCGTGTCCAGGCCTTCGGGAAGAAGGCCCCGGACGCTTTCCACGAATCCTAGTTCCCCGGCCATGAGTTTTTCAAGGCTCAGTTCGAGCTGCTTGCTGCGCGCAGCGTCGGCCCAGAGCGCGCGGCGCGTCCTCGATTCCACGGCGCGGCGCAGTCTGCGCTCCAAAAGTCGGCGACGAAGCCTAGGCAGTTGCCCCTGGCCCGCGAGGTGGTCCCTGTGTTCTTCGATGAGTTCCACGGCCTCGGCGATGCCGCGCCCCTCGATGGCGCTGGTCTGGATGACCGGCGGCGTCCAGCCGTCGGCACCTGGACGCAATTCGAGAGCCGCGCGCAGTTCCATTTCCAGAGCCGCCGCGCCCTCGTGATCGCACTTGTTCACCAGGAAGATATCGCCGATCTCCATGAGCCCGGCCTTCATGGCCTGGATGCCGTCGCCGCTCTCGGGCACGAGCACCACCACCGTGGTGTATCCGCACTCGGCCACGTCGAGTTCGGCCTGACCCACTCCGAGGGTCTCCACGAAGACGCGGTCCTTGCCGGCGGCGTCGAAGAGATCGAGCACGGCCTCGGTCTGGGCGCTGAGCCCGCCCGAGGAACCGCGGCTGCCGAGACTGCGGATGAAGACTTCGGGATCGGCCCCGGCCCGCGCCATGCGGATGCGGTCGCCGAGCAGCGCGCCGCCGGTGAAGGGACTGCTGGGATCCACGGCGGCCAGGCCCACGGTCTCGCCGCGCTCCCGATAGGCCATGACGATTTCTTCGAGCAGCGAGGACTTGCCCGCGCCGGGCGGACCCGTCACGCCCACGCGCCAGGCGCCGCCGGTCTTCGGGATGGCCGCATCGAGGATGGCGGCCCGCTCGGGGGCCTCGTTCTCGACCAGGCTGATCAGACGCGCCAGGGAGCGCTGGTCGCCTGCGAACGCGGCTTCGAGAAGCTGGGGAAGCGCTTGTGAGTTCAAGACTTACCTCGCATGCCCCCAAGCTAGCATGATGCTATTGCTGTGTCAAAAGAATGAGGGGAGGCAGAACACCTCCCCTCGCTCCTACCGAATGTCGCTCGGGAAGGCGTTTTGCCTCCCCGCCTCCTTATTTCAGCAACACCATCTTGCTATTCAGGGTCTTGCCATGGGTCTTGAGTACCGCGAAGTAGAGACCCGATGCCATGGGCTGGCCTCCGTCATTTCGGCCGTCCCATGTGTACGCGTGTACACCGGGTTCGAGCGGCTCGGAAACGAGTTCTCGGATCGCGCGACCGGTCACGTCGAAGACCGAAAGCCGGACTTCACCTGCCGTCGGCAACTCGAAGCGAATCTCCGTGCTCGGATTGAAGGGATTGGGCCGATTCGGATGCAGGGCGAGAACGGCGGGCGCACTTTCGCCCACCGACACCACCTGATCGGGCGTGGCCGGATCGCTCTCGTTGCCCGCGTAGTCCAGGGCGGTGACCTTGTAGAAGAAACTCGCGCCGCCGGCCTCGTCGGTCCAACTCGTGCCCGCGGTCTCGTGGGCCAGGGTCTCAGCGCCGATCTCGAAGTCCTCGCTCGTGCCACGATAGACGCGAAAGTACTGGAAGTCGGCGTCGCCGGATTCCTCCCAACTCAGGTTCGTCACGCCGTATGGGTCGTGATCCACCAGCAGACCTCCGGGCATGCCGGGCGCGATGTTGTCCACGGAATAGCCGCTGTCCGGAGGACTGGCGAACCATACCGAAGGCGTCGTCGTGTGCGTCGTGGTCAGGAACACCGACCAGTGGATGCCGCCCTCGGCCGTGGAGTCGGCCTGGGTGGGCACGAGGGAAGTGTAGTCGTCCTGCTGCAGCGCGGGATGGAAGGAGAGCAGCTCCCAGACACCCGGAGGAAACTCGCCGCGGCCTTCCTCCTCGCCGAGCAGGTAGATGCTCTCGCCGAGTTGACGCAGGCGGCCCGAATCGAAGGATGCGAGACCCGAGTGATTGCTCGCGTCGGGCGCGGGCGAGGCCAACACGGCCTCTCGCAGCGGCACATCGTCCACGCGCCGGTAGCTGCCGTAGCCGGTAACCGGGTGGACCGTCTCGTCGGCGAAGTCGTAGCCCGAGCGCATGAAGTTCATGCGCATCCAGCCACCCTGATCGCCAGGCACATCCTCCAGGGATGAGGTCGAGCCGTACTCGTGCAGCCACTCCAGGGTGAGTTCGGAGGCCGTCGGATTGAAAGTGCCATCGGTGCTTAGTGTCGAACGCCAGAGGAGAGTGTCGGCGGGTGTGTCCAGGCGCAACCAGTCGTCGCCCGGCGCGAGGGAGATCAGCGTGTCCGGTGCGAAAGGATTCACTTCCCAATCGAAGCCGACCGTCTGCTCGCTGTCCAATCTCACATGAGTGATGGACCCCGCACCCTCGACGACGCGAAGAGACTGGGCGACGTTCTGCGATTCGAGGATTCCATGGTCGAAGACCTGGGCGATGAAGAGTTCTCCGCCCTCGTAGGACCGCGGAGATGCCAAGTAGTTTCCGAAGAAGGCCAGGGGGCCTCCGTTCACGTCCAGTCCCAAGAGGTGTTCGCTCATCCGAGTAGGCTGGGAGGGATCACTGATATCGTAGATCGAGATCGCATTCAGGCTGTTCGCGACGAAGGCGAGATCGCCCATCACGTGAATCTCGTACTCGAACCAGTATGCGGACGTTTCGGAGTGCAACATTAGATTCGCGGGATCGCTGACATCGATCACGTAGAGAGAAATGGAGAAGGCTCCACCGATGCAGTAGGCGAAGTCGCCGGCAAGATCGAAGTCGGTGATGCCATACTCCAGGACGAGGTTGTCCAGGAGAGCGGGACTCGAGGGGTCGCTCACATCCAGGACTAAAAGTCCGGATGCGCTACCGGCCAGATAGGCATGGGGCCACCGGAGCTCCACCGCGGTCAAATCGAGAGCGACGAAGGTGGTGGAAACGATCGATGGCAGCGCCGGATCGGAAACGTCGATGATGTGCAGATTGCCGTTGTCGTAGTCCGTCAGGTAGGCCAGATCCCCCGCGACCGTGATATAGGCGGGACCGCCCACACCAGTGAGTTGACTGAGGATGGCGGGATTGCGCGGCTCCGTGATGTCGACGATGACGAGTCCGAAGTCGTAGAGAACCATGAATAGCAAATCGCCATACACCACGAGGTCGCTGGCATATCCGGGCCCGGGCGTCACGAGTTGCCCCACAAAGGCGGGATTGCCGGGATCGCTGATGTCGGCGTAGAGCAGGTCGCCCTCGTTGGAGGACGTGTAGGCCGTGTTCCCTGCGATGGCGATCGCCTGACATCTCTCTCCTGGGATCGCGCTCCCGACTTCCTGGACTCCGACGCCCTCACGGACTTTCGCGACGTGCAGCCCGCCATGATCGTCGGCCAGATAGGCGTACTCTCCCTCGATGTCGGCGTCGAAAACGTTGCCCGGCGAGTCGTACTGGAACAGAAGCTGAGGCGTTTCAAGAGTGGTGTAGTCCACGATGAAAAGCCCCGCCTCTGATACGGAGAGGAAAGCCAGGTCGCCGTTTACGGTAACGCCGCGCGCGGCGGCGGGCGTGGCGAAGTTGCTGACCGGTATCGGTGCGGTGGGTTCGCGGACTGAGATCACTTGCATGCCATTGAAGAAGTCGGCGAGGAACACCTGGTTGCCGTAGAAGTCCAGGTTCAAGGCCGTTCCGGGTGTGTCGTAGGTCGCCAGCAGCGCGGGCGAGGCGGGACTGCTCACATCGAGAATGACCAAGCCGGCCGTACCGTCGGCCACGAAGGCCAGATCACCGGACAGCTTCGCGGCATAGGCGTAGCCCGCCGTATCGTAGCTGCCGAGCAGGGCGGGTGCAGCCGAATCGCTCACATCGATCAGGTGCACGCCGCTGTCGCCGTCGGCCATGAGCAGCAGATTCCCCGAGACGTCCAGACCTCGCGCGATGCCGGGTGTGAGGAGGCTCGCCACGAGGGAAGGCGCGGCAGGATCGCTGAGGTCGACGATTCTCAGACCGCCGCTATCGGCCGCCACGTAGGCCAGGTCGCCCACCATCATGACATCGTGGATTTCGCTGGAAAAGCTGTTGCTGCTCAGCAGGACGGGACTTGCCGGATCCGTGATGTCGAGGATGTCCAGCTCACCCGTCTCGTTGGCGCCCACGAGCAGATCGCCAGAGACCGAAACGGACACAAGATCAGTGGACGGATAGCTTCCCACGAACTCCGGCTCGAAGACGGGCAGCTTAAGCTCGCCGGCGTCCGTGTCCCAGTGGGCGGTGGTGGCCGCCTCGTCCTTGTGGGTCGTCGTGCTGAAGTCCTCGTGATGGACCGCGGCACCGGCTGGGGCGACGAGCATTAGTGATGCGATCAGACATAGCGCTGAAGCGATCCACCGATTCGACATGGGCGGCTCCTAGGATGCAGGTATGTTGGGAATGTTGAAGGCTAAGGCGTTACATTAACTCGATTTGCGTATTATATCAATTTACGGTATTAATTCAAGTAATTCTTCTGTGCGGTCTTAGGGTTTCTGAAAACGGCACCGGAACCTTCCGGTGCCGTCGAATAACCGGATGCGTTCGACCCTATTTGAGCAGCACCATCTTCTGGCGCAGGGTCCGCCCTTCGGCCGAGAGCACCGAGAAGTAGATGCCCGATGCCATGGGCGCGCCTGCCTCGTCGCGACCCTTCCAGGTGTACAGGTGTACACCCGCCTCGAGTCGCTCCGACGCCAGTTCACGCACCACCCGTCCACTTACGTCGTATACGGCCAAACGCACTTCGGCGGACTTCGGCAGATCGAAGCGGATCTCCGTGGACGGGTTGAAGGGATTGGGCAGGTTCGGGTGCAGGGCCAGCGCGGTCGGCGCACTCTCGTCCACCCCCACCACCTGATCGGGCAGGGCCGGATCGCTCTCGTTGCCCGCGAAATCCAGGGCGGTGATCTTGTAGAAGAAGCTCGGGCCGCCGGCCTCGTCGGTCCAGGCGGTGTCGATGGTTTCCTGCACGAGGTATTCCGGACCGATTTCGAAATCCTCGCTCGTGCCGCGATACACGCGGAAATAGCGGAAGTCCTCATCCTCGGATTCATCCCAGCTCAGGTTCGTCACGCCATAGGGATCGTGATCCACGGCGAATCCGCTGGGCACGTTGGGCGCGAGGTTGTCCAGAGAGTAGGTGCTGTCCGGATGGCTGGCGTACCAGTTTACGGGGCTATCCGTGTGGGCGGTCACGCAGAAGACCGACCAGTGGGTGCCCGCATCGGTGGAGTCGGCCAGGGTCTCGGCCACGAAGGCGTATTCGTCCTGCTGCATGGCAGGGAAACCTCCGGCGCTGGCCCAGACGCCTGGAGGCATGCTGCCACGTTCGCCGCTCCCGCGCAGGAGGTATTCGTTTTCTCCCAGTCCGAGCAGCGAAACACCGTCGCCCCAGCTTTCCAGGAGTTCGCCATCGGTCAGGACCGATTCGCGAAGCAGGATATCGTCCACTCGAAGCCAGACGTTGTAGTTGTGAATCAGGAACTCGGTCTCGTCGACGAAGTCGTAGCCCGAGCGCGTCATACGAAGGGCGACCCGCCCGCCCTGATCATCGGGCACATCACTGATCGAGCTGATCGGCGCGAAGTCATTGAGCCACTGCAAGCCGAGATCACTCACCGTGGGATTGATCTCACCGTCAAAACTGAGATTCGCACGCCAAAAAAGATCACTCCCTGGTTGCGCAATGCGCGTCCAGCTTTGGTCCGATGGAATGAGACCCCAGTTGTAGCTGCCCCAGGCACTGATCTCCCAATCCACGCCGCTGGTCTCCGTGCTCGTCAGGCGTGCACGCGTGATGACATCTTCGGCACCGCCGTCCACCGAGTGTGATTGTCCGATTGCCTGATCCAGCATGACCTCGTCCTGGAAGACCTCGTGGATCTCAAATCGTCCGTTGTAGGTGTAGAGACCGACCTGTTCTCCGAAGAGAGCCAGGTCTCGGGCGTAACCCGATGTGGATTGAGTGTAGAGCAGTGTGGGAAGGCTGGGATCGCTGATGTCGACGACCGCCAGGCCTCCGGTCCAGTTTGCCAAGAAGGCGTAATTACCACTCACCTCGATGCCAAAGGTCGAGCCGCTCATGGACAGGTCCCCCAGCAAGGTGGGCGCACTGAGATCGGAGACGTCCAGCACCAGCAGATCGCCGGTGTAGTCGGCGATATAGGCGACATCCCCGGCCAGGGCGACATCGACCACATATTCGTCCGTGTCATAGCTGCCCAGGGTGATGGGAGTCGAAGGAGTCTTCACATCGACGATGAAGAGCCCACCCAGTTCTCCAGAGAGATAGGCATGGGGCCAAGCGAGAGTGATATTCGAGATAGTAGCTGCATAGCCCATTTCCCCGGCGCCCGCAGGATTGGTCGGGTCTTCCACGTCGAGAATCACCAGGCCCGCCGAATGGTAGCAGACATAGGCCAGATCGCCTTCCACCAAGACCTCCACCGCAATTGCCGAACCGCCGACATCGTAGTGACCGATCTGGACGGGAGATGCGGGAAGGCTGATGTCGAAAATGCGCACGCCATCGATTCCATCGGCCACGTAGAGCAGGTCACCCTCCACATCGAGGCCCCAGGCATCTTGAGCCACAGCCGTGCCGCCGATCATCATCGGATCGGCCGGATCGCTCACATCATAGACCTCGACACCCTGTGATCCCGCGGCGAGGTAGGCAATGTTCCCCGCGAACTCCAGACCCTCGAACTGCGTGCCGCTGACGCTGCCGAGGAGTTTCGGGCTCGTGATCTTCTGCACGTTCACGATGCGCAGGCCACCGTTGTCATCGGCCAGGAAGGCATACTCGCCTTCGATCACGATCTCATAGGTATTGCCCGGAGTTCCGTGCAACTCAATGACAAAGGGAATCGAGGGATTGCTCACATCGAGGATCTGCATGCCCGACTCTCCGACGGCCACATAGGCCTTATCCCCTTCGACGGTCACGCTGAGCGCGTCACCCGCTACCGGATAATTGGCCACAAGGTTCGGCAGCGCGGGATCGGTGACATCGATAATCTTGAGATTCCCGTCGAGATCGCTCACATAGGCGTAGTCCCCTTCCAGATCCACGGCCAGAGCCGTTCCCGTTGTGTCGTAGCTGCCCAAGAGTGTTGGACTACTCGGATCCGTCAGATCGATCACCATGAGCCCCGCGGCACCGTCGGCGAGGAAGGCCAGATCCCCTGCCACATCCAATCTGTAGGCGAAACCGGGGCTATCGTAGCTGCCCAGAAGCGCGGGACTGGTCGGATCGCTCACATCAATGATGTGCAATCCGCTGTTACCGTCACCCAGATAGACATGATTGCCGCGAACCTCCACTCCGCGTGCACTACCCGGGCTGTTATAGCTTCCCGCGACCACGGGCAGGGTCGGATCGGTGACGTCCACGATCTTGAGACCACCGGTGCCGGCCGCCACGTAGACGTAGTCGCCCACGAAGGCAACGTCGTAGAGGTTCACTCCGAAAGCGTTGCTGGAGACTTCTATGGGCAGAGACAGAGTGGAGATGTCGAACAAATCGAAGTTACCCGTCGAGCTGACTCCGACGGCCAGATCGCCTGAAATAGCGAAGGCCCGGAGATCGAGTGAGGTGCCGTACTGCCAGACCCATTCCGTTTCGAATTCGGGAAGACTGAGTTCACCAGCGATGCTGTCCCAGTGAGCCGTTGTCTGTTCGGTGTCATTGAAAAGATGAGTGCCGAAATCCTCGACATAGACATTTTCGGCAATGGCACTCATCAGGAACATGGATGAAATCAGAATCGCCGCGAAGGGCCTGGACAGCAACATGGCTGGTGCTCCTACTGGGATCAGTTTCGGGACTGGATGATTGGGAAGCCCCAGTGACAGTCGGCATGGATTGATCGAATAATTCTATCGTTTCTTGGCAGAAATTCAAGGAATAAGGGGATAGGACAGCAAAGGGGAGAGGGCGACCTCTCCCCGACTGATGTTTGAAATGGGAATGAGAGGAGAGGAGAGGCCTAGCTCTCCTACACATCAAGAATCAGGTAAACCGTAGAGCCCCTTCAGATTGCCCCAGTCCATGTCGACGGTGCTCACGTCGCCGCAGTCGTTGATCAGCCCCGGCGAGGGGATGCATCCGGTGGATCCCGGATCCTGGTTGCCGTGATAGAGATTGAGGCCGTCGAAGAGCAGCCAGGTGTCGCTGTGAAGCGGCTGGCGGCCCAGGGCTCTATCTCCTTCCACCTGATAGGACTCGTAGCTCACCATGTCGGCCAGGGCCACCGAATCGCCGATGTCCTGGTAGAGCACCACCTCGCCGCCGCTGTTGCGCAGGCTGAGCCCCGCGCCGCCGAGGCCCATCTCGATCTGCCACTCACGGGCTTCCTGCCCGGTGACGAAAAGCGCCTGGTTCGGCTCGAGCACCCCATTGAATCGATAGCGGATGGGCGAATCGGCCAGTTCGTCGGAAACCCAGTAGTCGCTCAGGTCCACGGCGCTGTCGCCGCGGTTGGCGATCTCCACCCACTCGTCGTCGCGCCAGTCGATGATGCCGTCGCCGGACCAGTCGCTGCCCGGCGCGGCGAGCAATTCGGTGAGGACGATCTCTGCGAAACTGCCGGAGGGAAGGGAAATGAGGATGAGCAGGGAAGTGTAGAGAATGGACCGCAGGCCCTTGCGGGCAGAATTCGTCATGGAATGCCTCCGTGTCGGATCCGCGGGAGGAATCCGGGGAGGCAATCGAGCTGGCAAGGCGCGTGCCGAGCCCCTCAGGACTTCGCGGACTCGTAATCCTCGGGCGGCGCTTCCTCGGCGGCTCCCTCCGCGCCTTCCGCGCGATCCTCACGATTGTTGGCCGTCTTGTAGAACTGGTCCACGTCGATATCGTCGCTGTCGAGGAACACGCTGGGATCGAGTTCATCGCTGAAGACGCGCACGGCCGGCATGACTTCCAGGAAGGGATTCAAATTCAGATGCTCAAGATCCCAGAATTCGGAATCCACGGGCAGATACCCACCTTCGGCGAACACTCCATGAAGGATGAGACGCATGAGCCCTTTCTCCATGGCCCAGCGGCGCTCCTCTGAGTTCATGCCGTCCCAGATGGGTTGGAAAATCGTCGGGCCGCTCATCATGCCGCTGGCGCTCGTCTGCTCCCCAAGTTTTCCCCATTCCGTGAGCTCTGGCTCTCCCAAGGCAACGTACTTCTTGAGAGCTTTGGACAACCTGGAAACGAGGTCGGGCTGCTCGGTCACGTCCATCAGGAAGAGCGGCCAATGCAGGGAGATCACGACCAGCTTGCCCAACTGCTGAATCGTGAAGCGACCGAACTCGTTCTCGTCGAGCAGCCCCGTACGAGCCGAGACAAGAGCGCGGACGCGAAGCAGATTGATCAACTGCTTGATGCGCCGCGGATTGTGATCCAGGTAGGGAGCCAGGGCCGCGCAGGTATCCCGGAGGCCTTCCGAATCGGCGCCGATGCGCGCGACCGCCGAGGCCGTCTCGAGATCGGACTTCTCCATGTGGACCGTCGACCCCGTCGCCGGCTTCTCGGATTCACCGGACAACCTCTTCAGATACTCGCCGATCTCCTTGCTGCCCGGCTTGGGAAGGTTGAAGGGAATCTGGATGAACTTCTCGATGTACTGGAAACCGAAGCGCAGGCCGGTCAATCGGGCGGCCCGGCCGTCGTCGCCCTTGCCGGATCCTTCGGAGATCGCCCCCGCCAGGGGCAGGTACTTCAGGAGCTTCTCGTGCTTCACGGCCAGACCCGCGGCCACCTTCTCCCTGTCCATGCCCACGATGAAGAAGAGGTTCAGATCGGACGAGACGAGCAGGCTGATCGCCTGCACGAGCTCGGCGGACTTGTCCCCCAGGCAACGGTCCAGGTCGTCGATGAACACGAAGACCCTGCGCCCCGCGGCATAGGCCTTCAGCACGTGCTCGAAATCCTTGTGGAATCGCTCCGTGAAGGCGATCCGCTCCTGATAGTTGGGCGAATCCAGATGCTTGCCCAGCCCCGGGCTTAAGGGTCCCGAACGCAGCTGTTCGAAGACCCGGGGAATCAAGGTCAGAAGAACGATCACGCCGGCCAGACCGGGACTGTCCCTCAGGAAGGCCTCGAGGAAACGGAGCTGAGTTCCATCGGGATCGTTCAGCCAGCTCTGGAGCCAGCCGAGAGATTCGGAGAGCGGGAAGCGTCCCTGCGCGATGAGCGAAGCGATCAGCCAGAGCGCCAATCCGAATAGCGCGGCCTGCACGAGCCAGCGCACGAAATCGATCCAGCCCGAGCGCCAGGAGAAGCGCCGGAAGAACAACTTCAAGGATCCCCACCATCGGCGATAGAAAGGCAGGCTCGCCAGTCCTTCAGAGAAGCCCACCGCGAAACTCGCCAGCAGCGAGTCCTCCTTCTCGAATCGCCAGGGATTGAAGAAGAAGGTGTGAACGCCTTTGCGGTGCTTGGCCGTGGGACCCTTTACCTTGCCCTGATCCCGCCAGGTCTTGCTCCACCAGCGCCTTTTCCCGGCGCGCTTGAGCTCGTCCTGGAGCTGTAGCATGAAGGAGGTCTTGCCGCTCCCCCATTCGCCCTCGATGGATACGGTGAGGGGGCCTCGCGTGTCCGGATGCATGAGGAAGTCGCTGAGCGCCTTCACGTAGGGTGCGAAACCGAGGGCGTCCTTCTTGGCCGCGGCGTCCGAGTTGCTGCGGATGCCGAGCTCGACGGCTTCCATTTCGTCGGGACGGCGGTCCTGATCGTCCATCATCTGAGATTCCGCATCCATGGTTCGACCTCGATGGGCATGTGCTGGTTCTGGCCTAGGTCCCGGCTTCGATCACCACACCTGCTCGGCGGTCACCCGTTCCACAGCTCGCTCCACGTCGTCCGGCAAGGCCGAGAGGAAATCCAGTCCCGTCTCGACCTCGATCTCGTCGATGGACGTGAGATAGTCCTCGTAGTCCTCGTCTTCCAGGGCGGCATTGGGCATTCGGAATGCAAGAGCTTCGGCCGAGCTGGGATCCTTGGCATCCACGACGATCTTGTAGAAGGCGTGGGGAACGGCCACCTGGCCTTCGCCGATGGTCTCGAAGCTCACCGCATCGCCCTCGTTCTCGAAGATGGGACCCGTGATCACGATCAGAGAGCCGCGGGAGTCCACCCAGTCTAGCACGGCCGCCTCCAGATAGGCCCAGATGTGACTGTTGAAGTGGGTTCCCACCTGCGGACAGGCGTTCGACAGCAGAAAGCTGTCGTACATCGCCTCCTCGCTGCGATCCATGTGATCGGCCGGAGCCATGTGCCCGCGGTCATATCCGCTGTTCGTGTAGTCGTCGTCGCTGGCGCGGCTCGCCCGAGGGATGCTGGTGTCCTGCCGGAAGTTGCCGTGACGGGGCGCGGGACCGTGAATGTCCTGGGGACGCAGCTCGTACTGCACCCAGAGCGGCACCTTGAAGCGCCCGTCCTGAGCGCTCACGTAAGCCTCGTGTACGCGCTCGTAGAGCGCCACCGGCTTCCCCACGCTCAGATGGCGCGCCGCGGCGGCCCGCTCCTCGGCGGACATGACCAGCCCCGGATCGGCCAGGGGATAGTTGTCGACCTCATCCATGGGCGGATCCCCATCGTAGCGGCGAACGAAGCTGCGATAGACCCATCCCTCGTTACCGGATTCCGGTGAACGCCCGAAGTAGTAGCCGGATGTCTGCTCCTCTTCGAGCAGGTCCAGATAGCGTCCGGGATCGAGCCGTTCCAGCACCACCGCGTCGCCGTGGGGCTCGGACTTCAAGGTCACCGCTCGGCGCACTTCCAGATAGTCCGCCGTCGCGCCCGACGAGATCAAGGCGAGGGCAAGCGCCGCCAGGACGATGCTCCGCCTACTCATCGGGAGTCGCTCCGCTTTTGTCGCGCTCGTCCTTCTCCATCTGCGCGTTGCTGCGGATCTTGAGCACGTCGCGGAAAAGGCGGATCGAGCCCTTGCTACCTCCCGCCACGATTCCCGCGGTCACCACTTCGCCGAGCACCGTGGTCTTCTCGGTGAGGAAGATCATGCTCACGGCATCGAAATCCCACATGACGCAGACAAGGGCCGCCACGACAAAGGCGATGGGCTCCTTCAGGCCCTTCTTGTCGGCCTTGGCGATGAATAGGCGATGTTCGAAGAGGATGGCGAGCCCCCGCTCGAGCACGAAGGACAGCACCACGACGGCCGCCAGAACCTCGAGGGTTCGTGCCCAATCAAGATGAAACAGGTTCGGATCCATGTCCGACCTCCTTGAGCTCCCTGGCCGGGAGCCGAACGAATCAGTTTGCGCGGTTAGATTTGCTTCAGCCGATAGCGAAGCCCGGGGTGCTTGGGCGGGATGTCGACCAGGGCGAAAGAATCGCGTGTTGCTTCCGGTCCCAAGACTCTAGTTTCAGTTCGGAAGATATGTCAAGTCGTCTGCGTCCTGCCGTTCTTTCGCATGGGCTGCCACTTCATGTAGCTCAGACAGCGCCACATCCATTCCAGAGGCCCGAATCTGAAACGTTCGAGCCACCAGGACGAGAACATGATCTGAACGATCCAGATGGCGACCACCACGAACAGGATCTCGAGGCGATTGAATCTCGCGTAGGCGCCCAATCCCCAGCCGTGAAAGACCAGGGTGGCCAGGAGAGTCTGTCCGATGTAGTTGCTGAAGGCCATGCGCCCCACCGCCGACATTCTCGACTGCAGGCCCGTAAAGAGATCGGATCGACTCCATAGCATGACCAGGGACACGTAGGCGCCCGCCACCAGCAAGGTGGCCAGGTGATTCGGCGCGCGGCCCAGGCTCAGGGCCCAGACGAAATCGTAGCCCTCCACATGGTATTGCCACAGGCCGTATCCCGCGATGAGCAGGCCAAGGGGCAAGCCCAGCACCAGGAAACGCCGATAGAAGGCCGCACTCAATCCGCCCGTGAGAAAGCCCAGTCGATAGAGGCCCATGCCGGCGATCATCATGCCCAAGGCGCGACAGAGCGCTTCCAGGGCGAGAAGGATGGCGGGCTTCTGTCCCGCCTCGTCCTCCGTGGGCGAGTCGCCGAACTCCTCCAGACGCTTGGAAACCTGCCCTCCGTAGTCGCCGCGATAGATATCGATGTCGGTCTCGATCTCATCGGCCGGCGGCGCCCACCACTTTTCCACGGCCGCGCGTCCGCCCTCCTCCATTCGCGCGAAGTCGTTCAGAAGCGAAGTTTCCCAGCTGATGGGCGCCAGGAAGATGAGCAGGCCGATCACGACGGCCACCTTTCCCGGAATTCGCCGGAGCAGGAAGAGGAAGAGTCCGCAGAAGGCGTAGAGCAGAAGGATGTCGCCTTCCCAGAGGAAGATGAAGTGCAGCAGCCCGAAGAAGAGGAGCCAGCCCGTGCGGGCGTAGTGGAGTCGCCCGAACTTGCGTCCGGCGCTTTCGGTCTTCTCCATGAGCAGGATCATGCTGGCGCCGAAGAGCATGGAGAAGATGGCCATGAACTTCTGGTCGGCGAAGAGGTGGCTGAGGCCATGCACGACCTTGTTCAGGAGCGTGGGTTCGAAGCTGAGTGGATTGTAGTAGGAACCCGTGGGCAGGGCGAAGCTGCTGATGTTCATGATCAGGATGCCCAACAGCGCGAAGCCGCGAAGCAGGTCGATGGCCACGATGCGGCCCGGCGCATGGTTCATGCTACTCCCCGATGATCTTCACCAGCACTCGCTTGCGGCGACGTCCGTCGAATTCCCCGTAGAAGATCTGTTCCCAGGGCCCGAAGTCCAGTCGGCCTTCCGTGACGGCCACCACCACTTCGCGCCCCATGATCGTGCGTTTGAGGTGCGCGTCGCCGTTGTCCTCGCCGGTGTTGTTGTGACGATAGCGGCTGTACGGCTTCTCCGGCGCCAGGGTTTCGAGCCAATCCTCGTAATCGGCGTGAAGCCCGGACTCGTCGTCGTTGATGAACACGCTGGCCGTGATGTGCATGGCGTTCACGAGACAGAGCCCTTCGCGGATACCGCTCTCGGCGAGACAATCCTCCACATCGGGCGTGATGTTCAGGAGCTGGCGACGCGAGTGAGTGCTGAACCAGAGTTCTTTCCTGTAGCTATTCATGGTTTTCCTCACTTGCGCCTACCTGATCGGGCAGGCGGTCTTCCACGTGCAGGATGTGAGAATCGAAAAAGGCGAAGAGACTGAAGACGCTGCCCGCCACTCCCGCCAGAACGAACATGAGGCCGATGCCCCGGCCGGGCCCAACACCGATCAGCGGACCGAACTTCGAAGCCAGCGCGCCGCCTTCGAGCATCATGGGAATGAAGATGCGATCGGCCAGGGGTCCGGAGATGAGGAAGGACAGGGGAATCATGCCCGTGCCGATCAGGTTGCGCGTCGCGAACACGCGCCCCTGCACTCCGGGCGGAACCTTGGTCTGCCAGACCGCCTGGACCAGCCCGTTGATGAAGGGGCCGAAGAAGAATGTGGCGAAGAGCCCCGTGCCCACCACCCAGAGGGAGGGACGCGCGCCCAGCACGCTCACGAAGACCCCGACCAGGACGAGCAGGCCGAGCACAGCGGGCATCTTCCGCCGCGGACCGCCCCAGACCCCCAGAGCCACCCCGCCGAGCAGTCCACCCACCGCGCCGAGGGAGATCATGCGCCCCATGGCGTCGGCCGAGGCGAAGCTGAGGACCATGGGCATCAGCAGCGCGTTGGTCATGCCGAAGAGGAAGTTGAGGCCGGCGAAGAGCCAGAGCATGCGAAAGAGGCCGGGACGTTCGCGAAGCCAGGTCCATCCGAACAGCGCCTCCTTCCACATGGAAGGCTTCTCCTCGCTCTCAGCATCCACCTTCTCGGGCCGCGGTATGCGAACGATCGCCAGAGCCGTCATGGCGACGAGGAATGTGGCGAAGTCCACGAGTATCACCCCGCCCAAACCGATCTTCACGACCAGGAGACCCGCCACGGCGGGGGCCACGACGTAGGACAGGGACTCGGCGGTCTGGGACAGGCCGCTGGCCCGGGCGAACTGGGACTTGTCCACGAGCAGGGTGATCGATGCGGTGAAGGCCGGGCGCTGGAAAGCGCCGAAGGACGAGAGCAGGGCCGACATGATGAAGATCTGCCAGACGCTGAGAAGGTCGAGACGCCAGAGCAGGGCCACCGAGAGAGTCACGATGGCGGCCGCCGCGTCGGCGAGGATGAGTACGCTGCGCCGATCGTAGCGATCCACCACCACGCCGGCCACCGGAGAGAGGAGGACTCCCGGCAGGACCGCCGCGAGTGCGATGAGCGCGAATTGCGTGGCCGAGCCGGTCCTCTGGAAAACCCAGACGCCGAGGGCGAAGCCGGTGAGACCCGATCCGATGAGGGAGAAGACCTGTCCCGCCCAGATGGTCAGGAAACCGCGCCAACCGCCTCGGACCAGAGTCATCTATTTCCCGAAGGCGAACTCGCCGCTGCGCATGATGGCCTCGACCTCGCCGTTTTCGGTGACGCCGTCGATGTCCATCTGGTCCGAACCGATCATGAAGTCCACGTGGGTGAGGCTGTCGTTGCCGCCGGCGGCCAGGAACTCCTCGTCGCTCATCTCGACGCCACCCACGATGCAGGGGCGATAGGCCTTGCCCACCGCCAGGTGGCAGGAGGCGTTCTCGTCATAGAGCGTGTTGTAGAAGAGGATTCCCGAAGCGCTGATGGGCGAGCTGTGGGGCACCAGGGCCACCTCGCCTAGGCGCGAAGCGCCCTCGTCGGTGGCGATGAGCTTCTTCAGAATGGCCTCGCCCGCGCCCGCCTTCACGTCGACCACGCGGCCGCCCTCGAAGGTCAGGCTGAAGTCGTCGATGAGCGTGCCGGCGTAGCTGAGGGGTTTGGAGGCGGTGACCACGCCTTCGGCCTTCTCCCGGTGCGGCGCGCTGAAGGCTTCCTCGGTGGGCATGTTGGCCACGAACTCGATGCCCTCGCGGCTGGACACGCTGCGCCCGCCCATCCAGTGCTGGTTCTCGGGCATGCCCAACACGAGGTCGGTGCCGGGAGCCTTGTAGCGAAGCTCCCGATAGTTTTTCGCATCGAGATGGGTCCGCCATCCCTGGAGCTTGTCCAGGTGCTCGTTCCAGGCAGCCACGGGATCTTCACGGTCCACGCGGCAGACCTGGAAGATGGTCTCCCAGAGCCTGGCCATGGCGTCTTCGGGAGTGAGGTCGGGAAAGACCTTTTCCGCCCAGGCCGGAACCGGCGCCGCGGCGATGGACCAGTTGATCTCCTTGCCCGTGATGCGCCGGGAGAAGGGCTGCAGGTATTCCATGTTCATGCGCTGCACCTTGGTGACGATCTCGGGATCCTGCCCGGCGAGCAGATCCGGATCGCTGGCGCGGATGGCCAGGAGCGCGTCGCCGTCCTCGCCGCCCTTGAGCAGAGCGTCGGCCGTGGCCGTGGGAATCGCGTCGAAGGTCGCGGGATCGGCATGCTTGTAGCGGGCGAGGGTGCTGGCGTCGTCGTCCCAGAGCACCTCCACCAAGCGTGCGCCGGCCTGATAGGCCTTCTCCACCACGCTGCGCACCAAGGGCGCGGCGTCCACGGAACCGCGGAGCATGAGGCGCTGGCCCTCCTGGAGGCCCACTCCCACCTTCACGGCGAGTTCAGCATAGCGGTCGAGTTTTTCTTCGAAGGACAGGGACATGACGACTCCGGTTCTCAGTTCTCAGTTCTCAGTTCTCAGTTCACAGTTCTCAGTTCACAGTTCACAGTTCTCAGTTCTCAGTTCTCAGTTCTCAATTCACAGCTATTCAAATCCCGATTCGATTTCGTTGTCGATCTTGCCGGCCGTCTTCCGGAGCGCTTCGCCCGGATCGGCCTTGCCGCGCATGACGCGCTGGATGGCGCCCTCCTCCAGATACTTTCGCCCGGCGAACCAGGCCGCGTTGCTGGGCTCGCTGCGCGCGCTGGATAGCTGATCGTAGCTGGCCTCGAGGCCCGGCACCTGTTCGAGCAGGGCGCGCATGTCGGGCTGATCCATGCAGCTCTTGCGCAGGGGCGCATACCCGGTGGCCAGGGACCAGCGCGTGGCGTTCTCGGTGCTGGTGAGGAACTTGATGAATTCCCAGGCGCCGCGCTTCTGGGCGTCGGTGGCCTTCTTGAAGACCACCAAATTGGTGCCCTGGATCAGCGCTACGTCCTCCTTGCGACCGGGCAGGGGGGCCACTCCGAGATCGAATTCGATGGTGCCCTTCAGGAAGCTCAAGGACACGCTCGAACTCTCCATCATGCCCACGCGTCCGGCCTTGAACTCGTTCTGGTAGGCGTAGTCGAAGGTGGAGTAGCCCATCTCGCGTGAGCCGAACATCTCCCACATGAACTCGAGGGCTTCCACGCCCTCGGGCTCGGCGATGGCGCTGCGCCGGCCGTCCTCGGAGAAGAAATCGCCGCCGTTCTGCAGGAGCAGATTGCCGAAGATGGTCACCGAGTTGCGGCCCGTGGTGCCCCAGTGGTCGTTGCGGCCGTCGCCGTCCAGGTCGGCGGTCATGGCCACGCTCATGTCGCGCCAGGTCTCCCAATCGGCGGGCGGCCGGTCGGGATCGAAACCCTTGGTCCGGAAGAAATCGCGGTTCAGAAAGAGGGTGCGCACGCTCTTGTTGAAGGGGAAGCTCCAGAGCTGGCCCTCTTCGTCGCGGCACTCGTCCAGAAAGACCTGGTGGATGTCTCCCCAATCGTTCTCGGCGAGACCCACCTCTCCCCTCGCCCAGGGCTCGAGGCACTCGATGATGTTTGCCGCGCGCATCTCGCTGGTCCAGGCCTCGTAGGCCTGGCTGAGGGTCGGGGGCTGCCCGGCCGCCACCGCGGCGATGATCTTCTGACTCAGCGCCTGGTAGCGGCTCATGTTGTAGGCGCGCACGGGCATCTCGGGATGCAGGGCGTTGAACTCGTCCACGAGTTCGAGCAGGGCCGGTTCCCAGCGCCCCATGGCGTGCCAGAAGATGACCTCGTCCTCGCTGGGACCGGGAGCGCAACTGCCGAGGAGGATGGCCAGGAGGGGAAGCATGAGTAGAACGCGCTTCATGTCACTCCTTGAGTCCGCTGGAGGCCATGGACGAGATGATCTGCTTCTGCGCGAAGAAGTAGAGGATCAGCAGTGGCAGCACGCTGAGGGTGGTGGCCGCCATCATCAGGCCGTACTCGGTGCCCTCTTCCTGGCTGAAGGCCGCAAGTCCGATCTGGATGGGCCGCATCTCCGGCGAGTGGGTCATGACCAAGGGCCAGAGGAAGGAGTTCCAGCTGCCGATGATGGTGAAGATCACGATGGTCACCAGGATGGCCCGGCTCAGGGGCATGACGATGGTCCAGAGCACCTTGAATCGGCTCGCTCCGTCGATGGTCGCCGCGTCGAAGAGGTCCTGGGGAATCGTCTTGAAGTGCTGCCTGAGCAGGAAGATCGAGAAGACCTTCACGGTCCAGGGCACGATGAGGGCGTAGTAGGTGTCGAGCCAGTGCAGCCTCGCCATGATGATGAAGCTGGGCACCAGGTAGACCGGCTCGGGCACCATCATCATGGCCAGGAAGACCATGAAGATGATGTCGCGGCCCTTGAATTCCATGCGGGCGAAGGCGTAGGCCGCCAGGGCGCTGGTGACCACCACTCCCACCACGCAGGACAGGGCCACGAAGATGGTGTTCAGGAAGTAGCGACCGAAGGGCGCGCTCTGCCAGGCTTCCACGTAGTTGGCGAAGATGCGTCCGATGCTCAGGGACTGTCCCTCGGTGGGCGTGCCCGCCTCGCCGAAGCCCGGCATGAAGATCTGGGGGATGAATCCGTAGGGATCCCGCGTGATCTCGAGGGTGTCCCGGAAGCTGGTGGAGGTCATCCACACGAAGGGCAGCAGCATGGTGAGGCTCGAGACGATGAGCAGCAGATGGATGGCCGCGCGCCCGCCCATCCTCCGGATCATGCCTTCGCTGGCCGCCATCGTTCGCTCCTAGTAGTGCACGCGCTTCTCGGCCACACGCCGCTGCACGATGGTGAGAGTGAGGATGATGATGAAGAGCACCAGGGCCACGGCGCTGGCCCGTCCCAGGCTGGCCGGCGGCGTGAATCCCTTGTCGAAGAGGTAGTAGACCAGAACCTTCGTGGAGTCTTCCGGGCCGCCGGGAGGCGAGGTCATGAGGTAGACCAGGCTGAAGGTCTGGAAGCTCACGATGGTGCTCATGATGAAGACGTAGAAGGTAGTCGGGCTGAGCATGGGCCAGGTCACGTAGCGGAAGAGCTGCCAGTTGCCGGCACCGTCGATGCGCGCGGCCTCGTACTGCTGCTGGGGAATATTCTGCAGTCCCGCAAGGAAGATCACGATGTTGTAGCCCAGGCCCTTCCAGGTGTTCACCAGGGCCAGGCTGATGAGCGCCAGGCTCGGCCCACCCGCCCAGTCGGGAAGATGGATGCCGATGGAGCCGGCCATCATCTGAAAGATGCCCCGGCTTTCGGACAGCCATCCCAGGCGGCCGGCGCCCAGACCTTCCAGCAGGAAATTCAGGATGCCGATCTCGGGTTCGAGGATCCACTTCCAGATCACCGCCACGGCCACCATGCTGGTCACCACCGGAATGAAGTAGACCATTCGGTAGAGACCCAGGGCTCGGATCTTCCGGTTGAGCAACAGGGCGAAGAACAGCGAGGCGAAGATGGCCGGCGGCACCGTGCCCAGCACGAACCAGAGCGTTGTGCTCAGGGAGTGCCAGAAGGTCGGATCCTGAAAGAGCTTTCCGTAGTGCCCCAGGCCCACGTAGCCGACCAATGCTCCCATCTTGATGTCGAAGAAACTGAAGGTGAAGGCGGCAAGAATGGGCACGAGGCGGAAGGTGAAGACCACCGCCGCCGCGGGAAGGATATAGAGAAGCGCCGATGCGACGTCGAGTCGCTTTCGACGAAGCATGCGCTGCCTGAGTTGTTCGGGACTGAGTTCCTGACTCATGGCACTCCGGGGTATTACTGGGAAGAACGGGTAACTTTATGTAGCCGAAAGGCAGGTGTCAACGGCTTTGGGAACTTCGGGAAAGGATGTGCAAAGGCCCGCCCAGGCGGCCGATTTTTCCGTTGCTTCCCCGGGGGATCCTTTGAAGACTGCCCTCTGATCCACCCCTTCCGGCTGGCAGCGGGAAGCGGACAGCGGGAGGCCCCATTGGTCCTGTTATTCATCATCGTTCTGGATCCCGAGAAGCTCGAGGAAATCCTCGAAGCCTTCCTGGAACTCGGTATCACGGGCGCCACGGTCCTGGACGCCCGCGGCATGGGACAGATCCTCTCGGAGGAAGTGCCCATATTTGCAGGTCTTCGCAATCTTTTCCCCGGCGGACAGAGCGAGCACTCGCTGGTGCTTTCCGTGGCCGAGGAATCGAAGGCCGATCAACTACTTGAACAGATCCCTGGAATCTGCGGCTCCCTGGAAGGGCGTGGAACGGGGATTGCTTTTACGGTGCCCGTATCCAAGGTCGTGGGACTTGCCAAAGAGCTATAAACCGGGATTTGACATTCTTTTCCCGGTTGACCCCCCCTCTGGATTCAGGGTATAATTGGGTTCACTTGAAACTTGGGCAGTGCTTTCCTGCTCATGGATCTTGGAAGTTCCCCTGCTTCCATAAATGGCAAAGCACCTTAGCTTGACCGGTTCAGCCCCTCTGCTTCATGACTAGAGCTGTAGCACCGGGGGCGGCCATCTTCAGGAGGTTATGAATGGCCAAGAGGAATTCCACCCTTGCCCTAGCAGCCCTTTTCGTCATGGGCCTGGTCGTGGTGGCCAGCGCCGGTATCCCTGATCCGGCCAACTCCACCGCTTGGGCCGACAACTGCGGCCGTTTCACCATCGCTCCCGGCGGCGGTGAGACCCTGGTCGAAGGTACCAACGACTACACGATTCACTGCCAGATTCTGGACATCAACGGCAACGCCGTGAGCATGGCCGCCACCGACCTGACCCTGTTCCACCCGGACGTCGCCTTCGGCGCCGGTCAGAGCAGCCAGGCTGATGCCGGTACGGATGCCAACGGTGAGACCATGTTCAGCGACAATCCCGGCACCATCGATGGTGGCGTGACCAACGATCTGAGCGGCGGAATCATCTGCGACGATCTGGATCTGTACGTGATGGCTTACGACATCACCATCAACAACGGCCTGCCCGTTTGTGTGGCCGTGGACAGCCCGGATCTGGACGGCAACCAGCTCGTGAACATCGCCGACTTCGCGAAGTTCGCCGCTGACTACAATGGCGCGGGTCCCTTCGACTCCTGCCATGACTATGCCGAGAGCGGAGCCACCGACATCGCCGACTTCGGCGTCTTCGGTAGCTACTATTAGAGACTGATTTCGAAACGCCTCGTGCGTTTCTTGGCCCCCTGGGCTAAACCGGAATCACAAGTCCATTGAGCAGGAAGGGGAGAGCTTTGCTCTCCCCTTTTCTTTGTTGGGCGCGGGTCAGGCCCATCATGTACACTGGAGTCATGGATCGCTTGGAACGAATGGGTTGGGCTACCAGGGAGGAAACCCATGATCAGATCGATGCTCTCGCTCGGAATCGCTCTGCTACTCCCCGCTCTGTCGCTGGCCAGCGATATCCCTGATCCGATTTTCAGCCACGCGGTAGCCGAGAACTGCGGCCGCTTCACCGTCGCGCCTGGAGGTGGAGAGGACCTGGTCGGTGGGAACAACGACTATCGAATCCATGTCTGGTGCCTGAACTCCGAAGGCAATCCGGTGCCCATGGCCGCCACGGACATCACCCTCTTTCACCCCTCCCTCGCCCTCTGTCCCGGGCAGGCATCCCAGGCCGATGATCACGCCGACGAGGATGGCCACGCGACCATCAGCGGTACCATCAGCGCGGGACTCACGGGCGATGGATTCGACGGAGTCGATTGCACCGAGACCTTCCTCTACGTCCTGCTTTTCGATATCGTGATCAATGATGGAGAACCCGTCTGCGTGGCCGTGGACAGTCCCGACTTGAACGGAGATCTGGAAGCGGGCATCGTCGATTTCAGCAAGTTCGCCTACGGCTATCAGGGGGCGCACGATTTCGATCCATGCCATGACTTCTACGAAGACGGCATCAGCACAATTTCCGATTTCGCCGTGTTCGCCTCGTACTACAACCAGGCTCACTGCGAATAGGACGCACCATGCTCCAAGTGGAACTGAATAGCCGACGGGCATTGCTGCGGCTCGATGATCCTCCCCGCAACATGCTGACGCCCGAGATGCTCGAAGGCATCCTCGTGGGGCTCGAACGCTTCCGGCAGGCGGGCTCCCCCACCCTGCTCCTGGCCTCCACGGGCAAGCACTTCAGCACGGGCTACCCCATCGACGCCATTCCCGAGAACATCTTCCACGCCGACGCGGCCGTGCGTGATCGCGATCCCTTCCAGCGGGTGATGAATGAGCTCGCGCGCTACGAGTCGCCCATCGTGGCGGCGGTGCAGGGCGACGCCTACGGTGGCGCCATCGAACTCTTGAGTTGCGCCGACATCCGCATCGGCGTGGAGGGCTCCCGCTTCGCCCTGCCCTCGGTGCGCCTGGGACTGGTCTACAGCCACTCGGGCATGCGGCGCCTGGCCAGCCGTCTCGGCGCGCCACTGACCCGCGAGATGCTGCTCACGGGCTCGGCCATCGGCGCCCGACGCGCCCACGAGGAGGGATTCCTCAATCGGCTCGTGGCTCCCGAAGACCTGGAAGGGGAAACGGAGGAGGTGCTGGAGGCGATCGGCAAGGGCACCGATCTGGCCCTGCGCGGCACGCGCAGACTGCTCAATCTGCTCGACGAGTCCGAGAGCCTGCCGCCTGAGATTCTCGACGAGGTGGCCGCCCTGCGCCACGAAGCCTACTGCAGCGAGGAATCGAAACGGGCGCGGATAGAGTTCGGGAAGAAGAAGGGATAGCAGACGGCTAAGCGTCCAAGCGCTCCCGCAGCAGGCGACCCAGTTCCTTGGGATCGGCCTTCCCCTTCGCCGCCGACATGGCCTCCCCCACGAAGAATCCGAATAGCTTCTTTCGGCCGCCGCGGTATCGCTCCACTTCCTTGGGATTCGCCTCGAGGACGCCGTCCACGATGGCCGACAGCTCGCCCGCGTCGCTGAGCTGGGCGAGGTCGAGACGCTCCACCCACTCGCCCGCATTCCCGCCTTCCTCGAGCATCTTATCGAGCACGCTCTTGGCGGCCAGCCCGCTGAGCCTACCGGTCTGCTCGAGATCGATGAGCTCGGCCATGGCCTCCGGATCAATGGGAAGATCGACCACGGACCACCCCCGCTCGTTCATCTGGCGCATGAGCTCTCCCAGCATCCAACGGCTGGCGGCGCCCCCGTCTCCGCAGGCGGCGGCCAGGGCTTCGTACCAGTCGGCCAGTTCCCGTTCGCGACTGAGGATGTCCGCCTCGTAGAAGTCCAGGCCGTGGTCCTCCATGAGGGCATCGAGACGATCCAGGGGCGAGACGGGCAGGCCACGCCGCAGTTCCTCGAGTTCGGATTCGCTGAGTCCCACCGGAAGCAGATCGGGCTCGGGGAAGTAGCGATAGTCCTTGCTCTCTTCCTTGCCGCGCAGGGGGCGGGTGCGTTTCTCCTGGGCGTCCCAGAGCAGGGTCACCTTCTCCACCTCGCCACCCGCCTCGAGCAGGCAGACCTGTCGCTCCGCCTCATAGTCCAGGGCCGCGGCCACGGCCTTGAAGGAGTTCAGATTCTTGAGTTCGGTGCGCTGACCCAGCTCTGTTTCGCCGCTGCGGCGCACGGAGATGTTCGCGTCGCAACGCAGGGAACCTTCCTCCATGTTGCCGTCGCTGACCTTCAGCCAGAGCAGGAGCTGGCGCAGACGCAGCAGGTACTCCCGCGCCTCCTCGGGACTGCGGATCGCGGGCTCGCTCACGATCTCTGCCAGAGGCGTACCGCAGCGATTCAGGTCCACGAGGCTGCGGCCCTCGAGGTGAATGCTCTTGCCGGCGTCCTCCTCGATGTGGATGCGCGTGAGCGGAATGCTACGCCGACCTTCCCCGTCGGGAATTTCCACGGCGCCACCGCTGCAGAGGGGTTCGTCGTACTGGGAGATCTGATAGCCCTTGGGCAGGTCGGGATAGAAGTAGTTCTTCCGCGCCAGCTTGCTCCGCAGGGACAGCTCCGCGCCGAGGGCCAAACCGAGACGAGCGGTCATTTCGATGACTCTGCGATTGAGCACCGGCAGGGCGCCGGGCATACCCAGGCAGACCGGGCAGGTCCGGCTGTTGGCCTCGCCGCCGAATCCCGTGGGACAGGCGCAGAAGATCTTCGTGCGCGTCTTCAGCTGCGCGTGGACCTCGAGGCCGATGACCATCTCCCATCCGGCGGGCAGGCTCATGGGGCCTCCTCGAGATGAGCGAGGGCCTTGCGGCGGATCTCACCGAAGGGAAAGGCGCGCTCCAGGGCGGCGGCGGCCCGAATGAGGGTGGGCTCGTCCAGGGGACGGGCCCAGATCTGGGTGCCCAGGGGCAATCCCGAATCCAGGCCGCAGGGGAGGCTGGCGGCGGGCAGTCCGGCCAGGCTGGCCGGCAGGGTGAAGATGTCCGAGAGGTACATGGCCAGGGGATCGTCGCGCTTCTCGCCCAGGCCGAAGGCCGGTGTGGGCGTCGCTGGAACCACCATGAAATCAACCGTTTCAAAGGCCTTCTTGAAGTCGTTCCGAATGAGGGTTCGGGTCTTCTGGGCCCGCAGATAGTAGGCGTCCACATAGCCGGCCGAGAGGGCGAAGGTGCCCAGGAGGATGCGCCGTTTCACCTCGGCCCCGAAGCCAGCGCTCCGGTTGGCGAGGAGTAGTTCCTCGAGGGTTTCGGCCTCCTGACGCGGTCCGTAGCGCAGGCCGTCGTAACGGGCCAGGTTGCTGCTGGCCTCGGCCGTGGCGATGAGGTAGTAAGCGGCCACCGAATGACGCGCATGGGGCAGATCGATCTGGACAGCCTCGGCGCCGGCTTCGCGTAGGGCCTCCACCGATTCCTCGAAGACGCGGGCGGGACCCGGCTCCAGGCGCATCCAGTCGCTTTCCCGGGGAATGCCGAAGCGCAGGCCCTTCACCCCGCGATCCAGTTCGGGCTGCAAGGCTGGCACCTCTTCGTCCAGACTCGTGGCGTCCAGGGGATCGAGGCCCATGAGCTGTTCCAGGGCCAGGGCCGCGTCGCCCACGTCGCGGGTGAAGGTGCCGATCTGATCGAGGCTGCTGGCGAAGGCCACCAGGCCGCTGCGGCTCACCCGGCCGTAGGTGGGCTTCACCCCCACCACGCCGCAGAAGGCGGCCGGCTGGCGGATGGATCCCCCCGTGTCGGTGCCCAGAGCCAGGGGCACCATCTCCGCGGCCACCGCGGCGGCCGAACCGCCGCTGCTGCCCCCGGCGCTTCGGGACAGGTCCCAGGGATTTTTCGCCGCGCCGTACTTGCCGTACTCGGTGGACGAGCCCATGGCGAACTCGTCCATGTTGGTCTTGCCGAGGTAGCGGGCGCCGGCGTCCTCCAGACGCCGCGTGGCGCCGCCGTCGTAGGGAGAGATCCATCCCTCGAGGATGTTCGAGGCGCAGGCGGTCAGGGTTCCGCGGCGGCAGAGATTGTCCTTGAGGGCGAAGGGAGCGCCGGCGAGGGGGCCCTCGGCGAGGTCGGCATCGGCCGCCCGGCGGTCCCAGTGGGCGAAGGCGTTCAGCTTGGGATTGAGCGCTTCGATGCGGGCGAGGCAGGCTTCGGCGAGTTCACGGGAATCGAAGTCGCCCCGTTTCAGACCGGCCACGGCCTCGCGGAGTCCCGGGCGCTCAGACATGCTCGTCCTCGCCGATGACTGGGGGCACGCGGAAATGGCCGTCTTCGCTTTCGGCCGCGCCGGACAGGGCGGTCTCGGTGCCGAGTCCGGGACGGGGCTCGTCGTCGCGATAGAAAGGTTCGACCTGGGTCACGTGGGAACTCGGTTCGACGCCGTCCAGATCGAGATCGGCCAGGGATTCGAAATGATCGAGGATGCGGCTCAGGTCTCCGCGCAGGGACTCCCGCTCCTCCGGCCGGAGGGGCAGACGGGCCAGCCTCTCGATCTCGCGCAGGAGTTTGTCGGTGATTTCCATCGTGCTCGCTACATGGGCTTAAGACCCGCTACACGGGCCATGAGTTTACGCGGTCCCTTTTTATCAAACATCACGATGACCCGCAACTTCTCGCCGCCGCCCTCGAGCTTGTGCACGGTGCCGGGACCGAGGCTGGGATGCATGACCCGCTGGCCCACGCGGAGGCCATCCTCCTCCTGGCTCATGTCCTCGTATTCGGGGGTATCCTGGCTGAAATCGCTCCAGTCTCCGCCGCTGGAAGGGGCGCGGGTCACGCCGCCACTGCGGCGTTGCTGCCAGCTCGAACGCGAATCATAGCTCTGGCGCCGGGGCGCGAAGGCGTCGGCCCGGTGGGCCAGTTCCTCGCCTTCCCGCTGCACCCACTCCTCGGGAAGCTCGTCCAGGAAGCGGCTGGGCGAGGCGGGAAGCGTGTCGCCGAACTTGCGGCGGTTCAGGGCGTGGCTGATGACCAGACGCTTGCGCGCGCGAGTGACGCCTACGTAGAAGAGCCGGCGCTCCTCCTCGAGCTCGGACTCCTCCCCCACGCTCATGGCATGGGGCAGCAGGGCCTCCTCCACGCCGGTGAGATGGATGGAATCGTACTCGAGTCCCTTGGCGTTGTGCAGGGTCATGAGGGTCACCGTATTGGCGCCGGCGTCCAGGCTGTCCACGTCGGCCACCAGGGCCACGTCGGCCAGGAAGTCCACGAGGGATCCCGGCGTGCCCACCCGCTCCTCGAGCTCCTCCTCGCCCACGGTCTGACCGAGACGTGTCTCGAAGAAGGCCTGGGCCGCGTTGACCAGTTCCTCCACGTTTTCCTTCCGCGTTGCGGCCTGTTCAGGATCGCTGCCCTCCAGATACTCCAGGTAGGGCACCTTCTGCAGCAGACGTTCGAGCACCGTGGGCGCGGCGTCCTTTGCCGGATCGCCGCTGAGCGATACCAGCAGTTTGCCGAAGTCCTTCAGGCGCGCCGCCGCGGCCGCGGGAAGCTCCTCGATGAACTCGGGGAAGGCCGTGAGCATGAGGCCCGGCTCGAGCTCCTTGCGACGGGCGAGGTCCAGAAGTCGCGCCTCGCTGGTCTTGCCGATGCCGCGAGGCGGCGTATTGAGGATGCGCATGAGGCTCACCGTGTCGGCGGGGTTCGCCGCGGCCTTGAGGTAGGCCAGCAGGTCGCGGATCTCCTTGCGGTCGTAGAAGCGCGTGCCGCCGATGATGCGATAGGGAATGCGGTACTTGCCCAGAGCGCCTTCCAGGGCGCGGCTCTGGGCGTGGGTGCGGTAGAGCACGGCAAAGCGGGTCCAGTCCTGATCGGTCGAGCCCGCCGCGCGGATGCGCCGGGCCATGGACTCGGCTTCCTCGTCGTCGTCCAGGACCGTGTGCACCTGCACCTTCTCGCCCTCGTCCTGGGCGGTCCACAGGTTCTTGCCCTTGCGCGCACTGTTGTTCGCGATCACCGCATTGGCCACCTCGAGGATGGGTCGCGTGGAGCGATAGTTCTGCTCCAGGCGGATGACCTTGCAAGCTTCCCACTGCTTCTCGAAGTTCAGGATGTTCGCCACCTCGGCGCCCCGCCATCCGTAGATGGACTGGTCGTCGTCGCCCACCACGAAGAGATTTCCGCTGGAGGATGCAAGGTGCTCGATGAAGCGCATCTGCAGGCGGTTGGTGTCCTGGAATTCGTCCACGAGCACGTAGTCGAATCGTTCGGACCAGCGGGCGGCGGCCTCCTCGTCTTCCTCGAACATGCGCACCGGGCGCGCGATGAGATCGGTGAAGTCCAGCGCGCCTGCCCGGCGCAGCCCATCCTCGTAGGCCTTGTAGACGCGGGCCAGCTGGGCTTCCTTGAAGCCCTCGGCCTCGCGGGTGAGCTGTTCGGGCCGCACCAGCGATCGCTTCAAGCGCTCGATGGCACCCCTCGCCGACTGGGGCGTGAAGCTTCCGTCGGGCAGGGCGAGGTCGCCGATGACCCGTTTGAGCAGGGACTGCTGATCGTCGGCGTCGTAGATGTTGAAGTCGCGATCGATGCCCGCGGCATCCGAATCGCGACGCAGGATTCGCACTCCGGTGGCGTGGAAGGTGCCCAGCCAGAGCCGCTGCGCCACACGTCCCAGCGAGGCCTCGAGCCGCTCGCGCATCTCGCCGGCGGCCTTGTTGGTGAATGTGAAACCGAGGATGCGCCAGGGCGCCACGCCCTGGACCACCAGCCTTTCGATGCGGCTGGTGAGCACTCGGGTCTTGCCGCTGCCCGCGCCGGCGATGACCAGACAGGCCCCGGCGTCGTGTTCCACGGCCTCCTGCTGAGGGGGATTGAGCTGCACTGAGGTGAATCCTTTGCGATGGTGTTAGGGGGCGAAGGTAAGGGAGTTGGGCGATAGAGGCAATAGGAAGAGGCTACCAGTCGCCAGTCTCCGGTCTCCGGTCTCCAGTCTCCGGTCGCCAGTCGCCAGTCGCCAGTCTCCGGTCGCCGGTCGCCGGTCGCCAGTCGCCGGTCGCCGGTCGCCAGTCGCCAGTCTCCGGTCTCCGGTCGCCAGTCGCCAGTCGCCAGAAAGGAGAATGGCACTCCCATTGCTCATACCATTCTCGAAACCAACCGGAGGGTAGAAGTGCGGGATTTCAAGCACTATGAAGCATGGGCAAGAGCTCAACGCCTAGTTGCACATGTCTACAAAGTTTCCGCTGTCCTTCCGAAATCTGAAACCTACGGTCTACAGTCACAGATTCGTCGAGCCGCTATCTCAATTCCAACAAATCTCGCGGAAGGGGCTGGCAAGGCTTCGAAGTTGGATTTTGCTCGATATCTGAGGATCGCTACCGGCTCCTGCAATGAACTGGAGAGTTTGCTCCTTCTAACACTTGAGCTGAACCTCCTCGACAGTGATGTAGTCGATTCGACGATCGAAGAGCTATCAGTAGTCCGAAGAATGTACATCGCACTATGGAAAGCCGTGAAGAGATCCCATGTAACTGATCGAATTTGATAAAAATCACAATCTTGCGACCCGAGACTGGAGACTGGAGACCAGAGACTGGAGACTGGGGACTGGAGACCGGAGACTGGAGACCGGAGACTGGAGACTGGAGACTGGAGACCAGAGACTGGAGACTGGGGACTGGAGACTCTAAAACTGCGCCCCAATACTGAAATGCACCCTCCTGTCCCCCATCTCCTGCAGGTTCGTCGGCCAGGCGAAATCCCAGAGCAGGAGCCAGCCGCCCAGGTTGAAACGCAAACCGTAGCCGATGTCGCCGCGGAGGTCGCGCAGGTGGTATCCGCCGTCGCTTGAAGCGGCCTGGAACCGGTCACCCTCGTTCCAGGCTCCGCCGAAGTCGGCGAAGAATGCTCCGCCGATATTGCCGAAGGCCAGAGGGATGGGCCCGCCGAACCACACGCCGCGGATGAAGGGGAAGCGCCACTCCAAGCTGCCCAGCACCGTGCGGGTGCCGGCGAACTCGAGGTAGTCGTATCCTCGCAGGCTCATGGGTCCGCCCAGGTGGAAGAAGAGCGGATCGCCCTTGCCTTCGCCGGACAGGCCGTCGCTGCGGCGCGCGGAAAGACGCAGCGCCAGGCTGTGCCCGGCCGGTCCCAGGAGGTACTTGCGATAGTCGGCCACGCCCACCCATCGGTTCACGTCGATATCACCGGCCACGTCGGTGGCGTAGCTGAGGCTTGCGATCCAACGGCTGCCCTTCACCGGCCCGAGATAGTCGAATAGCGCGTTGTCGTGCACCAGCGAGATGCCCGGCTGCAGAAGCAGTCGGTTCTCGGGATCGCGGACACCGCCCTCCACGGGATCGCCGAAGAGGTCCACCTCGGTGAAGTACTCCCGGCGGGTGTAGTAGAAGTTCAGGTCCGCCTCGAGGCGGGTGAAGAGGCTGAATGGATAGATTCCTCCCGCCCAGACGCCGCGGCTCCACTCGTAGAAGAGCCGATCCTCGGGCAGGGTTTCCTCGAGGCCGCTCACCGTGCTCTGATAGAAGTTCAGGAAGCTGTAGGCGCCCACGCTCCAGTTGAAGCGCTGCTGACGATTGGTGTAGCCGAAGAGGAAGTTCGAGTCGCTGATGCGTCCGAAGATGTCGAGCATGATGAGCATCTCGTGGTCGCCCAGCACGTCCTTGAGCTGAATGACGCTGCTTCCGTAGAAGCCGTAGAGATTGTGATAGGTGAGCTGCCGGCCCACCGCGTCCACCAGGAATCGAACCTTGTAGTCCTCGTTGATTCCCGCCAGGGAATCGGGCTCTTCGGCCTCGGTTTCGTCGGCCAGGGCCAGGACCGAAGGCAGGGTCTGATCGAAGGGTCGATGGGTCCAGCGCTCGGGATCGCCGGAAGCGCTTTCGCCGCTCAGCTCAGCCACGGCTTCGTGCAGGAAGATGTCGTATCCGCCTTGGCGGAGGGTCGAGAAGACGAGGCGCTCTCCATCGGCGGACAGGTTTGGATCCAGCACGCCCCCCGCGGGAGCCAGCACTCGCTCGGGCAGGAGTCCCTTGCGCCAGATCCAGAGATCCTCCAGACCCGCCGCGTCGCTGGTGAAGTAGAGGCCGCCGTCGGGGCGAGGAAGTGGCGATCGATCGTGTCCGGCCGTGGAAACCAGGGGCTCCGCGGGACCGTCCAGGCGCAATATCCACAGGTCATAGCCGCGGCCGGGCTCGAAGACCTCTCCATGCCCGCCGAAGGTGTCCAGGGACAGATCGCCCGGCGCGGGTACTCCATCCTCGAAGAGCTTGGGGAAGAGCGCCGGATGACGGGCATAGACCAGCGAACCCGCATCCAGCCAGGCCGGATCCTGCTCGTCGGCCAGATCGTCGGTGAGGGGCGACCACAGACCGCCGGTCAGATCGAGCAGCCAGAGATCGGTGACGCCTCCGGAAACTCCCGACACGACGATGCGCGTTCCATCCGGCGACCAGGCGGGATGGCGCATGCTGTCCAATGGCGGACGGAAGCGCTCGAGTTCCTCGCCGTTCTCGGCGTCCACGATGACCAGCTCATCGCGTCCGCCCTTGAGGGCCACGAAGACCAGTCGCTCGCCCGTGGGATCGAAACAGGCGCCCGTGTCGAAGGGATGCAGACTCTCCAGGCCCATGGACCGGTGACCCGTGACCAGCTTCTTCACCTCCTTGCCGTCGGTGACGCCGGCCAGGTAGAGGTTCACCTCGCCCTTGTGATCGCTGAAGTAGGCCACCCGGTCGCCCCGGGGCGAAAGCACCGGATTGCGGAAGAAGACCTTGCTCTCCTTCTCGTGCTCGCGAAGGGGAAAGGCGATCTGGGCCGGATCCTCGCGCCCTTCCATGTTCTTCCAGGCCACGGCCCGCGCGTCCCGGCGGAACTGTCGGCTGAGTTCCTTCAGATCCATGCCAAGGCGTTTCTCGAGGCTCTTCTCGAAGGTGCGTTCGCGGCGGGTGCCGCGCACCAGCTCGGCCAGCACGCCCTCGCCGTAGTTCTCCACCAGGTAGCGGATCACCGCCTGGCCTTCCTTGTAGACCATGAAGCCGCCGAAGTAGCTGTCGAGGTCGTAGAGGTAATCCCCCGCCACGGAATCCTGAAGGAACTGCTCGGCCTCGGAATCCCATCCGGTGGACAGGTACTCGGCCATGCCCTCGATGAACCAGAGAGGCGGCATCTGCATCTGCCCCAGGCTGCGCATGGCGTGCTCGGGACCGATGCCGCCGTACAGGATGTCCAGCATGAAGACGTGCACGAGCTCGTGGGCCACCACGTGCCGGAAGTCGGGCACGGATCCGTTGTAGGGAAGCACCACGCGGCTGCGATAGATGTCGGTGAATCCGCCGGTGGCCTCGCTGATGAGCGAGGGCGTCACGTTGGTCTGCTGGAAGAAGGGATGGGCGCTGTAGAGCACCAGGGGCACCCGCGCCGATGGTCGGTGATCCAGGAGCAGCGAGAGGCGCTCGTAGGCCTCCTCCACCAGGAGCACTGCCTGGGTGGCCAAGGCCTCTTCCTCGGGATAGTAGTAGAGATCGAAGTGAGGACTGTGATAGACGCGCCAGTCGAAGGACTCGTAGTGGACTTTGTTCTTTCCGAAGTATTGCGCGCCTGCTGATCCGGCCAGCAGCACGAGGATCAGCAGGGCGGCTGGGAGTCGTTTCACGTCGAACCTCATCTAGTATTCGTAGCGGAATCGTATGTCGAAGTTGTACTCGTTGGGCAGGGTCTCGGCCCCCAATTCCTCACCCCGATTGATAAGCTCCATGCGCAGGATCATCCAGTCCAGAAGCCGGTTTTCCATGCCCAGCTCCCAGGTGGAATCCAGGCTGAGACCGTGGTTGTAGGTCACGTAGAAGCCGCCGGGCAGGTAGCGCCCCACCTGCCATCGGGTCTCCTGCACGCTCAGGGGATTGCCCTCGATCTCCACGGTGTCGAAGATGCCGGAGAAGAGCTCGCCGGATGCCCAGCTTTCCAGACGTCCCACCAGCTGATTGGACACCGTGCCTCCCACGGCCTCGCCGGTGCTTTCGCCCCAGCCCTGTCCGCTCTGGGGCGCGCCGATGAGGATGCGCAGCACGTCCTCCTCGTTGTAGCCCAGTGAGCTTTCCACGCCCACCTGGGGCTCCTCGAGGGTGCCGGTGATCTCCAGGGTGATGCGATCGTCCCGGGTCTCGGTCTCGGCCACGATGAAGAGCTCGGGGTTGAAGCCCTTGGCGCGATTGAAGTCGAGGTTTCCTTCCTTCAGGTGGAAGACGTGCCAGAAGAGCGTGTAGCGACCACGGCGTATGTCCAGCACGCCGGAGATGTCCTGACCCGTGGGCAGGCTGGTCACGGTGATGTCGCCGGCCAGTTCCAGGTCGGCCTCGGCGTCGCGCAGGTAGAGCCCGCCGTCGCTGCTGAGATCCAGCTTGTAGGACAGCGGAGCGGGGTCATCCGTGGCGACGGCGGACTGTTCCACGAGATTGTGCAGTTCCCCTCGGGCGACTTCGAAGCGCCCCTCCAGATAGGGATGCTCGCGGAATCCTTCCTCGACGTAGGTGCTCAGGGACAGATCCCCATCGAGGGTGCCCGTGAAGATGGGCAGGGTGCTGAGGGAGAACTGGGACACCCTCGCCTCGGCCTCGTAGCGCAGGGGACCGCGCCAGGTGAGCCAGCCATGGGCCTCCACCTGGCCCGAGCGGCTTCCCTGGAAGCGCAGGCCCTCGCGGGCCGTGGCCGACTCCAGGAAGAGGGTATCCCCCTCCACCCGACCCTTGGCCTGGACATCCACGAATTCCTCTTCCCAGGCCATGGGCCGAATGCGCCCACGGGTCAGTTCCATGCGGCCCCGGGGCTCGGGCTGACGCGCGGTGCCGGCCAGAGCCACCCGGGCTTCGAGATCACCCTCGGCCACGGCCAGCCAGGGATTCAGGAAGGGTTGGAAGTCCTCCAGGCGACCGCGGAAGTCCAGCTCGCCGCCCAGGGCGCCGTCGGGATCCTGGCGAGGCGGCGCGAAGAGGGACAGCTCCAGGGGCAGGTGGATCTGTCCCTCCAGCAGGCTGCCTTCCTCGCCTCCGACCCGAGCTTCGAGGCGGTGGAAATGCAGGGTGCTGCCCGAGGAACTGGCCGTCCATCGGACCTTGTCCAGGGCGGCCGCCCCCATGCGGAAGGAATCCATCTCCGCCACGCTTTCCAGGCGCAGGCGATCCTGGGGACCGTCCAGGTGCAGGTTGCCCGTGATGCGGCCGGCCATGTCACTGGAGTCGGCCCGGAATGCGTTCAGGCGCTCCAGGGGGAACTGGCCGAACTCGAGGTCGAGATCCACGCCGAGCTGTTCCTTCACGAACTCCGCTTCGCCGTCCAGGAGGGCTCCGGGCGGGGGCAGGCCGTCCATCCAGCCGCTGGCTTTCAGAGCGCTGCCGTCGGGCAGACGCCAGTCGAGGGATGCGAGATTGAGGGAGTCGCCCTCCCATCGCGCCCGCACCGTGTTGCTGCCGTCGTCCTGCCCGTGCAGGCGCAGATCCTCCAGATCCATGCGCAGGTCGAGGCGATCCTCGGCGTCCAGGAGCAGACGTCCTCGGGATCTGCCCATGTCGGCGAGGAAGGGCGGCAGCCAGGTGCGGAACATGCTGAAGTCGAGCTCGTCCCAGTCCATCACGCTGATGCCGCCATGATGGCGTTTCCACTCCAGCCCCAGACGGCCCGAACCGGACAGGAACTCCACCGCGTCCACCGCCGGCGACTCGCCCAGATGCAGCGCGAAGGGACGGTCGTTGAGCCAGTCCTCCTCCAGGTAGTGCACCCAGAAACGCTCGAATCGCATGATGGGCGGATCCGCGTTCAGGGGCACGGAGCCGGCCACGGTGAGACTGAGGGGATCTCCTTCCAGGGAGGCATAGGCCAACTCCAGGCTGTCCAGATGAACCCTGGCTCTGAGGAATCCCTTGTTAAAATCGAATTTCCAATAGCTTACACGGTTCGCTTCGAGTATGAGATCAAGAGGATCGAGCTCCAGGGCCTCGGTGCTGAGCTCCACCCTGCCCGAGTCCACCGCCGCGCCCATGTAGACCGCGTTGCGGAAGGGGCCGCTCAGGGAGAGGGACGGGGCCAGGGCCGGACCGCTGAGATGAAGACTGAAATCGAGTTCGCCCGTGAGAGTCGAATCCCCGCTGAAGCTGCGGGCCAGATCCGAGGAGCGGCTGCTCCCCGATCCGGTGATCTCCAGCAGCTCCTCCTCGGGCAGCAGCCAGCCGGACAGCTCCAGGTCCAGGCCCCGGTCCACCGCCTCGATGCTCCGCAGGCTGATGCTGTCGCCCAGGATGCCGATCTCGCCGCTGCAGGCGCCGAAGGGCAGTTCCATGAAGCTGCCGGCGTCCAGATCCATGCGGATGGTCAGGTCATGCTCCGTGCCGTTCAGGGAGCCCTGGCCGCTGAGGTCGCTGGCGGGACCGTCCCCCAGGAAGCGGCCGAGGTCGAAGTGGCTCACGCGGCCACGGATGTCCAGGCTCAGGGGAAGGTCGCTCTGGGGAAGCTGGAAGCGCGCCGAGCCTCTCACGGCATTGCGATTCACGCGGCCCTCGGCCTCGGTGAAGGAAAGTCTTCCCCCGCCGTCGTAGCGACCGGTGAGGCGCATGTCCACGAGGCGGAATCCGTAGAGTTCGCCGCTCACCTGTCCGGCGAGGAGAAGGCTGTCCGGCTTTCCGGAGAGTTCGAACTCGCCGGCCAGCCGGCTGTCAGTGACGAGCTCTTCGCCGAGAAGCAGGGCCACCTCGTCCAGACGCAGGCTGTCTGCCTGTCCGGCAAGCGCGATGGACGGTCCGGCGTCGAGCTGGAAGCTGCCCCCCACCGTGCAGGCGCTGCCCGGAAGCTCTAACCTGAGGCTGTCGAGCCGAAGTTCCTGTTCGGCCAGGAACACGTCGCCCTCGAGCCCCAAGACCTCCAGCCCCGAGGGGATGCGGCCGGCGAGGGAGTCGATGTTGACCCGCATGCCCGTGGCGTCACGGTGGAAAGCGAGATGGGCGCTTCGGATGCGCAGGCTGTCCAGGCCTTCATCGCCAGGTCGCAGCAGAAGGAAGTCGCGCAGGCTCAGCGACTCCAGGAGCACCTGGGCCTCGCTGGGCTCCTTGCCTTCTTCATCCAGCCCCGGATAGGCCCAGCCCTCCGAGGGCACGGGAAAGGCGCGAATCACGGCCCCCTCCAGCCCCGCGCTCCGGCTCACCAGATCGCCGCGAAGGAGGCTGCGCAGACGGATCTGCAGATTCAGACGCTCGGCCTCGAAGAGATCGAAGGGCTCCCGCCGCTCGCCGCCGTAGCGTATGCGGGGCTCGACGAGGGTGATGCCCTCCCCCGGCTTCCAGCCGATGCCCTCCAGGCTCATGGCATAACCCGCGTCGGCCAGCAGGTTCGTGGTGGCCAGCCCGGCCACCCGCGAGGCCACCCAGGAATTCCTGTACTTGAGGATGAGTCCGAAGGCGACGATGAGGATCAGCGCCAGGGCCAGGGCCACGAGGGTCGACTGCTTCATCCGCCGCCGCATTAGAAACTGTGCCCCAGGCTCAGGTGCCAGATGGCGCCGCCTCGGTCTTCCACCCAGCTGATGGGAAAACCGAGATCCAGACGCAGCACCGTGACCGGCGTCACGTAGTGGATGCCGAAGCCCGTGCCCCAGAAGAGCCGGAGATTGTCGTCGGTGTCGCCGTCCCAGGGAAGCAGACGGTCGATGGCGATTTCCCGGGGACTGAGCCAGCTGTTGCCCGCGTCCAGGAAGAGCGAAGCGCCCAGGCCCTGGCTCCAGCGGAAGGGCATGAGCCCCGCCAGGGAGCGCCGCCACTCCAGGTTGCCCACCAGCATGAAGCGGCCGCCCTGGGCATTACCTTCGCCGGGAGGCTCGTTCGGATCGACGCGGGGACCCAGGCTGGAGTTCTCGTATCCACGCACGGTGTGGGAGCCGCCGCAGTAGAATCGCTCGTCGTAGGGAACTCCGTCTTCCGGAACGCCCGTGAGATCGCCGCCCTGACTGTCGCCGAAGGCCTCCACCCAACTTAGTGACAGCCTCGAGGCCAGCACGCCGCTGCGCCAGCCGTCGTACCAGCGTCCGCTGACCTTGATCTTCTGGAAGTGATGGTCCCCGCCCTGCCAGCCGCCGGCGATCTCGTAGCTGGCCAGAACCTGATCTCCCCGCCGGGGGTGCAGGTAGTGATCCCGCCGGTCCCGCTCGAGCAGGGTGGCGAAGGAGCGCGTGAGATAGCGGGGATCGCCCTCGCCGGTGCTCTCCAGGAGAGTCTGGGTTCCCACGTCCTGCTGCTCTCGCAGGCGGAGCACCATGTTCGGGCCGATGCGCCGGAAAAGGGTGATTCGGAAGGCGAGGGTCTCGAGGCTGTAGAGGCCGCTGAGCTGCTCGTAGTCCTTCTCGCGGAAGAGGTCGATGCCCAGGTGATTGCCCGCGCGGATGACGTTGCGCACCTGATACTCCAGCACCTGCCGTTCGAAGCTGGGACCGAAGTCGCCCTTGCTGTCTACCTTGAGATTGTGGAGGGTCTCGAAACTGAGGCGGCCTCCGGGGTAGCCGAAGTTCCGGTGGGTCCAGCCGCCGAGCAGGCGATAGCCGTCCTGGCTGCCGTAGCCGGCGCCGAACTCCAGGGCGCCGCGGTCGCGCTCCCGCAGACTCCATACCAGACGCAGGCCCTCGCGCCCGTTACCCTCGGGTCCCAAAGATTCGATGCGATAGAGGGCCGAGCGGAACAGGCCCGTGTCCAGCAGGTTCTGTTCGCTCGAAAGCAGGTCCTCGAGCAGGAGCACCTCGCCCATCTTCACGCGCATTTCCTGAAGCAGGAAGTCCTCGGGCAGGCTGGTGCCGTCCAGTCGGATCTCCCGCAGGAAGCCCCGGGGACCCGGGCGCAACTCGAAGATGAGATCCACCGAGTCGGTGGCCGCGTAGCTCGGCGCCTCCACCCGCTCCACCCGGGAACTCAGCTGGGCGGCGAAATAGCCCCGGCTCTGCATGAAGCGCACGATGCGGGTGCCCTCGCTGTCCACGGCCCTCGGATTGAAGGGATCGCCCGGCTCCAGCTTCAGATGCTCGCTGAGCCCCTTGCCCAGCTCGCCCAGGGGCGGCAGGAAGATGCGCCGGCGCAGGTGCCGCCGCCGCCCCTCCTCAACGTGGATGAGGATGTCCACCGCATTGCGCGTCTCGCCCACGGGCCGCAGGGAGAGGTCCCGCTCCGAATCGGACCAGACCCGAACCTCGTAGAAGCCGGCGCGGTGGTAGAATGCCTCGAGGCGGGCCAGATCGCTGCGCAGATACTCGGGATTGAAGTCGGGGTGGGTCAGCTGGAAAAGGCCGCGCTCGCGGGTGCGCATGACCTCGCGCAAATCGTCGCCGGAGATCTGCTCATTGCCCTCGAACCGGACCTTCTCCACATAGGTGGACCGCCCCTCTTCCGCCCGCGCGGAAAGGAGGATGAGCAGGCCGGCCCCAAGGACCAGTCGCAGGATTGCGAGCCCCGTCTTTGACATCCCGATTGGCCTCGTCTAGACTGCGCCGGGGGTTCAACGTGAGCGACTATAGCACCCGCGCGAAGACTGTCCTTACAATAATCTCAGCACTGGCCATCCTGGCCGGATGCGGTCCGTCTCCCGATCCCCAGGAGGCGCCTCCCGAGCTCAAGGCCGAGGAGCTTTTCCTGGTGGAGCAGTACCTCCGCGTCGTGGAGGTTCGCCACCTGGCCACCGAGGGCAGGGCCGAGGCCGACAGCGTCTTCGCGGCTCTCGCCCTGGAAGTGCCGGTGGACTCGGTCATGGAGATCTCCGAGCGCATCTCCCGCGAGGATCCGCAGCGCTGGCGCGTGATCTTCCAGGAGATCGAACGACGGATGGATCTCGCGGACCCGTAGTCGCCTCCGCCGGCTGAACTCCCGGACCCCTCAACCCCCGATGATGCGTCTCAGATCGTTGAACACGACCAGTACGATCATGCCCAGCAGTAGAATCAAACCCGCCTGGGTCAACCTCAGCCGCAGGTTCTCCGACACTTCCCGTCCGAAGAGTTCGGGGATCATGAGCAGGATATGCCCCCCGTCCAGCACGGGAATGGGCAGAAGATTGAGCAGGAAGAGCTGCGTGCTGAAGAAGGCGATGAAGAAGAGCAGGTTCTCCATTCCCCATCCGGCCATCTGACCGGCCATCTGGAAGATGGCGATGGGGCCACCCACCGCGTCGGCGTTCACCCGGAAGAAGATGGCCTCCTTGAGAAAGGCCAGGGTCATGGCCACGTAGCCGAAGGTACGTTCGAGGCCGCCGGTGATCGATCCCCAGAGACCGATGGGACGGCTGCCGAGATAGGGCTCGAAGAAGATGCGGCCGATGGTCTCCACGCTGCCGTCGGGGCCCGGCGCTTCGCTGGCTTCGGGTACGATCACCGCTTCCACGAGTCCGCCCTCGTGCTCCCATGTGACGGAGGTCTCCTCCCCCGCGCGACGGTTGATGATCTCGGCGATGTCCTCGAAGAAGTAGACGGGCTCCCCCGCCACCTCCACGATGCGGTCGCCCTCCCGCAGGCCGGCTTCGTCGGCGGGTCCCCCCGCGAGGATGCGGCCCACACGATTGTCGAAGAGCGGAATCAGACCCCAGCCCGCGCCTTCGGCGGGGCGCTCAATGGACAGGCTCAACACGCGCCCGGCCCGGTCCAGCTCGATCTGGACGGGGCTTTGCTCGCCTTCGCGGAGGATGCGGTCCACCGCGTTCCAGTCCTCCACGAGCTCGCCGCCGATGCGCGTGAGCCGGTCGCCCCGCTGAATGTCCAGGGCGGCCGCGGGACTGCCTTCGGCCGGATCGGCGAGCCAGGTGGTCGGATAGATGGTCTCGCCGCCGGACCAGAGCAGGCCGATGCTGATCAGGGCCGCCAGGATCAGGTTGGCCAGAGGGCCGCCGATGACGGCCAGGAAGCGGGTGCCCAGGGATTTGTTGCGATAGAGACTGTCGGCGGGCAGAGCGGTCTCGTCGAATTCGCCGCCCTCCATGGGCGCCAGCTCCATGCCGGCCATGCGCACGTATCCGCCCAGGGGCAAGAGGCTCAGGGCCCACTCGGTGCCGATCCAGCGTATGCGCAGGAACACCGGTCCCATGCCGATGGAGAAGCGGTGCACGTGGATGCCCCCCGCCCTCGCGGCGAGGAAGTGTCCGAGTTCGTGCACGAAGACGATGACGCCGATGGTGAAGATACCGGCGAGTAGTGTGGTCAACATCATGCGCCTTCCTCGATTTTGGCCGGGCGGCCCCGCGCGGCGATCAGGTCGGAGGCCAGGGAGCGCGCTCGCCGGTCGGCCTCGAGCAGGTCGTCCCAGGAGCGGGCCGGATCGAAGCCGCCCTCCGCGAGGACTCCCGCCACGGTTTCGAAGATTCCCACGAAGTCCAGGCCGCCGTCCAGGAAGGCCGCCACGGCGACCTCGTCGGCGGCGTTCAGGGCCAGGGCGCTCGTGCCCCCAGCGCGGAGGCAGGACCGGGCCATACCGATCGACGGAAATCTATTGTCGTCAACGGGTTCGAAGCTCAAGTCAATGCTCTTGCTGAAGTCGGTACGACCGAAGCCGCCCCGTGGTTTCTCGGGCCAGGCCAGGGCCTGGAGGATGGGCAGGCGCATGTCCGGGCTGGCCATCTGGGCCAGGGTGGAGCCGTCCTTCAGGATCACCATGGCGTGGACCAGAGACTGCGGGTGCACCAGCACCTCGATGCGCTCCTCGGGAATACCGAAGAGCAGAGCCGCCTCGATGACCTCGAGCCCCTTGTTGAAGAGGGTGGCCGAATCGATGGTGATGCGAGGACCCATGTCCCAGGTGGGATGCCGGAGCGCCCGCTCCGGGGTGATGGAATGCCATTCCTCCCTGGGAAGTTTCCGGAAAGGCCCCCCCGACGCCGTGAGCACGATGCGATCCACCGTCTCCGGATCTCGATCCTCGAGGAGCTGGAAGAGGGCCGCGTGCTCGCTGTCCACGGGCAGAAGCCGCGGGGAGCCGCCGGCTAGCTTGCCGAGGAGGAAATCGCCCCCGCAGACCAGGGATTCCTTGTTCGCCAGGGCGAGGTCCAGACCCCTGTCCACCGCTTCCAGGGTGATCTTCAGGCCCGCGAATCCCGTGACGGCGTTGAGTACCCTGTCGGCGGGCACTTCGAGCAGTTCCTCGGAGGAGCCTTCGATCAGATGCTTCGCGGCCAGGTCGGGCTGCTTCTCGCGCCAGGCCATGCGGGCCGCCTCGTCCTCGATGGCCACCCTCTCCGGCGCGAACTCCTCGATCCATGGGGCGAGTTCGGAGGTGCTGGATCTCACGGCCAGCCCCGCCAGAGCGAACTCGCCCGGATGTTCGCGAAGCACCGAGAGGGTGCTGCCCCCGATGGAACCGGAGGCGCCGAATAGTAGGATCTTTCTCATTGGCTAGAAGATAACCCAGACCAGGTAGTAGTAAAGCAAGGGAAGGCCGAAGAGCAGGCTGTCGAGCCTATCCAGGAAGCCTCCGTGCCCGGGGATGGCCGTGCCGCTGTCCTTGCTGCCCGCTCCCCGCTTCAGAAGCGATTCGAAGAGGTCGCCGACCTGTCCGCCCAGGGCCACCATGAGGCCCAGTCCCAGAGCCTGGGGGCCGCTGAGGAAGGGCATCCAGGGCTCACGCAGGAACCAGGCCGCCACCAGGGAGGTGGCCAGCCCGCCGATCATGCCCTCCACCGATTTGTTCGGACTCACGGGGGTGCCCAGAGGGTGCCGTCCCAGCAGGCTCCCCACGAGGTAGGCCCCCGTGTCGCCCAGCCAGACGATGCCCGCGCCCCAGAGCAGCCAGGTGCCGGCCGCCTCGGAGGGAAAGCCCATCTCGGCTCCGAGATTCCGGAGCAGGATCCAATGGCCGGGGAGCCAGGCCAGATAGAAGAGAGCCAGCAATCGAGCGCCCACCCGTTCCCAGGCGCCCTCGATGCGGCCCCGCAGGGCCGCCCAGACCAGCAGCATGAGAATGAGGAAGCCCGCCATCTCGCCGCCCCGTCCCACGCCACCGCGATGGAAGGCCAGGAGCACGACGAGCTGGAAGGGGAGCAACTCCGGAAAGATGCCGCGGAGTCCGCGGGCCGTGCCCAGCTGGGCGAACTCGCGGGTGAGCAGGATCACGGCCAGGGCCGTGAAGCCGAAGAACCACCAGCCGCCCCACAGGGCCGAGAAGATGAAGAGCGGCAGGAGCACGGCGGAGGCGATGAGGCGCACCCCGAAGGTCTGCCAGAAGCTTCGATCACCGGCCATAGCGACGCTCCCTTCCCTGATAGTCCGACACGGCTCGATACAGATCCTCCGCGCCGAAATCCGGCCAGAGGGCTTCGGTGATGTGGATCTCCGAGTAGGCGAGCTGCCAGAGGCAGAAGTTGCTGATCCTCGACTCGCCGCTGGTGCGCACCAGCAGATCCACCGCTGGATTCTCGGGCAGATAGAGACGCTGGGCGAAGGCGTCCTCGTCGATGATCTCGGGATCCAGGTCCCCCGCCGCCGCGGCCCGAGCCAGTTCGCGGGCGGCGTCGGCGATCTCCGCGCGCCCGCCGTAGCTGAGGGCCAGGGTGAGAGTCATGTCCGAGTTCCCGCTCAGCCGGGCGATGCCGGCGTCGAGGGCCCTGCGGGTCTGCTCGGGAAGCTGATCGAGGCGTCCCATGGCGGCTAGTTTGATGCCGTTCTCGTTCAGTTGGTCGATCTCCTCGCGGAGGACCTCCTCGAGAAAGCCCATGAGGGCCTTCACCTCGCTGAGCGGGCGGAGCCAGTTCTCGGTGGAAAAGGTGTAGAGGGTGAGGTGCTCGATGCCCAGCTCGCGGGCGGCCTCGGTGGTTCGCCGAACGGCCTTGCGCCCCTCCCGGTGGCCCATGATGCGGGGAAGTCCGCGCTTCTTCGCCCAGCGGCCGTTCCCGTCCATGATGATGGCCACATGCCGGGGAAGATTGCCTCTCCGGAGAACCTCCTCCTTGAGGCTCGACGCTTCGCTCATGGCGTCCTCAGACTTCCATGATCTCCTGGACCTTGGCGTCCAGGCTGTTGTCCACTTCCTCCACGAACTTGTCGGTGAGCTTCTGGATCTTGTCGGTGACGAGCTTCAGGTCGTCCTCGGTGATGTCCGAGACCTTCTGGGCCTTCTTGGCCTCGTCGATGCCGCCGCGACGTATGTTGCGGATGGCCACGCGCCCCTCTTCGGCCATGGACTTCACGCGCTTGACCAGGTCCTTGCGCGTCTCCTCGGTGAGCGGCGGAATGGGAATGCGGATGATGTTCCCGTCGCTCACGGGGTTCAGGCCCAGGTCGCTGGCCTGGATGGCCTTCTCGATCTCCTGCACCATGGGCTTCTCCCAGGGCGAGATGGTGATCAGGCGCGGCTCGGGGGTGGCCAGTCCCGCCACCTGGTTCAGGGGCGTGGGCGTGCCGTAGTAGTCGACCCTGATGCCGTCGAGGATGGCCGCGTTGGCTCGTCCCGCTCGGATGCGGGTGAACTCCGTCTGCGTGGCCTGCTGGGACTTGGACATGCGATCCTCGATGTCCATGAGCAGCTCATCGATCATCCTGGGCCTCCTTATTGAAGCAGGGTGCCCAGGGGCTCCCCGCTCAGAATGCGTTTCAAGTTGCCGGGCGTCGAGAAGTCGAAAACCCTGACGGGCAGCCCGCCGTCGCGGCAAAGCGCCATGGCCGTGGCGTCCATGACCTTCAGATCCTTGGCCAGGGCCTCGTCGTAGCTCAGGGTATCATACCGGGTGGCCTCGGGGTCAAGCTTAGGGTCGCTCCCGTAGACACCGTCCACCTTGGTGCCCTTGAGCAGGATATCCGCCCCGAGCTCCCGGGCCCGCAGGGCCGCCGTGGTGTCGGTGGAGAAGAAGGGATCTCCGATGCCGCCGGCGGCGAGGATCAGTTCGCCGGCGTCCAGGGCGGCCCGGGCGACCTCCGCCTTGTAGGGCTCGGCCAGGGGGCTCATGGGCGTTGCGCTGAAGACGCGCGTGGAAAAGCCCCGGGAGGCGAGAGCCGCTCCCAGGGCCGAGGCGTTCAGAATGGTGGCGAGCATCCCCATGCGGTCGGCGGCCACGCGATCCAGGTCGAGACCCGAAGCGTCGCGTCCGCGGAACAGGTTTCCCCCACCGAGCACGAGTGCCAGCTGCACTTCCGACTCGATGATGGGACCCAGATCCGCGCAGAGCCCGTCCACCAGACGGAAATCGATGCCCTGCTTTCCCTCTCCGGAGAGAGTCTCGCCGCTCAGCTTGAGAACGACGCGCTGGTACCGGCTCGAAGGCATGATCTCCTCAGGGTCGTGGGTCTTCTACAGTTCCTCGCCGAGCTGGAAGCGGGCGAAGCGGCGGATGCCCATGTTCTCGCCCAGACTTCCGATGGTGGTATCGAGAAGGTCCTTCACGGTCATGTTGGGATCCTTCACGTAGGCCTGCTCCATGAGGCAGACCTCCTTGTAGAACTTGGCCACGCGCCCGTCGACGATCTTTTCGATGATGTTCTCGGGCTTGCCCGACTCCAGGGCCTGCTGCTTGGCGATCTCGCGCTCCTTCTCGATCACGGCCGGATCGAGGCTGTCGGCGTTGAGAGCCAGGGGATTGGCGGCAGCCACGTGCATGGCCACGTCCTTGCAGAAGGTCTGGAAATCGTCGGTGCGTGCCACGAAGTCGGTCTCGCAGGCGATCTCGACCAGCACGCCGACCTTGCCGCCGGGATGGATGTAGGAGAAGACCAGGCCCTCGTTGGTGGTCCGTCCGGCCTTCTTCTTGGCGGCGGCCAGGCCCTTGGTGCGAAGGTAGTCGATGGCCTTTTCCATGTCGCCGCCGGCCTCGGCCAGGGCGGTCTTGCAGTCCATCATGCCCGCTCCGGTCTTGTCGCGGAGTTCTTTCACAATCTTTGCGTCCACGCTCATGGCGTCTCCTTCTAAGCGCTATCGGATGGGTGGATGTCGATCAGGCGTCCAGAGCAGGCTTTTCCTCGGCCTTGCCCTTTTCCTCGGCGGGCTTCCCGCCCTCATCGTCCGCTGCTGCGGCCTTGGCCTTCTTCGCGGCGGCCGCGGCCTTTTCCTTTTCCGCCTTCTCCTTCTCGGCCTTGGCGGCCTCCACGGCGGCCTTCTCCTTCATCATGGAGCGGCCTTCGAGGATGGCCTCGGAAACCATCTTGGTGAAGAGCTTGATGGAGCGGATGGCGTCGTCGTTGGCGGCGATGGGATAGTCCACGGGATCGGGATCGCAGTTGGTGTCGACCAGGGCGACCACCGGAACGCCGAGTACCTTGGCCTCCTTGATGGCGATGTCGCTGATCTGCGTGTCCACCACGAAGATGAGTCCGGGACGCTTGTCCATCTTGCGGATTCCGCCGAGCATTCGCTGGAGACGGGCGCGCTTCTTGGTGAGCTGCATCCGTTCCTTCTTGTTGAACTGCTCGATGGTGCCGTCCTTCTCCCAGGTCTCGATCTCCTCGAGACGGTCCAGGCTCTTGCGGACGGTCTGGAAGTTGGTGAGCAGCCCGCCCAGCCAACGCTCGATGACGTAGTGCTGGTCGCAGCGCTCGGCCTCTTCCTGGATGATGTCGATGGCCTGCTTCTTGGGGCCCACGAAGAGCACGGGGGCTCCGGTGGACGCGACCTGGCGGATGGCCTCGTAGGCCACCTGGGCCTGACGCAGGCTCTGCTGCAGGTCGATGATGTAGATGCCGTTCTTCTCGGCGAAGATGTAGGGCTTCATCTTCGGATTCCAGCGACGGGTCTGATGCCCGAAGTGGACTCCGGCTTCCAGCATGTCCTTGATGCTGATATTGAAGTTCACGCTTCCTCCTGCGGGTTGTTCCTCCGACGGCTTCAACTCGGAACTTCCTCCCCCATGGGAGACCCGGTCCCGATCCACCGCCGTGTGACGTTCGTGGTTTAACGCTTCGAGAACTGGAAGCGCTTGCGAGCTCCGGGCTGACCGTACTTCTTGCGCTCCTTCATGCGAGGATCGCGGGTCAGGCAACCGGTGCCGCGCAGCGTCTTCTTGAGTTCTTCGTCCATCTCCACCAGTGCACGGGAGATGCCCAGACGCACGGCGCCGGCCTGTCCGCCCTTGCCGCCCCCGTCAACGCGGGCGCTGATGTCGACCTTGTCCATCATGTCGACATACTCCAGGGGCTGACGAACCTCGATGACGAGGTTGCGGCGGCCGAAATACTCGTCCAGAGGGGTGCCGTTGACCGTCTGCTTGCCGCTGCCTCGCGTGATCCTCACACGGGCGACGGACTCCTTGCGGCGGCCGGTGGCGTTCCAGATTTCGGACATCGATCGATTCTCCTTGATTTCCGCTAGCCTTCGATCTCGAGAGGCTGGGGCTTCTGAGCGCTATGGGGATGGCTGGGACCCGCGTAGACGCGCAGGTTCCTGGCCAGGCTGCGACCCAGGCGATTTTTCGGCAGCATGCCGCGGACGGCGTGGCTGATCACTTCCTCGGGCTTCTTGGCCAGCATCTCGGCGAGAGTGCTGGTCTTCAGACCGCTCTGATAGCCGGAATAGCGGGAGTAGGTCTTCTTCTCCAGCTTGCGGCCGGTCACGTGGACCTTCTCGGCGTTCACCACGATGACGTGATCACCCATGTTCAGGTGGGGCGTGAAATCCGCGCGATGCTTGCCGCGAATCACCTGCGCCACCTTCGACGAGAGCCGCCCGAGAGTGAGGCCCTCGGCATCCACGATGTACCACTGCTCCTGGATGTCCCCAGCCTTCACGACATGGGTTTTCATTCTCGCCTCCATGAGGGAATCCCGCACTTCCCCCTTCCCGGACAGAGGGCCCGAGTAGAACGGGAGCACGGGTTTTGAAACACAGTGAACGGCCAATCTAGCAAAGGCTTATGGGGCTGTCAAGGCGGCCCCCAGCGCTTTTCTAGGCTCCCGGAAAACTGAGATCGGCCAGGGGAGCGAATTCCTCGAGTCCGGAGCTGAGGCCCAGAAAGCGAAGGCTCGCAAGGACATCCTCCACGCTGCGGTTTTCCAGTGTCCACTCCAGGGGACGATTCAGGGCCCCCACCGCCTCGAAGAGATCTCCCCAGGGGAAGGTGCCCCGGCTCAGGGCCAGGTGCTCGTCGTGGAGGCCGCCGTTGTCGTGGATGTGGATGGACTGGAGCCGCGGGCCGAGAGCGCTGATCCAGTCCTCGAGGCGGGCCTCGGAATAGGCGTTGAAGTGTCCCGTGTCGAAGAGGCAGCCGAAGCGCTCCTCGGGCAGTCGGGCGAGCAGGTCCACCAGCATGGAGGGATCCAGGTCGAAGATGTTCTCGAGCACGAATCGGGCACCGGCGGCGTCCTGGGCGGGAGCGAGGGAGTTCCAGAAGAGCTCGGACCTGTCCATCCACTCCTCGCGGTCGAGAACGTCCCCCCGCGGATCCCATCCGGGATGGGCCACCAGGTGCTTCACTCCGAATCTCGGGGCCAGCTCCAGGGCGGCGGTGAGGCGGCGTCGGGCCAGGTCCACGGCCTCCGGATCGTGCCCCGCGGGATGCAGGTCGCGGAAGGGGGCATGGAAGCGGCAGGGAATCTTCGCCTCGGCGACCTCGGCGGCGACCTCGTCGAGTTCGCCTGCGAATTCGGGCGCCAGGACCTCGTGGTCCACGAGCAGTTCCAGACCCACGGGCATGGCCAGCACGGCCTCCCGATACTTCCGGTACATGCTCAACGGCAAATGAATGAAGATTTCGTGTTTGCCCATAGTCCACGCTGCTCGGAAGAACATGTGAAAGGGGAGGGTATAGACCCTCCCCGACTGACTTTGAAACGGAAGGAGGGGAGGGTGCTATACCCTCCCCTCTCACATTACTTCAAGAGCACCATCTTCTTGCTGATGGTCTCGTTCTCCGTGAGGAGACGGTAGTAGTACAGACCGCTGGCCGCCTGGCCGCCGCTGTCCATCTGGCCGTTCCAGACCACGGAGTGCTCGCCCGAATCCATCACACCGTCCTGGAGCAGGGCGACCCGACGTCCGTCGGCTCCCACCACTTCCAGGCGCACGTTCTGACCGCGATCGATGCGGAAGCTGATCTTCGTGCTCGGGTTGAAGGGATTGGGGAAGTTCTGTCCCAGCATGACGGCCGGCCCGGCGGGCAGCACGTCGGTGGGCGGGTTGTCGAAGACGATGACGATGTCGGCGCTATCGCGGGGATAGACCTTGAACTCGTCGTAGGTGTAGCGCATGACGCCGGTCAGGTCGATTATGTCGCCAATCACCGGCATGTAGTCGTAGTCGCTCACCTCGCCGTCCTCGCCGACCTTCAGGGAGTCGGCGTAGTCGTAGGAGACCCACCACTCGCCGTAGGTGTCCCAGGTCGGGAAGGTCGCCACGTTCACGTCGTCCAGGAAGACCAGCTGGCATTCGTGGAGTTCGTTGTCCACGCCGTTGATGCCGATGGACTTGGCCGCCGGAGGCGTGTTGCCCGTGGAGACGAGCTCGGAGTAGTAGAACGGGTAGGTGATCGAGGTCATCCCGTAGTACTCGCTGAGGAAGTCGCCGATGATGTACTCGTCGCCCACGGCCAGGTCATCGATGATGGCCGGGCAGTAGACCTCGATGCCGCAGTAGTCGCCGCCGGCGGCGTCCACGAAGTAGGCGCGGCTCTGGAGCTTGGCCTGCAGCACGCCGCGGAAGGTCACGACCTGCTGGTCCAGCAGGCTGTTACCCTCGGCATCGGGCGAGTTCACGAAGGCGATGGTGTTGATGCCGCCCCAGAAGCTCACGTCCTGCGGAGTCATGGGGATGCCCGTGGTGTTCTGCACGTCGAAGACCGTGAGGGTCATGTACAGCTCGGTGGGCATGTTGGCGCTGAGCGTCAGGTGGACGAGGGTCGCGTCCTCGGCGTCGAGAACGGCCGATGTCACCAGACCGGCATCCAGGAAGTAGTTCCAGGCGTTCTGCGAGGTGATGGGATCCACCTCACGATCGAAGCGCACGTCGATAGTGGCGTCGCCGGTGCAGACAGCGTAGTCCAGGTTCGGCGCGGGCTCTGCACCCACGAAGACCAGGTCGTAGTTGCCGCGGGGCTCGAGCTTGAAGAAGTCGTAGCCGTAGCGAAGCGTACCGGTGGCCGATTCCATCATCTGTCCGGGCAGGGGCTGACCGTAATCGAACTGGTCGTCGAAACGAGCCGTGTCGTTCTCGGCGTAGCCGAATTCGACGGCCCACCACTCGCCGTATCCGAGATCATCGGGAAGCGGATCCAGGTTCAAGACCTGCACCAGCATGGCCTCCCACTTCTCGGCTTCGAGAGGATGCTCGACGCGGGTCTGCCAGGCGCGCAGCACTTCGGGATCCGGCACGGTGCCGAAGCCCACGTACTCGTCGCCGCCCATGGCGGTCATGTCGATCTCGGAGTAGTCGAAGTATTCGTAGTACTCACCCTCGACATTCACGATATCGCCGATGATCTCGGTGGGCGGATCACCGCTGCCGGTGTAGATCCAGATACCGGCGTAAGGTCCACCGGGCTGTTCCTGGGCGTAGTAGCCGTAGCCGGCCACGGCCGTGACAATGAGGTTCTCCACGCGGACGAAGGTGTACTCGGGCACCAGTCCGGTGTTGATGTCGTAGCAGGTCGTCAGCAACTGGGCCGAGACCGGCATGGACACCGCGAGAAGGAGCATGAGAAAGAGAAGTTTCTTCATCGGTATCCCCCGAAAGGTTGAAATCCCAACTGTTGTTACCCCGATGGCTGAGCTCAAAGCCCAATTCCCTTGACCCTGGGATGGGACCCGTTTCCCCGGGTCAGGGCAGAAGTCCGAATCGCTGGAGGAAGCCTTCGGCCTGCGCCAGCGCGTTGCCGTATCCGTGTGACAGGCCGAGAGGGAAGGTCAGAATGACCATCTCGCCGTCCTGATCGAAAAACCTTCTGAGCCCAACCGCACCGTCACCCAGTGTTTGAGGATAGGTGTCTACAGCGCCATTGACGCTGTAGAGTGTCTCGATGATGCCGGCTCCTAGAGCATCCTCGTTCGGCAGCATGAGATCGATGCCCGTCAGGGCCGTCATGTTCCGCAGGGTTTCCGTTCCGATCTCCGGATACCCCACGATTTCTCGTCCAGGGTAGAGCCTGAAGTTCGACGACTCGTGATTCTCGGTACTGAAACTGTGATGCCGAAAACCGTCGAGCAGCAGCACTTCCTGGTCGAAGTCCTCCGAGAAGCTCGCGCCGCTGTAGTTCTCGGGACCGGGATCCTCACCCGGCTCCACGAGGTCGCGAACGCTGGCTCCCACAAGGTTCCAGCCCGAAAGCAGAACCTTGCCACCCTCTGCGAGATATGCCAAGAGTGCCTCCTCGGCCTCCTGGATCTCGGGAGTGGGTGTGCTTGTAAACAGCTCATCATCTGCGAATCCCGCATCTCCATTATACCATATCACGGCCTTAAATATGGAGAAGATGTTGTTGAGCACCTCCGGCTGGCCGAGGCCTCCGAAGGCGTCGAAATCGTGTACGTAGACCTTCTCCGGTTCGAAGAGACCGCCCACGCTCTCCTGCCAGTAGGCGTCGGAAGTGTTTCCGTAGGTCGTTCCGGTTCCGCATGAGTCCAGGATGAGGAGCTCGACTTCGCTAACGTCCTTCACCACGGCCTCGCCGCGGAGCACGTTGCTCACCGCTCCGGCCCTGTCGATGGCCTGCAGATGGAATTCGCGGTTGATTCCCACTCCCTCACCGAAATGTTCGGGCATGAGGGTGAAGAGCGTGTCGGCCCCCGGAATGCTCACGAAGTCCTCGGGATCCTCGAACCAGAAGCGCACTTCCTCGATGAGGGCTCCCTCGCCGGCGCCGTCGTCCGGATCGACCACCTTGAACTTGAGGCTGTAGACCGGAAGGATCTCCTCGGGCAGGGTGATAAGCGTATCGAGCTCCTCGCCGCGCAGGTAGAAGATCTCGGGCGTCGAGTTGAAGACGGGCAGCTCGACGAAGGCCGGCGTGGGATCGGCCAGACCCTCCCAGTCCACCGCACGAACCTGGAAACTGTGGACGGCTTCGGTCTCGGGCACGGGCAGGAAGAAGCTGTCGCTCTCCCAGGTCACGAAGGGCTCGACGCGGCCCACCCAGGTGGTGTCGAAGTCGCCGGCCTCCACGCCCGGATCGAGGATCCACTTGTACTCGTAACGGCTGACCTCGCCGTCCACGTCCTCGCCGTGCCAGTGCAGGACCTGCAGATAGTGCGTCGCGTCGACGCTCACGCTGCTGTCCACCATGAGCGTGGTCTGCGGCGCCTGGTTGGGAGTGAACTCGGTGACCTCCGTGCAGGCGCCCAGCAGCAGGGCCGCCAGGATGATGATCATCGCGATGTGAGTGCCAGGTCTCATGTCAGCCTCACTTGAGCACCAGGAACTTGCCCTGCTGCGCTTCGCCGGTATCGGAGTCCCTCACCGAGAAGAGATAGAGCCCCGTGGACACGGGTTGCCCGTTGCTGCTCCTCAGGTCCCAGGCCGCGAAGGTGCCGGGCAGCACGGGCGCCTGTCCGTCGGGAGGGAAGACTCCCGCGGCGTTCTCGCCCGCGTAGGTCTCGCGGTCGAAATCGAATTCGTAGACCAGGTCCCCCGCCAGAGTATAGATCCGAACCACCGCATTCGCGGGCAGTCCGGCGAACCAGATGTAGCGGCCGATGGCTCGGTTGCCGTCCCAGACCGCACTGCCGCGATAGGGATTGGGGAAGACCGTCACGGGCCTGCCCTCTTCCCAGGAATCGGGACCGGGACCGGGGATCACGTAACGCGCGTTCTGGCTGCGACCGCTTTCCAGGCTGGCCACCGAGCCCGCGCCCTGATCGTAGCTCGTCACCGCCGCCCAGTATTCGTGACCGTCGGAGAGCTGGCCGAAGGTATAGGCGTAGGTGTAGGTGACCTGCGTCGAATCGTTCACCCATTCGGTCAGGTAGTCCTCGGGTTCCAGCCTCACCGCGTCCAGGCCCGTGTTGTATCCCACCGAGTCGGCATGGGTCACCAGGAAGGGCGGATCGGCGCCTTCGTGATACACGTAGTCCTCGCCCGGCCAGCTCTCGTCGAGGAGATCCAGCACCGTCTGTTCGTCCTCCACGTCCCAGACCGTCACCAGGGAGTCGAGCCAATCCTGGCGGATGTAGAACTCGCCGGTGATGACGTTGGCCGCGGGAATCTCGGCGAGATCGTATTCCTTGATGAGCCCGAAGGCCGACTCCTCGGCCGAGCGTCCCAGGTAGATGCGATAGCCCTCGAAGTCGTAGCCGCTTTCCGAATCGAGGGAAAGTTCGGGACTGCCCTCCCAATAGAGCGTGACCTGTCCCGAGTTCAGACGCACGGCCGTCTGAGGCGAGTGCGGCGGCGATGGCAGGGCGAAGTCCTTGTCGTAGGCTTCCTGGGCGTAGACGGCGTTGTCCACCAGGTCGTCCATGTTGTCGCCGCCCAGGTAGGCGTAGGTCACCACCAGGCGATCGGGGGACTGACCCTCCAGGGGCGGACTGAATTCCCAGGGCCCCGCGCTGAGCAGCATGATGGGACTGTCCTCCAGGGGAAGGATCAGCGTCCAGTCGTCGATGACCTGTTCGCTGAGCAGGGCGTAGCGCTCCACGTCTTCGTCGAGGGCGATGGAGCCCGGGTCCCAGTTCCACCACTGCCAGGACACGTTGGTGTCGATGACGGGATCTCCGCCGTCCCAGGGATAGAACTTCGCGCCAAGGAACTTGATGCCCGCGTGCTCTCCCGGCGAGTAGTTGTGATGATGCTCGGCGCAGAGATTCAGCGGCTCGTCGCTGACGTCGTCGTACTCGGGAAGGTCGTCCACCCACTTCAATTGATGCCGGCGGAACCAGCCCGAGGGCGGCCAGTTCTCGTAGTCGTCCTTGTCGCCGGTGGTCAGCTCGGCGTACATGCCGAAGTAGACCTGACTCATGCGCCGCGTGGGGATGAGCGTGTAGCGGAAGACGATCATGTCGTTGGCCGGTTCGAAGCTCCAGGCGTAGCTCTCCTGGGTGACCAGGAATCCCGTGGCCGTGTGGAAGGTGTCGGTGTCCCAGTCCACCTCGTCGGCGTGGTCAAGGGTGTCGACCAACTCCGTGACGAAGTCCAGTTCGCTGATGGCGTCTTCGGGATCGTAATAGGGGCTCGTTGGCAGGGTGCTGCGCCCACGGATCCATCCGATGTTCGTTTCGCTGAGGGGAATCGCTCCCGGCTCCCACTCGGTGCGTCGCGTGTAGGAGCCGTAGTATCCGTCCTGCACGCCGGTGGTCACCAAGGGATCGAGGTTCGTGTTGATGCCTCCCACCCAGATGCCCGCGCGGATGAGGTGGTCGACGGTCGATCCCTTGGGGAAGACCATGGACGGCACCTCGCGGTCCGCGAAGTTGTCGCCGATGAAGCCGTGGTTGGTCAGGCTCATGGCCAGATTGCCGATGTCCTGCACCTCGAAGACGTAGTCCACGATGAGACTGTCGCGGTCGTTGGCCCAGAATGGCCCGGCTGGAGGCAGATCCAGGGGACTGGGCGGCGAATGGTCCCCCTCGGCTCCCGCCGAGGGCAGGGCCAGGAGCAGGATCGCCATTGCCAGAAGCTTTCTACCGCTTCTCATAGTCCAGGATCTTTCCGAGTTCGGGGTCGGCCACGTAGAGCTTCCCCTCGTTGACGGTCAGGGCCACGGGATTCAGGAGGATGGGCTCATCCTCCTGTGAGTTGATGCGCACGGCGCTGTCCATGGCGAGGTTCCAGTCGACGGCCCAGACCGTGGTGTCGGCGCGATCGGCCACGAAGATGGCGTCACCGTCGCCGGTGATGAGCGTGGGTTCGTCGATGAAGCCCTCCAGATAGGTGAAGAGCGGAGGATTCAGGGGACCTGCGAGGGGATCGAGTACCTGCAAGGTGAGCAGCACGTCGTCCAGCAGCAGCAGATTGCCGTCGGCGAAGGCCAGGTCGCGCACCGTGGCGCCGCCGCCCTGGCTGGTCCAGCTCAGCTCGCCGTCGGACAGGATTTCGAAGTCGGACTGCTCCCCTTCCACCTTGTAGCGATAGATGCGATTGGGGCCCCGGTCGGCCACGAAGAGGTGGCGATCGTCGTCGGCCGCGATGGCCACGATGTCCTGCCAGGAGGGATCGGACAGTTCGAGTATCACGCTAAGTTCATTCAGGAACTCGTTGCCGTCGAAGCCCTTAACCGTTCCGTCGGCGCCGTCGTAGACCCAGAGGCGGCGGTCGAAATCGCGACCCTCGGCCAGCAGTTCCGGCTGGATCAGATCGGGGAAGAGCTGCCGGCCCTCCAGCACCGCGTCGGCGCGGCGGTAGGCCGGATAGATCCCCAGGCTGTCCGTGTCCTGGATCACGTAGAAGATGCCCGAGTCGCGGCCCACCACCATGTCGGTGACGCCGCCCACGGTCCAGCGGTACTCGAGGCTGTAGTCGCCCTCGGTGATTCCGCCGGTGAAGGGCGTCTGGTCGGGCAGCTCCGGCTTGATGCCGCAACCGGCCATCAGGCCCGACAGGATCATGATCAGGATGGTCCTCGCATGTCGCATCAGAATTCCACCCTCACTCCCCATCGATGGATGGCGCCCAGGTCCTGTCCGTCGGTGAAGGAATAGTCGAGGCCGGCCACGGCCGAGCCCATCATGAACGCGGTTCCGAAACCCGCCGACATCTTCATCTCGCTCTCGTCCGACAGGAAGATGTAGCCGCCGCGCAGCGCGAAGATGCCGCCCATGTAGGAAAGCTCGAAGCCGGTGGCCATGGTCTCGCGGTTGTCCGCGGGGTGGTTCAGCTCCAGCGTGTGGGTGACCAACCAGGGCCAGGCCTTGAAGGCCTCCCAGGCCATGCCCAGACGGAAGGCCGAGGGCGGCGGGAATCCCTCGTACTCCTGGTACTTCTCTTCGCTGTAGTTCCAGTACTCGCCCGGAGGCTTGAACTCGGGACCGAAATTCAGGATCGACATGCCGATGCGCGTGTTGCGCCAGTCGATGTGGTAGAGCGTTCCCGCGTCCACCAGCCAGGTGTTCACCACGGGATTGTCGATGGACGAACCCAGGTCCTCGCGCACGTACTTGCCGGTGATGCCCAGGATGAGCTTGTCGGTGAGGAATCGCGCGAAGGTGAGGCCGATGACCGTGTCGCTGTAGAGGAACTCCCGGCCGGTGCCGTAGGGCTCGTACTCGGTGGTCTCATCGATGATCGTCGACAGGTTGCCCACGCTCAGGCCCCAGGTGCCGCCGAAGAATCCGCCGGGCAGTCCGATGGCGGCGTTCACGTACTGGATGTCCGCGGGCCAGGCCACGTAGCCCAGGGTGCTCTGCCGGTTGGCCAGCAGGCCCATGCCCGCCGGGTTGTACCAGGGCGCCGTGGCGTCGGAGACCACCGCCACCCAGGCCCCTCCCATGGCCTCCGCCCGCGGGCTCACGCCGATCTTCAGGAAGGTGCCGCTGCTGGTGGCCACCCGCAGGCCGCCCAGTTCCATGTCCCCGGATGCCGGGGCGGCCGGAACGAGACCGATCAGAGCCAGGATGAACATCGTGCGCAGACGCATCAGAAGTTCACCCCCACGCTGAGCTTGAAGCGACGGGGATTGCCGTTGCGGGAAGGATCCAGCAGGGACAGATAGCGCGAGAGCCGGGCGTCGGGATCGGTGTACTCCACCGAATAGGATCCCACGCCCTCCTCGTAGGGCTCGCCGGTGACCGGATCCACGCTCTTGGGACGGTTCCAGTCGAAGACGTTCCAACCCTGCAGGGTGATGTCGATGCGCGTGTCCCCCCACATGATCCACTTCTGAATCTTCATGTTCAGGTTCTGCTCGATGGGGCCGTTGCGGGAGTAGTCCTCGCCGATGGGCACGCCGAGCAGATCGGTGGGCGTGTAGGCCCGTCCGCTGGAGAGCACGTAGTAGAGGTTGAAGCCCCAGTGCCCCGGCGTCGGAACGCCCAGGACGCTCGGCCCCAGTGGATCGCGGGCGCGGTAGTCGAAGGTGGCCGTGAGGCGATGGGGCTTGTTCCACCAGAGGAAGCCCTCCTGCACCTCCACCTCGCCGGTGGCGCCGCCGATGTAGAGTTCGCGCAGGGCGTCCGGATCGCTGCTCTTGCCCGTGGCGATGGAGTAGCTGTAGCTGAGGCTACCGGAGGCGTAGCGGCCGCGGCGCTTGCGCAGGCTGAACTCCACGCCGCGGCTGCGGCTGTAATCGGCGTTCCGATACAGGAAGTAGGTGGCTTCCTTGCTGCCGCCGTCCGGATCGAAGTACTGCACCGTGAAGCGGTCGCTGGTCGGATAGTTGAAGATGTCCTTCACGAAGACCGTGAGATCCCCCGCCAGGTTCTCGGCGAAGGTGTGGCTGGCGCCCAGCTCGTACTGGATGGTGATCTGCGGATCCAGGTTGATGTTGCCCAGATTGCCGAAGAGATCCTCCACGCCGCTGGCCACGTGGGCGTAGACGTAGTAGTAGGTGGGCCACTGGCTGAAGTGACCGTAGTTGAAGCGCAGCTTGTCCTTGTCGCTGATCGGATAGCTGATGGCGATGCGCGGGCTCACCGTGTACTTGAAGCGGTTCCCGAAGAGCTCGTGGGTATTGTCGAAGTACTGGTTGCCCACTTCCTCCGTGAAGAGGTCGCCGGCGGTGCCGTCGATGGCCGACTGGGCGGCGTCGGTGGCCAGCTGCCCCGGGAACCAGTAGTCCATGCGCAGGCCCAGGTTCGCCACGAAGCCCTGGTACTCGATGTCGTCCTGGGCGAAGAAGTAGCCCGTGGTGGGGAAGGCCCGGAAGATGTCCTTGCGGCCGAGGCCGTCGGCGCGGCTGATCCAGGGATCCTGGATGTCGATGTTCTGCACGGTCTCGTAGCCGACCTCGAAGCCCGCCTTGGCGTGATGGTGCGGGTACCACTTCTTCGTGAGGCTGCTCTTGAGCGAGTAGCGTTCCACGTAGCGATCGCGATAGACGCTGTAGTCGCCGTTGAGCGTGAAGAAGGGATGGAACTCCCAGTCCTCGCCCTGGGCCGGATCGGCCCAGCTGTATTCGGTGGGCACGTACTCGGCCAGCAGAGCCTTCAGGTCGTCGCGGTTGGCGCCCTGGCTGTCCTGGTGGAGACGGGTGAAGTAGCGGGCCGCCTGGATCTCGTAGAAGGCGCTGCTGCTGAGGGTGTGACGGTAGTGCAGGGTGGTCACGTTCTGGTCTTCCACGAAGGCGCTGTAGTGAGCCAGGAAGTGGGACCAGGTGTAGGGGTAGCGATTGCTCTGGCGCGTGATGTCGCTGATGTCGTGGCGCTCGAAACCCTGATCGATGCCGAGGAACTTCATGAAGGACAGGCGCAGCTTGTGGTTGGCGTTGAGCTTCCAGCTGAGCTTGGTCATGAGGTTCCAGTTGTTGTTCTGACGCGGGGCCAGGCTGTTCCCCCACTGGATGGGAATGCCCAGGAAACTGTCCTCGTAGTTCACGTTGAGGCTCTCGGGCCCCAGAGGCAGGGTGCGGATGCTCGGGTAGCGCGTGTTGAGGACTTCGCCGGAGAAGTTCACGAAGTAGCTGAGCCAGTCGCCGGGGAACCATCCGCCGCTGCCGGGCATGGGGCCGCTGAACTGCAGCTTGTAGGTGTCCGAGTAGTAGTGCTCCCAGTCCGTCTCCACACCGGGCAAGTGGTCCATGCCGAACTGGGCGTAGCCCGAATAGCTGGGACCCCCCTCCTTGAGGCTCACGTCGATGACGCCGGCCATGGCGTTGCCGTACTCGGCCCGCCAGCCGCCGGTGATCACGTCCATCTTCGAGACGGTCTTCGAGTCGATGCCCTTGGCGCTGCTGGTGCCGGCCAGGGCGTCCTTCATGGGCACGCCGTCCACGAGGATGAGCGCCTCGTCGCTGCGGCCGCCGCGGATGTGGATCTCGTCGTCCACCTTCACCACGCCGGGCTGGGCGACGACGACCTCTTCCACGTTCTCCACGGGCATCTTGGCGATCTCGTCGGAGCTGAGGCTCTGCACGCTGGCGGCCTCGGTCACGTCGACCAGGGGCTTCTCGCCCCAGGTGGTGATCTGCTCGGTCTTGATGACCGTGGGCTCCAGCTCGAACTCGAACTCCAGGTAGCTGCCGCTGCGGATGCGCACGTTGCTGCGCTCGGCCATCTTGTAGCCCATGTAGGTGGCGCGGAAGACGTAGGTGCCCGGAGGGATGTCGCTGAGGAGGAAGGTGCCGTCGTCCAGGGTCATGGCACCGAACTGGGTTCCCAGAATCACCACGTTGCCGAAGGGCAGGGGCTGCCCCGTGGAGGCGTCCACGACGCTGCCGGCAACGGATCCGCCTTCAGCCCCCAGGGCCGGCGAGGCGAGTACCGCGATGATCAAGGCGAGTAAAAAAGCCCTGGGGAATTTCGGGGGATGCAAGTCCCCATCCTCCTGTCGTGGAAACGCTTAGTGCGGAGATCAGGGCAAAGTATCACAAGCCCTTGGGGGTGTCAACGGGGTGGGCACAGCACCTCGTGGAGGTTTGAGTACCTCTCAACGGATGGGGAAATCGATGCCCGATCCGGGCTCTCCGAGGGCCCTGCACATGGCCAACACCAGACCGTTGTGATGGTAGTAGTGCATCTGGGTGCGCAGGAGCACGTGGGCGGGCTTCAGGTCGGCCTCGCTGCCATTCCAGAGGGTCACGTGCCGGGGCTTGTTGAGAGCCTCTTCGTCGAGACTCTCGAGGAAGCTTCGTGTGGAGTCGCAGACCTCGGCGCGCAGGTTCTCGAGGTCGGCCACGGTGGGATACTCGGCGGAATCGTCGTCGGCGTCCACCCGGCCCTGCAGCACGCCCATCCAGTATCGCTCGGCGCCCAGGGCGTGATGGATGTGGAGCCGGATCGTCCAGTCGGCGAAGCCCTCGACCTTGCGGTCGCCGGCCTCGGGCTCGAGTTTGGAGGCGTGGGCGATGAGATCTTTCGCGTTCTGATGGACGCGTTCATGGATGTCGAGCAGGGCTTCGAGGGTGTACATGGGGCCTTCCTAGTCGTCTTGGGTTTTCACGGTGCCCGGCGTCTGCGCTTCACCCTGAGACGGATCACGTCGGGGCGGAAGTCGTGCCCCGCCGGATCGAAGTTCTGCCCTTCCTCGCGCACCCGGGGGTGACCGAGTTCGGCGCCTCCGGTGAGGTCGATCCAGAACGGATAGCCGGGCAGAAGTGCCTCGCCGAAACGGACGAGTCTCGCACCCTCATTGGCGGCGCGAGACGAGTCGTCGAGAATCCTTGCGAGTGTGACCTCGCGGTCCCGCCACACCGGTGCGATCCGGGCCGGGGCGATTCCGAGCAGATCGGTCGACTCAGCCACTAGCTTCACTCCAGTATCCGGGATCTCCCTATTCGAGATCTTCGAGTTTGTCGGCGACATCCATGATCAGGCTGGCCGTGACCTGGGCCCGATCCACCATCCCCACGAACTGCCTGTCGGCGTCGACCACGGGAAGTGTGCCGGATTTCAGTTCTTCCATCCTGGCCAGAACCCTGCGCTTGTTCGCGCTCACTTCTACCGCGTTTCCACCGGGAATGAAACCCGGCAGTTCCTCGAGTTCTTCCCGGGAATCCGAACTCGCCTGGTTGAGCTGCCTGGCGAAATCATCATAGGGCCTTCCCCCGCGGTTCTGGAAGTAGAGAAGCAGATCTTTCGCCGAATAGACGCCGAACAGGGTGCCGTCCTCATCATGGATGACCGCGTAGCGCAGGAATGAGTGAGCCCCGAGGGATTCGAAGTAGGTCTCGATGGCGGGCCCCCAGTACCCGCCGTGGCCCAAACGAAACTCGAGCGCTTCCACCTTGTTCTTGATGAGTTCCGGAATCTTCTCCACCCCAGCCTTGGTGTCCATCTCGACCGTTTCGACCACGTCTTCGATGCTCGAAGCGGTTCGCAGGGTCACCTGCGATTCGATGGGGACCTCGGCGGCCTCGACGAAGGCCTGGGCCGTTTCGACCTCGACCCCGCCAACGGTCATCTTCTTGATCTTGCCGGTCGCGAAAAGCCAGAAGAACAGCGGGATCAGAACGAGAGTGAGATCGATCACCTTGATCTCGTACTTGCCTCCCGATTTGACTCGCAACACCAGTGACAGGAGTAGCAGCAGTCCTCCGAATAGGATGAGCAGTCCCACTGGCAGTGATTTCATGGCCTTGCCTCCTTGTGGATCCATCCGAGCTTGGGGCAGCCCGCTTCTGGCGTCGATACCGGTGTTTGGATGCCGACTGCATGAACCATCCTAGCGAATTGAGAATAATTGTAAATTCTATTTGGGCAGGATACTTATTCGCACAATAAGATCGGAATAGATGTTTTAGCGGACGGAGGGGGCATTCAGCATGCGCGTGAGCAACTCCACGGGCAGACCCATCACGTTGAAGTAGCATCCCTCGATGCGGGTGACGAACTGGCCGGCCAGGCCCTGGATGCCGTAAGCGCCGGCTTTGTCCATGGGTTCGCCGCCGGCCACGTAGGCCTCGATCTCGGCGACCGCGATCTCGCGGAACTGTACACGTGTACAGGAATGCTCGACTTGCTCGCTCTCCCCCACCAGAGCCAGGGCCGTGACCACCTCGTGTTCACGGCCCGAGAGCGCGCGCAGCATGTTCGAGGCATCGGCTTCATCGATGGGCTTGCCGAGGATCTTCCCGTCCAGGATCACCACGGTATCGGCGCCGAGCACGAGCTTTCCCGGAAGGCGCGCCGCCACGTCGCGGGCCTTGCCCAGGGCGTTGGCCCGGGCCGCCGCGATCGGATCGTCGGAGTGCTTGCCTTCCTCGAAATCGCTCGCGTCGAAGGGGATCTCGAATCCCAGACGCGAGAGCAACTCGCGCCGCCGGGGACTCGCCGAGGCCAGCACCAGCCGGGCCTGCACCGCCTCGCACACGAAGGGATTCAATCGCCGGCCTCCCGGTCGAGAATCAAGGTGACCGGCCCGTCGTTGACCAGTTCCACTTCCATCTTGGCCTGGAAGACGCCGCCGGCCACGGGCTCGTGGCGCGCGCGGAGCATGTCCATGAACTCGTCGTAGAGTCGGGAGGCCTCCTCGGCGGGCGCCGAATCCACGAAGCTCGGGCGACGTCCCTTGCGCGCGTTGCCGTAGAGGGTGAACTGGCTCACGGCCAGAACGCCGCCTCCGGTTTCGCGCAGGGAGCGGTTCATGAGGCCGTCCTCGTCATTGAACACGCGCAGGTCGAGGCACTTCTCGGCCATCCACTCGAGGATCTTCGCGTCGTCCTTGGCCCTGAATGCCACGAGCAGCAAGAGGCCCGAGCCGATCTCGCCCACCGTTTCGCCGTCCACGCGCACGCGGGCTTCACTGACCCTCTGCAGCACCACTCTCATACGCGTTCCACGTTCCGTACGCCGCGCACCTTGCGCACGTCTCGAATGATCTTCTCGAGTTGCTTGAGATCCCGGATCTCGATGGTGATCTGGATCTGTGCGGAAAGGTCCTTGTCCTCCCGGCGGAAGCTGCCGCCCTGGAGGGCCACGTCGCTCTTGGAGATCTGTCCGGTGATGTCGGCCAGCAGGTTCTTGCGGTCCTCGCCCGCGATCTGCAGGGACACGAGGAATTTCTCGTCCTCCCCCGCGTCCCAGTCCACGCGCACCCGGCGCTCTTCGGGAATGCGGTCGCCCATGATGTTCACGCAATCCTGCCGGTGGATGCTCACCCCCCGACCCCGGGTGATCACGCCCACGATGCGATCCCCCGGTACGGGCCGGCAGCAGCCCGCGAAGTGGATGAGCATGTTGCCGTGCCCCTCCACCCGCACGCCCTTCTGGCGCCGGCCGCCCAGGCTGGTGGCGATCTGGGTGAGCTTCTGGGCGGACTCGATGATGGAGCTCTTCTTCTCCTCCGGCGGATGCACCCGGTTGTAGACCTGCATGGCCGACACGGAGCCGCGGCCCACGCCCTGCACCAGGCGATCCACGCTGTCCATGCCCAGGGCCTCGGCCGCCGCCAGCAGCGACGCCTCGTCGGGCATCGTTTCACGGTTGCGCTTGAACTCGCGCTCGAGCAGCTCGTAGCCCAGCGACTCGCTCTGCTCGCTCTCCTGCTCGCGGATGCTCTTGCGGATCCTCGACTGCGCCTTGCTCGTCTTCACGAAGGACAGCCAATCGCGGCTGGGACGCGCGTCGTTGCGCGTGACGATCTCCACCACCTCGCCGCTGCCCAGGGAGCGGCGCAGGGGCACCATCTTGCCATCCACACGCGCGCCCACGCAGCGGTCGCCCACGCCCGTGTGGATGCTGTAGGCGAAGTCCACGGGCGTCGCGCCCACGGGCAGGATGTGCAGGTCGCCGCGGGGCGTGAAGACGAAGATGCCCTCCTGGAAGAGGCTCACCTTCAGCTCCTCCATGAACTCCGAGGGATCCTCGCTCCATTCGCCCTCTTCCAGGTCCTGGATGAAGGTGCGCAGGAAGTCGAGTTCGCGCTCCGCCTCGCCCACCGGCATGGAACTGGAGCTCTCCTCCTCCTTGTAGCGCCAGTGGGATGCCACGCCGTACTCGGCGATCTCGTGCATCTTCTGGGTGCGGATCTGCACCTCGATGGTGCGGCCCTCCGCCCCCACCAGGGCAGTGTGCAGACTCTGGTAGCCGTTCCGCTTGGGCGTGGCGATGTAGTCCTTGAACTTGTTGGGAATGGGCGTGAACAGGGAATGGATTACGCCCAGGGCGTGGTAGCAGTCCTCCACCGTGGCCGTGATGATGCGGAAGGCCAGGAGGTCGAAGACCTCGCCCTCGCGCAGATTCTGCAGATGCATCTTCCGGTGGATGCTGTGGAGATGCTTGGCCCTGCCCTGCACGGCGCAGTCGATGCCGTCCTTGTTCATGGCGTCCTGCAGCCGGTCGCGCATGGCGAGGATGAACTCCTCCCGCGCTTCCCGCTGCATGCCCACCATGGAGGCCACCCGGCCGTAGGCGGGAGGATCCAGATACTTGAAGGCGTGATCCTCGAGCTGCCACTTGATGCGTCCCATGCCGAGGCGGTTGGCCAGGGGCGCGTAGATGTCCATGGTCTCCCGTGCGATGCGGATCTGCTTCTCCTCCCGCATGGGCTCGAGGGTCGACACGTTGTGCAGGCGGTCGGCCAGCTTGATGAGCAGGATGCGCACGTCGCGGCTCATGTGGAGCAGCAGCTTGCGGAAGTTCTCCGCCTGGGCCTTCTCGCGGCTCTCGAAACGCAGGCCGCTGATCTTGCTGACGCCGTCCACCAGCAGGGAGACCGTGGGGTTGAATTCCTTGGCCAGGGCCTCGGCGGTGACGGGACTGTCCTCGATGCTGTCGTGGAGCAGGCTCGCGGCGATGGCGTCCGAGCCCAGGTTCATCTCGGCGCAGGTCCGGGCCACGGCCAGCACGTGGGTGAAGTAGGGATCGCCCGACAGCCGCTTCTGGTCGCGGTGCACGTCCCAGGCGCGCCAGTAGGCCTGTTCGATGATCTCCGTGTTCAGCCGGGGATTGCTACGCAGGGCCAGCTCGCGAAGGGCCTCCCACTCCGAAGCCGCTACATCGCGGTCGAGCAGATCGCCGGAAGGCACGCTCACGACGCCACCTCCACGGGCAGGAACTCCTCGAGAAGGAAGTTGATGCCGTGTTCTCCCGGCGCGCGGCGGAAGGTGTCGCGGCCCAGGCGGACGAGCAGTTCGGTCTCCACGCCCTTCTCGAAGCGCGGCCCGAACCGCGCGGCGCCGTTGAAGGCGATGGCTTCGAAGCGGCCGCCGCCGCCCGATTCGAAGCTCAACTTGAAGTGGCTGCCCCGGATCTCGCGGTAGGCCGTGGGTGTCATGCCTTTCATGAGGATGAGCGGTTCGGGATTGGCCTCACCGAAAGGACCGAGTTTTTCCAGGGCGTCCAGGAAGTGGCGGTCCGCGCCCTCCGGTTCGAGGACGAGATCCGCGGTGACCGGTACCGAGGGCGGCGGTTCGGGCAGCGAGGCCTGCAGCTTCTCGCGGAAGGATTCCAGACGGCCGGGTTTGACGGCCAGGCCCACGGCCCGCTGATGGCCACCGTGGCGCAGCAGTTCTTCCTCAACGCCGTCGAGCAGGCACTTGAGATCGAGTCCCTCCACGCCGCGGCCCGAACCCATGGCGCCGCCTTCCTCGTCCACCGAGAGGAGGATGGCCGGCATGCCGAACTCGTCCACCATGCGGGCCGCCGAGATGCCGACCAATCCCGGATGCCAGCCTTCGGAGGCCAGCACCAGTATGCCCACGCTCCGGCCCGCGGCCTCCGCCTCGGCCACCTGCCGGGCCGCCTGCTCCCGCGCTTCGGCGGTGAGATGGGCCTCCATGCTCTGGCGGCGAAGATTGGTGGCGTCCAGTTCCCGGGCCAGGCGATCGGCCTCCAGCTCGTCGTCGGTGAGCAGGATGTCCAGGGCCAGACGCGGATCGGCGATTCGACCGGCGGCGTTGAGACGAGGCGCCATGCGGAAGGCCAGATCGGTGGCGCTGAGTTCCCCCAGCCGGATGCCCGAGCGGGCGGCCAGGGCCTTCCACACCGGATGCCCGTCGTGGCTGCAGCCGGGCCGGGCCGTCATGCGGCGGGCGATCTCGCGAAGCCCTCCCGCCACGATGCAGCGGTTCTCCCCCGTGAGTGGCATCACGTCGCCCACGGTGCCCAGGGCGGCGAAGTCCAGCCATCGCTCCGGTTCGAGCTTGCGCCCCAGCTTGTCGTAGAGGGCATGGGCCAGTTTGTAGGCGATGGCGCTGCCCGAAAGATCTCGATGGGGATAGTCGCTGTCCGGCCGCTGGGTGCTCACGAAGGCGTGAGCCTGGGGCAGTTCGCCGGCCAGATGGTGGTCGGTGATGATGCTCTCCACGCCCCGCTTCGCGAACTCGGCGATGAGCTCGCCGTCGGAGGATCCGCAGTCCACGCTGACCAGGAGCGGCACATTCTTGTCGGCGGCGTTCTCCAGGGCGCGCCGGCTGAGGCCGTAGCCGTCCTTGTCGCGCAGGGGCGCGAAGGGGCGCGCGTCCAGCCCGAGGCCGCGCAGGGCCCGCACGAGGATGGCCGTGCCCGTGAGACCGTCGGCGTCGTAGTCGCCGTGCACCATCACCGCCTCGCCCCGATCCAGGGCGAGCTGCAGGCGGGCGACGGCCTTTTCCATATCGGGAAGCAGCCAGGGATCCACGAGGTCCGCGGCGGGATCCAGGTCGGTGAAGCGGCGCCAGTCCTCCAGGCTCTGGATGCCCCGCTGCCAGGCCAGCACCGCCACGCCCTCGGGAAGTCCGAGTTCCGCTGCCAGGCGCGCCCTCTCCTCGGCCGAAGGCTGTTCCCTGAGCCGTATTCCCGATGGACGCGTCTGTCTCACTCACTCTCCCTTTGGACTTCAGCCACCGAAAAGCAACAGCCACCGTCATGCTGGCGGCTGGCAGCGAACAGCGGGTAGCGCAAAGGAAGCGAGCCTGTAAGCCGGGTTCTGTCCCCCCCGAAGGGATGGATGGCCATTTATCTGGGACCGCCGTTACCGACGGCCTCGAGCAGCCTACCCAGGGATCAAGCGAGACGGGCCGCCTCTCTCCCTCTATTTGGCCTTGCTCCTGGCGGGGTTTACCGTGCGACCGCCGTCGCCGGCGGCCCGGTGAGCTCTTACCTCACCCTTTCACCCTTACCGCCCGCCGAAGCGGGAGGCGGTTTGCTTTCTGTGGCACTTTCCGTGGGATCGCTCCCCCTGGACGTTATCCAGCGCCATGCCCTGCGGAGCCCGGACTTTCCTCGACGCGAACGCCGCGGCCATCCGGCTCACTTCCAAAAACGATTATAGGGAGTCCAGTGCTTGATTGGCAAGGGCGTCCGCTCGGGAGTTCTCGGCCCGGCGCACGTGCCCGATCTTCCAGTCTCCGAAACCCCTCAGCAGCGCCGTCACTTCGGCGAAGAGGGGCTTGAGGCCCTCGTTCTTGACCTTGTAGCGGCCGGTGATCTGACGGACCACCAGTTCGCTGTCCATGAAGATGTCCAGGCTTGAAAGGCCCAGGGCCCGGGCGGCCTCCAGACCGGCCTTGAGGGAGAGATATTCGGCCTGATTGTTGGTGAGCTTGCCCAGGGCGCGGCCCTCCGAAGCGATCTCGACCTCGTCCAGTAAGATGGAGAAGCCCAACGCCGCGGGACCTGGATTTCCCCGACTGGCGCCGTCGCAGTAGAGCTGGGCCCGGCCCTTCGCGGCCTTCACCTTCTTGGCCGCCGCCGGCGGAAGAGAGGTTTCCAGACGGTCGGCGAGAGCGCGACAGTCCGCGTCGCTCAGGCCCGCCTCGGCCAGGGGCTTTTTCGCCGCACCGCGCTTGCGCAGCTGCCCGATGAGAGCTTCCAACTTGTCTCGGGTCACGATTCCACTCCGATGAGCATGCGCCCGCAGCCCTGGCAGGAGCCCAGTTCCCCGCCGTCCTGGATGTCCACGGCGCGCTGGGGCGTGAGCCGTTGTCCGCAGCCGGTGCAGGCTCCCTCGTTCACCGCCGCGATGGTGGAATAGCCGTGGCCCTTGAAGACGTTCAGGTAGCGACGCCGGAGGTCCAGATCGAGATCGTCCAGGAAGCGCTCCCGCTGCTGGGCCATGCGATCCCGGTCGGAGGCGTACTCCTCGGCCTCCTTCCTGAGATTCGCGCCCTCCCGTTCCAGCTCGGACTTCTTGCCGGCCACGCTCGACTGGCGGAGCTGCGCCTCCCTTTCGCTGGTCTCGAGTATCTCCATGTTTTCGAGGATCTCCAGCTCCAGGGTCTCGAGATTCGTCTCGAACTTGGCGGTCTCGTGCTGAAGGACCTCCGCCGCGTGCACGGGCATGAGCTCCTTCATCTTCTCCTTGTTCTTGCGGATGCGCTCGCGGATCTCGTCGCCCTCCCGCTCCATCTTCCGGATGAGCTTGCCCAGTTCCTCGAGTTCCTCGCGGCGGCGATTCTCGTCCTCGGCGATCTTCTTCTCTTCGAGGGCGATTTCGTCGAGGGAACCGGGAGTTTGCGCGATCTTGCGCTCGATGCGGAGCAGAGCCTGATCCAGGTAATAGAGCTGGGAGAGAGGATGGGTCATCTTTTCCAGTGGAGTCCTCCAGTTGGGCGCGATGGGACGAATACCGGTGGGCCCACCAGGACTCGAACCTGGGACCAAACGATTATGAGTCGTTTGCTCTAACCGACTGAGCTATGGGCCCATGCCTCGAAACTAGAGCGCATGCGGTGCCTAAGTCAAGGTCATAGCGCTAGTTGAGCAGATCGGGGCCCCAATCCTCCTCCTCGTGGCAGTCGCTGCACACAGGGGCGGCCGTGAAGCCCAGATCCGGATGACAGTCTCCGCAGTCCATGCCCTCGTGGTCCTCGCCCAGATCCACGCCCACGAGTCCGGCGTGGTCGAAGGAATCGGTGTCGCCCCAACCGCTTGTGTGGCAGCCCTGACAGTCGCGGGCCAGGTGCCCGTGGGCGTGCTTCTCCCCGTGGCAGGACCGGCAACTCACGCCGGCATGAAAGCTCTTCAGGTCGAAGCCCGTGTAGGCGTGACGGAAGATGCGGTCGGGCTGCCGTGAATGACAGGCCCCGCACTGGCTGGTGGCGTGGCATTCGTTGCATGTGGCCCGATTGGAGAAGTCGTGCAGTTCGGGCAGGACCTCGCTCTGGCTGCCCAGGTGGCAGCTGTTGCAGTCGTCCAGCACATGACAGTCGTTGCAGCTGATGCCGTAGTCCCCCGCGTGGCTCTCATGGTGGAAGGTCACATAGGGAGCCGGATCGTGATCGGTAATGAAATTCATCACGGGACGCGCCTCCCGATGGGGGCTTTCCGGCGGCTGCCGGCGCTGCCCGAGAGGCTCCCCGTTGCCGTCCAGGGGCAGGTGACAGATCTCGCAGTCGGCCTCTCCGCTCCAGTCCCGGTGGCAGAACATGCACTGGCGATGGTAGGCGCTCTTCAGGTCGATGAGCTCCTCTTCCCCCTCCACGATTTCGGCGGGATGGCAATCGCAGCAGCACATGATCTCGTGTTCGGGATTGTCGTGATGGCAGAGGCGGCAGTTGTGCCCCCCCATGCCCGACATGGACGCGTGGGCCTCGTGATCGAAGGTCACCGCCTCGTAGAGTTCCACCAGGGAGTTCATGATCACGATGTCGGGCGAATCCATGGTCGCCAGATCATGCCAGTCCGGCACATGGGTGTCGCGGCTGCATTCCCGCAAACAGGGATCCGAGGGCGAAGGATCTTCGCAGACATGGCAATCGGTGCAGTTCTGGGTGGACGCGGGAAGCAGGGCCGCCATGAGCAGGACGGCGGCGATGAGGATTCTGTTCATCATCGATTCTCCTCTTCGAGAACCGGCATCACCGGCAGGTAGGTGACGATGAGTCGATAGCAGAGAACCAGTCCGGCCACGAGTCCGGCCGTGATGGCGAACTCACCCAGGGCGGGCACGTAGGCCTTCTCGGCGAAGGGCGGCCGGTAGGCCACCACGAAGACGTTGATGCGGTTGAGCATCACGCCCACGACGTAGAGGGCCGCGGCGATGAAGAGCCAGCGCGGGGATTTGCGGACCCGGCGCATGCCCATCATGAAGGCCGGCAGGATCAGGCAGGGGAGCATCTCGATCCAGAAGAATAGGGCCTGCACCGTGGGCTGGAAGGCGTAGGGCCAGGCCTCCCTCAGCGTGAGGTCGCCGATCTTGAACACCGCGTAGAGGGCGATGATCCCGCCGGCGATCTTCGACAGCGGACCGAGCAGATCCATCTCCACCGGTCGGCGGAAGCCGCGGGATGCGAGGATGGACTCGAAGATGATCATCGGGAATCCCACGCCGATGGCGCTCATGAGGAAGAGCAGCGGCATGAGCCGGGTGTACCAGAGAGGATGCATCTTGCTGGGCGCGATGACCATGAGATTGCCCAGGCTGGACTGATGCAGACAGCTCAGCACCACCCCCGCGATGATGAACAGGAAGATGAACTTGCCCAGCACCGTGTCGAGCCAGTCGAGCAGTCCGCTGCGGATGCCCTTGTCCTTCAGGCGCTCGATGACGATGGGAGCGAACTCGATGTAGAGCACCGTGAGATAGCTCATCACGCAGATGCCCACCTCGAAGAGCACCGAGTTTCCCTGCCACATGGAAGGCATCATGGGATGCCAGATGGCCCAGTAGCGTCCCAGGTCGGCCAGCAGGCCGAGGGCCACGAAGGTGTAGCCCAGCGCGGCCGTGAGAAGGGCGGGACGGAGCAGCGCGTGGAAGCGCTTCTGTCCGAAGATCTCCACCAGAGCCGCGGAGGTGAATCCGCCGGCGGCCAGGGCCACTCCCGTGGCCACGTCGAAGCCGATCCAGAGCCCCCAGGGATACTGATCGTTCAGATTCGTGACGCTGCCGATGCCGAAGACGAATCGCTTGGCCGCGAAGAAGAGTCCGAAGGCGATGATCGCCAGGTTGATCCACATGCCGGGAGTTCGAAGGGGATAGAACAGGGGCCGGGAAGCGTGCTCACTCATTCTCGCCACCTCCCTTCCCGTTCCGGTTCACCATCATGGCTCCCCCAAGGAATGCGTAGAGGGCCAGGGGCGGCACCCAGTTCTTGAAGATGCCGTGCTGGACCACCTCCGTCAGGCGCGGCGGAGCCTGGTCCGGCAATTCGGGGAAGCCCAATTCGGTCATGGGTCGTCCCGCCAGGTAGAGCCAGGACGTGCCCCCCACCACATGCTCCCCAAAGATCTCCGGGTGATAGCGTTCGGGGTGCTTCTCCAGGCGGCTCTGGGCGTAGTGGAGCAGTTCCTCGCGCTTTCCGAATCGGAGGGCTCCCTCGGGGCAGATCTCCACGCAGGCGGGCCGTCCGCCCTGGGACAACTTCTGTTCGAAGCAGAAGGTGCATTTCATCACCCGGGGATCCAGGGCCTCGCCGTACTCGTAGGCGGGAATCTGGAAGGGACAGGCCACCATGCAATAGCGGCAGCCGATGCACTTGTCCGCGTCGTAGCGCACGGGCCCTTGGGGGCACTTCTCCAGCGCTCCCACGATGCAGGCCGAAGCGCAGGCCGGATCCAGGCAGTGCATGCACTGCACCTTCACGAAGCAGTCCTTCCCGTCGGGACCGCAGTCCTCGTAGCCGTTGACCACCGTGAAGTTCTTGGGATCGGGCCGGCGCTTGACGGGAATCTCGATGGCGTTCTCGAAGTCGGACATCTCGGCGCCGCCGAGCTCGTTCGATTCGTGGCAGGCCCACTCGCACTTGCGGCAGCCCACGCAGTAGGTGACGTCCACGAGCACGCCCCAGGCATCGGGATCGGCCCCGTGGTCCACGGCGCTGGATCGAGAACTTTCGGGGACGAGACCGGCCAGGGCACCGACGCCGAGTGACTTGAGGAAGTGGCGACGATTAAGCATTTCCGCCTCCAGATATCTTGTTTCTGCCCGAGATCCAAGAAAGATATATGTTTCCGAAACATGAACAAGTTAGGTAAACGTACGTTAATCGTCAAGATTTCACAAGAAGATCATGGGAATTACTTCACGAGGGGTCAACGCTGTTAACGCAGACATGAGAAAGGAGCCCGCCAAGGGGCGGGCTCCAGGGATTCGAGGGAGCTGCTAGAAGTTCTCCACGTAGCCTTTGAGCTTCCGCGCCCGGCTGGGATGCTGCAGCTTCCGGATGGCCTTGGCCTCGATCTGCCGCACGCGCTCTCGGGTCACCTTGAAGATGGTGCCCACCTCTTCCAGGGTGCGCGGCGTGCCGTCCCCCAGTCCGAAACGCAGACGGATGACCTTCTCCTCGCGGCGGGTGAGGGTGGACAGCACGTGGGTGAGCCGGTCCTCGAGCATGGAGTGCGCGGCGGTTTCTGCTGGGTTGCGCACGCCGATGTCCTCGATGAAGTCGCCCAGATTGCTGTCCTCGTCCTCGCCGATGGGACGATCGAGGCTCACGGGCTCGATACCCGCGCGCATCACCGCCTTCACCTTGTCGGCGGGGAAGTTCAGGAAGTCGGCCACTTCCTTCTCGGTGGGTTCGCGGCCGAGGTCCTGGGTGAGCTTGCGCTGAGCCCGGTTGACCTTGTTGATGGCCTCGATCATGTGAACGGGCACGCGGATGGTCCGCGCCTGGTCGGCGATGGCCCGGGTGATGGCCTGACGGATCCACCAGGTCCCGTAGGTGGAGAACTTGTAGCCCTTGCGGTAGTCGAACTTGTCCACCGCGCGCATGAGCCCGCCGTTGCCCTCCTGGATGAGATCCAGGAATTCCAGGCCGCGGTTGGTGTAGCGCTTGGCGATGCTGATGACCAGGCGCACGTTGGCCTCGATCATCTCCTTCTTGGCCTCCTGGGCCCGCCGCTCGCCTCCCTCCACGTTCTCGAGCAGGTCGGTCATCTCGTCGAATCGGATGCCCATATCGCGCTCGAGCTTGCGGAGCTTGCGCTGCAGCACCGACTGCTTGTCCTGAAGATCCAGCAGGGAGTCGGAGGTCCACTTGCCCTTGTTCTTGAGGGTGATGGTGCTCCAGCCCCGATCCTCCATCTTGCCCAGGGTCTCCCTCAGCTCCTGGAAATCCAATCCCAGGAACTTCTGGTAGTGACGGAGCTGCTTCACCGGCTCGGACAGCTGAACATGGGCGATGCGCAACGAGTAGGACAGCTCGTCCACCTGCTTGGGCTGGAAATTCAGTTCGTGGATGAGCGAGCGCCACTTCTCGCGGCGGGTATCCAGCGCCCGCTCCGCGCTCTTGCTTGCGCGTTCGGAATTGGCCTTGGAGAGCTTGAGCTCCCAGGTGGCGATCTCGCTCTTGAGCTTCAGCAGCTTCTTGAGGGAACGCACCACCGAGGCCCGATCCTGCTTCTCCGGCGTGTGATGCTCCTGATAGCTGCCCGTGTCCACCTGCACCAGGTCCTCCACGCGGAGTTCCTGGGCGTTCAGCCGACGGATGGACTCCTTCAGGAAGAGATCCGAGAAGCTCGAGGAGAAGAGGGTCTCCAGCACCTGGTGCTTGCCCGCCTCGATGCGCATGGCCAGATCGATCTCGCCCTGACGGTCCAGCAGCGGAACCTTGCCCATCTCGCGCAGGTACATGCGCACGGGATCGTCGTAGCGGATCCCCTGGGCGGCGGCCTGGTTCAGCTTCTCGCTGAGCTTGCGCTGCCGCTCTTCCCGCGCGCGAATCTTCTCTTTCGCCTCGTCCTCGCTGTTGAAGATCTCGAGGCCCAGCTCATCGAGTCGGGAATAGACCTGATCCACGGACTCGATGTTGAAGTCGTCGAGAAACTGCTCGTAGATGTCGTCATAGAGCAGATAGCCCTTCTTCTCGGCGATCTTCTTGAGGGCGACGACGATGCGGCTGGTCTTGGCCTTGCTCACGCTCAGGCACCTTCCTTACTGAGGGATCGATCCAACTCTTCTCTCAACGAGCGAATGCGCTCGCCGAGGTGGCGCCACTCTTCGAGCAGCTCCGCCGGCACCGATTCGCCGGCCAGTTCCAGTGCCTGGACACGGCCCTGGAAATCGCGATTCCTCTCCAACAGGCCGCTCAACTTGAGTCGCAGCGCGGCCGGTCTCACCCAATCCCCCTGACGGGAGACGTCCAGAAAGCTCAACTCGTGCACCTGGCGCGCCGCTCCCGGATCGGGAAAGAGGCTGTCCAGGTCTTCCGCCCGTGGCACGCGGCCAAGCTGGCGGAGTATGCTGAAGATCCTCGACAGGCGCGGGTCGGTGAAGTCCTCCGCGTCCAGCAGTTCGAGGGCCGTGTCCCGACCGGCGCCATCGCCCAGGAGCAGGGCCAGCAGAGCCTTCTCCTCGGGGCGCCCATCGTCCTCCTCCACGGTCTCCTCGCCGAGATCCTTCGCGGCGGCGGGTCCCGCGCCGGGCTGGCGCCTGATCTCGCCCAGGGCCCGCTTCAGAACGGGGATCTCCACGTCGAAGGCCCCCGACAAGCGCTCCAGCAGGGTCAGCAGGTGCAGGTCCCCGTCGCTGAAGGCGGTCAGGGTCTCGAGCACATTGCGGATGGCCCGCTCCTTCTCCTCGGGCCGGTCTCCCCGTCGCGCCACGAACTCGCGCAGGAAGTCGAAGAAGTGCGGCGCGTCGCGCAGTCGGTCGCGAAAACGCTCGCCCCCTTCCTTGCGGATGCTCGAGTCGGGATCCTCCCCCGGCTCCATGGCCGCCACCGTGGGCTCGAGCCCCTCCACCAGAAGGATACCCGAAGCCTTCACCGCGGCCTTGAGCCCCGCGCTGTCTCCGTCGGTGACCACGCAGACCCGCTCGGTGTAGCGCTTCAGCAGCCTGGCCTGTTCCCGCGTGAAGGCGGTGCCGCAGACGGCCACCGCCAGGGGAATGCCCGCCTCGTGCAGGCTGATCACGTCGAAGTATCCCTCGACCAGCACCGCCAGCTTCTGCCGGCGTATCTCGCGCCAGGCCTGGTCCAGTCCATAGAGGATGCTCTTCTTCGAGTAGACCGGACTGTCGCTGGAGTTCACGTACTTGGGAAGCGAGTCGTCCAGGACGCGGGCGCCGAATCCGAGGATTCTGCCCCCCACCGCCTTCACCGGAAAGATGACTCGCCCGCGGAAGAGATCGTAGTGTCCCGGACCGGAGCTCTTGGCCCTGACCAGACCCAGCTCGCGAACCTTCTCGGCTGGAAATCCCTGCTTGCCCAGATGATCGTGCAGAAGGCGCCAGGATTGAGGCGCATATCCCAGGGCGAAGTTTTCCAGGGTCTCCTCGCTCAGACCGCGTTTCTTCAGATAGGACCGGGCCGGTTCGCCGGCGGCCTCTTTCTGGAGTATGCGGTGATAGAACTCCACGACGGATTGATTAATCCGGTAGAATACATCCTTGCGATCCTCGCCGGATCCCTTCCGGCGCAGATCCTCGACCTCTATGCCCGCTCTTTTCCCAAGAAACTTAAGGGCTTCCGGGAAGGAAACCCCCTCCATCTCCTGAATAAAAGTAAAGACATCCCCACCCTTGTGGCAACCGAAGCAGTAGAAATTCTGCCGCTCGGGATTCACGTTGAAGCTGGGAGTCTTCTCGTGGTGAAAGGGACATATCCCCTGCCAATTGCTGCCGACACGACGAAGCTTCACGTACTGGCCCACCAGTTCGACGATGTCGCTGGCGTCTCGTACGCGTTCCTTGGTGTCCTGCCTGCCTGGGGATGCGCTCATGGATCTCTCAGTATAGTCGCGTCCGCGTCACCTGCCAAGTCAACGCGTGTCACTCCGCTGCCTCCGCGGTTCTGATCGGCCAGCTTGAAGCCCTTCACCCGACGATCGCGACGGAGACGATCGCGGATGGCCTGCCTCAATGCGCCCGTACCCTTGCCGTGGAGGATTTCCACGAAGTCGTATCCGCCGAGCAGGGCGGCGTCGAGGAAGCTGTCGAGTTCGTCCAGGGCCTCGTCCACGGTGCGGCCGCGCAGGTCCAGACGGAAGGAATCCAGTTCGGCGGAGGGCAGTCCCAGGCCGAAGACGCTCCGGGCCTCGGGCTCCGATCCTCGAGCCTCGGCAGGATCCAGCGGCGAGAACTCTCCCATGGGCAGGGTGAGAACCACTCCATCCAGGGAAACGCGCAGTCTGCCGCTGCCAGCCTCGCCGAGGATCTCCACGATCTTTCCCGTGGAGTGCATGCGCACCCGGTCGCCGGCGCGCCAGCTTTCGAGGGTATCGCGCGCCTCGGGCCCCGGACCTCGGGCCTCGAGCCGGGACTCGATTTCGCCCACCTTGTCCCGGGCCTCGGCGATGCTCTTCTTGTCGGCCTCCCGCTCGCGGATGGACTGAACCGCGGCCTCCACCTGCCGGCGGGCCTCGTCCAGGAAACGTTCGCCCTCCTTCCGCGATTCTGAGAGGATGCGCCGCTCCTCCTTGCGCACTTCCTTCATGCGCTTCTCGTAGTCGGCCTCGAGCCGCTCGAAGCGGCGCCGATGGACCTCGCCCTCCTGCCGGGCCTCGCTGGCCTTCACCGACTCCTCCTCCAGACGCGTGAGCAGGGCGTCCATCTTGAGGGCCTCCTCGCCCAGGAGCGATTCGGCCCGCTCCAACACCCGGACATCCAGACCCAGACGCCTGGCCGTGGCCATGGCCCGGCTGCTGCCCGGAACGCCGGGCCGCAGCACGTAGAGGGGACGGCGCGCTTCCGGATCGAATTCCATGGACGCGTTGGCCGCGCCGTCGGTTTCCTGGGCGAAGCCCTTGAGGCCGCCCAGGTGGGTGGTCACGAGCACGCGTGCGCCGCTGCGCATCCACTGCTCCATGGCCGCCCGGGCCAGGGCCGTGCCCTCTTCGGGATCGGTGCCGTCGCCGATCTCGTCCACCAGGATGAGCGTGCCCGGCCCCGCCTCCTCCACCATGCGCACCAGGTGCTTCAGGTGTGCGCTGAAGGTGGACTGGGAATCGCGCAGGCTCTGCTCGTCGCCGATGTCGGCGAGGATGTGATCGAAGATGGGCAGCTCGCAGCCGTCTCCGGCCGGCAGGGGCGAGCCGATCTGGTTGAGGAAGGCCATGAGCCCGAGGGTCTTCAGCATGACGGTCTTGCCGCCGGTGTTGGGTCCGCTCACCAGGAGCAGGCGCTCCTCCTCGTCGAGCTTCAGGTCCAGGGGCACAAGCCCGGTGCCCTCGGGCAGGTAGTCCTCGAGCAGGGGATGTCGGGCCGCGGCCAGGCGGATGCGCTCACCCTTCTCTTCGGCCCAGGCGCGGGGACGTCCCTTGAACTCCCGAGCAAGGGCCAGGGGAATCTCCATGCGCGAGAAGCGGTCGGCCAGGGTCTCGATGTCGCCCGCCGCGCTGCGAACCCAGTCGCTGAGCTCGTCGAGGATGCGCCCCACTTCCTCGCGCTCCTCGGCCACGAGTCCGGCCACCCGGTTGTTGAGCTCCACGGTTTCCATGGGTTCCACGAAGAGGGTCTTGCCCGTGCCCGACTCGTCGTGGACGATGCCCGGCAGGTCAGCCCGCCGCTCGCGCTTCACCGGCAGCACCAGTCGTCCCGATCGCAGCATGGGACGGGGATCCTCCCCCGGCGCGGCCAGCCGGCTCTTGATCAGATCTTCCAAGGCGCCGCGCACCCGGTCGCGGGTCTGGTGCATGCTGCGACGGATCCGCGCCAGTTCTGTGGACGCGCCGTCGAGCACCTCGCCCTCCGGTCCCACGCAGGCCTCGATGCGCGAGGCCAGCGCGTCCTGGGCGTCGATCTCCCCGAGATCGGCCCTGAGGGACGGCACCCGCTCCGCCTCGGCCACGATGAAGCGACGGAACGATTCCAGGGCTCGCAGACTCCGGGCCAGGCGATAGAGCTGCTCGGGTCCGAGGCGGCTGCCCTCGCCGTAGCAGGCGGCCAACTCCGGCGCGGGATCGGCGATGTCGTGGATGTCCGGATCGTGGCCGTCCTCGAGCAGGATCAGCCACTCGCGCACCCGCAGACGACGCGCCTCGATGAGAGCGCGGTCGGTGATGGGAAGAAGACTCAGGATCGCCTCGCGGCTGCGGGGCAGCACGGCGCGCTCCGCCATGCGGGTCAGCCAGTCCGGGAAATCCAGGACAAGGGCCGCATGGCTCGCACGCAGCCCCTCGGCGGGCTTCATCCAGGGCATCAGATCTGTGTCCCGGAGGCCCCGCCCCCCGAGCCGAACTCGGGCAGCCAGTCGCGGAAGACGTGGAAAGCCGTGGGCGCGACGCTGAGCAGGAAGTCGAGGATCTCCCGCTCGGCCGGGCTGTAGCCGCCGGGCATGGCCTCGAGCAGCCCCGCCATCTGCGCCAGATTGAGCAGCACGCTCACCAGGAGCAGGGCCAGGGTGAAGCCGGCCAGGGAGCCGATGCCCTTGTCGATCCAACCCAGGGGCGTCCAGTCCACCATCTTCGAGACCATCTTGCCGGCCAGGGCCACCAGGCCGGCCACCAGCACGAAGGCCACGATGAAGAGCAGGATGCGCGGGATGGGCGCATAGAGGGCTTCGGGCAGGAAGGGCTCGGCCTCCCAGACGATGAGGGGCGCCATGAAGATGCCGAGCACGATGCCCGCCAGCTTGATGAGGCCGCCGAGGAGCCCCGATTTGTAGCCGCGATAGATTCCCACCAGCAGGATGAGCACGATCACCGCGTCGAGGATCAGCGAATAGCCGCTCATTGCGACAACCTCGCCTTGACCAGGGCGCTCACGGTGCCGCCCTCGGCGCGTCCGGCGGTGCGGGCCATGACTTCCTTCATCACCGCTCCCATGTGCTTCATGCCGCTGACGCCGCCCAGGCCGGCCACCACCTCGTCGACGATGGCGCGGACCTCGTCCTCGCCCAGAGCCGCTGGCAGATAGGCCTTCACGATCTCGGCCTCGGCCAGTTCCTTTTCGGCCAGCTCTTCGCGTCCGCCGTCCTTGTATTCCTTGGCCGCCTCGGCGCGCTTGCGGGCGTAGCGGGAGAGGATGTCCAGGATCTCGGACTCCTCCAGGTCCTCTCCCTTGGAGATGGCCGCGTTCTTCAGGTCGGTCCGGAGCATGCGAATCACGCTGGTCCGGACCTTGTCGCCTTCCTTCATGGAACTCTTGAGATCATCCATGAGACGGGTTTCCAGGTCCATCATCCCCCTTTTCGCCCTTGCGGGCGGGAAGCGGTGGCGGGGCGGGAGCCCCGGGGTCCCGAGCGCCTACGCGCGCCGGGCGAGGAAGATTCGGCGCTATTCCCCGCGCCGGGGATCGGGCAGCTTGGCTTCCTGGATCTTCTCCAGTTCGCGCAGGAGGCGCTGCTCGTCCTTGCCGGGCTTGGGCGAGGTCCATCCCACCAGGCGCACGATGAGATTGCCGCTGCGTCCCGAGTTCAGCACCGGCAGGCCCTTGCCGCGAAGACGGAAGAGCTCGTGGGTCTGGGTGCCCGAGGGAATCTTGAGCAGGGCCATGCCGTCCAGGGTGGGCACCGAGACCTTGCCGCCCAGGGACAGGGTGCCGAAGGACACCGGCACCTCCACGTAGAGATCGTTCTTCTGCACCCGCTCGAAGAGATCGTGCTCTTCCACCTCGATGAGCACGATGACGTCGCCCTTGGGCCCGCCGCGTAGGCCGGCCTCGCCGCGGCTGCGCAGGGGAATGTAGTCCCCCGTGGACACGCCCGGCGGCACCTTCACTTCCAGGGTTTCCGTGCCGTTCACGCGGCCCTCGCCGCGGCAGTCCTGACAGGGATCCTGGATGACCGTGCCCTCGCCCTGGCAGGTGGGACAGACCCGCACGTCCACGAACTGGCCGAGCAGGGTCCGCCGCACCTGGCGAACCTCGCCGTGGCCCTGGCAGGTGCCGCAGCGGGCCGACTGGGAGCCGGGGCGCTGCCCCGTGCCGTGACAGGTCTCGCAGGCGGTCTTCTTCTTGATCTTGATGGTGCGCGTGGTGCCGGTGGCCACCTCTTCGAGGCTGAGCTTCAGGCGCACGCGAAGGTCGCGGCCCCCGCGATCGGGGCCGCTCTGCCGGGGACCGCCCCGGGCGCCGCCTCCGAAGAAGCTCTCGAAACCGCCGAAGTCGCGCATGAAGGCGCGAAGGGCCTCTTCCAGATCGATGCCGCCGGCCTGTCCGAAGGGACCCTGGGCCCCGCTGAATCCCTGGCCGGAAACCCCCGCGTGTCCGAACTGGTCGTAGGCCTGGCGTTTCTTGGGATCCTTGAGGACCTCGTAGGCCTCGGTGGCCTCCTTGAACTTGTCCTCGGCGCCGGGATCGTCGGGATTTCGGTCGGGGTGATACTGCATGGCCAGTTTGCGATAGGCCTTGCGCACGTCCTGCTCGTCCGCGCCCTTTTCGACGCCCAGCACCTCGTAGTAGTCGCGTTTGTCCATGCTAACCCGCCACCGCGACCTTGCTCGGGCGCAGCACCCGACCGTCGATCATGTAGCCTTTCTGGATCTCCTGGATAACGGTTCCCTTCTCGGCGTCCACGCCGGGCAGTTGTAGCAGGGCTTCATGGAAATTTGGATCGAAGGCTTCGCCCAGGGCCTCGATGGTCTCCAGGCCCAGTCCGGTCATGGCTTCGTGGAAACGCTTGGAAACCAGTTCGAGGCCCTCGATGAAAGAGGCGTCCGCCTCTTCGGGCCGGTTCTCCAGCGCGCGATCCAGATCGTCGAGGATGTCCAGGAAGGGGCCGACCAGCTCGCCCTTCAGGCGGCTCTTCTCCAGCTCCAGGTCGCGGCGCATGCGACCCACCTGGTTTTCCTTCTCCGAGAGGCTGCGCAGGAGCTGATCCTCCCGCTCCTGCCACTGGCTCTGCTGGGCGTCCAGCAGTGCCTTCAGCAGCTCTTCGGGATCGATCTGGACGTCCTCGGCTTCCGCTTCGGCTTCGGCTTTCGCCTCGGCTTTCGCTTCGACCTTGGCTTCGGCTTCGGCCTTCTTCTTCTTTCGCCCTTTGCTCATCTCAACTCCAGCTCTTGGGGGAATCGCCCTCGGTGGACAGAAGGCGCGTCAGACCTTCCATGGCCCCGAGCACCAGGGAATACTCCATGCGCACGGGTCCCATGACGCCCAGCAGGGCCGTCTCGCGGCTCCGCCGGATGCGCGTGGCCACCAGACTGAAGGAGTTGAGCAGGTCCATGCTGTTCTCGCTGCCGATGAGCACCTTCACCTGCCCGGGATGGGCCACCTGGCCCTCCATGTATTCTCCCACGGGTTCGCTGTCCTGCAGCAGGTGGATGAGCCCCTTGAGCGACTCCGGATCCTCGAATTCGGGCTGCTCCAGCAGTTCGTCCACGCCGGTGAGACGGCACTCGCGCACGGCCTGGGTGGGCTCGGGATTCAGCACCACCAGGCTGATGCCCAGGGCATGGCTGAGGCGGCTCACCAGGTTGAGGGCCTCGTCGAGCACCTCGGGAAGGGAGTCGGCGCGCAGGTCGAGTTCGGCCTCCAGGATGCGCTCCAGTCCTTCGGGCTGGGCGCCCGGCCTCACCACCTGTTCCACGAAGATGCGGAAGCCCAATTCCGTGGGGATGCGCCCGGAGGCCCGGTGGGGCTGATGGAGCCATCCCAGGTTCTCCAGCTCGGCGAAGACGCTCCGCACCGTGGCCGAGGACCAGATATGACCCAGATCCCGTGCCACGGCTGCCGAACTGACAGGTTTGGCCTGCTCCGTATAGAGCCGGACCACCGAGTCCAGCACGCGGAGATTTCGCTCGTCGGGGATTTCGTAGTATCGGACATTCATTTCGCGGCCCTCGGGGAATGGGAAAAAGTAAGGCCAGTCGGGAAGAGGTGTCAAGTGGTCAGGCGGGCCAGAATTCCATCCAGGCGAATCCAGCCCTTGGGGCTAAGTCGAAGTCGCCGCGGATCTTCCAGAATCCACCCCTCGGCCCTGGCCGCCGCGAGGAAGCTTTCCCGGCCCGCGAGGAGACCGTCGTCCAGGGATAGGCCCTCAGAGCCCCGCAAGGCCAGCAGAAGCCGCTCCAGGTCCATCTCGTCCTGGCTGCGGACATCCAGCCGAGCTTCCGGCAGCCGGCCCTGCAGAAGGGCCTCGAGCCAGACGGCGAGATCCGCGGGCCAGGAACGCCGCAGGCCGTCCCGATGGCTGTGGGCCGACGGCCCCAGGCCGACATAGTCGCCCCCCCGCCAGATCTGGCCGTTGTAGCGACAGCGCTTCCCGGGACGGGCCCAGTTGGACACCTCGTAGTGCTCGAAGCCGCTTGCCTCCAGGCGGTCATGGGCCCAGAGGTAGAGTTCGGCCCGCATCGCCTCCCCCGGATCCCATTCGGGGCGCCGGGCGAAGACGTCCACCAGGGGCACATGGGAATCCAGTTCCAGGGTGTAGAGGGACAGATGCTGGGGGTTTCGGGTCAGCACTTCCTCGAGGCCGGCGCGGAAGCTCGCCTCGGTCTGCTGGGGCAAACCGATGATGAGGTCCGCCGACCAGTTCCAGCCCGATTCCGCGAGCAGGTCCATGGCCCGCCTGGCGCCGTCCGCGTCGTGGCGCCTGGCGCAGCGCTTCAGTTCGAGATCGTTCAGGGATTGCACGCCCAGGCTGATGCGATTCACCCCGGCTCCACTTAGAAGCGCGAGGAAGCTCGGGTCGACGTCTTCCGGATTGCACTCCATGGAGAACTCGGTGCCCTCGCCGAGGAAAGGCGCGAGCATCGCGAGAATATCGCCCAGGATGTCGGCAGGCAGCCAGGACGGCGTGCCCCCGCCCAGGTAGACCGCCGGCAGCGGCCCCGAAGGGATTTCTTCGGTTCTCAGTTCAAGTTCACGTTCAAGTGCTTGGAAGAGCCGCTCATCGGCCCGCCCAAGCTCGAAGTAGAAGTTGCAGTAGGTGCAGCGGAGCCTGCAGTAGGGAACATGCAGGTAGAGCGCCGGCCTCAATGGATCAGATCCCCCACGCGGTCGAAGCGCGGGAACTTGCGGTCGGAGTTCCAGGACCAGTAGATGAACACGGCCTTGCCCTGCACCGTCCTCTTCCAGTCCTTGAAACCCACGTCGGCGAATCGGCTGTCCTTGGAATTGTCTCGATTGTCGCCCATGAGGAAGAGCTTGCCTTCGGGCACGGTCACCGGACCGAAGTTGCGCGGGGAGATCCAGCGCGGCGGATGGGTGCCGCCCATGAACTTGGTAAAGTCCTCCTCGATCTTCTCTCCGTCGCGATAGACCACGCCGTCGCGGACCTCCACGGTCTGGCCTTCCACGGCGATGCAGCGCTTGATGTAGTCCTGACGTTCGTCCTCGGGACGAAACACGATGATGTCCCCGGGCGCGGGATCGCGAAGCCCGGGCAGGCGAACCTGGGTGAAGGGAATCTTCGCGCCGTAGAGGAACTTGTTCACGAATAGGAAGTCGCCCACGAGCAGGGTGTCCTCCATGCTTCCGCTGGGAATGGTGAAGGCCTGCACCAGGAAACTGCGCGCCAACAGAGCCATGACCGCCGCGGAGACGATGACGTCGAGAGTCTCCTTCCAGACGGGCTTCTTCTCGGCGGGTCCGTCCTTCTTCTTCCCGAATATGCTGAACATCGCGTCTACCTTTCGACCTTGAGAATGGCGAGGAAGGCCTCCTGGGGAATCTCCACGTTCCCCACCTGTTTCATTCGCCGCTTGCCTTCCTTTTGTTTCTCCAGAAGTTTCCGTTTTCGCGTGATGTCGCCGCCGTAGCACTTGGCGGTCACGTTCTTCCGCATGGCGCTTACGTTGGTCCGCGCCACGATGCGCGTGCCGATGGAGGCCTGAATGGCCACCTGGAAGAGCTGCCTGGGAATCTGCTCCTTCAGCTTGCGGGCCAGCTTGTCGCCCCAGGTATGGGCGTTGTCGCGGTGCACGATGGCGCTGAGCGCGTCCACCGGATCCCCGTTGAGCAGGATGCTCAGCTTCACCAGGTCGCTGGCCTCGTGGCCGCCGTACTCGTAGTCGAAGCTGGCGTGTCCCCGGGAGAGGCTCTTGAGCTTGTCGTAGAAGTCCACGACCACCTCGCTGAGGGGAATGCGGAAGTGCAGTTCAACGCGCCGGCCGTCCAGGTAGTTCATGCCTTCCTGGACCGCCCGCCGGTCCATGCAGAGCTTCATGATGGGGCCGACGTACTCGGAGGGAGTATACAGGGTGGCCCTCACGTAGGGTTCCCGGATCTCCTGGAAATCACCGGGTTCGGGCATGTCGGCCGGATTGGAGATCATGGTCTCCTCGCCGTCCTTGAGGGTCACGTGGTACTCCACGTTGGGCAGGGTGGCGATCATGGACAGGCCGAACTCGCGCTCCAGGCGTTCCTGCACGATCTCCATGTGCAAGAGCCCCAGGAAACCCACGCGGAAACCGAAGCCCAGGGCCCGGCTGGTCTCGGGTTCGAAGGTGATGGCCGAGTCGTTGAGCTGCAGTTTGGCCAGGGCCTCCCGCAGCACCTCGTACTCCTCGCTCTCGGTGGGATAGAGGCCGCTGAAGACCATGGGCTTGACGGGCTTGTATCCGGGAAGGGGCTTCAGGGACGCGTCGGCGGCGCGCACCATGGTGTCGCCCACCTGAAGATCTCGCACCTGTTTGGCCCCGGTGACCACGTAGCCCACCTCGCCGGAGGCCAGGGTCTTCACGGGCTGGCGGCCCATGACGTAGCTGCCCACTTCCAGCACCTCGTAGTCCTTGTCGGTGGCCAGGAAATTGACCTTGTCGCCCTTGGACACGCTGCCCTCCACCACGCGCACGGTGGCCACCGCGCCCAGGTAGAGGTCGTAGGTGGAATCGAAGATGAGCGCCCTGAGCGGAGAGACGGCGTCGATGTCGGGGCCCGGCAGGCGCTCGGCCACGGCTTCCAGTACCTCGGGCACGCCCAGGCCGGTCTTGGCGCTGGCCAGCAGGATATCGTCCTCCTCGACGCCGAGCAGGTTCACCAGCTCCTCCACCACTTCCTCGGTGCGGGCGCCGGGCAGGTCGATCTTGTTGATGACCGGCAGGATTTCCAGGTCGCCCTCCAGGGCCAGGTAGAGGTTGGCCAGGGTCTGGGCCTCCACGCCCTGGGCGGCGTCCACCACCAGGATGGCTCCCTCGCAGGCCGCCAGCGAGCGGCTCACCTCGTAGCTGAAGTCCACGTGTCCCGGCGTGTCGATGAGATTGTAGGTCCAGTCCTGCCCCGCCTTGTCGCGATAGTTCATGCGGATGGGATGGCTCTTGATGGTGATGCCCCGCTCCCGCTCCAGGTCCATGCTGTCCAGGACCTGGTCCTGCATGGCCCGCTCGGCGAGGGTGCCCGTGAGCTCGAGCATGCGGTCGGCCAGGGTGCTCTTGCCGTGATCGATATGCGCCACGATGCAGAAATTCCGGATGCGTTCGCTGCCCGCCATGACCGTCCCTTAAAAGCTCATGCGGAACTGCAGGCCCACGCTTTCGTCCATGCCGATGACGGGCAGGACGGCGGCGCGGCGCTCACGCAGATCCGCGGTGTCGAAATCGAAGAGGTGGGCCGAGACGTAGGCGTCCAGCAGGCTGTAGATCATCACGGGCATGAGGCGCCAGATGAAGTCCTTCTTGCGTTCCTGGTGGCCGTCGGCGAAGGCGATGAGCTCCTCGCGGGTCCAGCCGTCCCAGCTGTCGTCCTCGCCGAGCTCGGATGCGCGGCGGCGGTAGCGATCTTCCTCGAAGCCCTCGCGCAGGATATTGCTGATGCACCAGGTCTCCAGGGCGAAGACCGACAGGGTCCGCAGCTTGCCGCCGGTGTAGAGCTGCCCCAGGGCGGGGAAGGCCACGGAGGAGCCCATGGCGAGACGCGCGTCGCGGTCGTGGCTCACGGGCTCCGCGGCGGTCTCGAGGCTCTCCTGCGCCAGGGCCGGCGCGAGGAGGCAGATCAGAAGTATCAGGCTCGTTCTCATGGATCAAAAATGGCGGGAATGTGTGGGAATCGAACCCACCCCGGATGGTTTTAGCACCCGGCAGAAGGATTTGAAGTCCTCGGGGCCCACCAGGACCCATCCACTCCCGCGAATCGAATCAGGATGTCCGCGCGATCATCTCGATCTCGATGCCCGCGCCCAGGGGCAGGGCCGCCACCTGGAAGGCCGACCGGACCGGGGGCTCGAGGCCCTCGAAGAATGTTCCGTAGACCTCGTTGAACTCGGCGAACTGTCCCAGGTCGGCCATGAAGACCGTGGCCTTGACCACGTCTCCGAATCCCAGCCCGGCCTCTTCAAGAATGCCCCGCAGGTTCTCCATGACCCGCGCGGTCTGCTCGCGGATGCCACCGTCCACCAGCTTCATGGTGGACGGATCCAGGGGCACCTGCCCCGCGGTGAAGAGGAAGCCGCCGGCGATCACCGCCTGGCTGTAAGGGCCGATGGCTCCCGGAGCCTTCTCCGTGCTCAGTATCTTGCGATCGCTCATCTATTCCACCGTCACGCTCTTGGCCAGATTGCGAGGCTGGTCCACGTTGCAGCCCCGCAGCACGGCGATGTGATAGGCCAGCAGCTGCAGGGGAATCACCGTGAGCAGCGGCGAGAGGAAGTCCACGGTCTCAGGAATGCGAATGACGTGGTCGGCCAGGGCCGAGGCGTTCACGTCGTCCTCGTTCACCACGGCGATGATCTTGCCGCCGCGGGCCCGGACCTCTTCCATGTTGCCCAGGATCTTCCGGTTCGTGCCGCCCAGGGGACTCACGAAGACCACCGGCATGTTCTCGTCGATGAGCGCGATGGGCCCATGCTTCATCTCGGCCGCGGGATATCCCTCGGCGTGCACGTAACTGATCTCCTTCAGCTTCAGCGCGCCTTCCAGAGCCACGGGGTAGTTGATGCCGCGTCCCAGGTAGAGGAAGTTGTCGGCGCCGGCGTAGACCTCGGCGATCTCGCGGATCTGCTCGTCCATCTCCAGGATCTTCTGAACCTTCTCTGGGATGGCCTGAAGTTCCTGCACCATCTTCTTGCCCAGGCGGGAACTCATGCCGCGCATGCGGCCCAACAACAGGGTGAGGATGGCCAGCACGGTCACCTGGCTGGTGAAGGCCTTGGTGCTCGCCACGCCGATCTCCGGACCCGCGTGGATGTAGACTCCGCCCTCGCTCTCGCGGGCGATGGTGCTGCCCACCACGTTCACGATGCCCAGGGCCCGGGCGCCCTTGCGCTGTCCTTCCCGCAGGGCCTCCAGGGTGTCGACGGTCTCGCCGGACTGGCTCACCGCCCAGGCCACCGTGCGGGGACTCAGCACGGGATTGCGGTATCGGAACTCCGAGGCGTACTCCACCTCCACGGGAATGCGCGCCAGTTCCTCGATCATGTACTCGCCGATGAGACCCGCATGCCAGCTGGTGCCGCAGGCCAGGAAGACCAGGCGCTCCATCTGCTGCAGGTCTTCCATGTTCTCGGCCAGGCCGCCGAGTTTGGCCATGCCCTCGTCCTCGATGAGGCGGCCGCGGAATGCATTGGCGATGGTCGTGGGCTGCTCGAAGATCTCCTTGAGCATGAAGTGCGGGAAGCCGCCCTTCTCGATGCTGTCGAGGTTCCAGGTGACCTCCTGGATCTCCTTGTCCACGTCTTCGTTGTGGATGGTCTTCGTGTGGAACTCGCCGCTCTTGAAGTGCACCATCTCGCGGTCGTCCAGGTAGATCACCTGCCGCGTATGGGCGAGGATGGCCGCCACGTCGCTGGCGAGGAAGAGTTCGTTCTCACCGATGCCCACCACCATGGGGCTGCCGTTCCGAGCGCCCACCATCTCGCCGGGATGGGCGGTATGGATCACCGCGATGCCGTAGGTGCCCTCCACCTGGGCCAGGGAACGCTGCACGGCCTCTTCCAGATCGCCCTTGTAGTTGAAGCTGATCAGGTGGGCCAGGACCTCGGTGTCGGTCTCGGTGCTGAAGGAGACGCCCTTGCCATCGAGGAAGCGCTTCAGGCTGTTGAAGTTTTCGATGATGCCGTTGTGCACCAGGGCGACCTGCCCATGCCCGTCCACATGGGGATGGGCGTTCTCGCGATTGGGCGGGCCGTGGGTGGCCCATCGCGTGTGGGCGATGCCGAAGGTGGCGGCGGAGTGATTGCCTCCCAAGGCCTCTTCAAGGACGGAGATCTTCCCCTTCTCCTTGACCACCTCGAGTCCCTGGAGGGTCTGAAGGGCGATGCCGGCGGAATCGTATCCGCGGTACTCGAGCCGCTTCAGGCCTTCCATCAGGATGGGTAGGGCCGGTCTCTCGCCTAGATAGCCGATGATTCCGCACATCCTGCTAAACCTCTTCCTGGATTGAATTCCTTGATCCGATTATCGGCGCGCCGGGATAGCGCTTCAAGGCAAATGTTCCTGAAGGATCTTCGAGACCGCGTCCAGCTTGGTTTTCAGCCAATGGGCGTCTCCCGATTCTCCGATGATCCGCACGATGGCCTCGGTATTGGAGGGACGTACATGGATCCAGCCCTCGGCCTGATCCGCTCTAATTCCGTCCTTCGTGTCCAGTTCCCCCTCCAGAGCCTCGGTGAGGATCGTTTCCAGGCGCGATTTCGCCACGGGACTGCCCGTATCCAGGCGACGCTTCTCCATGTGATAGGCCGGAATGCGCGCCGCCAGCTCGGAGAGGGCCGATCCGCTGTCGGCCATGGCCGCCAGGATCAGGGCGGCCCCGACCATGCCGTCGCGGCCCGCGTGGAGTTCGGGCAGGATGACTCCGCCGTTTCCCTCGCCGCCGATCATGGCGCCGGTTTCGGCCATCAGAGAAACCACGTGGGCCTCGCCCACCGGTGAGCGGCGACAGCTCTGCCCGTGCTTCGCGGCCACGTCGTCGATCATGCGGCTGGTGCTGAGATTGGCCGCCACGGGCCCGGGATGCTTCGACAGGTAGTAGTCCGCCGCGATGGCCAGGGTGTACTCCTCGCTGAGCACCCTGCCCTTCTCGTCCACGAGGACCAGGCGATCCGCGTCGGGATCCACGGCCAGTCCCAGGTGTGCGCCGGTCTCACGCACCTTCTCGCCGAGCTCCTCGAGATTGGCGGGCCTGGGCTCCGGATCGTGGGGAAAACGGCCGTTTCCCTCGCAGTGGAGGGCCAGGACCCGGGCGCCCAGGGCCTCCAGCAGTGCCGGCAGCACCTTGGATCCGGCGGCGTTGACCGCGTCCACGGCCACCGTGTAGCCGCCCTCGGCGATCTTGCCGGCATCGCAGAAGGGCAGGGCCAGGATGGAGTCGATGTGGTGCTGGTCCGCATCCTGCCAGCGCCGGTAGGCGCCCAGATTCTCATGATCCTGCCAGGGGAAGTTCCCCTCGGCCTCCAGATCGAGCACTTCCCGCCCGAGTTCGGCGGAGAGGAAGTTGCCCGATTCGTCCAGAAATTTGAGGGCGTTCCAGGGGGCGGGATTGTGACTGGCGGTGAGGACGATGCCTCCCCGGGCCTGCTGGGCCGTGACGGCCATGGCCGTGCCGGGGGTGCTGCAGAGCCCCAGATCCACCACTTCGACGCCACAAGCGCCCAGGGTGCCCTTGACGAGGTCCAGGAGGGTCTTGCCGCTGGGGCGTCCATCCCGGCCCACCACCACGCGGAAGGCCGCATCGGACTGCCCGCGACGGCACCAGGCCGCGAAGGCGGCGGTGTAGCGGACCACGTTCTCGGGATGCAGATCCTCGCCCACGATGCCGCGGATACCGGACACGCTGACCATGAGAGCCATCCCGACGCTCCTTCTCGAATAGAAAAGCCGTTCTCCCGGAGAACGGCGGATCCGGGTTCTCAAGGAAACCCGAGGGGAGCTGGTGCACGGACTTGAACCGTGGACCTACGCATTACGAGTGCGTTGCTCTACCACTGAGCTACACCAGCCAAGGACCCAACTATATAGAGTTGGATGCCCGGAAAGTCAAGGTGCGTGGGAGCTTCCGCACTCTAGCGTGCTTGGGAAGCGAGCCAGAGATAGGGGAAAATGTCCTCGAAAGGGCGGATGAGGGTGGCTCATCACGGAGAACGGTAGGGAATTCCTTTCCCTCCCTTTTTCTTCCTCAAGTTCCTTGTTAGATTTGACGATACCTTCCGGGCGCAGGTGAGAGTCACCCGCGCCCCGTCTTTTCCAGCATTCATGCATTGCATCAGGAGAAGCTAAGATGAAGAAGGCTCTCGTGCTTTTCGCGATTTTCGCGCTGGTCGCCGGCACCGCTCTGGCCGACCGCGGACTCACCCGTGCCGAATTCCCCCGCCATGGCAACAGCCAGGCCCGCGACGCCGTGGAACTCGGATACGACGATGACACCTTCGAAGGCTACGGCACCAGCCCGGATTGGTCCGATGAGACCATCATGGTGGCCGAAGTCCCCGCCGGCGGTCCCTACGCCCTCGAAACCATCCGTTTCTTCGGATTCGGCATGACCGATCGTCCCGTGGTCTTCCGTGAGATCCTGGACCTGGTCACCGAGCCCGGCGCCGTGATCGACAACAGCATCATGTTCAATTTCGGCGTGGACACCTGGGAAAACGCCCAGTGGGTCGACGTTGATGTCAGCAGCCTCGGCTTCATCTACGACGAGGGCGACCTCATCGGCGCCGGCTGCACCTTCGACGGCACCGACGGCATCGGCCTGGACGACAGCTGCTTCTACGACGGCACCTGCGGAATCTACTGGGCCATGTGGAGCGGCAACTGGGGCCAGGACGCCGACTACGGCTACAATGACGGCATCCGTTTCGTGCTCACCGGCGGCACCTCCACCCAGGAGATCACCCTCTCCGGCGTGAAGAGGCTCTACTAGAATCAGCCCTGGGCCACAGGCCACGAGCCACGAGCCAGAGAAACACCCTCCTCCGGAAACGGGGGAGGGTTCTTCTTGGCTATGGGTATATGAGAAATCCCTCCCCCACGATCGGAGGAGGGTTCTTACTGGAGACTGGAGACTGGAGACTGGAGACTGGAGACTGGAGACTGGAGACTGCTGGCTGCTGGCTGGCGACTCTTATCCCGTCAATCCCAGCTCCTTGAGCTTCTCTCGTTTGGCCGTGATCTGGCCCACCAGGTCCGTGAGGGTCTTCTCCTGGAACATCTTGAAGATCTCTTCCTTGATGGGCTTCCAATCCTCATGGATGGGACAGACGACCTCGTCCGAGCAGGGATTGATACCCAGGATGCAGGTGGTCTCCCACTGGCTGATGGCGTCGAAGGCGTTGACGATCTCGTAGAGATAGATCTGGTCGGGCTTCTTCATGAGGGTGAAGCCGCCACGGGGTCCGCGGAAGGACTTGACCAGGCGGATCCTCGTCAACACCTGCATGGTCTTGGCCAGGAAGTGGAAGGGAATGCCTTCCGATTCGGCGATGTCCTTTAGCTGCGTCGGGTTTTCCCCACCCTTCTCCGCCATATAGACCATCGCCCGGATCGCGTATTCACTCGCTCTCGATAAAATCATCGCCGCTCCTAATCCGCTTCCCGCAGGCTGCGGAAAGCCAAAGCCCCGTATTGGATTTCTAAGTCCTGAATCCAGATAGCTAAACTAGACGAAATTACCTGGAATGTCAACTGGGATTCCGGCGGAAAAGCTCTGAATTATGATGCCCAAATAAAAAGAGGGCAGGTCTTTCGACCTGCCCTCTCCCTGAAGAGGATTCGAAGAATCCTATTCCACTCCCGAAGGAGCGGTACTGCTAAACCTTACGGCGCGACCACCGTGATGTTGATGAACCACTGCTGCGACACGTTAACCACATCATCCCAGGCGAAGATGCCGATGGTGTGGTTGCCGACCGCGAGGACCGTGGTGGCTTCGAAGATGCCATCCGCGTCCACGTCGGTGTCGGCGCCGAAGAAGTTGTCCATGTTCACGCTGCCGTAGTCGTAGGCCGGCTCGTCAGCGAAGAACTCAACGTCAGTGATGTCAGCGCAATGCCAGTCGAGCGGCCGGACCTGGACCGTGATCGGAGAACCAGCGACGATGGTCGCGTTGGGCTCCGGATAGATCCAGTAGGCCGGGTCGGCGGGCGCTTCGGGACCGAGGATGTCGTTGATGGTGAACGAGTCCGTCAGGAGGCTCGAGTTGCCCTCCGTGTCGAAGGCCTCGATCTCGTAGTCAACAAGGTCCAAGTTCTCGTAGGGGTTGTAGCCCAGAGGGAATCCAGCGTAATCGACATAGACGTCGCCGATGGGACCGTCACAGTCCTCGAAGCCGCCCACGTCGAAGGTGTAGGTGAAGTTCTCAGAGCCGTAGAAGCAGGGATCCTCGTAGCTGACGTTAGTCGGCCAGGTCGGGTTCCACTGATAGGCGCTGTAGAAAGTCACGTCGTGCAGGAGGTCGCCCTCGGGGTTCGACCACACTTCAAGCGTCGCGTAGTCCCACCACCAGCAGTTGCCGTTGCCGTCGATGTCCTGGACATCGAAGTCGATGGTCGCCTGACGGGTATCCACCGGATCCACCGTGTTGTCGGTGATGGTCGGAGCGATATCGTCGACGACGTGGATGTCGGCGGTCGTGGTGTTGGTGAGTCCACCGTTGTAATCCCAGCAGTCATCCTCGAGACCCATGCGGAGGGTGTAGTCACCGGCCACGTTCGAAGGAGCGGTGGTCGGATCGACAGCCTCGCTGATCGGGTTCGTGGTGTCGTCCTTCGTGCCGTTGTCATCGAAGTCCCAGGCGCAGTCGAAGTCGTCATTGACGTCGTTCTCGCCGGCACCATAGAGCTCGATGGTGGCGTTCAGGAGAGCCCAAACCTCGGGATGATCGATGCTCGGGTTCCACGGCTTCAGATCCTGCTCGAACTGGACGGAACCGTCGTCGATTCCGAAGTCGAAGCTGTTACCGGCCTGGTCGTAGACCCGGATGCCCACGTAGATGTCCTTAGACTCCTGATCGTAGGGATACCAGGGGAAGTTCCAGGGCGCGGAAGTCGCCGTGAAGTAGTACTCGTAGGTTCCGGGGTTGCCGTTGTCGGAGAGGTAGAACTCCACCCGATCCAGGCAGCCGGAGTTGTCGGCAACGTTGCTGGGCATGATGTCGATGTTGTCCGGATAGTCCGCGGTCACGCAGGTGGCGCCGTTGGCAGGAGTGCCGGCGGCCCAGTCCGCGGTCGGATCCACGTTATCCGTCCAAACATCGGTGCTCAGCACCACGCCCAACTGGGAGTCGCCGGCGGTGTCGTAGACGTTCACGGTGACCGTCCACTGACCCCAGGCGCCGTAGTTGTAAGCGTAGTTCGTGGCGTTCGGCCAGTCGATGAACCACCAGCCGGCGCCGTCGCCGAAGTTCACTTCGATGTAGTCGATTTCGTTGTCGTCCGAGATGTAATTCTGGAACGGGAAGACAACGACCTGGCTACCGGAGATCAGATCACAGGGACCGGCGGCGACGACGGTCGGGTCGTTGGACTCGACGCAGGAATTGTCGCGCTGGCCAACCTGATCCTCGTTGATATCGAAGGCACGGGCTTCGAAGAGCGCCGGTCCGCCGTAGGCGTAACCGTATTCCGCATCCAGGAAGGCCGAAACGTCGAAGGTGATCGAGAACTCGAAGGTCGGGCCGGTCAGGCCGTCGATCTCCTGCATGCCCACATCCACGCCGGTGTTGTCTTCGTCAATGTACAGATCGTTGACGAGGAACCAGACCTTGGAGATGCCGGGCAGGCCGTCGCGGTTGTACTCGGGATAGTCGCTGGCCCAGACGGTCAGCGTCACGTTGCCGTCGATGTTGTCGACAGCCGTGCAATCCGGAGTAATCCACGCCAGGCGCGGCTCGGAGACGTCTTCGATGATCACGTCGAAGAGGATGATCTGCGAGTAGATGCCGTCCTCGTCGACAGCGCGGAAGGCCGGGCCGTCGGAGGTCGTGGAGCTGGTCGTACAACGATAACCGTAGCGGCTGTCGCTGGTGTTGTAAGGATCACCAGGCGTGTTGTAGCCGTAGCCGGCCTCGTAGTAGTCCAGGCGCCAGATCTCGGGATCGTAGGGCGGCGAGAACTCGTACTCGGGCGCGAAGCCAGGATCGGACCACCAGTCACCGTCCTCGCTGCAGCGCAGGTCGGTGCTACGGTCCCACTGATACTTGATGCCGAGAAGATCACCATCGTCACAGACGTCGGCGTTCACAGCGAACAGCAGCGTGTGCAGGTTCGTGTATTCGCCAACGATTTCCAGGAGTCCACCACATTCGGCCGATCCGGGAGGATCGCTGTGGAAGAGCTGGAGGTTGAGATAGTCATCGGCAGTACTGGGAGTGTCCTCGCCGGTGTCGTTCTCGGACCGGTCGTGGGCGCGGGCGCGGAACCAGTAGTAGCCGCGATCCTTGCCGTCCCAGTTGTAGTTGAAGCGCCACTCGACCTCGTTATCCATGCAGTCGGTGTTGAAGAGCAGGGTGATCTGCTCGATGAAGGTGCCGGGGCTGCCGCCCACGAGACCGTCATCGTCGGACCACAGCTCGACCGTCACGGCCGCATCGCTCTCTCCGCCGGGACCCTGGAGGATACCGTTATCGAGAGCGGTCAGGTCGTAGTACATGGTGCCGTACTGGGCGTTCTTGGTTCCCTCGTTGCCCTCGTTGTCGTTCGGGGCATCGATGGGATGGTAAGGAGCAATGTCCAGGTTCGTGACCCAGGGATCCTGCTCGTCGCCCACGGAGACCCAGGTCTCGGTGGTGCCGGTGTAGTTGCCGTCGATGTAGTAGTCGACGGAAACCGTGCGCAGGGCCGCCAGAGTGAAGGTGTGGCACTGACTGTTGCCGCCGTCCACCACCACCGGAGTTCCGTCGCCGAAGTTCCAGTCGTAGGTGTACTCGGCATCGTCCGCGCACTCCATGGTCACGGCCATGCAGAGCTCGGCGTCCACGGCGGTCACGTAGCAGTCGGCGAACATGGGCAGACTGTACTTATAGATGACCACGGGGAACGAAGGCTCGCTGCGGTTGCCGTTCACGTCGACCGCCTGAGCGTAGACGTAGAAGAAGCCGCAGATGCCGTAGAAGGCGCCGTCGGCATCCCAGACCGCATCGCCGGGACCGTCACCGTTCAGGGTGGCGATCACGCCGTTGTAGGCGCTGGTGCCGTCGCCGTCGTAGCCGAATCCGTAGAGGTCGGTCCAGTACGTCGCATCACCGCCGTAGCCGTCGGCCACGTTGAACGCGATGATCTCGATGTAGTCGACCTCGGGGCCGGAGTGTCCGAAGGGTCCGGACTCGCCGGTACGGTCATCGACCTGGAATTCGATTCCGATCTGAGTGTCGCTGCTCTGGACGTCGGCACGATCCCAAGCCGCCACGATGGCGATGCCGGGGTTCGGCGTATCATCGACTTCGTCGATCTCCGGCTGATCCGGAGCGCAGACGTCCTGCAGGTTCACTTCAAAGTCGTCAGACACTGACCACTGGCCCCAGATGTCGCAGGACCAGATGCGAGCGGTCATGTCGTCGTACTGATCGAACCAGTAGACCCAGGGCAGAGGGAAAGTGCCAGGATCGTAGCCGAAGAGCTCCTCGGTCCACACGTTCGTGCCGTCGCTCGAAGTGAACTCGAAGAGCAGGCTGTCCAGCGGGTATCCGCTGTCGTCCGTGGAGTTCCAGTCGTAGAAGCGGACCGGAATGCCCACGGGATCCTCGAAGCAGTTCCACACGCCGGAGTCGTAGGGCCACTCGTTCGTGTAGAAGGCCAAAGTGCTGAAGTCGGGATAGTCACTCTTGGTCACCGTCTCCATCATCTGGGCCATGTTGCCGGCCTTATCATAGATGGTGAAGGTGACGTCCCAATCGCCAGCATCGAAGGCGTCCCAGTTGATGTTCTGGTAGGTCTCACCGCAGGCCACCGTGATCGGGGCAACATAGTGGCTACCGGCGAAGTCGATGGTGAAATAGTCGCAACCGCTCACGCAGTTGCCGACGTCCACGTCATCGGCGTCGAAGGTGCTTCCCAGATCTTCGCGCTCGTCGGAGACCAGGAAGTCGTTGGGGTTCACCCAGTCGTTATCGTAGGGACCTTCGTCCGCGATGAAGGTGATGTTCTCGACGTCGAAGGCGTTGATCACCGGGAGGTCATCCTCCAGGCAGATCGACCAGGTCTCGGTCAGAGAGGTCACCGTCACGTTGCGGCCGGAATCCACGGGCGTGTACTCGACGATGTAGACTTCGAGCGAGTAGCTGCCCAGGCCGGCGAAGGTGTGGGTGATGCCCGCGGTGCCCGTACCGAGGGCGCCGACGCCCACCACGTAGTGGCCGCCATCGCTGAAGTCGAAGACCACATCGTAGGTGGTTTCGTTATCGGCGAGGTTATCGTCGGTGAACACCACCGTGAAGGGCAGGGTCAGGAACTCGTTGTCGTAGTAGTTCCCGTCCGCGTGCTCCTCGGTGAGGTTCAGAGCCGTCGGCATGTCGGACTTCCAGAACAGCTCGGCGGCGGCCCACTGAGTGTTCGCTATGCCTTCGCTGTTTTCAGCGTTGTCGGTGCTCATGGCGTGGAAGTAGTACCAGCCACCCACCGCAGGCAGGTCCGCGGAATCGAAGTCGCAACCCCAGGTGTCGCCGGAACCCTCGGTGGCGCTGCAGAGCGCACCGAAGTTGGGCTCGGCAGGCGGCAGGGTCATCGCATCGTCGTAGTAGAAGTCGACCTGCGTGATGGCAGGATCCACCAGACGATCCGTGGCATGGACGGCCAGAGGCCATTCGTCCTGGCTGTCGCCGTAGACGGCGATGGCCGTGGGATCGGTGAACTCGAGGTCGCCGAGGCAGTCGTCCACCAGCGTCGCCGTGGTGGTCGCCGTGTCCATACCGTCGCACCAGCCGTCGTACACGGTCACGGAGATGTCGTAATCGCCGTAGCCGCAGGTTTCGGTGTCGAAGGTGAAGGTCACGATGGACTGGTGGGGATCCACCTGGTTGGTGGTCCAGTTCCCAGCGCAAGTCGGGGCGTCGAACTCGAAGGTCAGGCCGGGCTCGACGTTGTCGTCGGAGCTCAGGGCGGCGCTGACGGTCACCATGCGGTTGCAGTGGTCGATGTTCGTCACCTGGATCACCGCATTCGGCTCGCAGCTCTTCACCCAGTTGACGGACGGGCTATCGAACTCGTAGCCGTCCTCGAGAATCGCCTTGGCCCAGACCGTGTGGGTCGCGGGCTCGAAGGATGCGTTCACATCGACGGTATACTCATACGGAGCGGTGTCGTCGCAGAAGCGGGGCACATCCTCACCATCGAAGTAGAAACACACCTCGGCAATACCGGGCATGTCGCGAGTGGCAGCGTCAGCCACGAAAGTCACTTCGCCGCAGAGACATTCCTCATCCACGGGGAAGGTGATTTCGATATCAACGTCAACGTTGCCGTTGTCGTTGAGAGTGGTAGAACCAGTGCCCACGTTTCCGCAGAAGTCGGTGACCTCGAAGGTGACCGTGTTGGCACCTGCGTCAAGAGCATCCGTGCAGAACGTGATGCTCGTGGGCAGAGTGCCTTCTCCGCCATCCACGAGGTTCCCGTTAAGGAAGTACTCGTAGCTGACGTAGTTGGCCTCCGTGACGTCCACTGCGATTGTCGCGCACTGGTCGTTATAAAGTTCGGTCATGTCCGGAGTGAGAGTCACCACGGGATCGGTCGTGTCATTGCAAAGAATGACGTCGACCTTCCCCGAGGCCTCGTTGCCCTCACCATCGGTCGCGACCACCTCGATCTCCACTTCACCACAAGTGGCGGGGAAATCGCCGGCGCTCACGTCAAACTCGAAGTCGTAGCTCGCGGCGTCACTAAGGGACTCGCTCGCGACTTCCTCTCCGTCCACGTAAAGCGTGACGGAAGCCAGACCCGGATCGACGTCACGAGCGGTGCCTTCAACGGTGAAGGCATCGCACATGGAATCGTCCTGGTCCGGAGAGTCGATGGTGACAACGGGAGGAGTCTCATCCGGCGCCGGGTCAGTCGTACACCCGACGAACCAGAGGCTCATCGCCATTACGGCGATAAAGCCAATGAAAAGCTTCCGTGTCATTTTGTTCCTCTCTCCTCTTCAGGTAAGCTGCCCGTAAACGACACACCGAAACTGGGCAGACACGCAATTACGGCCACCCCTGGGAGGTGACCATTTCGGAGTTTTGCCAAATCGGAAAAACCCGTCAATCTATTTCTAAATCCAAAGTTAACTTCGACATCCTCGGTCCTGAAAAGGCCGCGGAAAGGATCTTCAGATTCCCTAATCGCGTCAAGCGGTAACTTGTCTCTTCCACAAAAAAAGAGAAGTCCCGCTGAAACGCTTCAAAGGAACCCTCTGGGTGATCAAGGACCGGGGCGGGGAGTCAAGCAGGGTGGGCCGATCCTTTGCCCGATGCTCGGGCCTATGTCAGGTGCGAAGGGACGGAATCGAACCGCCGACACGTGAGTTTTCAGCCCACTGCTCTACCGACTGAGCTACCTTCGCAAGTCCGCCTACTCAAACAAATGAGGACGGGCCTGTCAAGCGGGTTACGCTCATGGATTTATCGACGGTTGAGGAAATTCCAGGCAGATTCGATGATGTCGCTCAACTCCGTCTTCTCCGCGCGCCAAGCTAGCAGTTCCCATGCCTTTCGGACATCGGCCACCAGGAGGGCCGGATCGCCCTCCCTTCTTGCCGTTTCAGACACATTCAGGGGCATTCCGGTCACATTTTTGACGCAGTCGAGGACCTCCCTGACCGAAAACCCGCTGCCGGTGCCCAGATTCAAGGCAGTTCGAAGGCCGTCCCCCAAGGCTTCCAAGGCTTTAAGGTGCGCAGCGGCCAGATCCTCCAGGTGGATGTAGTCGCGGATGCAGGTGCCGTCGGGGGTCGGGTAGTCCGTGCCGAAGAGCCCCAGCTCTCCGCCGGAGGCCGCGGCCTCCAGGGCCAGGGGGATCAGATGGGTCTCCGGATCGTGACGCTCGCCGTGGTCGTCCAGGCCGCCGGCCGCGTTGAAGTAACGCAGGCTGGCGAAGTCGAGATCCAGTCCGGGAGCCACGTGCTCCAGGGTCTCCTCGATGGCCAGCTTGGTTCCGCCGTAGGGATTCACCGGCCGGCGGGGGTCGTCCTCCTTGAAGGGGCGTCCCTCTCCGGCGCCGTAGACCGCCGCCGACGAGGAGAAGATGAGCTTTCGCACCGGGCTCTCCGCCACCGCCTCCATGAGGGCCAGGAAGCCCCCGAGGTTCTCGCGGTAGTAACCCACGGGATCGGCAATGGAGTCGGACACGATGCTCAGGGCGGCGAAGTGCACCACCGCCTCGCTGCCGGCCAGGAGTTCGTCGACCCGGTCCCGTTGGCGGATATCCCCCTCCACGAAGCGGGCCGCCTCGGGCACCGCGTCCCGGTGGCCGGTACTGAGGTTGTCCAGCACGGTGACCTCGTGCCCCGCCGCCAGGGCGTTGCGCACGAAGGCGCCGCCGATGTATCCCGCGCCGCCGGTGACCAGTAGCCTCATGCGCTCCTCCTCCGATCCTTGACCCACGGTGCAAGGTATTGTCCCGTAAGGGATTGTTTCGCTTTCGCCACCTCTTCGGGACTGCCCTGGGCCACGATGCGGCCGCCGGCGTCCCCTCCCTCGGGGCCCAGGTCGATGATGTGATCGCTGGCCAGGAGCACCTGCAGGTTGTGCTCCACCACCAGCAGGGAGTGGCCGGCCTTGAGCAGGCGCTGGAAGACGGCCAGGAGCATGCGCACGTCCTGGGGGTGCAGACCCACCGTAGGTTCATCCAGCACATAGAGATAGCGTTCCTTGCCCGGCTGGGCGAGCTCCCGCGCGATCTTCAGGCGCTGGCTCTCGCCCCCCGAGAGACTGCTGGCGCCCTGGCCCAGGGGCAGGTAGCCCAGACCCACCCGGTGGAGCATCCAGAGCTTCTCACCCAGGGCGTGGCGCCCGGAGAAGAAGTGGATGGCCTCGTCCACGGTGAGGTCGAGCACCTCGGCGATGTTGCGCCCCTTGTAGCGGACCTCCAGGGACTCGGGCCGGAAGCGGCTGCCCTGGCAGCTCTCGCAGGGCACGAAGAGATCGGCCATGAAGACCATCTCCAGCTTCACCGAACCCAGGCCCTGGCACTCGGGGCAACGCCCCTCCTTGCTGTTGAAGGAGAAGTTCGTGGCCCCCATGCGCCGGGACGCGGCATCGGGCAGATCGGCGAAGATCTCCCGGATGTGCTGGAAGGCGCCGATGTAGGTGGCCGGATTGCTCCGCGGGCTCTTGCCCAGGGGGCTCTGATCCACCACCCGCACTTCGCTCACCCGTTCGGCGCCGCGCAGGCGGGTGTAGGGATCCTCCGGCCGCGCCTTGCCACCGCCCCGCTGGAGGGCGGGCACCAGCACCCCGGAGACCAGGCTGGTCTTGCCCGAGCCGGAGACCCCGGACACGGCCACCAGCTGCCCCAGGGGGATCTCCACGTCCACGTCCTTGAGATTGTGCAGGCTGGCCCCTTCGAGCTTCAGAGCGCCCTTGGCCTTGCGGCGGGCATCGCCGCCGGGCACCAGGATTTCCTTCTTGCGCAGGAAGCGCAGGGTGGCGCTGGGATGCTCGTGGTCCACCCTGGGCAGCTTGTTCAGCGGACCCTGATAGACGGTCTCGCCGCCCTGGGCGCCACTGCCGGGGCCGAGATCCAGCAGCTGATCGGCCCGGGCGATGAGATCCAGGTCGTGCTCCACCACCAGCACGCTGTTGCCCTTCTCCCGCAGGTCCTCGAGGGTCTCCAGCAGGCGCTCGGTGTCCCGGGCGTGCAGGCCGACGGTGGGCTCGTCCAGGGCGTAGACCGTATCGGTGAGGTGGCTGCCCAGGGCGTTGGCCAGATGGATGCGCTGGAATTCCCCGCCGGAGAGGGTGCGGGTGAGGCGATCGAGGGTGAGGTAGTGCAGACCCATGCGTACGAGAAAACCCAGGCGGCCGCGAAGTTCCTCGAGCACGCGGTCCACGCCCAGCGCCTTGCCGTCCCCGAGCCCGAATTCCTCGATGACGCCTTCGGCCCGTCCCAGGGACAGGCGGTTGAAGGCGGGCAGGGTCCAGTCCCCCAGCCTCACCGAGGAGACCTCGGGCCGGAGCCTGCTGCCCTCGCAGTCGGGGCAGTCCTGCTCGGACATGAATCGCCGGGAGTAGAAGCGCGCGTACTTCTTGTAGCCCTTGGCGCGCACGCCCTCCAGCCATGGGACGACTCCCTTGAAGCCGCGTTTCCCGTGCAGCAGCTTCTCGCGCACGGGTTCGGGCAGGGAGCGGAAGCTGGAGTTCGTGGGAATGCCGTTCTCGCGGCAGTAGCTCAGGAGCTTCTCTTGAAAATGGTCGAAGCGGCGGGAGGCCCAGGGGGCCAGAGCGCCGTCCTCCAGGGAGGCCTTGGGATCGGGCACGATGAGCGCCTCGTCGAACTCGAGGGTGTTGCCGTAGCCTCGGCAGCGCGGGCACGCGCCCTCGCTGTGCTGGAAGCTGAAGAACTGCGGTCCGGGTTCGGGCAGCTCCACCTCGCACCAGGGGCAGTGGGATCCTTCCGCATAGCGCGCGATCTCCTCGCCGCCCCTGTCGTGGGCGGCCACGCGCCCCTCGTCCTCGCGATAGGATGTCTCCACGGCCTCGGCCAGGCGGCTGCGGTTCTCCTCGTCCAGGCGGATGCGGTCGGCCAGCACCTGCAGCTTGCCGCTCTTGAGTTCCTTGCCGGGCAGATCCTCCAGCTTGCGCACCTTGCCGCCGGCCAGCACGCGGGTGTAGCCCCGGGTGAGCAGCAGCTCGCGCAGGGCCTCCGGATCGGCCCCCTCGCGAATCCGGAAGGGAAAGACCAGCAGCACGTCGCGACCCGGATGCTCGGCCAGCAGGTGATCGGCCACCTCGGCGGGACTGTCCCGCCGCACCTCCCGCCCGCAGCTCGGGCAGTACTGGGTGCCGGCCCGGGCGAAGAGCAGGCGCATGAAGTCTGCGATCTCGGTGTAGGTGGACACGGTGGAGCGGGAGTGCAACACCGTGTTCTTCTGCCGGATGGCCACCGCGGGGCCGATGCCTTCGAGGGAATCCAGTTCGGGCCGGCGCAGGCGTTCGAGGAACTGGCGGGTGTAGGTGGAGAGGCTCTCCACGTAGCGGCGCTGCCCTTCGGCGTAGATGGTGTCGAAGAGCAGGCTGCTCTTGCCCGAGCCGCTCACGCCGGAGATCACCACGAGCTGCCCGCGGGGAATGTCCAGATCGAGGTTCTTCAGGTTGTTCTCGCGCGCGCCGCGGAGACGGATGAAGTCCATGGGCCCGTCCATGGCTAAAGTGATCTTCGAAAGTAGCAGATGATTCGCGGGCGATCAACCTGCCGTCTGGCCATCGCCTCGGGCAGCTGCTATGGTGCCGCCATGTCCGACTTCCCCGCGAAAGAATTCCAGGCGCTCTGGAAAACCCTCGAGCGCTTGCTGGCGCCCGACGGCTGTCCCTGGGACCGCAAGCAGACCGCCGCCGATCTCTCCCGCTACCTGGTCGAGGAGGGACAGGAATGGCGCGACGCCGTGGCCTCGGGCGAGGCCGCCCACCAGGCCGAGGAGCTCGGCGACCTGGCCTACCTGCTGCTCTTCGCCATCCAGCGCCTGCAGGCCGACGAGAGCATCCCGCCCGGCGAGGCTCCGCGCCTGGCCGACGAGAAGCTGAGGCGCAGGCATCCGGATCTCTTCGGCGAGGCCGAACGGGCCGGCAGCGTGGAGGCGCAGACCCGCCGCTGGGATGACATCAAGCGCGAGGAGCGCGGCGGGGAGGAAGGCCTGCTGAGGCCCCTGCCCCGAAGCATGGGCGCCCTGGCCAAGGCCCACCGCTACCAGGACAAGGCCGCCACCGTGGGATTCGACTGGCCCGATCTGGCCGGCGTGCTCGCCAAGCTCCACGAGGAATTCGGCGAGCTGCAAGTGGAACTGAAGCCCCTGGCAGCGCGCCGGACGCCGCCCGGCGAGGGATGCCCCTCCGAGCGATTCCGCCGGGAGCTGGATCCGGACTCCGTCGAGCGGGTGCGCGACGAGATCGGCGACCTCTTCTTCGTGCTGGCCAATCTCTGCCGATGGCTGGACATGGATGCCGAGGACGTGGCCGAGAAGGCCAATGCCAAGTTCCTCCGTCGCTTCGGCGGCATGGAGAAGCGCCTCGGCGAGAACGGCGCCCGCCTGGAGGATTCGAGTCTGGAGGAGATGGAGGCCCAGTGGCAGGCCTTCAAGAGCGAGGCCGAGTAGCTTCCCCTAGAAATCCCAGTCGCGGCTGATGCCCAGGGACTGCACCACCCTCGGGTAGTGGGGCGCGAAGTCCGTGTCGAACTCGTCGCGGGACAGGTTCATGTCAACCAGCAGCAACAGGCGCATGTCCCGGGGCAGCCGGGTGCGCAGACCGAAGGCGAGTTGCCAGAGGTTCTCGCGCCAGTGCATGCCCAGATCCTCGTGGTAGCCCTCCACCGACAGTTCCCCGAAGAGTTCGCTGCCCTCGCTTTCGAATCGCAGTCCCAGGCCGAAGAGGGTCTGGTCCAGGGGCAGATCCTCGCCGGCGGGATAGTAGTGCGGGAAGGGCATCCAGGGATCATCCGGATCGGCGGAGGGCGCGAAACCCGAACCCTCCGTGCCGCGATTGAGACGCCGGCCGACCACGAGGCTGATCCAGCTACGGGGAAATCGATGCCCGTCGGCGAAGCGCAGCTCGAGGATCCCGCGGGTCTCCAGCTCCTCGCCCCCGGGCTCGGGGCCGGGATAGCCCCCCGACTGGGGCGATCGCAGGTTCACCTGCGCCGCCAGGCGGAGTCGATCCCAGGGTAGGGGCGGCGAGAGCTTCAGGTAGAGATCCGCCGCGCCCAGGTCGCCGGTCCAGTCGCCGCCGCCGGTGGCCAGGTAGAGTTCGCCGTCGAGGGTGTCCACCGAGCGGTAACGCTGCCAGTAGGAGAACCCCGCCCCCAGCTCCAGGAAACCGCCGATGCCGAAGCCCGCGTCGAGGCGCGGCTGAAAGAAGTGGAATCGGGAGGCGCGACCCACATCCTGGTAGTAGTAGCTGCTGAGCAGCCGGAGTTCGAGTCGCGAGGAGGGCAGTGGCTCGGCCGAGGGCAGGCGCAAGAGGCCGGTGCTCTCGGGCATGCCGAAGCCGGCCCAGGCCGGGCCGGCTCCCAATAGGATCATGCAGACGCAGAGCAGCTGCCGCGTTCGCGCGGACATCAGTCTGCCGGCGCTTCTTCGGTCTCGGCGTCGGTGGCGCCCGCCTTCTCTCCGCCCTTCATCTCCTCCACGAAGTTCAGGCGCAGGAAGGTGATGGCCTCGCTGAGCGCCTGTTCCTCCTCCTTCGCCAGATTGCCGCGGGTCTTGCGTTCCAGCGACTCCAGCACCGCGATGGTTCCCTGCACCGCTTCCAGGTTGCGCTCCACCTTGCCCGTGACGGGATCGGCCACCTTGCCCAGATGCGTGAGCCCGGCCTGGTGATGGGCCATGATCAGGCTGAGGAAATTCATGTCCAGGGTCGTCTCGTCGCTCACGATCTCTCCTACAGATTGTCCAGAAGGTGACGGCGCGTACTGACGAGGATGAAATCCACGCCCTCCTTGCCCGCGTTGGCCAGACGATGCTCCTGGACCTCGGTGAAGTGCAGGCTGTCCCCATCGCTGATCTGGAACTCCTCGTCGCCGGAGTTGAAGCTCAGCTTGCCCCGCTCGCAGAGAACGGTGACTTCTCCCGCGGCGTGGCTGGCCGTGAACTTGAGTTCCGATCCGCCGTCCAGATGGATCTTGTAGATCTGGAGGTGTCCGCCGGGGATGCCCTGGGTGAGCGGCTGATAGTGACCCGAGGTGCTGCTGAGGGGACTGCGCTCGCGCTCCTCGAAACGTATGCGGCTGACCTCTTCGAGGTTCCGGCTTTCGAGGAAGAAGGAGGTGTCCTTGCCCAGGGCACCGGCGATGCGCGAGAGCGCGCCCACCGTGGGACTGGTCTTGCCCCGTTCGATTTCCGAGATGTGCGTGGCCGAGACCTTGCTCGACGCTTCCACTTCCTTGAGGGTCATGCCGCGCGCCTTGCGCACGCGCTTGATCCGCTGTCCGAGTTCCTGAATTTCCATCGTGTCTCCTAGATCTTGAAGCTGGGTACGGTGACGACCCAGGCTTCGCAAGGTCCCTCGCCGATGTTCTCGATGCGATGCGGGTTGGACGCGTGATAGTGCAGGCTGTCGCCTTCCTTCAGCACGTACTGCTCCTGGTCCACGTGCACCTGCAGGATGCCCTTGAGCAGCAGGATGAACTCCTCGCCCTCGTGCCGGTTCACGTCGCCCGAGGACACGGCGCCCTTGCCCCAGGTCATCTTCATGAACGAGATTCGCGAGTGCGGGATGGGACCGGACAGGGATTCGATCTCCACGGGCGGTTCCACGAAGCGGAAACGCCGGCGCTTGTTCTTCGCCACGATGCTGGTCACGGGAAGCTCGTCGGCCTCCACGAAGTAGGAAGGCTCCTCTCCCATGGCCTGGGCGATGCGAGTGAGCGCGCCTACGGTGGGACTGCTCTTGCCGCGCTCGATCTCGGAGATGTGCGTGGCCGACACGCCGCTGGTCTCCTCGATCATCTTGAGCGTGAGTTTCTTCTCCAGGCGATGCCGTTTCAGGCGTTCGCCGATTTCGGTCTTATCCAATTGCTCCATGATCACCTCTATGGGGATAGCGGGAGATTTCGGGCCTCGGGGTCGGGAACAAAATAGAAAGACCCGCCGTTGCGGTCAAGATTTCATAAGGGATTTCTGATTCCTGGGGAAAATATCCGATAAAAGCCGATTACTCCCTGATATCGTCGACTCGCCGGAAACGGACCAGTTTTTCCAGTAGATCCCGCAGATAGACCAGTCCCAGGGCGCTGCCGTCCAGGTCGGTGACCACTGCGAACTTGCTGTGGGTGAACTGGAGCTCGTCGATGAGATCCAGCAGGGGACGGCTGGCCGGAACGCTGCGCAGGGAGCCCGCGAGCTGCTCCAGGGGACGCTCGGGGGGCTGTCCCAGCAGCTTGAGCGATGACACGAAGCCTTCCAGACGGGAGCTGCCCTCGCGGAAGAGGAAGACCCGGGACGGCATGCTCCCCTCCCGATGATCCAGCAGCTCGCCCACCTTCCCCTCCATGGGAAAGAGGGTGAGATCGGACAGGGGACGCATGAGCGAGCGGGCGGTGAGCCGATTCAGCAGGGCGATGCGATTGATGAGGATCTCTTCCTCCTGGGCCACCGCCCCCTCCTCCCGGCCGGTCTCCACGTGGAGCCGCACGGTCTCCCAGCTCAGGGGGATCTCGCCGCGGGAGGGCCCGCCGGCCACCAGGCGTCCCAGCTGCCGGCTCAGGTTCTCCAGGAGCCAGAGCACGGGCCAGAGCAGTCCCGCCAGGGGAACGATGAGCGGAGAGACCCAGCGGGTGAAGCGGTCGGCGTAGACGCTGCCCAGGCCCTTGGGCAGCACCTCTCCGAGGATCAGCACGGTGGGAGCGATCCAGAGGGTGGAGATGAAGTCCACGCCCGCGCTGGGCAGGATCCAGCCCCGGCCCCTCAGGAAGCTCTCGGTGAGCACCACCGCCGTGACCGAAGCCAGGACGTTGAAGACGTTGGTGCCCAGCAGCAGCACGGCCAGCATGCGCTCCGGGAAACGATAGACGCGCTCGGCCAGGCCGCCCAGACGACGGCCTTCCTCCCGCGCCACCCGCTGGCGCATGCGGTTGCTCGAGACCACGGCGGTCTCGCTGCCCGAGAAGAAGGCGGATCCCAGGATCGAGATCAGCAGCAGTATCAACCAGGCGCTCATGACAGGCGCTCCAGTTTCAGGGTGCGCAGGGCCGGCCCCTCGGCGTCCAGGACCGTCCAGCGCAGGCCCGCCATCTCGCAGACGCTACCCTCCTCGGGAACCTCGCCGAGCTGCTCCATGAGGAATCCGCCCAGGGTCTCGCTCTCCTCGGACATCAGGGGCATGCGCAGGATCTCGCAGGCCTGCTCCAGCTCCATGCGCGCCGAGGCGATGAGGGTGTCCTCGTCGGGCATGTAGAAGCGCTGGCTCTCGAAATCCCGGCGGTTGAGGATGTTCCCCACCAGCACCTCGAAGAGGTCCTCCAGGGCGGCCAGACCGGCCAGGGATCCGTATTCGTCGAGCACCACCGCGAGGGTCTCGTCCTCGTCGAGCATCTCGGCGAGCAGGGGCCCGGCCATCTGGCTCTCGGGACAGAAGCGCACCGGCCGCGAGAGGGAGGACACGGGCTCCTCGGAGTTCTCGCGTCCCAGCAGATCCGCCGCGTACAGGATGCCCACCACCCGATCGGGGCTCTCCCGGAAGAGCGGGATCTTCGAATATCCCTCCATGCGGATGGTCGCGATGGCCTCGCGGATGGGGGTGTCGTCCTCGATCAGGTAGATGTCCACCCGGGGGGTCATGGTCTCGGAGACCGGCGTGTCGCCCAGCTCGAAGACGCCGCTGACCATTTCCATTTCCTTCTCGCCCAGGGGACCTTCCTCCACGGCCACCTGCACCAGGGCCAGCAGGTCCTCTTCCTGAAGGCCCCGCCGGTCGCCGGGAAAGAAGCGCTGGAGCCCGCCGCGGAGGTTCTGGCTGAGGCGCTCGAGGGCGCCCGCCACCGGCCAGAGCATTCGATGGGCTCCGAGCAGCCGAGGCGCCACGCGCAGACTGGTGTTGCGCGGGTGCTGCACCGCGATGCTCTTGGGCAGGATCTCGCCGAAGAGCAGCACGGCCAGGGTGGTGGCGAGGGTGCTCACCAGGGGGCCGCGTTCCGGTCCCAGATGCCGCAGGAAGAATCGCGTGGCCAGCACGGCCAGCACGATGTTCACCAGGGTATTGCCCACGAGGATGCTGGCCAGCACCTCCTGGAGCCGGTCCAACATGTAGGCCACGCAGCGGGCGGGTCGGTCCTGCCGTTTGCGCAGCAGGTGCTTCTGGCTGTGGTCCAGGGCGAAGAGCGCGGTCTCCGAGCCCGAGAAGAAGCCCGAGAAGCCCAGCAGCAGCAGGATGCCCGCGCCCAGAAGGATGTCGGCGGTCACGGCGCGCCCTCCTTCAGGATCCGCAGCTCCTCCTGCAGGGGCGCCAGCCCGGGTTTGATCAGCACGCGGTCCACGCCCGGATGTCCGCCGCGGGCTTCCTCCCTGTCGCCGGTGAGCAGCAGGGTGCGTGTGGCGGGATGTTCGTCCTTGATCCTGGCCAGCGCGGATCCGCCGTCCTCGCCGGGCAGGCCCAGGTCGGCCAGCACGGCCCGCCAGGGCCCCGCCTCCGCGGGCAGATCCTCGAAGCGGGCGGCCTCGTCCACGCGGAATCCGTCGCGCCGGATGAGCTCCGCCAGCATGGCGCGCAGCCCGGGATCGTCCTCCACCACCAGCAGGCGCGGCCCATCGATGCGGCGGAAGGTCATGCGCGTGAGAGGCGAGGTGTCGATTTCCATGCGGAGTCCGAGCTGCTCGGCCCGGCGGAGGATCTCCCCCAGCCCGCGTCCGTGCTCCCCTTCGGTCTCCGGCGCTCGGCCGGCGCGAAGGCTGTCGGCCAGGGGCTCCGGCAGTGCCTCGCCCCCGTTCTCCACGGCGATGCCCTCCCCGTCGACCGTCAGGTGCAGGGGTCCTTGAGGAGCCGCCTTGCAGGCGTTCTCCAGCAGATTCAGCAGCAGGGCGTGCAGGGCCTCTTCCGATCCGGGAAAGAGCCAGGGATCGGGGAGGTCGAGGCGGCAACGGTCGGAGTTCAGGCGACCCGCACGATGGAAACGCTCCCAGATCTCGCGGACCAGGGGCGCACGGTCCAGGGAGGCCTCGGCCCCGGGCGCGGCGCCTTCCTCGAGGATGCTTTGGGCGCGGGCCAGTCCCCGGTCCAGACGATTCAGGAGGGAGGGCACGAGTTCGCCCGGCTCCTGCTCGCTTCTCGCCAGGCGGTCGCGGCTGAGACGGAGGTCCACCGCGAGCAGGGCGAGTTGATGGCGGAGATCGTGGGCCTTGTCCGGCCGATAGGTTTTCTGGGGTTCATCCATGGATCGATCGGGCGAAGAGTCGGGCTTTGCGCGGGCCTTGTCAAGCACGCTCCTTGACGCCCCTGTGGGCCTAACCTAAACTGCGCCTTCCCGGAAAACGAGGCGGCATGCGCACACTGGTCATCCGATTCAGCGCCCTGGGCGATCTGGTGCTGACCCTTCCCGCCCTGCGGGATCTGTCCGCCGCCGGCCACCGTCTCCATTTCCTCACCCTCGACCGCTTCGCGCCCCTGCTCGAGCCCCTTCCGGAACTGGAGCGCATCTGGACCCTGGATCCCGCCGAGGGGTTCGGGGGCCTGCGGGATCTGGCGCGCCGTCTGTCCGAGATCGAATTCGACGCAGTCCTCGACCTCCACGACAACCTCCGCAGTCGCGGCCTCCGCCTGCTCATGGCCGGCCGCGGTCCCCGCTGGACCCGCACCCGCCGCGACGGGCTGCGCCGCCGCCTGCTGGCCGGAGCCCCCGACACCCTCAAGGCCGCCCTGCGGGAGCGTCCCTACCTGCCCGTGCTGGAGCGGCACCGGGAGGCCGCCGCGCGCCTGTGCGGAGCGGAAGCCGCCGGCGAGAAGACCTACCCCCTGAGCGAGGCCCTCCGCGCATCCGTGGACGAGGAGCTCGAGGCCCTCGGCCTACCCCGGGATGCCCGTCCCCTGGCCCTGGCCCCCGGCGCGGCCTGGCCCCAGAAGGCCTGGCCCCGATTCGCCGACTTCCTCGCGGCCCTGCCCGGCGACCTGCCGCTGCTGGTTCTGGGCGGACCCGGCGAGGAGGAGCTCTGCCGCGAGATCGCCGGCGAGCGGGCGCTGGCCTTCGCGGGAGCCATCCCCCTGCCGCGCCTGGCCGCGGCCCTGGCCCGCTGCCGGGGACTGGTGGGCGGCGACAGCGGCCTGGCCCATCTCAGCGAGGCCGTGGGACGGCCGGTCTGCACCCTCTTCGGTCCCACCGTGCCCGAGTTCGGCTTCGCCCCTCGCCTGGCCGAGAGCCTGCTCATCCAGCGGGATCTGGCCTGTCGCCCCTGCTCCCTCCACGGCAAGCGTCCCTGCAAGTACGATGACCGGCGCTGCCTGGCCGGCCTGGAACCCGAAGCGGTGCTCGCCGAACTCCGCGAGGGAGGATGGCTGTGGTGATCCTCGCCCTCTATCGGCTCATGGCACCCCTGGCCGCTCTCGCCCTGCCCCTCTTCGCGCGCTTCTCGCCCAAGCTGGCGGCCACCCTCAGGTGGCGAAGGGAATCGCCGGGCGCCGCGGGGATCCGGTCCGGCGCCTTCCCCCGCTACCTGGTCCACGCCTCCTCGGCGGGAGAGCTGGAGCAGGCCCGTCCCATCATGGCGGAAATCCGAAGGCGGCATCCCGAGGCGGCCATCCTGGCCACCCTGTCCTCGGCCTCGGCCCGCCGCGCCGCCGAGGATCTGCCCGAGGCGGACCGGGCCATCCCCATGCCCGCCGACACGCCCCGGGCCATGGCGCAGCTTTGCGAGGACTTCGCGCCGGATCTCGTTTTCGTGGTGAAGTGGGACCTCTGGCCGAATCTCATGGGCGAGGCGAAGCGCCGGGGTCTACCGATATTCCTGCTGGGCGGCGTGCTGTCGGCCGAGTCGAGACGGGCCCGCTGGCCGGGACGCCTGCTGTCCCGCCCCGTCCACGCCATGCTGGACGGCGTCGGCGCCGCCACCGAAAGCGATGCGGAGCAGTTCCGCCGGCTGGGAGTTCCTTCCGCGCGCATGGAGGTGACCGGAGACACCCGCTTCGACCGGGTCCTGGAGCGTCGCGAGGAAGGGCGGCCCTACCCACTGGCCGACTCGCCCCATGCCCGGGAGACCTGCCTGGTTGCCGGCAGCAGCTGGCCCGCCGAGGAGGGCATGCTACTGGAAGCCTATCCGCGCATCCTCGCCGAGCATCCCGAAGCCCGCCTGCTGGTGGCTCCCCACGAGCCCAGCGAAGAGAACCTGCGCCGCCTCGAAGAGGCGTCGAGCCGCGCGGGCCTTCCCTCCGCGAGGATGTCGAGCCTGGGCGAAATGCCCGCCGGCTGCGTGGTCCTGGCCGACAGCCTCGGCGTTCTGGCCGAACTCTACGCCCTCGGCTCCCTGGCCCTGGTGGGTGGAGGATTCGGCGACGGCGTGCACAGCGTGCTCGAACCCGCGGCCCACGGATTGCCCGTGCTCATGGGTCCCCGCATCGGACGCGCCGCGGAAGCCGGGGAAATGGTGTCGGAAGGAGCAGGTCTCGTGATTCGCGATGCCAACGAGCTGGAGGCGGCATGGCGTCTCCACCTGGAGGATCCTGCCCGCAGGGAACGCAGCTCCGCTCGGGCGCTCCAGTTCGTGGAGTCCGGCGCGGGAGCCGCTCCCCGAAGTCTCGACTTCGCGGAAAGGACCCTGGGATCCATCGGAAAACTTGGCTGACAAGCCCCTTCGACTACTGTAATTTTCCCCTGATCGCCTCGCCCCGAAACGCAGGAGAATCGCATGACGCCTCGCCAAGGCCGCAACCCCTACGCCCCCATCCTCTTCCCAGCCCTACTACTTCTGCTCGCGCTCCCCGCCGCGGCCTTTCAGGTGGGCCTGCCTCCCATCGTCGGCACGGAGAGTATCGAGGAATCCGATCGGGAGAACCTGGAGACGGCCGTCCGGGACGAGCTTCGGGCCGCCTTCCCCTCCGGGGAATGGAATCTCATGCCGGGCGATCTGCTGGCCCTCGCCCTCGCGGGCAAGGACCTCGATCCGGCCACCTGCGCCGAGGAGGCCTGCTTCGCCGAGATGGGGCGCGCCGTGGGCCTGGACATCCTGATCATGGGATACTTCCGCCGCAGCAGCAACGAGGACAGGCTCCTGCTCAAGCTCTACGACGTTTCCAGCGGCAAGATGGAGGGATTCATCCGCGTCTCGGGCAGCGAACCCCGGGCCCTGCGCAGCAGCCTGCCGGAGGACTGCCGCAGGCTCCTGCATCCCTATCGCGATTGGAAACCGGCGGAGGAGGCCGAACTGGCCGGCGAGGACACCGATCTGCTCACCGAGGCCTGGGCGGCTCAGAGCGACGACGCGGCCGAGAGTCTCGTTGGGGCCGAAGAGGAAGAAGAGGCGGTGCGCGAGCCCGCGGCGCCGGCGAAGAGCGGACGCACCCCCGGCGCCCTGGTTTCGGGCTGGAGTTTCGGTCCCAACGTCAGCACCTATTCGGGACCGAACCACGCGGTGCTCATGAACCACATCAACAACATCGGAAGCGTCATGGGCGAACCCATCTCGCTCTTCCAGAGCTTCGAGGTGGGCACGTCCCTGGGCTTCAACGTGCTGCGGCATTTCAACGGTCCCATCAGCTTCGTCGCGGACTACCACTTCACCCAGTACAGCCAGCACGCCTCCTTCGTGCCCCACGGCTGGGAATCGGACCGAACGGTGGATAGCAAGCTCCACGAGTTCGGCCTCGGCATCCACTACGCCCTGAGCTTCGTGCGCTCCAAGACCGTGGAACCCTTCGTGGCCGCCAGCGTGACCCTGCTCTACGCCGACAGCTACCTGGACATCGCCCTGGACAACGTGTCCGATTCTCCCAACGGCGATCCGGGCACGGCCTATCCCGACTACGACACCCGCATCGAGTCCACCGACATGTCCATCGGCGCGGCGGCCAGCGTGGGCCTGAACTATCGCCTCAACCGCAGCGTGATGATCCAGGGACAGCTCGGCGGCACCATGGGCCAGGTGAGCCAGTACTTCGACTACGAGGGCTCCCTGCAGCACATCACGCCGGACGCGAATCAATCGGAGATCGAGGATCCCAGCGACAACGACATACTCTGGGGATCCTATCCCCTCGAACTGAACGGGCTCCGCCTGAGCCTGGGTCTGCTCGTCACCCTCTAGCCGGGAAAGAGGAAATGAAGAAGCTCGCCCCCGCACTGCTCCTTTTGCTCCCCGCCCTGGTGGCCTTCGCGCCCTTCGAAGGGCTGCCCTACGACAAGCCGTTCTACCCCGACCAGGCGCGGCACGCCGGCGCTTGCGGACACGGGGCCCCCCAACTGGATCGCGACGGCGAGAGCCAGGCCGGTCAGATCGAGTGGCGAGCCGACTGGTACAAGATCGAGGCCGAGCTCTTCCTCGACGCCGATTTCGAGGACGGCGATTTCGTCTCCACCGTGACGCTCCACGCCACTCCCGTGGCCGAAACCGGCATCCTGGTGCTCGACGCGCTCTGGAACGTGGAGATCCAGGACGTCCGGGTGAACGATGCGGCGGCGGACTTCGAGCACGATGGCGTCGCTCTGCTCACCATCCAGACGCCGGGGGCCGAAGTGGGCGTGCAGATGCAGGTGGAAGTGGACTACATCGCCCACGAGAACGAGGACGGATTCGGCGCCTTCGTCTTCGATCCCTACAACGTCAGCGAGGGGCCCTACACGGGCATCCACCCCCTGGTCTACACCATGACCCAGACCCAGTACGCGGGCAGCTGGTGGCCCTGCATCGACAGGCTGGATCAGCGGGCGGATTCCATGTCCATCAAGATCACGGTGGACGAAGACCTGGTGGTGGCGTCCAACGGCAGCCTCGAATCGGTGAGCGAAGTCGGCGGCGGGAAGCGCAGCTTCCACTTCATGGAACGCTATCCGATTCCGAGCTACCTGGTGGCCATCACCATCACCGACTTCTATTCGCCCACCGGCGACGGATATCCCTACACCATCGACTACAGCTTCGAGGACGGCCACGTGATGCCCCTGGTCATGTACGCCTTCCTGCACCACACCGACGATGCCCTGGCCTCCTTCGAACCCTGGACCGCCGACCAGCTCGACTGCTTCGGCGACCGCTTCGGCGAGTATCCCTATCGGGACGAGAAGTACGGCATCGTGGAGTACCGCTTCTCCGGCGGCATGGAACACATGACCCTCAGCAGCATCGGCAGCACGACGCTGCTGGGCGAAGATCCCATCAACTACGTGCTGCCCCACGAATCGGCCCACCAATGGTTCGGCGACCTGGTCACCTGCGCGAGTTGGGAGGACATCTGGCTCAACGAGGGTTTCGCCACCTACCTCGAGGCCCTCTACTACGAACACGTGGGGCGGTGGACCCCCGGCGACTACATGTTCAGCCGGCGCTCGCGCCTCGAGTTCGAGGGCACCATCCACGACCCGGTGAGCACCTTCGGACGGACCACCTACTGGAAGGGCGGCTGGGTGCTGCACATGCTGCGGGGGCGGCTGCGCCACCACTTCGGCGAGCACGCCGAGACCTACGCCCTGGGCGAGTCGGAAGGCGACAACCTCTTCTATTCCATGCTGGAGCACTGGGCCCAGGACGAGCCGCGACGTTTCGGAACCGCCAGCACCGAGGACTTCATCGTCCACTGCGAGAACTTCAGCGGACTCAGCCTGCGGCCCTTCTTCGAGCGCTGGCTCTACGACAGCGGGCGTCCCCACTACTTCAACAGCTGGACCGCCGGCGAAGGCGGCGCGGGTTTCGAGGTGGACGTGACCCTCCGCCAGGTGCAGCCCGGCGCTCTCTTCGGCGAACCCCTGGATCTCATGTTCCGCTTCGCGAGCGGCGACAGCATCGTCGAGACCGTGCTGCCGGATCAGGCGGACCAGAGCTTCAGCTTCGACTACGCCGAGAAGCCCACGGCCATGGAGCTGGACCCCCATCACAAGGTGCTCCACCGCGCCGTGAGCTTCGAGACGCCCCTGCGCGTCGATGCGCCGGTGCCCAATCCCTTCGGTTCCAATCGAGGCGTGCACGTGCAGGTGAATCTGCTCGAGTCGGGCTACCTGCGCGCCGTGCTCTACGACGCCTCGGGTCGATTGGTGAGGGTTCTATTCGACGGCCAGGCCGAGCCTCCCTACGAGGAGCTCTTCTGGTCGGGCCGCGACCATCTCGATAACTTCAGCGCCTACGGAGTCTATCTGCTTCGCGTGGAGAGCGCGGGATACGTGGAAGTGGAGAAGCTGGTCTTCCTGCCCGTGGACTAGGCCTTCGACGGACAATCCTCCGCCAGGGCGCACTCGCCGCAGCGGGGCTTGCGCGAGGGACAGACCGCGCGGCCGTGCATGATGAGCTGATGGCTGAGCAGGGTCCAGCTTTCGGGCGGGAAGAGCGCGCAGAGATCCTTCTCCACCTTCACCGGATCTTCGTGGCGCGTCAGGCGCAGGCGCCGTGACAGCCGCCCCACATGGGTGTCCACCGGAAAGCCGGGCAGGCCGAAGGCGTTTCCGAGGATCACGTTGGCGGTCTTGCGGCCGATGCCGGCCAGGGCGGTGAGTTCGTCCATGGTGCCGGGCACCTCGCCCTCGTGCCTCTTCAGGATATCCTTCGCCGCGGCCTTCAGGTTCTTGGCCTTGTTGCGGTAGAATCCCGTGGAGTGGATGAGCTTCTCCAGCCGTGCCTGGGGAATCTTCGCCAGGGCCGCCGCATCGGGCGCGGCGGCGAAGAGCGCCGGCGTCACCATGTTCACGCGCTCGTCGGTGCACTGGGCGCTGAGCACGGTGGAGACCATCAGCTGGTAGGGATCCACGAAATCCAGGCTGCAGCTGGCCTCGGGATAGAGGCGCAGCAGTTCCTTTCGGATGCGTTCGGCGCGCAGTTTTCTATTCTGGATGCTTTCGCGGGGCATGCCGCAGTGTAACCAGGCCTGGGCCCCGCGGCAAGGAGGCGGCATGAACATCATCACGGGCAGCATCTCCCGACGCACTCGCGGCGACGGCGACACCCTCGACATCACCGGCGACCTGGAAGCCCTGCTCGCCAAGAGCGGCCTCAGGGAGGGCATGGCCCATCTCTTCATCGGAGGATCCACGGCCGGGCTGACGACCCTCGAGTTCGAGAGCGGCGTGGTGGAGGATCTGGCCGAGGTCTTCGAGACCCTCGCCCCCGCGGACCGCGACTGGCGCCATCACCAGCGCTGGGGCGACCACAACGGCCACAGCCACATCCGCTCGGCCCTGCTCGGCCCCCACCTCGCCGTGCCCTTCGTGAACGGACGACTCACCCTGGGCACCTGGCAGCAGGTGGTGCTCATCGACTTCGACGAAACGCCCCGCAGCCGCGACGTGGTCGTGCAGCTGCAGGGCGTGTAGAATCGTAGCCGGTCTAGACGGCCGCTTCCTCGGCGATCATCCTGCGGAGCACCGCGTGGAGGATGCCTCCATTGCGGAAGTAGTCGATCTCCACGGGCGTGTCCAGGCGCAGGACCACCTTGAAGCGCTTCTCGCCGCCGTCCTCCGATCGCGCCACGACATCCAGTTCCTGCATGGGCGAAAGCTCGCCCTCGATACCCTCGATGTCGAAGGTTTCGAGGCCCGTGAGTCCCAGACTCTCGTGGGTCTCGCCATCCTTGAACTGCAGGGGCAGGATGCCGAAGCCGGCCAGGTTGCTGCGATGGATGCGTTCGAAGCTCTCGGCGATCACCGCGCGAATGCCCTGCAGGCTCGTGCCCTTGGCCGCCCAGTCGCGGCTGGAGCCCGTGCCGTACATCTTGCCGCCGAGAACGATGAGGGGCACCTCGTCGGCCATGTAACGCTCAGCCGCGTCCCAGACCGCCATCTGCTCGCCGCCGGGAAGATGCAGGGTGTAGCCGCCCTCCACGCCGTCGAGCATCTCGTTGCGGATGCGGATGTTCGCGAAGGTGCCGCGCATCATCACTTCGTGGTTGCCGCGACGCGAGCCGTAGCTGTTGAAGTCTTTCGGATCCACGCCATTGCCGGTGAGGTAACTCGCCGCGGGGCTGCCGGCCGCGATCACGCCCGCCGGCGAGATGTGGTCGGTGGTCACGCTGTCGCCGAGCTTGAGCAGACAGCGCGCTCCGCGGATGGGCTTGGCCTCGGGCAGTTCCGGCCCCAGGGACTCGAAGAAGCTGGGCTCGCGCACGTAGGTGCTGTCCGGTTTCCACTCGAAGAGCTGACCCTCGGGCACGGGCAGGGCGTTCCAGGTCTCGTTGGCGTCGAAGACGCCTGCGTATTCGGCCTCGAAGAGCTCGGGACGCACGGTGGCTTCCATGAGCTCGCGGATCTCCTCATCGGCCGGCCAGATGTCACGCAGATAGACCGGCCCGTCGGGACCTTCGCCCATGGGCTCGGCCTCGAAGTCGATGTCCACGCGACCGGCCAGGGCGTAGGCCACCACCAGGGGCGGGCTGGCCAGGTAGTTGGCCCGGGTGTGGGGACTCACGCGTCCCTCGAAGTTGCGGTTGCCGCTGAGCACGCCGGCCACCACGAGATCCTTCGATTCGATGGCCTCGCGCACGGGCTCGTCCAGGGGACCCGAGTTGCCGATGCAGACCGCACAGCCGTACCCCACGGTGTGGAAGCCGAGCTTGTCCAGGAAGGAACTCAGATTCGCCTCGTCCAGGTAGCGGGTGACCACGCGGCTGCCGGGGGCCAGGCTGGTCTTCACCCACTCGGGCACGCTCAGGCCCTTCTCCACGGCCTTCTTGGCCAGGAGCCCCGCGCCGATGAGCACGCCGGGATTGCTGGTGTTGGTGCAGCTGGTGATGGCCGCGATGACCACCGAGCCGTCGCCCAAACCTTCGGCCTTCTCGCGGGCGGCCTGTTCGGGATATCGTTCGGCGAGAAGATCCTCGAAGGCGGGCTTCATCTTCGTGAGCGCCACCCGATCCATGGGACGGGCGGGCCCGGCCAGGGAGGGCTCCACCGTGCTCATGTCCAGACCGAGGGTCTCGCCGAACTCGGGATCCTCGGCGCCCTCGCCGTAGAAGAAGCCCTGCTCCTTGCTGTAGCGCTCCACGCGATCCACCACTTCGGGGGAGCGGCCGGTGAGGCGCAGGTAGGCGAGGGTCTCCTCGTCCACCGGGCAGAAACCCGCGGTGGCGCCGTACTCGGGCGCCATGTTCGCGATGGTGGCGCGGTCGGCCAGGGACAGCTTGCGATAGCCGCTGCCGTAGTACTCCACGAACTTGCCCACCACGCCGTGCTTGCGCAGCAACTCGGTGACCGTGAGCACCAGGTCGGTGGCGGTGGCGCCGGTGGGCAGTTCGCCATCCAGCTTCACGCCCACCACCGGCGGCAGGAGCATGCTGATGGGCTCGCCGAGCATGACGGCCTCGGCCTCGATGCCGCCAACGCCCCATCCCAGCACGCCCAGGCCGTTGATCATGGTGGTATGGCTGTCGGTGCCCACGAGGCTGTCGGGGAAGAGCAGCTGCTTGCCGTCTTCGCTTTCGGCGCGCACCACGTCGGCCAGGTATTCCAGATTCACCTGGTGCACGATGCCCGTGGCCGGCGGCACCACGCTGAAGTTGTCGAAGGCGCCCTGGCCCCATCGCAGAAACTCGTAGCGCTCGCGATTGCGCTGGAACTCCAGCTCGGTGTTCTTGGCCATGGCCTCGGGGCTGCCGTAGAAATCCACCTGCACCGAGTGGTCGATGACGAGGTTCACCGGCACGCCGGGATTGACGCGGGCGGGATCGCCGCCCAATCGCGCCATGGCGCTGCGCAGGGCGGCCAGGTCCACCACGCTGGGCACGCCGGTGAAGTCCTGCAGGATGACCCGGGCCGGCCTGAAGGGAATCTCGATCTTCCCGGCGCTGCCCGCGCTCCAACCCGCGATGCGCTCCACGTCCTCGCCGCGGATCTTGAACCCGTCCTCCAGGCGAAGGGCGGCCTCGAGCAGGACCTTCACGCTGCGCGGCAGTCGTCCGAGGGAGAAGCCTTTGTTCTCCAGGGCGTCCAGACGGTAGATGGCGGCCTCGCCGGCGGCCAGGGACAGGTTCGCGCGCGCTCCGAAGCTGTTCATGCTCATGGCATCTCCCTTCACGGGGTGGACCTACAAACTAAAAAGCTCCCCGCCTGCTAGCAAGCGGGGAGCATGATGCTCTCTGCGGACCGAGGATGTGGCCCCGCAAGCGGGACCTAGGCGCCGCTGAGCGCACCTTTGAAGTACTCGCGCCGCAGGCGCGCGATATTTTCGATGCTCACTTCCTTCGGACATACCGCCTCGCACTCGCCATGGTTGGAACAGGCCCCGAAGCCTTCCCTGTCCATCTGGGCGATCATGGCCAAGGCGCGTCGCCCGCGTTCCGGTCCGCCCTGAGGCAGATAGGACAGCTGCGACACCTTCGCGCTCAGGAAGAGCGAGGCCGAAGCGTTGGGACAGGCCGCGATGCAGGCGCCGCAACCGATGCAGGTGGCCGCGTCCATGGCCTTGTCGGCCATGGGCTTCGGAATCGGCACCGAGTTGGCGTCGGGAGCCGAGCCCACATTGCTGGTCACGAAGCCTCCGGCCTGCATGATGCGCTCGAGCGAACTGCGGTCCACCACCAGGTCCTTGATCACCGGCGTGGGCGCGGCGCGGAAGGGCTCCACGATCACCGTGCCCCCGTCGGGGAAATGGCGCATGCGGATTTCGCAGGTGGTCACCGCGGCCTTGGGTCCGTGGGCCACGCCCTGGATGTTCAGGCCGCAGGTGCCGCAGATCCCCTCGCGGCAGTCGCTGTCGAACTCCACGGCGGACTCGCCCCGCTTGATGAGCTGCTCGTTGAGCAGGTCGAGCATCTCCAGGAAGGACATGTTCGGATCGAGATCCTCCATCCGATAGTCCTTGAGACCTCCCGGCTTGTCGGGGCCGGCCTGACGCCAGATCTTCAGATTAATCGACATGGTCTTGTCGCTCACGCTAGGCCTCCCTACTTGTAGCTGCGAGTGGTCGGGGTGACTTCCTCGAAGACCAGGTCCTCCTTGTGGAGGATCGAGTCTCCCGGATCGGGCTTCGATTCCCAGGCGGAGACGAAGGCGAAGTTCTCGTCGTCCCGAAGAGCTTCGCCCTCCTCGCTCTGATGTTCGGCGCGGAAGTGGCCGCCGCAGGATTCCTCGCGCATGAGCGCGTCCCGGGCCATGAGCTCGCCGATCTCGAGATAGTCGGACAGGCGTCCGGCCATCTCGAGGGTCTTGTTGAGCTCGTCCGCCTCGCCGGTGATGCGCAGGTTGTCGGTGAACTCGCCCCGCAGGCGCCGGATCTCGCCGATGGCCTCCTTGAGGCCAGTCGCGTCGCGTTCGATGCCCACCTTGTCCCACATCACCCGTCCCAGTTCCCAGTGCAGCTCGCGCACGGTCTTCTCGCCCTTGGCGTTCATCAGGGTCCGGATGTGCGTGTCCACGCTGTTCTGGGTCTCGCCGAAGGCCTCGTGCTTCGTGTCCGCCTGCTTCAATTCCGCGCCAGCGAGATAGCTGGACACGGTGCGCGGAATCACGAAGTAGCCGTCGGCCAGTCCCTGCATGAGGGCGCTGGCGCCCAGGCGATTCGCGCCATGGTCGGAGAAGTTCGCCTCGCCCGCCACGAAGAGCCCCTCGATGGTGGACTGCAGGTTGTAGTCAACCCAGAGCCCGCCCATGGTGTAGTGGGGCGCGGGGAAGATGCGCATGGGCGTGTGGTAGGGATCCTCGTCGGTGATCTCCTCGTACATGGCGAAGAGGTTGCCGTAGCGATCCTTGATCACGTCCAGGCCCAAGCGGTCGATGGCCTCGGCGAAGTCCAGATACACGGCGTAGCCCGTCGCGCCGGCGCCGCGGCCTTCGTCGCAGACGGCCTTGCCGGCCCGCGCGGCGATGTCCCGCGGAACGAGGTTGCCGAAGGCCGGGTACTTCCGCTCCAGGAAGTAGTCCCGCTCCTCTTCGGGAATCTCGATGGGCTTGCGCTTGTCGCCCACCGCCTTGGGCACCCAGACGCGCCCGTCGTTGCGCAGGCTCTCGCTCATGAGATTGAGCTTGGACTGGTAATCCCCCGCCTGGGGAATGGCCGTGGGATGGATCTGCGTGAAGCAGGGGTTCGAGAAGAAAGCTCCCCGCTTGTGGCAACGCCAGCTCGCCGTGGCGTTGGAATTCACCGCCATGGTGCTCAGGAAGTAGGTCGAGGCGTAGCCGCCCGTGGCCAGCACCACGGCGTCGGCCAGGAAACGCTTCACCTCGCCGGTGACCAGATCCCGTGCGATGATCCCCCGAGCCTTTCCGTCGATGATCACGAGGTCGAGCATCTCGTGGCGGGAGTACATGTTCACCGTGCCGGCCGCGATCTGGCGGGACAGCGCGCTGTAGACGCCTAGGAGCAGCTGCTGGCCCGTCTGTCCCCGCGCGTAGAAGGTGCGCGAGACCTGCACCCCGCCGAAACTGCGATTGGCGAGAGTGCCGCCGTACTCGCGGGCGAAGGGCACGCCCATGGCCGTGCACTGGTCGATGATGCCGGTGCTCAGCTCGGCCAGCCGGTACACGTTGGCCTCGCGGGACCGGTAGTCGCCGCCCTTGATGGTGTCGTAGAAGAGGCGGTAGATGCTGTCGCCGTCGTTTTGGTAGTTCTTCGCGGCGTTGATGCCGCCCTGGGCGGCCACGCTGTGGGCGCGGCGAGGCGAATCCTGGATGCAGAAGTTATCCACGTTGAAACCCAGTTCACCCAGGGTCGCGGCGGCGCCGCCCCCTGCCAGACCGGTGCCCACCACGATAACCCGGAACTTGCGCCGGTTCGCCGGGGCCAGGAGCTTGTTCTCCATCTTGTGGCTTTCCCACTTGTCGGCCAGGGGACCGCTCGGAGTTTTCGCGTCGAGGATCTGGGACATTACACACCTCCCAGGCTTGCGTGGGAAACGGCGGCCGGATCCACGAAGAAGTAGACGTAGACCGGCAGGAGCAGGAAGCCCACGGCCAGCAATATGGCCACGATGAGGCCGAGGGCGTAGAGCAGGCCGATCCATCGGTCGTTGTTCCAGCCCATGGACTGGAAGGCGCTCCAGAATCCGTGGCGCAGATGGATGCCGACGATGAGCATCACCAGCACGTAGAAGCCGGCGATGAGGGGGTTCTTGAAGGCCTCGACCACCACCTTGTAGTAGTCGGCGTGTCCATGCTCGGGATGGGGCACGCTGAGCTTGAAGGACCAGACGTGCAGGAGGATGAAGAGGAAGAGCAGCACGCCCGTGAAGATCATCGTGGTCGACGAGAAGGTCTTGCGGCTCTTGCCGCCGGCATCCACCGATTTCTTGTAGCCTATGGGCCGCGCGCGGTTCTTGTCCAGCCAAGCCACCGCCACGGCGGCGACGATGTGGACGAGGAAGAGCGTGATCAGCCCGATCTCGAAGAGCTTCACGAACCAGCCGTCGAAGATCCCTTCGAGGAAGGCCGCGTAGCCGTTGAGGGCAGCCGGACCCATGTAGATGGTCAGGTTGCCCAGCAGGTGGATGACGAGAAATCCGATCAGAAAGAGGCCGGTGAGGCCTGTGAGGATCTTCTTGCCCACGGAGGACCAGAGAACGCTCGTGATTCGACTCATGGACCTGGCTCCCGGATTGAGATGGAGATTGCAACCGGAACAGAGTAGTTCTGGAGATCCAGACGTTCAATACCAAAAGCGTGGAGACGGCTCTCCCTAGCACTCCAGCTTCGGCGGGACCAGAAATCTGCCTATAAATCGCCGAAGGCCCGCCTCAGAAGTCGCGCTAGAGAGACCGTCTCCACGCATTCGGTTTAGAATGTCTGGGCATCCAAAAAGGAAACGGGGAGGGCATGCGGCCCTCCCCGAACGATTTGCGAAGCTCTAGTGAGGGGTGGGCCGCATGCCCTCCCCGTCTTCCTATTTCAGAAGCAACATCTTGGACTTCAGAACCTGGCCGTCGAAGGCGAGGCGGCTGAAGTAGACGCCGCTGGCCAGGGCCGTGCCGCGATCGTCGCGACCCAGCCATTCCACCTGATGGTAGCCGGCGTCCATGGATCCGGTGAGCAGGGTGGCCACCCTGCGTCCCATCACGTCGTAGACCGCCAGGTCCACCTCGCCCGTCTTGGGCAGGTCGAAGCGGATCATGGTCTTCGGGTTGAAGGGATTGGGGAAGTTCCGGCCCAGGGCCAGAACATCCGGCACCGCGTCGGCGGCGTCGGTGGGATCGCCCGCGTAGGTGATCCGCAGGCACCATTCGTTGAAGGTGCCCTGGTCGCCGCCGGCATCGTCGTAGATGGTCATGGTCCACAATCCGTCGGCCGCCTCGCCGATGAACTGGCCGAGATCCTCGGCGGGTTCCATGTCGTCCGGATACCAGCCGATGAGGTTGTCGGCGCTGCCACCGGTGTTGGCATGCAGGAACACCTCGGTTCCCTCGGGGCTGGTCACCGACACGTGCAGATCGCCCTGATAGGTGTGGGTGATGTTCACGTAGACCGCGATGTCGGTGACGGTCGAGCCGAGGGCCACGTCGATCTGATCCTCCACGGTGCCGTAGTCCACGATGGGCAGTCCGGGACTGCTGCAGAACTCGGCTTCGTAGACGATGGACAGATCGAAGTCGATGCCCGTCTGATGCTGACCCGGGCTCAGCATCACATCGGCGACCTCCGTGGAGAAGCCGATCTTGCTCGCGCGGATCTCGTAGTTGCCGGCGAAGAGGCCCGGCAGGGCGTAGAGTCCGTCGGCGCCGGTGTAGACGTATCCGCCGTTGGGAATGGCTTCCACGCGTACGCCGGAATAGTCGGTCTCGCCCTCCAGGGTCACCGCGCCGCTCACGGCGCAATCGCCGACCTCGATGGTCATCAGCCAGGTGACGGCGTTCTGCATGAGCAGAGGCCGCACATCGCTGTCCATGGCCGAGTAGTTGAAGGCGAAGAAGACGATCTGCCCGCCTTCGGGAGCCGGGTTCGGATCGTAGGCGATCACGCTGCCGTCGCTGCCGTAGCTGCTCCAGGTACCCACGGCCACCGCATCGGAGGCCACGTCCACCGCGTCATGGTCGCCATAGCCGCTGTAGGACATGGGCAGGACGTCCGGAAGCAGGTTCGGGTAGGAGGCCACGTAGTGATCCGCCTCGACGATGGTCACGTTGCCGCTCTCATCGTGGTTCCAGCCGGTGTGATGGAGCACCTTCGTGGCGAAATCGCCGCTCTGGTGATCGTAGGCCACCTCGCCGCCCTCGATGAGGAGCTTGCCGCCCGTTTCCACGAAGTCCACGAGGGCAGTCCGGAAGCTCGCATCGCCGTAGGGATCGATGTTGTCGCCCGCCGAGACGAGAACCATGTCGTAGTTCTCCCAGAGCAGGGGATCGGTATCGCCCATGGATTCCAGGGTGCAGGTGTAGCCCAGGGTCTCCAGGTCGGCCATGATGTCCGCGCAGGCCTTGCCGGCGGCGGGTTCGTAGGCCTCGGCGATGACGGCGCCGGTCTTCTCGTCCAGCTTGGCTGGGTGAGAGTTCCACTTGGAGCTGTCGTCGATGACCAGCAGGTCGCCGATGGTCGGCTCGAGCACGAAGTCCTTCACGATGACCGGATCGCTCACCTCGATGCCCAGGGTCACGGGGATGTAGTGCCAGGCCTTCACCGTGACGGTGTAGTCGAAGTAGGGCAGGGACGGCGTGGTGTAGCTGCCGTCGCCCGGATCCGTGGAGGTCTCCGCGTAGAGCTCGCCTGTGTCGGTGCGATAGACCTTCACCGTGGCGTCCAGAGGATCGCCGTACTCCGAGTCGACCACCGTGCCCGTGATCACGCCCGCGGGAGCCGGGTCGAGATTCACGTCCAGGGTGTTGGCGCCGTAGTTCAGGAAGAAGACCTCTTCGTGATGCAGGTAGCCGAAGAGATCCACGGCCAGGGTGTACTCGTCGACGACGATGTCCGCGGCCATGTCGTAGTTGCCCGAGGCATCGGTGTAGGCCTCGAAGACCATGGCGTCGGTATCGTCGTATCCACGGACCCAGGCCCCCACGGCCGGGGATCCGTCAGCGTCAACATGACCGGTGAGCGTTCCGTAGGCCTCGATGACCTCGAAGCTGGCCGTCACCAGATCGCTGCCGTCTTCGGCGAAGAAGACGTCCACTTCCCCCAGGGCCGTCGGCGTGATCGTGAGCTGATCTTCGGTGGTCTGACCCAGCAGTTCCCCATCCTGATAGGCATAGAGGATGTGCGGTGGCACGCCGCCGAAGCCGGAGGCCGTGATGGTTCCCGGCAGGTTCAGGGCGAAGGATCCGTACAGTCCGATATCGGTGCTGACGCTTAGGGAAATGCCCATGAGCGGATTGGCGTTGACCGTCAGGGGCTCGCGGAAGAGCTCCCAGGTCTCGGCGGGATCCTGTCCCACGATGTCGATGCTCGGGCCGTAGGGATAGTCAACGCCTAGGGTCACGTAGCCGCTGGCATCGGTGAATCCGTGGGCGCTCTCGTACTCGAGACCGTCGGCCCAGACCTCGATGCCCTCCTTGGGCGTGACGCCGTCGTACTCGAAGACGCCCACGGTCACGTCGGTGGCCACGCCCGCGTCGATGTTGTCGGGGCTGAAGGTGATGTGCGCGGGCACGATCACGTTGATGTCGAGGATGTAGGGCTCGTAGTTCTGGTTGGTCACCACCAGCTCGGCCGGACCGGGAAGAAGCGGGGCCGCGAAGACCGGCAGGTCGAGCGTTCCGCTCAGGTCCACCGTGCCGGCGCCCAGGATCTCGCCGTCGCGGGTCAGGCCCACGTAGCTTCCGGGAGCCGCTTCGATGGCGATGGTCGACCAGGTGGTGAAGATGGTCGCGGGGTGCACCACCGGATTCACCGCCGGCACGCCCAGATAGGTGCTGATGCTGGGATCGCCCTGCAGGTTGTAGGTGGTCCAGTAGTTGTCCGCACGGCCGGAACCCGATTCGCTGACCGCGAGGTTGCCGCTGAAGATGATGGCGTCGTTGGTCACGTACCACTGGGTCATGGCCTCGCCATGATCGTGGAAGAGACCGTCGTAGGCGCCAAGACCCGTCGACTCGTAGGGCCAGGCCGTTCCGTCGATCTGGCTGGAGGGGTGATAGCCGACGCCCCACCAGTAGTCCTCGTCCCAGTAGGTGTTCATGCTGGCGCCGATGTAGCCGATGCCGCCCTTGTCGGTCACCCTCAACCACGTTTCGCCGAAGCACTCGCCCGCGCCGTAGGAACCGGTCACGCAGCAGTTGCCGATGGCGAGACAGTACTTGCCGTAGTTGTCGAGATTGTTGATGTCCGACTGGGTGAAGGACGGATCCGCCCAGCTCGTCGTGCTGCCGTGGGCGGTGTAGTTGATGAAGGCCACGCCGTCGCTGACGTTCTGGATGATCGCGGGTCCGGCGCTGCCGGAACCGGGATAGAGATAGGTGTGGCTGTAGATGCCGTGCTCGGTGTTGAAGTAGTGCTCGGTGCCGTAGTTGATCTGCCCGTTGCCGTGGGTGATGGCGTAGGTGCCGTCCACGCCGGCGATGAGGCAGACCTCGCCGAGATAGCTCGGATCGGGCATGGTGAACATGTCGTACATCAGCGTCTTGTCCATCATCGCCTGAAGCTGCGTGGGATTGGTGGCGCTGAAACGACCGTAGTACATGTCGGGAATGTGGTCGGTGCCGATCGCGCAGTAGGGGCGATCGGTGGTGTATCCGCTTTCGCTCCAGGCCGGCAGCTGCTCCACGTCGCCCACGAAGAGCACGAAGCTCGGCGAGGGCTGCTCGGGCGTGCCGTTCTCATAGAGATCGTGCAGGTAGTCCCGGATCTCTTCCTTCGTGGTTCCCACTTCGGGTGTGCCCGTGACCGCCAGGATGGTGTTGAAGCCGCGGCGGATCTTCCAGTCCACGAAATCCTGCAGCTGAACCTCGAACTCCGGAGGCGTCACGACGACCATGGTCACGAAGTCGGTGACGTGGTCGGGGTAGTCGTCGTGAATGCCGCGACTTCCCGCGAACTCCTCGTAGAGGTGGGAGAAGAAGGGGCTATGGGTCGCGGCCTTCAGCCGGGCGCCCGCCAAGTGGTCGCCGCCCTCGAAGCGCAGCGCGAATTCGATCTCGGTGGCGACTTCGATCTCGCCCGTGTCGGGGAAGTAGGCCAGGGGCGACACTTCCAGGCGTCCGAGGTCCACGGCGCGAAGTCGTCCCTGATCGACGGTCTTGACCAACTCGTAGGCCACGCGGTCGATGCCGTAGCTCGACGCGTCGTAGACGAAGGGCCAATCGGCCGCATCCAAGTTCTTGGGCATGCTCGGCTGGGCCGGCATGATGCGGTGATCGAATCCGTAGTCGGCCAAGCGCAGCCGCTCGGTCTGCACGGAGATGATGTCGATGCGCGTCTCCGCCCCGTAGGGGATCTCATAGAGACGGTTCATCTGCGGCAGTTCCGGCGCGCCTTCCACCTTCGATGTGTGGAAGCCCGGAATGGACAGGCGCGTGAAGAGACCTTCGGGCGTCGTCACTTCGTGGGCCTCGAGCTTGCCCAGCTCGGCGCGGAAGTGAAGCGCGTCCGAATCGGCCGCCATCAGTGTGAGAGCATTGGGACCATCCCCTATGGGGAGGGTCGTCGTCTCCGCCATGGCCGTCAGAGCGAACAAGGCGAAGCAAAGCGCAATCAGACCCTTCGGGAATCTCATCTCCGATCCTTTCTCGTCATGTCATGGAATGCGTATCCGGCAATTCCGATCTTTTGCTCCTAAATTCTACCATATTGAGTAGGTTGGGACGTAGCAAAAGGCCCTGGAGAAAGGGCCCTGGCGAAAAAAGGCCCCTCCCGAGGGAGGGGCCTTCAAGATTATTTCAATAGTTGGATTTTATGGGACAGGACCTCGTCCGCCGCGATGAGCCGAACGAAGTAGACACCCGAGGGCGCGGGCCGTCCCCCATCGTCCAGGCCGTCCCAGTGGACGCCATGCTCCCCCGCCTCTCTCGCCTGGCCGCTCAGCAGATCGCGCAGGCGCCGTCCCGATACGTCGTAGATCGCAAGGTCCACCTCGGCCTCCTCGGCCAGGCTGAACCTGATCTCGGTGCTCGGATTGAAGGGGTTGGGGAAGTTGCCCAGCAAGGCCGCCCGGGCCTGGACCGGCGTGTCCTCCACCGCCGTCACGCCGGAGAGATCCAGGCGGAACATGGAGCGTCCGTGGGTGCCAGCCACCAGGCTGCGCGTGGGCTGGTGGAACTTCAGATCCAGCACCGGCACGTGGGGCATGCCCGTGCCCAGGGCCTGCCAGGCGTAGTTCGGCGCGCTGGCGTAGTAGACCCCCACGTCGCTGCCCACGAAAAGCTGCTGGGGATAGTCCGGATCCACTCGCACCACGTAGAGCGGAAGTTCCGGCAGGCCCGCGCTGATGTCCTGCCAGTTCGCTCCGTGATCGGTGGACTTGAAGAGGTGCGAGAGCGGATCGTTCCAGCGCATGCCCGAGAAGCTCACGTAGACCGTGGCGTCGTCGTGGGGATCCACCTCCACCCGGGTCACCCAGCGGGTGGGCAGGTCGCCGGAGATCATGCTCCAGTTGCCCCCGCCGTTCTGGGTCACCCAGACCCGCGAGTCGTCGGTGCCCACGTAGAGGGTATTCGGATCGCTGGGCGCCACGGCGATGGTGGTGATGGTGCCGAAGGCCGCGCCCTGGTCGCCGCCGGTGAGGTCTCCGCTGATGGAGGACCATCCCTGGGATCCGTTGGTGCTGCGATAGAGCCGATAGGTGCCGTAGTACATGGTCTCCGGATCGCTGGGATCCAGCACCACGGGCGTGGACCAGTTGCGCCGGTCGCCGCTGTTGATTCCGCTGGTGGCGCCGCTCCAGCTGCTCCCGCCGTTGGTCGAGCGCTGCAGGCCGCCCCACTGATACTCCGCCCAGATCTTGCTCGCGTTCGTGGGATGCACGATGCAGTAGAAACCGTCGCCGCCGAGGATCATGTCCCAATCGTCGAGATCGCCGCTGGTCGTGGCCAGGGTGCCGTTATCCTGGGTGCCTCCGTAGAGGCGCTCGGGGTTCTGGGGATCGATCTCGATGGCGTAGAACTGGCTCGCCGGCTGGTCATAGAGCTTGGACCAGCTGCTGCCGTAGCTCGTGCTGCGGTAGAGGCCGCCGTCGTTGCCCTCGAAGATGCGTCCGCTCTGATGCGGATCGAAGGCCAGGGCGTGGTGGTCCACATGCATGCCGCTGACGTAGGACCAGCTGCCCCCGCCGTTGGTGCTTCGATAGAAGTCGAGCCCGAGGGCGAAGACGAGGTCGGGATCCTCCGGCGCCACCCGGATGTTGCCGAACCACCAACCGTAGGAGCTGTAGATGCTCGACAGGGCGCCGTCGTTGGTGCCGCTCCAGCTGGCGCCCGAGTTGCTGGTCTTGTAGACCCCCTCGAAGTAGCCGGTGGCGTCCGCATAGATGGCATAGAGGATGTTCGGCTGGGAGGCGCAGAGGGAGAGGCCGATGCGACCCACATCGCTGCCCGAGGGCAGGCCGCTGGTCAGTTCGCTCCAGTTGTCGCCGCCGTCCACGCTCTTCCAGATGCCGCTGCTGGGACCGCCGCTGCGCCGGTAGGTGAGGCCGCGCACCCGTTCCCACATGGCCGCGTAGAGTACGTCCGGATCGCTGGGATCCATGGCCAGGTCGATGCAGGCCGTGGAGTCGGTGAGGGCGAAGACCTGCTCCCAGCTGTCCCCGCCGTCGGTGGTCCGGTAGACGCCCCGGTCGGGGCTGGGTCCGTAGAGCTGTCCGGCGCAGGCGGCGAAGACCCGGTCGCCATCGCTGGGATCCACCACCACCCGGGCGATGTAGCGCGTCTCCTCGAGGCCCTTGTAGTCCCAGCTGGCCCCGCCGTCCTCCGATTTGAAGATGCCCAGACCGAAGAAACTGTAGCTGGCGGCATTGGCCTCGCCGGTTCCCACCCAGACCGTCTGGGGGTCGCCGGGATCCACGGCCACCGAGCCCACCGAGAGACTGGGCTGCTCGTCGAAGATGGGCGTCCAGTTGCTGCCGTTGTTCGTGCTCTTGAAGACGCCGCCGCTGGCAATGGCCGCATAGACCGTGCCTTCATTCACGGGATCCACCGCCAGGTCCGTGATGCGGCCGCCGATATTGGTGGGACCGGCCTGCTGCCAGGCGGGGCCGTCCCGATCGGCGGCCTCGCGCAGGGCTCGGGCCTGGGCCAGTCCGGACTTGTAGGCCTCGAAGTTGATCTCGCCCTGGGGCCAGGCTCTCTGGTTGAAGAGCCACTGGTTGGGAGCCCCGTTGGGCTCACGGGCGGAGTCGGAATTGCCGAGGAAGACAATGACGAGGGCGGCCGCCGCCAGCACGAGGGCGGCGCCGATACTGAAGCGCTTCATGGGGCCTCCACGAGGAATGGGACTCCCCATTATAACAAAAGCCCCGTGGTCTTGACCACGGGGCCGGCGGGAGCGACGAGACTCGAACTCGCGACCTCCTGCTCGACAGGCAGGCGTTCTAACCAAACTGAACTACGCCCCCAAAGGATTCAGGCTGCGCAAATTAGCAAAGCGGCCCGGCAAAGTCAATACCGCCGAAATGCCCTCAAGGCCAAAATCTGCGGATGGAAGTGCCCGGAAAATAGGCTTTCAGAATCTCGCGATAATCCCCTCCGACCTTGCTCCGCTCGATGGCTCCCACCTGGCAGAGCCCGATGCCGTGGCCCCATCCGGCGCCCAGGGCGGTGACCCGGCTGAGACGGCCCTGGGCGTCGTATTCCTTTTTCAGGCGGAACATGGTGCTGCGCAAGGCCACGCCCCGCATGTTCCTCTTGAGGGCGGACCGGACCCGATCGCCGGTCACCTTGAAGCGTCCCCGGTCGGTGATGACCTCCAGCACCTGCACCCGTCCCTCGGGGCTGTACTCGAGCACCCTCAGGTCCTCGAGTCGGCCCAGCCTTGTGCCCCGGGGCAGGTCGGCCGCCGAAGGCAGGTAGGCCCGTAGGATTGCCCCAAGATCCTTGGCGCTCCAGCTGTGGGTCCAGCGGAAATACTTGCTGCCGCGGCACCAGCTTCGCCCATAGCGATCGGCGTCCCGCACGCCCTCCATGTGCTCCGTCTCGGGATGCCGCCAGGCCTTGTGGATGTCCGCCGTGTGCCCGCCGCAGGTGCTCGAGTAGTAGATCTCGGCGGGCTCGCGGCCCAAGGACACCAGTTCGCCCCGGGTCTCCTTGATCGCCCGATCGGCCAGATCCCAGGAGCCGGCGCCCTGGTAGACCTGGTCGGCGATGCTGTCGACCATGTCCCATGGCTGGTTCCGGCTGGCCCGAAGCCGCTGCACCGCGTAGGTGCGGCTGGCCACCGCCTGCACCTTCAGGGCCTGATAGCCGCTGCGCCCCAGTCGGCCGATCTCGTGGGGCACCACCCCGCGCAGGTACTCCTCCATGGGAAGGTGGTTCACGCAGGTGAAGTGGTCGCCCTTGGGGAAGATGCGCAGGCGTCCCCGGTAGCGTTTCCCGTTGAGCTCGAAGGAAGCGCTGCGGGGCACGATCCAGGTGTCGCTCTGGAAGGGAATGGGGCCGCCGATGGATTTCAAGCGGCGTCCGTCGTGGGCCGCCTCGAAGATCTTGAGACGGTCGGGATCCTCCGGATCCTGGAAGAGATGGTAGATCTTCTTGCCCTTCAGCCGCGCCAGACGTCGCCCCCCTTTCGAGATGATGTCCACGCTCTTGCTGCTTCGGATCTTCAGGGCGTTGACGCTCCTCACCAGCAGGATGCGCACCTCCGGCTCCTCTCCGGCCACCAGCACCGGGCGATCGCCGTCACCGCCACTTCCCGTGCTCGGCGGCGGCGTGTAGTCGGGCCTGGAAACCTTGGGCGTGCAGGCGGAAAGGGTCAGCAAGAGCGGCAGCAGCAGGATGAGTCGGCGGACCATTTCACTCCTCGGAAGGGGGCGCCGGGGCGAGCGCACCCGCGGGGGCGTTTCGTTGGGCTCCGGTCACGCCGCACAGGGAAACGGGGCGACCGAGTCGAGACAGATAGGCCAGGAACGCGAAGTCCAGAGCCTCCTTCGCGCCGGCGGGACAGCCCAGGACCTCGATGTCCTCAACGCGGAGAACGGGAAGGCGTTCCGAAAGACGACGCTTCAGGTGCAGATTGCGTGCGCCGCCGCCGGACAGGTAGACCGCCTCGACCCCACCGGCTTCCAGGGCGCGGGCCAGAGGCTCCACCGTGAGTTCCGCCAGGGTGGCGAGGAGGCTCTCGGCGCCCATTTCCTCGGCCAGGTGACGCAGGTCCTCATCGCCGAGGAAGGCGCCGCCGAAGGTCTCGCGTCCGGTGGACTTCGGAGGCGACTCGGCGAAGTAGGGATGCTCCAACCAGGAGGCGAGCAGGGTCTCGTGGACGCGGCCCCGGGCTGCGCTATGCCCCCCCTCGTCGAAGGGAGCGTCCAGGGCCAGTCGTGCGGCCCGGTCCAGGAGCAGGTTGCCCGGACCCGTGTCCCAGGCTCGTACTCCTTCTTCGCCGCGTCCCGGCGGCAGCAGGGTGAGGTTGGCGATGCCTCCGATGTTGACGAGGCCCCGCGATTCGTCGGGGTGGCGGCGCAGCAAGGCGTCGGCCATGGGCACCAGGGGCGCGCCCTGGCCGCCGAGGGCGAGATCGGGGCTGCGGAAATCGCCCACCGTGGGCAGGCCGGTGAGGGTGGCGAAGACCGCGGGGTTTCCCAACTGCAGACCGTAGCCGAACTGTGGAGCGTGGTGCAGGGTCTGTCCCGGGAAGGCGGCGAGGTCGGCGGGAATGCCGTCGGTCCATCGCTCGCGGACGAACTCGGCGAAAAGTCGGGCCAGGTCGTGGTGCAGCGCCGCGAATTCGGAGGCGGGCAGGGGACGGTCTTCGGCGGCGGCCACCAAGCGGGCGCGGAAGACCTCCGGCCAGGGCTTCTCTTCGTAGTCGAGCAGTTCGAAGCCGGGCGCGCCGTCATTCGCCTCGAAGAAACGCGCGAGGACCAGATCCATGCCATCCAGGCTGGTGCCGCTCATGAGTCCGAGGACCCGCATTGTCGGATAGGAACCGCTCATCTCGCCTCCGTCGGGACCGGCAGTCTATCGGTCCCGGCGCGAGGGAGCCACGCTTTTCTAGGGAGCCTCCCAGCCCAGCACCAGGGAAGCTCCGGGGGCGAGTCCGGCGCCAAGATCTGCATCCAGTCGCATGCTGAAGGGAGCTTTCAGCCAGCTCAGAGACAGGGTCATGGCCGCGCCGCGACCCCTGAGGCTGCGGCTCCGGCGGGCCAGAAAACCGCCGCTGATTACGCGGAAACTCTCCGAGGCCGGGCAATGGAAGAGGACGGCCCTCCCGCCGAGTCGAAATCCGTGGCCCAGAAGACGGTTCGGAGGCGACAGCCTGAGCAGGCTGGCGCTCGAGTCTTCCCCGCCGCCGCGAATCACGGCTTCCCAGGATAGGGTTCCCCGACGAGCCAGACGCGCCTCCCAGGTGGCGGAATCCTGGACCTCCCAGACGGGAAAGACCGCAGGCGTCCCGGTCAGCTGGGAATCGCGATCCTCGAGTCGCCGGATTTCAAGGCGCCAGCTCTCGCCTGCTCGTCTCAGTCCCAGCGCCAGCAGTAGCTCTCGACGCCGACGATAGTCGGGCAGGCCCAGGCCCCGGCGCCATCTCGTGCCGACGCGGACGCTCAAGGCGCCCCTTCGCCAGGCGGCGGCGAGATGAGCCTCCTGACCGGACTCCGCGCCGATCCATCCCCGGGATAGCCAGGCCTCGGGGCGAGGGCCGCTCAGAACCAGTCCCTCCGCGCTCCAGCGCAGAACTCCAACGCCGGATGCCGCGCGAAGTCGAAAACCCTGCCGCGAACCGCGCCCCGCGGTGGCGCTCTCGATTTCCAGAATCTCGCGCTCGGAGCTTCGCCGGAAGCGGAGACTCGCGGCGCCCGTTCGCAGGCGAAGCGTCCAGGCCCGCCAGCCCAGATCGGCCAGGGGACCCAGCTCCTCCTGCCAGCCCAGACGCAGCATCCGCCACCGGGACCGCCAGTCCAGGAAGCCTCCGCGACCCTGATCGGCGAGGGACAGGGCCGAGGGCCGCGATCCCGCGGAGACCATGGATGCCAGGCGGGCGCGTCGGCGTTCCTGGCCGAGCAATCCCTCCTCGCGGCGTAGGGATCCCAGACTCAGACGGAAGGAGCCCGCCGTCCAGGCGGCCGAGAGTCGGGGCCTTTCGGCACCGCTTCGGTCGGCGAGCAGCCGCCAGTCCTCGCCCGACCACTCGCCGCGCAGGCGGGCGGTTCCGCCGCTGCGCCATCCGAGGCCCAGGGCATCGCGTCCGCTGGCGAGCCACAGATCGGGAGGCAGCTCTTCTCCCGGCGCCTGGATCTCCCCGGCAACCGTGGCCGCGAAGCCCAGGATCAGAAGCAGCATTCGGATTCTCATAGCCGCATCCCCAATACAAATCCCCGCCCGATGCCCAGGTAGGGATGCCAGCGCAGGCGGAGGCCCGCGAATCGGCGATCGCCCCGCCAGAACAGCTCCAGCTCCTGAACGGGATCGGGCCCCAGAATCCAGGCGGCGCTCCAGACCTCCTCGCTCCAGTCCAGGCGAAGCAGGTTCTCGCGACCTGACTCCGGACCCGATCCATGAATCCAGGAGGCGGCGAAGGAGCCGGTCTCCAGGGCCAGACCCAGTGCCTCCGATGGCGCCCGCGCGGCGAGACCCGGCTCGGCCCGCTCCCGCAGGCGGAAGCGGAGTCCCAGGCGCAGGGGCCCCTCGGTGGCCAGGAGAAAATCCACGAGATGCCAGGTTCCGCCCGCCATGGTTTCTCCGCGCAGCGAGAATCCGGCCTGCAGCTTCGAGGGCAGCGGCGCGAGAACCGTCGCATCCAGACTCTGAGCGGCGAGACCGCTCCAATCCTGAGCGCTCAGTTCGAGACTCAGCCGCAGGAGGCCAAGATTCGAGATTGCGCTCCATCGCGCCGAGCTCGCATCCGCCATCGCCCAGGGTTGAAAAAGCTCCAGCCGGATCTCGGAAGGACGTGGATGCAGCGCTCCCATAAGCGCGTCCGGCGGCGCGTCCAGGGACAGGATCTGAGCCCGCGCGAGGGTCGCGAGAAAGAGCAGGGCCAGAGCCCCCTTCATGGTCCGCTCCGAAGCAGCAAACAGACGCCGCGCTGCTGCGCCTCGCCGCCGCGGCTCCGACGCCAGGAAATCTGGAAGGGATAGGCTCCCGAGGGCAGGTCGCGGCCGGTCTCGTCCCGGCCGTCCCAGAGCAGGCGCAGGGTTCCGGTGGACAGGTCCCCGGGGATTTCCTGCACGGGTCGGCCGAGGGCATCGAAGAGACGCAGCCGCGCCGCCGCGCCGCTGTCGCGCAGGACGAACTCCACCGCCTCCCGCGCCGGGTCGAAGGGCTGGGGCTCGAGGCTCCAGGCTCCATCCCGGGGCGAGGCGGCGGGATCGGGACCGGTCAATGGCGTGCTGCCCAGGGCGCAGGGAGCCCAGGCCGCGGCCCCCGCGACGGCGTTCAGCCTCAGCCGCTCGAGACTTCGACCCTTTTCGGTGATCCACTCGCCGTGATAGAGCAGCCCGTCGCTGTCCAGCCCCGCCTCATCGCGCAGTCGCAGCCCGTCGGTCCAGGGCGGCCACTCCCAGCTCTCGCCGAGGTTCGCCAGGCTCGGCCAGGGATAGAGTTCCAGCACGCGGGCCGCGGGAAGCCCTGGATGTTCCCGCAGCAGGGCTTCGAGATCCCGGCAAAGCACCACGCGCTCTCCCGGCGCCAGGGGCGGCGGCGTGAAACTCGCCCAGGTGCCGCTCAGATCCTCGAGGCTCCAGGGTCCCGCAGGGTTCAGGCCCTCGGGCGCGAGACACTCCACCCATTCGCTGCGCCCGGTGGCCGGCGCGAACTGCACCTCGGTCAGAAGCAGAGGTCCGAAGCCCACGCGATGGGACAGGCGGAGGCTGTCCGGCGGAATCCCGCCCCCGCCGGCGATGAGCAGGAGTTCCTCGACGCCCGCTCCCGGCGCGGTCAGCCGAATCTCCACGGCCTCCCCATGCCCGGGCTGAAGACGCGGCAGCTCGACGCTCTCGCCTCCGGCCTGCAAGCGCGGCGCATGGCTCCAAGCCAGTCGGCCCCGGTTTTCGATCTCCACCCGCAGGGTCCAACTCAGGCCCGCTCCGGGGGGCGGGATGGGCAATCGCGCCGCCAGGATGGCCAAGGCCAGGTCGGGATCGTTGAGGCCGCCGGGGCTGGGTTCCCGGGCGAAGAAATCCAGTACGTTCTGATCCGAGTCCACGCCGTCGGGCATGCGGGCGAGGGATTTCCCCGAGGCGGCATCGCCGGCCGGCCAGGCCTCGCAGAGTTCCAGGGGCAGTTCGGCTCCGTAGCCGAGGAGATCCAGGGTCTCCTCTCCGCGCACCAGGCGCAGGGCTTCCGGACCGTTCTGCAGGCCCAGAGGCACCACGGCCTGGGGCCTAGGAATCACCGATTCCTCGCCCACGAGGAAGAGCGAACCCGCGGGCAGACTGTCCCCCGCCTGGCCGGTCCAGAGGATCCGCCACTCGCCCGGCTCGGATCCGTTGCAGAACTCCAGACGCAGGCCGTCGAGGCTGGCGTCCTCGTCCAGGGCCATGAGCTCCACGAACTCGAAGCCCGTATCGGGCCCCTCCGGATCGTAGAGCGCTTCGTTGATGAGGATGGCGGCCCCCGCGGGCGCGGCCGCGAGCAGCGCCGCCGTCAGGGCGATGTGCGTGAGGGTCATATCCTCCCCGGGCCCGCCGGGGAGGCGGGCTAGACCAGGCCGTAGCGCTTTCTCAGGCCCCACTCCGTGGCCAGGAGCCCGAGGAAGAGGAGGAAGAACAGGGGATGGTCCCAGATCCGCAGTCGGATCCGGCGAATCTCTTCGTTGCCCTCCCGGGGCAACTCATCGCGCAGGGCCGCGAGGTCGGCATCCGGGAAGAAGGCGCCGCCGCTGGAGGCCGCCAGCCAGCGCAGGGCCGCGGGGGACGCTTCCGCCCTCGCGAACTCCCCGTGATCGGGAAGCACGGACAACTCCGCGCGGCGCTCCAGGCTCTCGCCGCTGGCCAGCCGCGCGCGCAGGTCCAGGGCGTAGTCACCCGCCGGAAGGGCCGGCAGGCTCGTCGTGAAGTCGTCGCCCTCCCGGGCCGGCGCGTCGAAGGCGCCCGAGTCCACCAGATCGCCGTCCCGACGGAGGGTCCAGAGCAGTTCGCCCCGTTCCAGCCGTCGGAAGTCGGCGTCGAAGAGGCCGGCGCGCAATGTGGTGGCCCGTCCGCTGGTCCGAGGCCGCTCGGGAGGCAGGATCTGGATGCGCTCCGGCGGATTCCGCCTCGACACCCACCTGACCAGTCCCGAGTAGAGTGCCGAAAGATTGTCCCGGCCCGCCGCATCGGCGAGGGCCATGCGGTAGAGCCCCTCTGCGGCTAGGAGAACCTGACGCCGCCCCTTCCAGATTCGCGCTCCCAGGGCCGTCGCCCCGCCGCTCTCCACCAGGCTGCGCAGTCCCGGAGCTTCCAGAGCCCGGAGGGATTCCAACTCGGGCAGGGGAGCCGCGGCGCCCGCCCTGGCCTCCAAGGCTCCCAGAGCTTCATGACGGAAGGCCTCCGGCGCCCAGCGCGCGGGATGGTCCCCGCCGCGCAGGAAGCCCGAAGGCAGGTCCAGACCCCAATCCTCGGGGAAGCGCGCATTCTCCAGAGCCCGGGGAAACAGGAATAGTCCGCCGGGATCCAGGTCGCTCAACCACTCTTCCCAGCCCGGCCCCAGGGAATGGAGGATGAGGCCGTCCACCCGTTCATCGAGGGGCCGCCAGGCCTCGCCCGTATCCGCGTTGCGGGGAATGCCGCCGGGACCTCCCACCACCAGGCGCAGGGACAGGTTCTCCTGCCCGCGCAGGGCGTCGAGCAGGAAGGGCAGATCCCAGCTCGGATTCCCGGCCAGGACCAGGATCTCGAGCCGATCGTCCAGCACATCGAGGCCGAAGACCTGCCGGTTGTTCTCCGGGTTGGCGTCCTCGCCTTCGCCGGACAGCTCGAGGCTGAGCCTACGGGTTCCCTCCTCTTCGAAGAGCAGGGGAATCTCGATCTCCAGACGGCCGGGCCCGTCGCCCATGGACCAGCGCTCCTCATGGAGGATCTCCTTCCCCTGGCGGAGCTGCAGCTGCCCCCGCCGAGCGCCTCCCTGCACGGAGTGGATCTCGACCAGCAGCCGACCCCGCTCCTTCACCTGAAGGATGGACGGCGCCCGGTGCCCCTCCAATCGCAGGTCGGGCCGGGGCAGGGAATCGCCCAGCATCAGCGCCAGGATCGGCCGGCTGGATTCGCGGGCCCAGAGGCCGCCGCCCCGATCCTGACCATCGCTGAGGACCAGAAGCTTCTCGCCAGGCCGGGGCGCCGGAAGCCCGTCGAGGGCGGCCCCCAGATCCGTGAAGGCCGCTTCGGCCCGCGGCGGCGGCTCGCCCTCCATGAGCGCTTCGCCGAAGGCCGAGATCTTCAGGTCCAGATCGGGCTCGGCGGCCAGTTCATCCAGGAAATCGAGGGCGGCTTCGTAGCGCTTCGGCCCCTCCTCTTCCGGGTTCATGGGCAGGGACATGCTCGCCGAGGCGTCCAGCAGCACGCGCAGGCGCGGCGCCTCGCTCGAGCTGCGCGTCCATTCCAGACTCCATCCCCCCAGCATGAGGGCCAGCAAGAGGGAGGCCGCGAGGCGAAGGGCGATGAGCAGGCGGCGCGCGCCGGGCCTGATATCGGGTTGGGTACGGAAATAGACCCACAGGGTCCAGGCGGACAGGGCCAGCAGGACGGTCAGGAAGATCCAGGGTCGATCGAGGTGGAGGTCGAGATTCATGTCCGCCGGCGAGAGTCAGGGAAAGGGGCTTGTCACTTCTTCCCTGTAGTGTCGCCCATGGCGGCGCCGAGATCCAGTACGGAAAGCCTGCGGCCCAGGCCATCCTCGATCTCCTCGGTGGACAGGGGATCGACCATGAGCTGGATCCCGTCGTCCCGCTCGACTCTCAGCAGATAGGCGTAGCGGCCCGGGGGCAGTTCCAGGCTGAGGCGCCAGCGCCCGCCTCCCAGATCAGCATAGACGTCGCGCCGGGGCTGCCACTGGTTGAAGTCGCCCACGGCGCAGACCGACTCGGCCCGTCCCCGGTATTCCAGGAAAACCTGTACCCGGTCGCCCTTCACCGCGGTGCGGGGCCCCTTCTGGGGAGCCGTGCAGGCGAGAAGGATCACGAGCGGGAGGATGCTGAGGACACGCTTCACGAACGGTGCTCCTTGTAGAGCGCGTTTCCCAGTACGGGCAGTTGCACGCTCACCACGAGCTGCACCAGGGCGAGCACGCCGAGGAAAACCGGCCGGGGAAGATCGCCGGCAAGGATCAGGTAGAGCACCAGCAGCCCGTACTGGACGAAATAGAAGAAGCGCCCCAGGAAGGTCGCCCGCACGGGCAGGTGCCCGAGGGTCGCCTTCAGGCTGATGGCGCCACCGGTGAGAATGGCATAGCGCAGCGCCACCAGGAGCATCAGCCAGAGGGGCACGTGGCCCGCCGCGAAGAGGGCGACGAAGGTGAAGAAGCAGATCACCGCGTCGATGCTCGGATCCACCATGCGGCCGAGCTGGGTGACCTCGTTCATGCGGCGGGCGAGGAAACCGTCCAGCCAGTCGGTGAGGGCGGCCACAAGGAAGACCAGGCCGGCCGTGAGCAGGCGCTGGTCCAGAACCAGCATGAAGACCAGGGGAATGGCCAGGACCCGGAGCAGGGTCACCCGGGTGGCCAGGTTCAGCTTGTTCAGCGGACGGCCTTCGGGAGTGTAGAGCAGGTGCACGTTGGCGGCCAGCAGCACGGCCACCAGCAGGCTCCAGGGCAGGGCGAGGCCCAGGTAGAGGGGCACGCGGCCGCCCGTGAAGAAGAGCAGCCCCGCGGCAAGCTGCACGAGCCCCATGACGCCCATGTGGGCCCAGACGGAACGGCGCACCGGGACCAGGCCCGGTGCGCTTCGTTCTGGAACCCTGATGTCAGGAGTCTCGCTCACCCGATCGCTACCCCTCGTTCAGTGCGGCATGGGCCGCCGCCAGACGGGCCACGGGAACCCGATAGGGCGAACAGCTCACGTAGTTCAGTCCCACATCGTGGCAGAATGCAACGCTCTTTGGATCGCCGCCGTGCTCGCCGCAGATGCCGACCTTGAGGTCGCCGCGGGTGGAGCGTCCCTTCTCGAAGCCCATGCGCACCAGCTGGCCCACCCCCGACTGGTCCAGGCTTCCGAAGGGATCGGCCTCGTAGATGCCCTGCTCCACGTAGTAGGGCAGGAAGCGTCCCGCGTCGTCGCGGCTCAGACCCAGGGCGGTCTGGGTGAGGTCGTTGGTGCCGAAGCTGAAGAACTCGGCCTCGCGGGCCACCTCGTCGGCGGTCAGCGCGGCCCGGGGCAGCTCGATCATGGTGCCGATGAGGTAGTCCACCTTGCGGCCCATCTCCTCGAAGACCTGCTCGGCGGTCTCCAGTACGACCTTGCGCTGCATCTCCAGTTCCTTCACGTGCCCCACCAGGGGAATCATGATCTCGGGACGCACGTCCACGCCCTCGCCGGCCACCACGCAGGCGGCCTGGAGGATGGCGCGGGCCTGCATGGCCGTGATCTCCGGATAGACGATGCCCAGGCGGCAGCCGCGGTGGCCCAGCATGGGATTCGACTCGGTGAGCGCCTCGACGGTGCTCTTCAGCTCCGCCGCGTCCACGCCCATCTTGCCGGCCAGATCGGTGATCTCGGCCTCGCCGTGGGGCAGGAACTCGTGCAGGGGCGGATCCAGGGCGCGGATGGTGACGGGCAGCCCGTCCATGGCGCGGAAGATGCCCTCGAAGTCGCTCTGCTGCATGGGCAGGATCTTCTCCAGGGCCTTGCGGCGGCCTTCCACGTCTTTCGACACGATCATCTCGCGCACCGCGTCGATGCGCGCCTCCTCGAAGAACATGTGCTCGGTGCGGCAGAGGCCGATGCCCTTGGCGCCGAACTTACGCGCCACGCCGGAATCGGTCGGCGAGTCGGCGTTGGTGCGCACGCCCAGGCGCGCGTAGCCGTCGGCCAGGGAGAGCACCCGGTCGAAGTCGCTGAAGATCTTGCTCTCCGCAGGCTCCATCTCCTCGTCGATGAGCACCTGCACGATCTCGCTGGCCCTCACCTGGATGCTGCCCTCGAAGACCTCGCCGGTCATGCCGTCGATGCTGATGGCGTCGCCCTCCTTGAGGGTGCGACCGGCGACCTTGACCTCGCCGAGATCGTAGCTGATGTCGAGGGCGCCGCAGCCGGCCACGCAGCTCTTGCCCATGCCGCGGGCCACCACCGCCGCGTGGCTGGTCATGCCGCCGCGGCTGGTGAGGATGCCCTGGCTCACGTGCATGCCCTGGATGTCCTCCGGGCTGGTCTCGATTCGCACCAGGATGACCTTCTCGCCCTTCTCGGCGCGGACCACGGCCTCTTCGGCCGAGAGCACCAGGGTGCCCGTGGCCGCGCCGGGACCGGCGTTCAGGCCCTTGGCCAGCTGACGGCCCTCATTGACGGCCTCGGCCTTGGCCTCGCGGTCGAAGACGGGCAGCAGGAGCTGGGTGAGCTGGTTCGGATCCACGCGCAGCACGGCGGTCTTCTCGTCGATGAGTCCCTCGTCGAGCATCTCGGCGGCGATGCGCACGGCCGCGAAGCCGGTGCGCTTGCCGGCGCGGGTCTGGAGCATCCAGAGCTTGTTGTCCTCGACGGTGAACTCGATGTCCTGCATGTCCTTGTAGTGCTGTTCGAGCTTGTGGTAGATGGCCTCCAGCTCGGTGTAGCACTGCGGGAATTCCTCTTCCATGCTGGCCATGGGATTGTCGGGATCCTTGCCCGAGATGTTGATGGGCTGCGGCGTGCGGATGCCGGCCACCACGTCTTCGCCCTGGGCGTTGATGAGATACTCGCCGTAGAAGCGGCGCTCGCCGGTGGACGGGTCGCGGGTGAAGGCCACGCCGGTGGCGCAGGTCTCGCCCATGTTGCCGAAGACCATGGCCTGCACGTTCACCGCGGTGCCCCAGTCGTGGGGGATGCTGTTGATTCGGCGATAGTGCCAGGCGCGGGGGTTGTCCCAGCTCTGGAAGACGGCGTCCACGGCGCCCCAGAGCTGCGTCATGGGGTCATCGGGGAAATCCGCGCCGGTGCGGTCCTTGACCATGGCCTTGAACTCGCCCACGAGTTCCTTGAGATCCCCGGCGCTCAGATCGGTGTCGAGCTCAACGCCACGATCCTCCTTCTTGGCCTCCAGGAGCTGCTCGAAGGGATCGTGATTCTCGTCGCGGACCAGCAGCACCACGTCGCCGTACATCTGCACGAAGCGGCGATAGGAGTCGTAGGCGAAGCGCTCGTTGCCGCTCTTCTCGATGAGTCCCTGGATGGTCGTGTCGTTCAGTCCGATGTTCAGGACCGTGTCCATCATGCCGGGCATGCTGGCCCTCGCGCCCGAACGCACCGAAAGCAGCAGGGGATTGGCCGCGTCGCCGAAGATGCGGCCGCCCATGGCCCTCTCGGTATGGGCGATGGCCTCGCGAACCTGCTCCTCGAGGCCCTCGGGGTGCTTCATGTCATGGTCGACCACCCAGTTGCAGACCTCGGTGGTGATGGTGAAGCCGGCCGGTACGGGAATGCCGATGGAGGCCATTTCCGCCAGGTTGGCGCCCTTGCCCCCCAGCAGGTTCTTCATGGTGGCATTTCCCTCGGTGTTTTCGCCGCCGAAGGTATAGGCCATTTTGGTCGTCGTTTCGATCATGCTCGCCTCCGTTGATCAGGCCTGGGATCGGCTTGCCGCCTCTTCGCCCAGGAAGGACAGGGTCGCGGAAAAATGCCGCAGGAAGGGCGGCTGTTTGAGGATTTTCATACCCCGTAGAGTATCTCTCTTCTCGTGAAGCGCAATGATGGATTGCGCCACGAAACTCATGTGCATGTTGGTGTAGACCCGCCGCGGGACGGCCAGCCTCACCAGCTCCAAGGGCGCGGTCCGGATCTCGCCGGTCCTGGGATCGGCTCCTCCGAACATGAAGGTGCCGATCTCGACGCCCCGGATGCCCGACTCCACATAGAGGTTCACGGCCAGGGACTGGCCCGGGAACTCCTCCGGCGGAATGTGGGGCAGAAACTCCCCGGCGTTCAGGTAGATGGCATGTCCTCCCGGAGGTTCCAGGATGGAAACCCCGGCCTCCAGGAGCTGCTCGCCCAGCATCCCCACCTGCCCGATGCGGAAGGCGAGATAGTCAGGCTCCAGCACTTCCTTCAGCCCGCGGGCCATGGCCTCCAGGTCGCGTCCGGCCAGCCCGCCGTAGGTGGGGAATCCCTCCACGAGGATGAGCAGGTTGCGGATGCGCTCGGCCAGGCTCTCGTCGCGCAGGGCCAGGAAGCCCCCCATGTTCACCAGGCCGTCCTTCTTGGCGCTCATGGTGCAGCCGTCGCCGTGGGAGAACATCTCCTGGGCGATCTCCTTGATGCTCCTGTCGCCGTATCCCGGCTCGCGCTGCTGGATGAACCAGGCGTTCTCGGCGAAGCGCGCCGCGTCGAAGATGAGCGGCAGGCCATGGCGTCGGCAGACCTTGCCCACCGCACGGATGTTGGACATGGACACGGGCTGCCCGCCGCCGCTGTTGTTTGTGATGGTCATCAGCACCGCGGGAATCTTCTCCACGCCCAGCTCGCCGATGAGCTTCTCGAGGGCCGGCACATCCATGTTGCCCTTGAAGTCGGCCACCAGGTGCGGATCCTTGCCCTCGGCGCAGAGCAGGTCGACGGCCTCGGCGCCGTTCATCTCCACGTTGGCGCGAGTGGTGTCGAAGTGGCTGTTGTTGGGAATGACCAGGCCGGGCTCGGCGATGGTCTGGAACAGCAGGTTCTCGGCCACGCGGCCCTGATGGCAGGGGATGATGTTCTGGAAGCCGAAGATGTCGTGGACGGTCTCCTCGAAGTGGAAGTAGTTCCGTCCGCCGGCGTAGGACTCGTCCCCCATCATGATGCCGGCCCACTGATTGTCGCTCATGGCGCTGGTGCCGGAATCGGTGAGCAGGTCGATGTAGATCTCATCGGCCCGCAGCTTGAAGAGGTTGAATCCGGCGCGCACGATGGCATCTTGGCGCGCCTCGCGGCCGATGGCCCTGATGGGCTCGACCACCTTGATCTTGAAAGGCTCTACGTACTTCTCCATCCGCGACCTCGCTTAAGCCGACGCCCCGCGGCGGCGGCGATCCCGTGTGAATCGACCTGACGGAGCTCAGGATATGGCCTCCGCGGGTTTTCATCAACTCCGCGGCGGCGCTTTTCATGAGATCCCAACATCAAATGGGTGCGCTTCCACATAAGGACGGCGCCCGGATCTCCAGGCGCCGTAATGCATGCCTCGCAGCGGCCGGGGGCCGCCGTCCTCAACGGATGATCACCAGGCGCCCGTAGGTGTCCTTCCCGCTCTCGTTGTCGAGGGTGCGATAGATGTAGACGCCCGAGGCCACTTCCTCGCCCTTCTGATTCCGGGTGTCCCAGATCACGTTGCGCGTGTTGGGATCCTTGTTCTCGGCCGTGAAGATCAGGTCGCCTGCGAGATTGAAGACCCAGAGGGAGGAATCGTCGGTGAGGCCCACGAAACGGACCACATCGCCGGGGTAGTTGTGATAGTTGGGATCTTCCTGCGCGCTACGTCCGGTGCGGAGGGGATTGGGTACCGCGTAGACCGCGGGACTGCGGTCCAGGTTCTCCGTGGCCGGGAAGTTGAAGTCGTAGCGGAGGGAGATGTCGTCCAGGTCTTCCAGAGGCGTGCTGTCGAGGATGTAGTGGTCGTGACTGCCGCTGTTGGGACGGAATCCCCGGTCGAAGGTGGTGAGGGCGTAGTCGTAGTAGAATCCGTTGTGCACGTCGAAATCGAGATAGACTCGCTTGTCGGTCTGGCCGAAAACAGGCGTGAGGGTCTCCCATTCGTAGATGATCTCGAGGGTGAGAGGATCCTTCTCGTACTCGATCCACCACCAGTAGAACTTGTCCAGTTCCTCGTTCTTGGACAGTTCCCAGATGTTCTGCCAGTTGTCCGATCCGTTCACCTTACGCCAGAGATGATATCCGGCGAAGTCCTCGGTGACGAAGTCCGAGAGATAGCCCACGGGGAGCAGGCCGTCGGTGAAGGAGGCGTAGAGGCCGAGATCCAGCTCGTGGACGCACTCGAGGTTGCTGTCGATCATCTCCACGTCGCCGTTCTCCAGGCGCGTATAGGTGCACCAGAGTTCGATGATCCCCGAGCGCATCTCGTCGCCGGGGGCGAAGGCGAATTCCTCGTCGGGGCCCCAGGCCTCGGACCAGGCCACCTCGGTGTCCACGGTGGTCGTATCGCCGATTTCCAGATTGAGAAAGACGCCCGTGACGTCCCAGTCCAGGCTCCAGTCGTTGACGTCCCAGGCCGCCAGGCCGGGATCCTCGTCGCTGGGCACGAAATCGCCGATGAAGCCCGAACCTACGCGATACTCGAAACGGAAGACCTGGTCGCGGCGGCCCTCATAGGCGCCGTAGAGCAGAGGCTGTACGCTGATCATCACGGAGTCGCCGCCGGGAGCGGGGTCATCGACCCAGATGTCCCCCGTTTTCACCTTGGGAGCCCGCACGATGGTGCCGCCCTCGGGCTCATCCCACTGGAAGGTGATCATCTTCAGTTCCCGCCAGCCGAAGGGCAGATAGTGGTGCGGAGGTTCCGCCTCGGTGATGTCGAAATCCGCCACGAGCCCGTAGAAGTCGAACTGGGCCTCCAGCTGATAGTGCTGGTTGCCGACGGAGTCGAGGTAGGTCCCTTCGGGAGGATAGAATGACATCGCCGTCCACGATAGGTCCGGGAGGGTGAGGCTCTCTTCGAAGACGGCCGGCGGAGGAATCTCCTCCGGATCACAGATTTCTGCCAGGACCGGAGTGGTAAGAGGGCCCAGCGCAGCGATGAACGCGGCCAGGAGAATGGCGGCGACTTTGCCGACGGTCTTGATGATCATCCTCGACAATCCCTTTCCCAGGATTTGAAGCGACGGAGGGAGCACGGGTGGATTCGGTTCCCACTCCCGAATGGCCAGCGGCGCCCCTCCGTCCCGGTATTGGCTCTAGTTCAGTTCCTTCTCCACTTCCAGGATGTCCACCAGGATGTGGTCGATGAGCAGCTTGGCGTCCTCCCTGTTCAAATAGTAGGGATGGAAGCCAAGCACCACGTTCTTGTGATCGGTGTCCACGGGCATGCCCAGTGCGGCGATGGCATGTCCGAACTCGGGACCGGCGGCGCCGCCCCAGAGCGAGTCTCCCTCCACACCGTACTTCACGGCCCAGAAGGCCTCGCGATAGAACCTACCGTCGGCGTGCTGCATCTCGCAGTCCCAACAGGGTTCGGTCCCGAAGCGCGTGGCGTTGTCGGAGACCACGTAGTTGAGCAGGGGTATGAACTCGTTGGCGCGGAAAGCGACCGGAGGATCCAGCCAGCGGCCGTACCAGTCCCAGTTGTAGATCTCCGCATCGGGCACGCCGAAGTAACCGTGTCCGCCCACGGGTTCCAGAATCTCCGCGCCGTACTCGAACCACTCCAGGGTTTCGGGGCTCATGCGAAGGGTGTCCGGAAGCAGGGGACCGTATTCGGTTCCGATGCCGTAGTCGTCGGCGTACTGAAGGCGCGTGGTCTCCGCTCCGATGAGGCCCCAATGGGTGTGATCGGTCTTGAAGGGCGCGGCCAGGGCGTCGAGCGGCTCGCGGCCGTTGCTCTCCACCGCATTCAGTAGAACGTCGATGCCGTACTGCTTGTAGGGCAGGTAGCGACGCACGCCGACCTCGCCGCCGTCCACGATGTAGGTGAGGTGGCGAAGGTAGGAGATGGGTGTCCGCGAACGGTTGATGTCCACGGGCATATCGCCGGAACTCGGCATGGTGGTGTAGAGCGGCGTGGAGCCGAGGATCAGGATCTGACCGCCTCTTTCCATGAAGGCCGAGGCATAGTCGAAGGGCACTTCCTGGGAGAACCACGGATCCACGAAGCGGGCGATGCGGTAGAGTCCCGCGTCGCGGGGCGTCCGGGCCGTTTCCCAGACGATGTGCTGGTAGCCCGCCACCAGCTCGAAGGGCGGAGCGCTGATCAGGGAACTGACGCGGAAGTAGTCGGCGTCGGGATGCCAGGTTTCGTAGTCGCCGAGCATCTCTTCCCAGAATTCCTTCATCTGCTCGTCGTTGCGGGCCAGATTGCTGGTCCAGAAGGCCGTCTCCTGGCCGACGGGATAGCCCTCGTCGAACTGGTCGTTGTCGAAGTCATCGATGAGGAGCAGGTCCTTCTCCATGGTAAAGGGCACCACGAGGAAGCGGAATAGCATCGTGGTGATGTTGCCGGAGTAGTCCTGGACCTGGATGTGCACCGAGTGGGTTCCCGACACATAGGTGGCGGTGGTGTTCTTGGTGTTGGTGGACCAGTTGCTCCACTCGTCCTCGTTCTGGGTGTCCTCGATGTCCCAGCCGAAGCGGTAGCCTGTGATCTGGCTGCCGTAGTGGGAGGCGCTGCCGTCCCAGCTGAGGTTCAGGGGCTGGCCCTCGCCGATGGTGAAGTCGTAGGCGTTCCAGCCCTCGGAGACCTTGAGGCCCAGGGTGGGCTCTTCCACATAGAGCCTGGGATAGAGGCTGTCGGTGATGCGCAGGCGCTTGAGATTCTTGCCGTCCTGATAGTGGCTCGTCAGGGCGCCGGCCTCGTCCTTGGCCTGCACCATGAAGAGGTAGCGCCCATCGGAGTTTTGACCGATGGGCGTGAGATCCTGAACCAGGGCCGATGTACCATCGATCTGCAGGATGGAGTCGATGGGCTCATCCCAGCCCCGCCATCGCGTCCACGCACTGTCGGGAATCCCGAGGATGCTTCCCACGTCGTTGTACTCGTCGATGTCGTACTCGTCGGCCGGGAAGATGGCCAGGCGCGTGGAGTCCGGTTCGATGACCAGGGAGCCTCCCCCCACCGAATCGTTGCCGATCCAGGTGAAGAAGACGTCCGGAGGCAGGTTCTCCCACCCGCCCGGGGTGCCGGTGTCCTGTGGGTGATCGATGGTCACCGAAGGCGCGATGGTCGTGGCCGTGAAGGAGCGGTGCGCGGGGGTGGGATCCGGCTCGCCGTGCTCGTCGACGGCCCTCAGGAAGAAGGTGTGCTGACCGAAGAAGAGGAAGCGTCCCTCTTCGTCCCCGTAGAAGTACTCCCACTCCTCGGGGTTCGCGGAATCGGGGAACTGGGAGGCCTCCACCACGAAGATGGAGTCGGTGGCGAAGAGCGAGTCGGTCCACACGTAGCCTAAGTCCTCGAGCGTATCACTGATGTTCTCGTCGATGACCAGGGAACCGGTGACCCAGTCGTCGGTGACGATGTACTGGTATCGGTCCACGTCGCCGTCGGGATCGAAGCCGTTCCAGTAGAAGTGCACTCGATAGCTCGTGTTGCTGATACCCTCGGGGGGACCGCTGGAAAGCCAGGTGTTGGGAGCGAGATTGGCATATTGATCGTGAATATAGCCGCCTTCTCCACACCCGATCACAGTCAGCAGCATCGGCAACAGAAGCAGTGCGACGGTTCCTAGGATTCTTTTCATGGCTCTATCCCGTCTTTCCTGGGGCGTAAGGTCTCAGCGTGGGGCCTTCGGATTACGGTTGTAGGTTCTTGTACTGAATGTCGATCTTCACGCTTTCCCTCTCGCTCGAGCGACCCTTGGAACCGATGGACTGAGCGCTCTGTTGCGCCGTCTCGATGAGTTCCACGAGTGTCTCGAAGGGATAGGTGTTGCGGAAGATCGAGGTGAAATCCTTTTCTCCGAGCCACTCGGGCGTTTCCTCCATTTGGATGTTCCCATCCAAATCCGAGGTGAAGATGGTGTCCATCACCGCGAAGCTGACCTCGAAGAAGTTGTCGTGAGGAAAATCGTCCTCGTCTGTTTCCATGTACTGCCAGGTCTTGATATAGCCGCCCTCGACAATGTCAAAGAAGTCCTCTTCCGTGAACTGAGCGCCGTTGTTTTCGTAGTCGGTGTCGAAGACGTCCCAGATGATGCCGGCCAAATGGGCCGAATCGCCATTGCGGATGTCGTCACTGCCATAGACACGGAAAGTCAGGATGTACTTGCCTGTGATGACCAGAGGAGGACCATTGAACTGTTCAATCTCCACCGGTTTGATGACGGCGGTATAGCTGCCTTCGTCCCAAGTCACCCACTCGTCTTCTTCAGGAGCTGTGAAGAAGAAGTCCCCCCCGATGTCGAGTTTCATTGTGGTGCCCTCGGGCAACTCGCTGAGGTTGACACTCTGGTCACTGTAACTGAGTTCACCATTCTCAGGATTAATGTACTTGGTCATGAACACGATGCTGTCCACGGCCGGCGGATAACCGCCCTGGAATTCCAGGGTCATGGGCGTGCCGTCCACCCGACCGAAGTGGTCGATGGCGAAGCCCTTCACCGTGTAGTCCATGGGGCCGAGATTCATGTCGAAGTGCATGCCCGACTCGCCGAAACGGCCGAATCCCAGATTTTCCTGCAGGCCTTCCCTGCCACCGGGCGGATAACGTCCGGTGGAGGAACCCTGGTTGTAGGAGTCCGGGTGATCCACGTCGAGCAGGTTCAGGTTCTTGATGCTCCAGTTGTAGCCGATCTGATAGGAGGTCTTGATGTCGTTGCCCTCGGCCACCAGGGGATCGTCGTAGTCCCAGCCCTGCAGGTGCAGTTCGATTCGCACGTCCTGTCCCCAGGGAATGGGCTCGGTCAGCCTGTAGTGGAAACCCGGCTCCCGGGTATCCACACGCTCCACCTCGGGGTAGAGGGTGTCCGGCAGTCCGGCGTAGGTGGTGTAGCTGACCACCACGGGCAGATCGTCGCGCAGGCGCGTATCGGGATCGCGATTCAGGATGGGAATCACAATGCCCTTGAGGTTCCCGGGCGTGGTGATGACCGACGACTCCACGCCGGCCTGGTCGATGCACTTGGCCTTCACCCGGAACACCCCGTCATCGTAGAACTCGATCATGTCCGCGTCGCCGCCCAGAATGTCGTTGTCGAAATCCAGGCGAATGGAATCGAGGGCCGCCCAGGCAGGATCCTGATAGGTCCAGCCCGTCTGACCATTCACCAGGGGGAACCAGACGGTTCCGCCGCCCGTGTTCCACTGGTAGCCCTTCACGAAGCCGTTCTGCGTTTCCCCGGTGAAGGCGCAGGCGAAGGCCTGCCCAGCGTCCAGGGTCTCGGGCTCGGAACTGACCCAGATCACCTCGGGATCCAGGTCGCCCAGGGGCTCATCGAGCCAGTGGATTTCCGGACGCCGGTCAACGCTGGTATTGAAGTAGAGACGTGCGGGCACAGGGTCGCGTCGACCCTGATCATCCACGGCCGTGATGTTGAAGGTGAGGTCGCGGCTCATGCCGCCGCCCTCGTTGGCCTGAAGGATGAAGGTCGAATCCGTCCGCGTGGTCAGATGGGTGGCGTCGAAGTCGCCTTCCCTGAGGATCCTGTCTTCCGCGTTGGACTCGGGATTCCACGCTTCGTACCAAGCGCTGGCCGAATCGGTCCAGGCCCATAGGAAGTAGGCGATCTCCCCGTCCGAATCCTCGCCATGCCAGTGCACGTGCACATTGTAGCTGTCGAAGAGGGATTCCACGGGTGCGGAAGTGATGTAGGTCTCCGGAGAGTTATTCCGATCGAAGAGCTCGGGCAGTTCCTTTCGACAACCCATCCCCGCGATAAGGGTCAGGATGACGAGAAAGAGCAGCGGAGTTCCCCACCGGCGGCAGCGCCCAAACATACGAATGCTTCCTCCTTCAAGCGATCGAAGGGAAACAAGTGAAGCGTGACAGGCGGACAGAAATGAGCGAAGCGGCTGTAATATAGGCAATTGCCCGCGATGAAGTCAACCCATAGTCCCCCCTCTCAACTCCCCTGGTTCCGAGCCGCGGGCCGCGGGCCAAGGGCATTGAGGGCCTGATCCAAATCCGTCGAATACAGTGGTTTCGGCCAGAAATCGTGGCTCGAGGCCCGCAGCTCGGGGCTAGAAAAAGCCCTCCCCCCCGAAGGGAGGAGGGCGATGATTTCCCGAGGGAAATACTTACTTCAGCAGCACCATCTTCTCGGTGAAGACCTTGCCGTCAGCGTGCAGCTTGTAGAAGTACACGCCGCTGGCGGTCTTGTCGCCGTTGTTGTTGCTGCCGTCCCAGACGACCTCATGGTTCGTAGCGTCCATGTGGCCATCCACCAGGACCTTAACCGCGCGACCGGTGATGTCGTAAACCGTGAGGTTCACGTCGCCGGCGTTCGCCAGGGCGAAGCGGATGGTGGTCTTGGGGTTGAAGGGATTCGGGAAGTTGCCGTCCAGCTTGGTGAACGCAGGAGTCTCGTCCACGTCGATGGGCGGATCCACGGCCTTATCGAACACGTTCTCGAGAACGTGGCCGACGAAGACGCGGTGGTAGGTGACGCCCGCGGAAGTCGCGTAGCCGGCATCACGCACGTGATAGTAGGAATAAGGATTGAACACGACCTTGGTGAAGACATCGGTGCCCTGATCGTTGTAGGGCTGGCCGTTGCCGTCGGGGTCGTTGTTCAGGAGGCCGGCCTTGGCGTTGTCGCCGGGGTCGACTTCCCATTCCTGGAAGATCTCGGTGAGAGCGCCCGTGGGAGCGACAAGAGCGAAGTCGCTGGTCACGGGGCAGCCACCATAGACCCAGAAGTACGGATCGCCGCCGAGGTACTGCAGCAGCGGATGCGTACCGTAGACCAGCGGCACCACGACGCCAGTACGGTCATCGTAGTAGATGCTGGACTCGACCAGAGTGGCACCGAGGACGCCCGTCAGGAACGGATCGCCCTGGTCCAGATCGTTGGCCATGTTGTCACCGAGGAACCAGGCATAGGTCGACTGGGTGGCGTCGGTGAGCCAAGAGGTGATGAGCAGGTCATCACGGGTCTTGTCATCCTCGTCGCAGATGGACTCGGAACCGATGTTACCGGAGTCCCAAATCATGCAGTCGTAGACGTAGAGGTGATCATCCAGCGTCGCACGACTGGCGAGACCATTACTCTGACCCGAGCTCGGAGCCTGGGTGTAGAAGTAATCGTAGTCGGTAATACCGTTGTAATCGAAGGCCTCACGCCAGTAACCCAGCAGTCCGACATCGTCCTGCACGTACAGCAGCGTGCTGTTGCCCGTGGGCAGGCAGCGCACCGTGTAGAAGTTCTGCAGGGCGGGGTCGTCGCTCTCGGCGTAGTTGGGGATGAAGTCGTTGTTGCCGCCAACACTGTAACCTTCGAAGAAGTACTCGAGCTCGTCTCCGGGGAGGAAGAACTCGTCGTTCAGGTCGAAGGCCCAAGTGTTCTCGATGGGAATGGAGTTTCCACCATAGTGAGCAAAGTCGGCAACGGCCTTGTTCCAGAATTCACCGGAACCGGCAACGACCTCGACGGCGCCGATCCAGGGCGAGTAGCAGTGACCTTCGAGGTCAGTCTGATCATCGCCAGTCTCGGGGTCGCCGGAGTCACCCGTGATGTCGCCAGCGTTGGGGCCGGAGACGATGCGGTAGTACATGTAGACCTTCGGACGCTCTTCGGTCGTACCCATGGGGGGCACTTCCATGGCGACGCCACCATCGAGGTCGGCGTTGAAGGTCACGACGAGGGAGTCGACGATCGAGACGGGAACTTCCTCATCACTCCAGTCGAAGTCGCCGGCATGGTCCATGCGAACGAATCCGTCGGAGGGATCGGGGAAGTTATCCTGGAAGCGATCGGGCGAGTCGAAGGACCACGAGAGGGCCGAACCCGCGACGATTCCCACCTTCATGTTATCGAAGAACGGCGGCGGAGGATGGCTCTCACCGCTACCTTCACTGTCGCACCAGAACGGGCACATGTCCACGCAGCTCAGACGGAGGGCGATACCTTCGATGTCGCCGCCGCCCGAGGAGTCCGCGAGGTACTCGGTGACGTTGACGATCCAGTTGTCCCAGATCTTGAAGTCACCGTAGTAGACGTAGTTGTCATTGGCGAAGCTCTGCAAGCAGGGCACGCCAGCAATCTGAGCAGCCACGTCGAAGGAGAAGAAGATCAGCGGATCCAACGGGTTGTCCCGATACACCCACCAGTCGAAGATCACGTTGCTTTCCGCATCGATCACGAAGTCCGTGCCCATTACGTTGCCGTTCTGGTCAACGCTCAGAAGAGGACTCTGCACGGAGTTGTCCACGTAGGGAGGCCCGTAGGCGATCACCGGGTGGTTTCCGTACTCGGGGTTCAGCGTCAGCAGATCGAAGAAGGCCCAGGCGAAGGTCGTGTTGACCGTGCACTGGTCCTCGGAACGCAGAGCGGAATACAGCTCGGCGAAGTCACCGGCACCCGCGGGCGCGGTGAAGGTGATCGAAGGATCGGCGGAGCCGGACTCGAAGTCCTCTTCGAGGACCAGACTGGCATCGGCCACGATCGAGATATTGTCAACCCAGCAGGCACCAACGTTGGTCGGGAACAGGTTGTCCTGATCCGACCAGGCGCCGTCCGAGAAGAACGAGAACACCACGTCGCCCAGGTTACCGGCGGCCACCACGTTGTTGACGTAGAAGCCGGTGGGTCCCTCGGTGTTGTCGAGCCAGTACTCTTCCAGGGCTCCGTCCACCTCGATGAAGAGCTGGAAGTAGTCCCACTGAGTACCTTCAACGTAACCGGAGTAGGCGTAGGTGATGTCGAGAGCGGAGGAGGCGTCGAGGTCGACCCTCATCCACTGGTTCCAGTTGTTGCCGTAGCCGGTCGGGTTTTCCCAACCGCACTGATCCTCAGCACCGCACCAGGCGGCGTAGGTGTTGTCACCACCACCGAAGGGAACAGCGGCGCTCATGTCGGTGTCGGTACCGGCGCAGATGGCCACGTCAGCGACGTGCCAGAAGAACTCAGGCTGCGCGGTATTGTCGACGCCGAACCAGCCACCGGGAGCTCCTTCGACTTCCTGGGTGCCGGGATTGAACCAATCAAAGCTCCATCCACGGCCGTCATCGCTGGTTCCCGGAGAACCGAAAGAACCGGGGCCCGACTCGGCAAACAGCCACAGCGTGTCTTCACGCGCGCCAGCCTGCTGCATCGGAACCACGGAACCCGGATCGGGAGCCGCGATCTGGACGGGCTCGCCAACTTTCATGGCGGGCCTGGCCATACCCACGGAGGTGAAGACCAAGGCCAGCATAGCCAGGCTCAAGGTCAATGAGAGAATTCTCTTCATGTTACCCCCCAAATGCATTGGTTAACATTGAGACGAACTAGTTCAGGTCTTAATGACCCGTGGGGCAAGCAAGAGTGGAATATCCCGTCACCGAACTTCTCCCTGCAGACAGCGAAATGCCCCGAAGGGCGTTTCAACCCACCACAGGAATCTACTGCAGGATCGATACGGTCTGGGACAGCCTTCGAGATGGCGGGAGGATACCCACGTGCAGTTTCCCCACTGCGTCCCCCGGAAGCGTGAACCCCACTCAATACCAGTGGGAATATTATCACTTCGCGGACTAGGGTGTCAAGAAATCGAGAAGGGCCCGCCGCAGTGGCGGGCCCGCACTTTTCCCTTGATTTCCATGGACTTGAGAGCTCGCCCGAGCTCAGTCCCTCTCGCCCTCCAGGACGACTTCCTGGAATCCCGCGAAGAATTTGAAGATTCGAGCCAATTCCTCGAGGAATGCCAGCCGATTCTTGCGCATATCCTCCTGGGGCGCCAGGACCATGACGCCGTCGAAGAAGGCATCGATGCGGGGACCCAGACCCGCCAGGGAGCGGTAAGCTTCATCGAACTTTCGGGCGTCGGCGAACTTCTTCAGCTCCGGGGCGAGCTGGACGAGCCCATCGTGGAGTGCCTGTTCGGGCTCCTCCTCGAGAAGCTCGGCCTCGAAGCCTTCCCCCACCGGTTTCCCGGCGGCCCAGGACTCCAGGGTGGCATAGCCGTCCCCCGCCTCCGGGTCCACGCCCTCCTTCGACAGGATGTTTCCCACCCGCCTCGCACCGATGACCAGCTGTTCGAAGGCCTCCTCGCCGCGAAGGGCATTGAGGGCGAGGGCGCGGGCGCGCAGATCCAGGATGCGGCTCTCGCCGGTGGCGAGCACCGCGCGGAAGATGTCCGGCGCGACGCCCTCCTCTTCGAGCAGGCCCTCGAGCCTGCCGTGGAAGAATTCCAACAGCAGGGGCCGTAGGGCCTGGCGATCCAGGCTGGAGTAGCCGATCAGGGCGAGATCGAGCAGGTCGGAGAGGCAGAGCGGCCACTCCTTGCCGATGAGCAGACGCATGACGGCCAGGGCCTGCCGGCGCAGGGCGTAGGGATCCTTGGAACCCGTGGGCGCGAAGCCGCCGCCCCAGAAGCCGACGATGGCGTCGAGACGATCGGCCAGGGCGAGCACGGAGCCCTCGGCGCCCTCCGGCAGCCGGTCCGTGGCGCTGCGGGGAAAGAAGTGCTCGTAGAGGGCTCGCCCGCCGGTCTCGCCCGCGCCTTCCTTGCGGGCGTACTGCCAGCCCATGTAGCCCTGGAGCTTGGTGAATTCCTTGCCGTCCTTCACCATCTCGCTGGCCTGGTCGGCCTTGGCGTGGCGGGCGGCCCATTCGAGGGCCTCAGCGTCCAGGTCGTCCAGTTCGAGCAGATCGGCGATGCGCAAGCTGAGTTCGCGCAGGCGCTCCACCCGATCGGCCACGCTGCCGAAGCCCTCCAGCCAGAGCACCGACTCCAGGCGCCGGTTGAGGCCGTCCAGACCGACCTTGAGATCCTCGTTCCAGTAGAAGCGCGCGTCTTCCAGGCGGGCGAGGAGCACGCGCACGTTGCCCTCGAGCACCACCTCGGGAGCCTGGACCGGGCCGTTGGTGACCACCACGAAGCCGGGCAGCAGCTCGCCGCTCGCATCCTCCACGGAGAAGTAGCGCTGATGCGACTTCATGGCCGTGCTGATCACCTCGCGGGGCAGCTCGAGGAATCCCTCGGGGAATCGTCCGGCCATGGCGGCGGGGCCCTCGACCAGGTAGTTCACCGTATCGAGCAGTTCCTCGTCCTCGACGATCCGGCCGCCCAGTTCGGCGGCCGCGGCGGAAGCCTTCTCCAGGATGGCCGCCTTCCGCGCCGCGGGATCGGCCAGCACCTCGGCCTGCCCCATGGCCCCCTCGTAGTCCTCCGCCCGGGCGAGATTCACCGGGCCGGGCGCCAGGCGTCGATGACCGCGACTCTCCGCCCCCGCGCGTAGGGTGCCCAGCTCGAACTCCACGGGCTCATCGCCCATGAGGGCCACGATCCAGCGGATGGGCCGCGCGAAGCGCAGGGCGCCGTCGCCCCAGGTCATGGTCTTGGGAAATCGCAGGCCCAGGATCATGGCGGGCAGGGCCTCGGCCAGCAGTTCCGCGCTGCCGCGGCCCTTGCGGAGAATCTTCGCCGCAAGGTAAGGCCCCTTGGGCGTTTCGAGTTCGTAGCAGTCCTCCAGCGAGATGCCCTGTCCGCGGGCGAAGCCCTCGGCGGCCTTGCTGGGCTGGCCGTCCTTGTAGGCGGCGGCCATGGGCGGTCCGCTGACCTCCTCTTCCAGATCGTCCTGGGACACGGGCATGTCGGAGATCAGCAGGGCCAGACGGCGGGGCGTGGCGAAGCGTCGGATCTCGCCATGGCCCAGACGCTGCTCGTCCAGCCAGGCGGACAGGGAATCGACCAGCTGATTCAGGGCGGGCTCCACGTAGGAGACCGGCAGTTCCTCGACGCCGATCTCCAGGAGGAAGGTCTTATTATCCATCGACGCCCTCTCTCTTCAGCAGGGGGAATCCCAGGTCCTCGCGCTGGGCCAGGTAGGCCTGGGCCGATTTGCGGGCCAGGTTCCGGACGCGGGTGATGTATCCGGTGCGCTCGGACACGCTGATGGCGCCCCGCGCCTCCAGCACGTTGAACAGGTGCGAGCACTTGATGACGAAATCGTAGCCCGGCGCGACCAGTCCGGCGTCGAGCAGGCGCTGGGCCTCGGTCTCGAACTTCGTGAAGAGCTCGAAGTGCAGGGCGGTGTCGGCTTCCTCGAAGTTGTACTTGGAGAAGTCCACCTCGTAGGCGCGGTTCACGTCGCCCCAGCTGAGGCCGCCGCCCCAGTCCAGGTCCATGACGTGGTCGACGCCCTGCAGGTACATGGCGATGCGCAGCAGGCCATAGGTCAGCTCGGCGGTGATGGGCTTCAGGTCGAAGCCGCCAACGTGCTGGAAGTAGGTGAACTGGGTGATCTCCATGCCGTCCAGCCAGACCTCCCAGCCCAGGCCCTTGGCACCCAGTGTGGGGCTTTCCCAGTCGTCCTCCACGAATCGGATCTCGTGCTTGTCCAGGTCCACGCCGATGTGGCGCAGGCTCTCCAGGTAGAGCTCCTGAACGTCCGGCGGTTCGGGCTTGAGGATGACCTGGTACTGCAGGAACTGCTGCACGCGGTTGGGATTCTCGCCGTAGCGGCCGTCCTTGGGACGCCGGCTGGGCTCCACGTAGGCGGCCTTCCAGGGCTCCGGTCCCAGCACCCTCAGGAAGGTGGCCGGGTTGAAGGTGCCGGCCCCCACTTCCGAATTGTAGGGCTGCAGCAGCACGCAGCCCCGGTCGGACCAGAACTGCGAAAGTCGGAGGATGATGTCCTGGTAGGTCATGATTTCGGCTCCCGGCCGGTTTTCCCTCCCGCCGGCCGCAGCATCTCCAGAGACCGGGGAAGTCGATAGCCCGGTAGATGACAGCTGAGGCTCAGGTGGAGGATCCTTCCCATCCGGCGCCGCATCTCGGGCTCCATGACCCGGCCGCGGAGCGCCGATGGGATGTTTTGGAAGAGAGATACTAAGCAGTCCCAGTCCGGCTGCGCAAGGTCCATCCCCTCGCTGTCTTCGCCGGCCAGCGCGAAGGCTCCCTCGCCGGGCAGGAACATGACCGGCCGCCCTTCCAGGGGCCGTCCGGTGAGGGCGCATTCCTCCAGGGATGGCAGGCTGCCGTGAAGTTCCAGCAGCGAGGCCTCGAAGGCGAAGAAGGGATGGAAGCCGTCCTCCTTCGGGTCCTCGAAGACCGAGAGGTAGTCTTCCAGCAGTTCGAAGAGACCGTCCAGGGGTTCGTCGTTCCGGGAACCCGCCCCGGCCAGCTCCAGGCCGGCCAGACGAAGCGAGAGGCTCTCCAGGCGGGATGAGGTCGGCGGCATGGGACCGGCCAGGGAGATCTCCTTGAGCAGGTGAAGCCCCTCCTTGCCCTTGAGGTAGAGCACCACCTCCAGGGGAGTGCCCGGCTCCAGAAGTCCGCGGAACTTGCTCTTGGGATCCCGGGCGCCCTTGGCCACGCCCCGGCGCAGACCCTCGTCGGCGCAGAGCAACTGCACGATGAGACTGGTCTCGCCCAGGGCGTAGGTGCGCAGGACGCGCGCTCGGTCGCGGACCAGGTTCATAGGAAGTCGCGCAGGTTCCACGCGATGAGCAGGTAGATGGCCAGGGCGACGATGTCGTTGGTCGTGGTCACGAAGGGGCCCGTGGCGAAGGCGGGATCCTGCCCCATGCGCTTCAGGGCGATGGGCACGAAGGTGCCGGTAAGGGTCGCCCAGAGCACCACCGACAGCATGCTCATGGCCACCACGCCACCCAGCACGGCCTGCCCGAGCCAGAGCCAGACCGCCAGGAAGCTCACCACCATGATGACCAGGCCGTTGATGATGGATACCCCCGCCTCCCGCAGGATCAGCCGCCGCGTCTCCCCTTCGCGGATCTCGCCGGTGGCCAGACCGCGCACGACGATGGTGGAGGACTGGATGCCGATGTTGCCCGCCAGGGCCATGATCACGGGCACGAAAAAGGCCAGCTCCAGCACCTGGGAGAGGGCGACCTCGAAGCCCTGGAGGATACGCCCGCTGAGCAGTCCTCCCAGCAGGCCCAGAAGCAGCCAGGGCAGACGCGCCCGGCTCACCCGGAAGATGCGCCCGGGTCGGAAGGAGATCTCGCTGACTCCCGCGAATCGGGACAGGTCCTCGGTGGCCTCCTCCTCCATGACGTCCATGACGTCATCCACGGTGATGCGCCCCACGAGTACGCCCTGCTCGTCCACCACGGGCAGGGAGACCAGGTCGTACTTCCGGAAGAGCTGGGCCACCTCCTCCTGATCCATGTCGGGGGTGGCGCGCACGGGAGCGTCGTCCATGAAGGCCGAGAGCGGCATGCCGGGGCGGGCCAGCACCATGTCGCGCAGGCTGAGGCTGCCCTTGAGGTGGCGCTGATCGTCGACGAGGTAGACGTTGTAGAGTTCGCGGATCTCGTCCTGATGCTCCCGCAGGTGCTCGATGGCCTCGGCCACCAGGGCCTCCTCGTGGATGGCCGCCAGTTCGGCCATCATCAGGTCGCCGGCCGTGTCCTCCTCGTGCTTCAGGAGCTGGCGGACTTCCTCTTCGGTGTCGTCCTCGAGAAGGTCCAGGACCCTGTCCTGTTCCTCGGGCTCGAGCAGGCGCACAGTGTCGGCGGCCTCGTCCGAATCCATCTCCTCGACGAGGTAAGCGATCTCCTTGTTGGTCAGGAGGTCGGCCACCTCCTCTTGCACCGCCTCGTCGAGACCGCCGAAGACCTCGCCGGCCGTTTCCGGCTCGAGCAGCCCCAGCACCTCTTTGCGCTGCTCGTTTTCGAGACCCTCGAGGGCCTCCTCGATCTCCTGGGCCGGCAGGTCGGCGAGCAACTTGCGCAGGCCATCGGAATCGCCAGCCTCGAAAAGCTCACGAATGCTGTCGGCGATATGGATGTCGCGGGGGTCCATGATCACCTCGACGAATCTTCAGTGGGGATCTCGTCATCGGGAAGCACCGTCCCGCCCGATACGATGACGTTCAGGGCCTCCTCGACGCTGAGATCGGGATAGACGACCCCGTCGGTGGGCAGGAGCAGGAAGAATCCCGAGGTGGGATTCGGGCTCGTGGGAACGAAGACATGCAGCATCTCCCGGGTCTCGCCCTTTTCGTGGGGCTGTCCGTTCGCGTCGTGCCCGTCCTCATCCCAGGTGAGTCCGTGAAGTCGGCGCTGGGAGCGGTTGGTCACGAACCCCAGGGCCCAGATGCCCGATTTGGGGTACTCGAAGCAGACCACGCCCTGGTAGGCGTCCTGTTTCTGAAGCACCGAGAGCAGCTGGTCCACGGCGTGGAAGACCTTTCCGATCAGGGGAAGGCGCCGCACCACGCGCCGCCAGACCGCGTTCAGCTGACGGCCCAGGAAGCTGCTGGCCAGGAAGCCCGCGAATAGGATGATGAGCAGGACGGCCAGGAAACCCAGTCCGGGGATCTGCCAGGGCAGGTAGCGGTCGAGCAGGGGGCGCAGGAGCTGATCCAGCCAGATGAAGAGTTTCCAGAAGACCCAGACGGTCACGACCGTGGGCAGGAGCAGCACGAGGCCGCCGACGAAGGCGCGGCGCAGGAACCTCATGACTCGTCCTCCCCTTCGCCGCCCTTGGAGCCGGCTTCCTCCACGGAGGCCGCCAGGCCCTCCTTTATAAGGATGACCTTGGCGATGCGCTGGCGCTGCACGCTCTCCACCCGGAAGGTGTAGTGCTCCAGCTGCACCTCGTCGCCGGGGCTCAGGATCTTGCCGGCGTGGAAAAGCAGAAGGCCGCCCAGGGATTCGTATCCCTCTCCCTCCTCGAACTCGGTGCCGAGGATCTCGCCAAGCTCCTCCAGGTCGATCTTCGCGTCCACCCGGGCGGTCGTCTCGTCGATCATCTCGAAGAGACGCTCCTCGGTGTCGTACTCGTCCACGATCTCGCCGACGATCTCCTCGAGGATGTCCTCCAGGGTGACCAGGCCCTCGGTGCCGCCGTACTCGTCCACCACCACGGCCATGTGCTGGCGCTTCTCCTGGAAGCGCTGCAGCAGATCGCCGATGAGCTTGGTCTCGGGAATGAAGTAGACCTCCCGCAGGATCTCTTTCAGGTCGGGCCTCTCGCCCTTGATCTTGAAGCGCAACAGATCCTTGGAGTAGAGAATTCCCAGCACGTGGTCCACGGTCTCGGAGAAGACGGGAATGCGGCTGTGCCCGCATTCCACGGCGAAATCCAGAGCCTCGTCGAAGGGCGTCTCCACGTCGAGGGCCTTCACGTCGATGCGCGGGATCATCACCTCGCGTACCTGGGTGTCGTGGAAATCGATGATCGAGCTGATCATCTCCCGCTCGCCCTCCTCCAGCAGTTCGCTGCGGGCGCCGGTTTCCACGAAGTCCTGGATCTCCCGGGTGCTCACCAGGGGACCGGCCAGCATGAAGCCGCCCTCCAGATCGAATCGCGCCAGCAGGATGCGCATGAGCGAGGTCACGGGGTAGAGCAGGAAGAAGAGGGGTATGTAGACCCAGCCCAGGGCAGACACGTGAGCCACGGGATACTTCTCGGCCAGGCTGCGGAAGAGGCTGCCGAAAACCAGGGCGACCACGCTGAGGGCCAGCCAGACCAGGAAGACGCGCCAGGGGGAATCGGCGAGATTCGCGAAACGCATCATGCCCGCGGCCACGCTGCCGGTGAGGGCGATGAAGGGCAGGAGCAGCATGGTCAGGGCCCACTCCCGCGGCCACTGCTCGCCCACGCGCTCGGCGGGGCTGGGCGTGCGGTCCTCGAGCACCTGGGGATCCATGCGGATGAGGGTCGAGAAGGCCGCCGACAGGGCGCTGAACAGGGCCGTGGCGACCAGTGATAGGACGAACCAGAACATCGCGTCCATGCGCGTCAACTCCTCGAGTCGAAGAAGTCCGAGAGGCTCCGGCGGAAAGGCTCTTCGGCCTCGGCCATGAGGGCGGCCTGCTCCTCTTCCTCGTGATCCATGCCCATTATATGGAAGAGACCGTGGATGGCCAGCAAGGATAGCTCCTCTTCGGCGCCGTGGCCAAGCTTCTCCGCCTGCCGCCGGGCGGTCTCCACCGAGACGAGAATCTCGCCCAGGGGATCCTCCTCCGCGCCGGCCTCCCCGGGCGCCGATGGTCCGTAATGGAAGCTGAGCACGTCGGTGGCCGAGTCCTTCCCGCGATACTCGGCGTTCACGCGGCGGATCTCCGCATCGTCCACGAAGCTGAGCTCCACCGCGTCATCCCTCTCGCCGATGCCCACGGCCAGCCCGGCCAGGAAACGCAGCCAGGGCGCGTCGGCTACGGCCGTCTCAGGAAATCGCGGATTCGCGTGAATCATCAGTTTCAATCGCGGGCCTCTTGGAGTTGGAAGCGTCGCTGGGATACTTGATCCGCGGATGATAGATGCTGTGGAAGGTGGTGATGAAGCTTTCGCGAATGCCCGCCAGATCCTGGATGCTCAGGCCGCACTCTTCCAGCTGCCCGTCGCCCAGGCGCTTCTCGATGGCCTCGGTGACCACCGTGCGGATCTTGCCGGGAGTGGGCGCGTCCAGGGAACGGACCGTGGCCTCCACCGTGTCGGCCATCATGAGGATGGCCGTCTCCGGCGACTGGGGCTTGGGACCCGGGTAGCGGAAATCCTCGGCCCGCACCGTGCCCTTGGGATCGTCCTCCTGGGCCTTGCGGTAGAAGTATTCCATCACCGTGGTGCCGTGATGCTCGGGGATGCCCGCCGTCACCACGCTGGGCAGCTTGATCTTCTCGGCCAGCTCCAGGCCCTCCTTCACGTGGGCGCTGATGATGAGGGCGCTCATGTTCGGGGTGAGCTTGTCGTGGCGGTTCTTGGAGGCGCGCACGTTCTCGCCGAAGTAGTCGGGCTTGGTGAGCTTGCCGATGTCGTGGTAGTAGGCGCAGACCTTGGCCAGGAGCGGCCGCGCCCCGATGGCGTCGGCGGCGGCCTCGGCCAGGTTGCTCACCACGAGGCTGTGCTGGAAGGATCCCGGCGCTTCCACCTTCATGCGCTTGAGGATGGGCCGGTTCAGGTCGGTGAGCTCCAGCAGGCTGAGCTCGGTGGTGATGTCCAGGAAGCGTTCCATGAGCGGCGTGATGGGCAGGACCAGCCAGGCGCAGACCAGGCCGCCGGCCATTCCCATGAGCGCGTGGGTGAGGATGTCCAGGGGAGGCGTGCGCCCCAGTTCCACCGCGCCGATACCTACCAGGTAGGCCAGGCTGATGTAGAGGATGCTCTTGTAGAGCTGCAGGCGGCTGCGGATCTGCCCCATGGAGAAGATGGCCGCGCCTCCCACCAGCAGGGAAAGCAGCAGGGCCGCCGGCGGCACGCTCGTGGAGATGCCGAGCAGCAGGATGGCCCCCAGGGTGGACACCACCGCCAGCACCGAATCGTAGAGTCCCGCCACCAGCATGGCCACGAAGGCGATGGGCAGGAGGTACATGGCGCCGGCGGAATCCAATCCGAGCACCAGACTGCTGGCGACGAGGAAGAGCAATTGCAGCAGCACCAGGAAGAGGGTGCGCCTCCACTGCTGGAAGAAGTCCGCGCGATAGAGGGTCAGGAAGCGAACCGCCAGGAAGAGCAGGAAGACCAGCAGCAGGATGCGCCCCGCATAGATCCCCAGGATGCGCAGACGGCTTTCGGGCTGCAGTCCGAGCTGGCTCTCCAGGGCGGCGAGCTTGTCCAGATGGTCCTGGGTCACCTGAAGATTGGGCCCCAGGATACGCACGCCCTTGGGGATCAGGCTGTGGGACGGAACGGTCTCGGCGGCCTCCTGCTTGCGCAGGCTGGTCTCCGCGTCGAGATAGCTGAGGTTCGGACGCAGCAGTCCACGGGAGAGGCTGCGGAAGGCCACGGCCGACTCGGGAAGCCAGTCCTTCCAGCCGCGGCCCCGCCGGTCGAGGAAGGATTCGAGCTGGTCCTGGTCGAGCATGGCCACGGCGTCGGCGATCTGCTCGCCCTCGGCGCCGATGAGGATGAAGGGCTGGTCCCCCGAGAGCCCCTCCACGAAGGGACTGCGGGTGTCCAGGATACCTCGTTCGAGCAGGCTGTCGCAGACCGTCTGCACGCGATCGAGGATCTTGGAACGGTCGGGACTGTCCAGGAGCAGGGCCAGCACGGAATAGTCCATGTCAGGCTGGAGCCGCTGCAGCTTGAGCCGGCGTTCGGTGCTGTCGCGGAGACTGTCGGCCCCGGCTCTGAGGGTGTCGGAGCTGTCCACGAAGACCAGGTCCGCGGACAGGCGGTCCAGGCGTTCGCGAATCTGGCGGCCCAGCTCAGGGTCCTCCCGATACACGGGCGGCACCTGCAGGGAGGCCTGCACCCGGCGCTCCTCGAGCAGGCGTTCGTCCACCGGCACGCGGAAATCGATGGGCGCGATGACCTCCTCGGCGGAGCCGGTGACCTGGTTGAGCTGGAAGTCGAAGCGGGGTGCCGGCGCCACCGGCGGGAAGAGCAGCACCGATCCGGCCACCAGGGCCAGACCCAGGAGCAGGTTGATCACCAGGAAGAAGCGGCGGCGTTTTCCGCCGTTGCGCTTCTCGGAGTCCTGCGGCTTCTGCGGCGAGGGGCTCACGACTTCTTCTCCTCACCCAGCTTCTCGAAGGCGTCGATGATCTTGCGCACCAGATGGTGGCGCACCACGTCCTCGCGGTCGAGGGTGGTGAAGGCGATGCCCTCGATGCCCTCCAGCAGCCTGCGGGCGGCGATGAGGCCCGAGTCGCCCGGCTGGTCCAGGTCGATCTGGGTGATGTCCCCCGTGATCACCGCGCGGGAGCCGTTGCCCATGCGCGTGAGGAACATCTTCATCTGCGTGGCCGTGGTGTTCTGGGCCTCGTCGAGGATGACGAAGGCCGAGCTCAGGGTGCGCCCGCGCATGTAGGCCAGGGGGATGGCCTCCACCACTCCCGACTCCATGAGCCGGCGGGTCTTGGAGCTTCCCACCAGGTCGATGAGGGCGTCGCGCAGGGGCTGGATGTAGGGATTGATCTTCTCCTCGAGGTCGCCGGGCAGGAAGCCGAGGGACTCCCCCGCCTCCACCGCCGGACGCACGAGCAGCAGGCGGTCCACCTCGCGAGAGCGCAACAGGGCCAGGGCCTGGGCCACGGCGAGATAGGTCTTCCCCGTGCCCGCCGGTCCGATGGCGAAGACCATCTCATGGGTCTGCATGGCCTCCACGTAGAGTTTCTGCCCGTAGGTTTTCGGGCGGATGCCCCCATTGCCCGCCGACTCCAACACCACGCCCTCCAGTTCGCTCAGGCGTTTCTGGTTCTGTTCGCGGCGGAGGCCGAGGGCGTAGTAGACGTCCTGCTCGGTGAGGGCGCGGCCGGTGCGGGCCAGTTCCATGAGATCCAGGACCACCGTACTCATCTCCTCCACGCGGGCGCGCGGACCCGTGAGGGTGAGCTTCTCGCCGCGCACGGTGATGCGCCCCGGGAAGTCCTCCTCCAGGATTCGTAGATGGCGGTCGCCGATGCCCAGAAGATTCAGGGCGTCGACGTCGGCCAGCGAGATGACCTCTTGATGTTCCTTGGCCATGGTCCCCTCAAGCAGAAAACTCTTGGCGCCCCGATGGGCGCCAAGAGCTCGGTGCAATCAATGTTCGTTCGGCCTTCGTGGCACGACGAGCCCCTAGCGGGGAATCTCGAAGAGCTGCTCCGGATAGATCAGGTTCGGATCCTTGATCTCGTCCCTGTTGGCCTCGTAGATCTTGGTCCACTGGGTCGGATCGCCGTAGATGCGATCGTAGCCGGAGATCTTGTAGAGGAACTCGCCCGGCATCACGAGGTGCCAGTTGGGATCCTTGTTCGGGCATTCCCGGGGAATGCTGAAGACCTGGTCGGGATAGATCCAGTGGGGATCGGCGATCTTGTCCTTGTTGGCCCGATAGATCCGGGGCCACTTGATGGGATCGGCGTAGATCTCCTCCTTGCCGCTGATCTTCCACAGGCAGTCGCCCTTGACCACCGTGTATCGCTTCGGCAGGGACTCGAAGTAGGCGATCTCCTTCTCGATATCCACGAAGCGGGCATCCTGATCGGCCAGCTTGCTCTGCAGCTTGGTGGCCTTCGCCTTCAGGTTCTTGATATCGTCGCCGGCCTCTCCGATGGCCATCTCGTCGGCATGGGCCGCCTTCTTCAGGCGCTCCAGCTCGGCGGCCAGATCTTCGCAGTACTCGTCGCGCTGCTCCTGGCTGAGCCTTTTGAACTCGGCCTCTGTGTAGTAGTCACCGGCGGCCACATCCGCGTCCCGAGTCACCTTCTTCCCGCATCCCGTCAGGACGAGGGCGGGGAGCAGAAGGGCCAGGGCCAGGATTGTACTCATGCGTTTCATGGCATAGCTCCTATCGTGTCCCGGGCCGACTAGCGGCCGCTCCCGCATTTGAGGTCCTCGAGTTTAGCGACCAGGGCGTCGTAGTCCGCATCGGTGCGCAGCTGGGCTTCCAGTTCGGCGATCTGCTTTTCGAGGGCCTTCTTCTTGGCCGCAGCCTCCGACATGTATTCCTTGTGAGCCGCATCGGCCTTGGCGCGGGCCTCTTCGATCTCGGCGACATCCGTGTCGCAGGGTGGCGGGCTGGCGCAACCAGCGAGGAACAGGCTCGCCAAAAGAGCCATTCCGGCCAGTGTCAAAATTCTCTTGCGCATGTTCACGGCCCAAGCCTCCTTCGCATCTCCAAGTGTTTGAAACGCAAACGCTTAATCGACAATCGACCGCATCCAAGTTAGAAGAGGGGCCGAGGGGTGTCAAGCAGATTATCCCCCCTGGGCGGATGCGGCAAGCCTTTATTTATCAAGGCTTAACCCTCTTCCTCGCGTATATCGATGGACAATTCCTTCAGCTGATCCGCGTCGATGGGCGCCGGGGAATCCACCATCAGGCTCTTGGCCTGCAAGGTCTTGGGGAAGGCGATGTAGTCTCGGATGGAATCTCCCCCATCCAGGACCATCAACAGCCGATCCAGACCCGGGGCGATGCCCCCGTGGGGCGGCGCTCCGTAATCGAAGGCGCCGAGCAGGAAGCCGAAACGCCTCTCCGCCTCCGCCTTGTCGATGCCCACCGTCGCCATGACCTTCTCCTGTATGTCGCGGCGATGGATACGAACGCTCCCACTCGCAAGTTCCACGCCATTGCAGACGAGGTCGTAGAGCTGCCCGCGCACCTTTCCGGGGTCGCTGTCCAGGTACTGCATGTCCTCGTCCAGGGGCATGGTGAAGAGGTGATGCATGGCCTGCCAGGCGCCGCTGTCCTCGTCCTTCTCGAAGAGGGGGAACTTGTGCACCCAGAGGAAGCGGAAGTCCTTCGGCTCGATGAGTTCGAGCTTCCGGCCGAGTGCGTTGCGCACCGCGCCCATGGAGGTCGCCGCGGTCTCCCACTCGTCTCCCACCATGAGGACGAGATCGCCGGCCTCCGCGCCGAGGATCTCCACGACGGCATCCCCCGCGCCGCCGCCGAAGAACTTCGACACGCCGCCGGCGAGGCCGCTGTCCTCCACCTTCATCCAGGCGAGGCCCTTGGCCCGGTAGGTCTTGGCCGACTTCTCGAGTTCCTCGATCTCCTTGCGCGAGAAGCTCGCACCACCGGGCACCCGAAGTCCCTTGACCACGCCGCCGCTCTCCACCACGCCGGTGAAGGCCTTGAACTCGCTCTTCGCGCAGGCCTCGCTGAGGTCGTGGAGTTCCAGTCCGAAACGCAGGTCGGGCTTGTCGCTGCCGTAGAGGTCCATGACCTCCTGGAAGCTCATGCGCGCGAAGGGAACTTCGAGGTCCTGGCCCACCACGTTCTCGAAGACCGACTGGAGCATGCGCTCGATGACATCGAAGACCTCGTCCTCGGTGACGAAGCTCATCTCCATGTCGATCTGGGTGTGTTCGGGCTGGCGGTCGCCGCGAAGGTCCTCGTCGCGCAGGCAGCGCGCGATCTGGAAGTACTTCTCGTAGCCGGCCACCATGAGCAGCTGCTTGTAGAGCTGCGGGCTCTGGGGCAGGGCGTAGAACATGCCGTGGTGGATGCGGCTGGGCACCACGTAGTCCCGCGCGCCTTCGGGCGTGCTGCGGATAAGCATGGGCGTCTCGATCTCGCGGAAGCCCTGGCTCGACAGGAAGTCGCGCACCTGCAGCACCACCCGGTGGCGGAAGGTCATGCGATCCTGCATCTCGCGGCGGCGGAGGTCGAGGTAGCGGTACTTCAGGCGCAGATCTTCACCCACCTCGCCCTGGTGGAAACTCTCGATGGGAAAGGGCGGCGTCTGGCTCTCGTTGAGGATGCGCAACTCGTCGACCAGGATCTCCACCTCGCCGCTGGGCATGTCGGCGTTGCGCATGTCCTCGGGACGAAGGTTCACCCTTCCGCGCAGGGCCACGACCCATTCGGAGCCGAGTTCCCGCACGCGTTCGCTCATGGCCTCCTGGAAGACCACCTGACAGATGCCGCTGCTGTCGCGCAGATCCACGAAGGCGAGTCCACCGTGTTCGCGGCGGCGATGCACCCATCCCATGAGGACGACTTCAGCGCCCTCGTCGCCGGCGCGAAGCTCTCCGCAACCGTGGCTCTTTTTCCAGTCTCCCAGATGATCCAGCACCTTGATCTCCTTGGTCCGCGCTAAGCCAGCGCCTTAATGAATTCCTTGAGTTCCGACTCGGGCAGGGTCACCTGTTCACCGGAGTCCAGATCCTTGACCGTCACCGAAGCCTTGGCCAGCTCGTCCTCGCCGAGGATGAGCGCGAAGCGCACGCCCCTCGAATTGGAGCTCTTCAGCTGGGCCTTCATGCTTCGCCCGGTATAGTCCACCTCCACGGGCATGAGCTCCCGGAGGCTCGCGGCCACGCGGGCCGCCGCGGCCGCGCCTTCCGCATCCATCAGCACGAGGTAGGCGCCTCGACTGCCGAGCTCGGAGGCGTCCACCGTCTTCTCGGCCTCCACGGCCAGCAGGATGCGCTCGATGCCCGCGCTGAAACCCACGGCCGGCGTGGACGGCCCGCCGAGCTGCTCCATGAGGCGGTCGTAGCGACCGCCGCCCCCCAAGGCGCTCTGGGCTCCCAGAGCCGGATAGTGCACCTCGAAGACCGTGCGGGTGTAGTAGTCGAGTCCGCGGACCAGAGCCTTGTTGCGACTGAAGGGAATCTTCGCCTCCGCCAGCAACTCCTCGACCCGCTGCTGATGGGCCATGCAGTCCCCGCAGAGGTGATCCATGGGCCGCGGCGCCTCGGCCAGGGCCTCCACGCAGCCGGCCACCTTGCAGTCGAAGACGCGCATGGGATTGGTCTCGGTGCGCTCGCGGCAGGTGCCGCAGAGCTTCTCGCCCAGTTCTCGCAGCGCTGGCTGCAGAACATTCTTCAGATAGTCGGGTCGGCAGCACTCGTCGCCCACGCTGCCCAGCTCCACCTCGGTCTCGGCGAAGCCCACGTGGCCGAGGGTCTCAACCAGGAGGCCGATGGATTCTGCGTCCATGGCCGGCGAGGCGCTGCCGAGGGCCTCCACGCCGAACTGGTGGAATTGGCGGTAGCGTCCGGCCTGGGGACGATCGTATCGGAACATGGGTCCCCAGTATCCCAGACGGAGACTTCCTCCGGCCCGCATCATGCCGTTCTCGAGCACCATGCGCACCACCCCCGCGGTGCCCTCGGGGCGCAGGCTCATGCTGCGGCCCTTCCGGTCCTCGAAGGTGTACATCTCCTTGCTGACCACGTCGGTCTCCTGGCCCACGGCACGGGTGAAGAGCTCGGTGCGCTCGAAGATGGGAGGATCCACCTGCGCATAGCCGTAGCGATCGCAGGTGGCCAGGAAGCCGCGTTGCAGGAAGCGCCACAGCGGACTGCGCTCGGGCGTCAGATCGTTGGTGCCCCGCGGGCGTTGAACCTTCATGGTCCTATCCTTCCTTGCGGAGTCTCTGCAGGCTTATGATGCGCGCCGGCACGACTCCGAGGGTACAACCGACGGCGTCGGCCGCCCAGTCGAGCAGTTCCATCTCCCGGTTGGGGATCATCCCCTGGTAGAGCTCGTCGGCCGCGCCCGTGAGGACGCCGGCTCCGAAACAGATGGCCAGGCTGCCCGCCAGGCCCCAGCGCAGGGTGCGTCCGCCGCCGTAGGCGATGAGGAAGCCGTATCCCCCGTAAAGGAGCATGTGCGCGTACTTGTCCCGGTAGGACGTGTGCAGCTGATGGGGCGTCCCGGGAATGGACGAGAGCCCGAAGATCAGCAGTAGATAAAGTAACCAGGCGCGGCGCAAGGGCTCCTCCCCGAAGCAAAAAAATAACCGCCAATCGGCGGCCCGCCCACCCGGAAAAGGCTGGGCTCAGGACTCGTCGTAGTGGCGCAGGACCTCCATGACCCTGGCGCTGGTCTCAGCCTCGCGAACCTGGCTGCGGAAGTCTTCGCCGTGGAGCATCCTCGAGAGTCCGGCCAGGATCTTCACATGCTCGCTGCTGTTCTGCTTGGGCCCGAGAATCATGAAGACGAGATCCACGCCCTGGCCGTCCACCGCCTCGAACTCCAGGGGCCTGGCCAGTCGCCAGAGCGACAGGTGGATCTCATTCACCGCCTCGGAGAGGGCATGGGGAATGGCCACGCCCTGCCCCACGCCGGTGCTCATGATGGCCTCGCGCATTTCCAGGTCCTCAAGCACCCGCCGGGTCTCGCTCACATGCCCCTGGGTCTGCTGGATTTCCAAGGCGCGCCGGAAGAAGGCGCTCTTGTCCGCGCAATCCAGATCGAGATGGATGTTCTCTTCGCTGAGATAGTCCCGCAGTTTCATCGCCGACTCAGAGGCTCCCTTCCGTGGGATCGAGTCTAGATCCCGCGCCGCGCCTAGTCAAGATTGCTCCCGCCCTCATCGGGGGAGGGCGGCGCCAGGAGCTGCACCTCCACCGTCACGCGATCGGGAATGAGGGTGATGAGGGGATCGGGATTCTCCAGCATGACCTCCAGGCTCACCAGGCCCTCGCGGCCCTGGAGGCTGACCGGTTCGGTGCGCGCCTCCCGTCCGCGGAGGAAGCCGAGTCGCTCCACGGGGCCCCGGGCCGTCACCCTGGCCGGCACGGCCACGGGCTCGCCGGCCATCTCCCAGGGGGCGTCGGGACCGCGCCCGAGCACCACGGCCACCGGGAGTTCGCGCTCGGCCACCTCGCTGATCTGCAGGTTCACGATGGCCGGCGAGAAGGCCACCACGCTGCCCTGGAACTGGCGCGGCAGATCGAGGAAATCGTCGCTCAGGGCGATGGCCTGCACCTGGTCGGTGATGCGCTGCTCGAAGGAGGGCTCGAGCTTGGGAGGGAAGACCCGGAACCAGAAGAGTCGTGCCGCCGGAGCGCGGAAGGTCACCAGGACCAGGTCGCCGGGATGTTCCACGTACATGAGCGAATCGGACAGCTCGGGTAGGACCAGGGGCACAGCGATCTGCCTCACCTCCACCCGCTGCCCGTTGACCACGGCCCAGAGGAAGAGGGCCAGGAACAGGCTGGTCAACTTGATCGCGGCGTTCTTGAGGAAGAAGTCCTTCACGCTCCGCTAGCCTCCCGGGATTCCCTCGACCAAGATCTCCTGCCCCACGAGAATGTGGTGCGCGCTCTTCAGGCCGTTGGCCCTCATGATCGACTTCAGGCTGACGCCGTATCGCTTGGCGATCAAGGACAGATTCTCGCCCCGTCTCACCTTGTGGACGAGCCGGCCGCTGGGACCGGTGCGCACCTGGAGGGTTTGGCCCACGAAGATGCGATCCTCGTGCCGAATGCCGTTGAGGCGCATGAGTTCTTCCAGATTGCTGCCGTAGCGCCTGGCGATGCCCGTGAGATGCTCCCCGCGCTTGACCACGTGGCTGAGGGTGCGATCGTCGGCCAGCACCACCAGACGCTGTCCGGAGCGCAGAGGGTCGCCGGGATCGAGGCGGTTCACCTCGGCCAGTTCCTCCATGTCCACGCCGAAGCGCTGGGCGATGCGGGTGAGATTGTCCCCCCGCTTGACCTTGTAGACGGTCTTGTCGCGTTCGGAGAAGAGCGGATCGTCCAGGCTCTTGGCGTTCTTGCGGAAGTAGGACTGGGCCGCCGCGACCAGACACTCGGCGTACTTCTGGCGTCCCGCCTCGCTGCCGAGGAGCTGGCGGTCACTCTTGTTGCTGAGGAAGCCGGTTTCCACGAGGATGGACGGCATGTCCAGATTCTTGCAGACGGCGAAGTTGGCGCGCTTGACGCCGCGGGACTTGAGTCCGGGGATCTTCTTGGCCGTGAGGTGGGCCTCCTTGGCGAGGATGTAGCTGCGCCGCAGCAGGGTGCGCATGCGCTCGTCCAGGACGACCTTCACGTCATCGCGGCCGTTGCCGCCCATGACGCCTCCCAGACGCGCGGCCCGGTTCTCCTGGTCGGCGAGAATCTGGGCCTTGCGATTGCTGGCGCCCCGGAGCGACAGGTAGAAGAGTTCCATGCCCCGGGCCTGAGATGTGGGCGCGCTGTTGCAGTGGATGCTCATGAAGAGGTCGCCGCCGGAGGCCTCGGCCGCGTCCCGGCGCTGGTAGAGCGACACGGTCTCGTCCCGATCGCGGGTGAGCACCGCCCGATAGCCGGGGGTCGCGTCCAGCAGGCGCTTCATGCGCTTGGCGATGTCCAGGACGATCTTCTTCTCCACCAGCTCGCCCTTCCGGGCGCCCGGATCCTCGCCACCGTGCCCGGCATCGATGACCACCACCAACTCGCGGTCGTAGCCGGAGGGCTCGAGCACCGCTCCAGGGTTCCGGAGTCCGGGAAGCACGTCGATGACGATGCGGAAGGGCTTCTTGCCGGGGATGGCGTCCAGGGCGAAGACCTTGTACTCGTGGGCCGCTTCCAGGTCGAGAACGATCTGGGGACCCCGGGTCAGCCGATTGCAGCGCACCCGCTTCACCCGGGCGTCGCCCAGGGACCGGGGGGAGGTGGAGCAGGCGAAACCGCCACCGGCCAGATCGATGACCAGGCGCTCCGGATCGCGCCGCGTGCTCACCTCGTAGGGACTCGAACGGTCGAGGTCGAGGACCACGCGGGTCTTGCCGTCCTCGGTGGACATTCGGACGGACTGCAGATCCGCCGCGGAAGCCAGGGCGGGCAGCAGCAGGGCCAGGATGAAGGCGAATCTAGTCTTCATGGATCCATCCCTGAAGGTCGGGATACTCGTCGCTGACGGCTTCGATCCCCTCTTCCACCAGCAGGGCGGCGGCGACGCCCCTGCCCTCGATCAAGTCCTCGCCCGCGCGCAGACGGGAGAGGCCGCAGGATGGACTTCGCTCCTTGAGCACGGCCTTCCGGCAGCCGAAGAGCCGGGCCAGTTCCAGGCTGCGCCGGGCCCCGCTCAGGAACTCGGCGCTGACATCGCGGCCCTCGCTGTCCAGCACCGCGGCCTGGCCTTGCAGCACCTCGTCTCCCCCGCCTCCGAGGATCTCCGCGGGAGGCCGGGGCGTCGGCAATCCCCCGAGCTGCTCGGGACAGACGGGCAGGGCCCGGCCCTCGGCGGCAAGCCGGCGGAGGATGTCACGGGGTTTGGACCCGCCGTCGAAGCGGCATTCCACTCCGAGCAGGCAGGCGCTGACCAGGATCGGGGCTTTGTCTCTGGAGTCGCGGCTCAAGGTCACCTGCCGGTATTGCTGTGCGGCAGGGAGAGTTAGCCAAGCTTCGGAAAATCAGTCAACGATGAAATCGCGGGGCAGGATGTATTCTCGGGGATCCACGTAGCGGCCGTCCCGGCGAACCTCGTAGTGAAGGTGCGGAGCCGTGGAATGCCCAGTGCTGCCGACGGTTGCGATGACGTCTCCCCGGACCACTTTCTGGCCCTCGCGGACCATGAGACGGTCGCAGTGGGCGTAGAAGGTCTCCAGGCCCTCCCCGTGATCCAGGGTGACCTGATTGCCGTATCCGCTGGAGGAGCGTTTCACCTTCTTCACCCGTCCGTTGGCCGTGGCCATGACGGGCGTACCGCGTCGGGCGCTCATGTCCATGCCCCGGTGGAAGGCGGTGCGGCCGGTGAAGGGATCGGGACGGCGTCCGAAGCCGCTGGAGGTGCGGCCGCCGAGGATGGGCCAGATGCTGGGAATCCGGCCCAGGTTCTCGCGGGCCTCCCGAAGGCTGCCGAAGACCTCCTCGGCGCTCTGGCGCAGCACCCTCGCCCGGCCGAGCAGCCGGTCCAGGTGGATGTCCAGGCTCGCCGATTCGCCCATCAATTCGCGAGTTACCGGACCGCCCACACCGGCGCTGAGCGCGGCCTCGTCCAGGGGATCCAGGTTGGCCAGATTGCGGGTCCAGCCCTGGAATTCCTCGACGGAGCGAAGATGCTCCTCGAGCTGCCCCAGGCGGCCGCGGAGGAATCCGAGATCCTCGCGCAGGGCGGCGTTCTCCCGGTCGAGCTCGAGAAGGCGAAGGCTCTCGGAGCCCCGCAGGATTCCGAAGGTGCCCATCCCCAGGGCGAGCAGCATGAGTGCCGCGAGGGCGCCCAGACCGAACTTCACCATCCAGGGGCGAAGATGGAAGTGACGCGCCGGCGTGTCGCTGTCCCTCAGCAGGACCAGTGTTATGGGGGCTTTTTTCTTGGACATGGGAACCGGGCAGGAAGCTAGACGGCCGGAGCCATGGTGTCAAGGGGCTGGACTGGGAACCGAGAACAGTGGACTGTGAACACAACAAAGCCCCCGGCTCAACACCGGGGGCAGTTCTCAGTTCTCAGTTCTCAGTTCACAGTTCTCAGTTACTGGTCCAAGTAGGCCTTCAGCTCCTCCACGAGCTTCCAGCCCCGGATCTTCTGGAAGGTTTCCTCCTTGATCTGGCGGATGCGCTCCCGGGTCAGCCCCAGGCGCTTGCCGATCTCTTCGAGGGTCTCCTCCTCGCGGCCGCCGATGCCGAAGTAGTGTTCCAGGATCATGCGCTCGCGCTCGTTCAGGCTGTCCAGCAGGCGGGCCACCTCGGCCCGCAGCGTTCCTTCGTAGGTGCGCTCGTCCGGTGAGATGGCGTCCTCGTCCTTGAGGAAATCCTGAAGCGGATTCTCGTCGTCGCCGCCGAATGGGTCGGTGAGCGAGAGCGGAGGATGGGCGATGTCCATGGTGCCCCGCACCTCTTTGCGGCTCAGCTTCAGGCGCTCGGCGATCTCCTCCACGGAAGGCTCGCGCTGCAGGTCCTGGAAGAGCTCCGCCTGGGTCTTGCCCATGCGATAGAGGGCGTTGGCCCGGTTGGTGGGAATGCGGAAGATGCGCGACTGGTCGGCCAGGGCCTGGAGCATGGCCTGGCGTACCCACCACACCGCGTAGCTGATGAACTTGAATCCGCGGGTCTCGTCGAATCGCTCGGCGGCGCGGATCAGCCCGATGTTTCCCTCGTTGATGAGGTCGGTGATGCTGAGGCCCTGGCCCGCGTACTTCCGGGCATAGGCAACCACGAAACGCAGGTTGGCGCGGATCAGCTTGGTCTTGGCCTCGTGATCGCCCTGTTTGATGCGTTTGGCCAGCGCCACCTCTTCCTCACGAGTGAGCAGAGGGGTGTTGTGGATTTCCTTCAAATAGATGTCGAGGCTTTTTTCCCCGCTGTGCCGGACGGGTTCCCTATGTTCCAGCATGATCCATTCCTTCCTGTCTGTACGAGCGCCTGGCGCCCGTGCCCGAGTCGAGCAGGGGAACGTGGGGTAATCAATCGTCAGGCGTGATGTAGACGAAGGTCGTGTAGCTCCTCCGCTGCACCAGCAATCCTATTCTCTTGTCAGAATCCCGATACTGATCGGAAATCTTCTCGAAAGATGCGAAATCCTCGATCTTCTGGTCGCGGATCTTGAGAATCACGTCACCGACGCGAATCTCGGCGCGATCCGCAGGGCTGCCCTGACGAACGCTCGTCACGATCACGCCGCCCTCTGGATCAAGCTCCATCTGCCCAGCGAGGGCGCTGCCCTTGGCCTCTTCGACCTCGAGGCCGAACCAGTCTCCGGACGGAATGGGGGCCGTCGCTTGGAGATCATCGGGGAATTCTACCAGTTTCAGAGATTTTGTCAGCGTTTTTCCTTCGCGGTATACTTTTACATCCACTTTTTCGCCCACGGGGATCTCCGCCACCATGAAGCGAAAACGTTCCAGATCTTCGAGTTGCTCGCCTTCGAACTCCGTGAGAACGTCCCCCGCGCGGATTCCCGCCTGATCGGCCGGAAATCCGGGCGTGACGCTGGTCACGAGAATGCCACGGTCGATATCGAGTCCGAGGCCTTCGGCCTTGAAGGGATCCAGCTCGTCGGGACTCACGCCCATGAAGGAGCGGGTCACCTTGCCGAACTCGCGGAGCTGGTCGATGATCTTCGCGGCCATGTTGATGGGGATGGCGAATCCGATTCCCTGCCCCGAAGCGTTGATGGCCGTGTTGATGCCGATGACCCGGCCCCGGATGTCCACCAGCGGACCGCCGCTGTTGCCGAAGTTGATGGCCGCGTCGGTCTGGATGAAATCCTGATAGGCCGGCGCGCCGCCCTGGATGGCAAGGTTGCTCCGACCCTTGGCGCTGATCACGCCCACGGTGAGGGTGCCCTCGAGCTGTCCCATGGGATTGCCGATGGCCACGGCCCAGTCGCCCACGTGGGCGTCTTCGGAATCGCCGCGCTTCACGAAGGGGAACTCGCGTCCCTCGTCGTTGAGGATCCTGATGAGTGCCAGGTCGGTCTTGTCGTCGGTGCCGAGGATCTCGGCCTCGTAGCTCTCGCGTTCGCCGGGAAGTCGCACGCGGATCTTCTCGGCGTTGCGGACCACGTGATTGTTGGTGACCACGTGACCGTCCGCGTCGATGATGAAGCCGGAACCCGAGCTGGGCATGGGTTCGTTCTCATCCGGCATGAACTGATCGAACCAGGGATGGTCGAACTGATCCATGAAGGGATGATTGCGCATCATCTCTTCCATGTTGCGGCTGACCTCGATGGACACCACCGCGGGCACCACCTGCTCGGCCACCACCCGGAAGGGACTCACGGCTTCGGCGTTGACCAGTTCGGCGTAGCTGTTCTGCTTCGCCAGGGCGCCGCCGGCGATGATGAGGGCGAGGCTGCCCAAGAGCAGCGCGCGCAGGACTCCGAGTCCCCGGTCTTTCGTTGTTTCTTTCAATCGAACACTCCTCTGTGCGGCTCTCCCGATTCCGACTTAACTCAATATTTTAGCTCAATTTCACTTCGAGCGCAATTCTGGGGCCCTTCGGGCCACGGTGGAGAGTTAGGCGACCAACAGGGAAAAACGCCGGAAGTTCCCGAAAAGTCTTGGGCCGAAGCCGCCCCTTCTCTAAGATCGCCTCGCTTTGGAGGACGCGATGCTCGCCGAAAACGTTTACTTCCTATCGGATGCCCACTTCCGCTCGAAGGATTCGCCGCGAGAATCCGAGAAGTTGCGGCGTTTTGCAAGCTTTCTCGAGGGCATCGAAGGCGCGAAGCATCTCTACCTGCTGGGCGACCTGTTCGACTTCTGGCTGGAGTATCGCCGGGTCATTCCCAAGGGTTATTTCGAGGTACTACGTCCCCTGCGCCGCCTGCGTGACAGCGGAACGGCCATCACCCTCATCGGCGGCAACCACGACTACTGGCTGGGCTCCTTCTTCGAGGACGAACTCGGCGCGACCCTGGCCCTGGACGGCTGCCGCGCCGAGCACCAGGGCAAGCGTCTGCTCATGGTGCACGGGGACGAGCTTCTCAACGGCGATGTGGGCTACAAGATCCTCAAGGCCGTGATCCGGAATCGCCTCTTCGTGGGCGCTTCGAAGATCCTGCATCCCGACCTCACCTACTGGCTGGCAGACAGGCTCTCGGACACGAGCCGGAAGATGGGCGAGGCAAGCCATCAGAAAATTTCTCCCCGACGCAGCCTGAGGCTCAAGCCCCTGCTGGATGAGCAGGTGGATATCCTCGTCTTCGGCCACCTGCACATGGCCTTCCACCAGCTTCACGAGCAATGGGAGATGGTCTGCCTGGGAGACTGGATCGAGCTGTTCAGCTACGGCGAACTGTCCGGCGGCCGGATGCGACTGCTGAACGATCAGGGACGGATCTTCGACCCGGAGAGGATCTAGCCCTCAGTCTCGAGACTGGAGACTCGAGACCGGCGACTCAGAAGTCGATTCCCAGCCCCAGCCGGTGCGAACTTCCCAGATCGTTGTCCGAGTTCACGAAGGCGTAGTCGAAGCGATACTGGGCCAGGGCGATGCCCGCGCCGGCGGTGAAGTTCTGGGAGTCGTAACCGACCTTGTAGCCCAGACGCAGGAAGGCCAGATCCATGGCCTGCCATTCGGCGCCCAGGTGATGCCTGGCGCTCATGGCTCGCGCCTCGCCCAGGCTGTCGTCGCTGGTCACGTCGCCGTCCCCCACCAGGAGCAGGTCATAGGCGAGCACGAGATCGTTGTCCCCCATGTGCAGGGGCGCGTTCAGGGCGGCGCCGAGCTTCATGGTGAGGGGAGGATCGAAGGACTCGTCCACGTACTGGAACTGCTGGCCGAGATTGAGCACGGCCGCAGCCAGGGTCAGGCCGGGGATGCGCGATTCGTGGCGCAGTCCGAAGTCGAAGAGCATGCCCTTGGCGCTCTCCTCGTAGATGCGGCTGTAGACCCACTTGGCGCCCACGCCGGCCTCCACCGCGTCGAAGAAGGTGGCGCCCCAGGCAGCGTGGAAGGCCACGTCGAAGGCGCTGAAGTGACCGAGGGGCTCGGAGCTGGGCACTTCTTCGCGCAGTTCCATCTCGTCCATGGTCAGGGCGGTGAGGCCGAAGGCGAAGGTTCCCATGGAGGTGGGATGGGCCACGCCCACGAACTCCTGCCGCAGGGACTGGAAATACTCGTGATGGGCGAATCGCAGGTTCGTCCCCGGCGTGCGGGCCAGTCCCGCGGGATTCCAGTAGAGCGCGCTGGCGTCGCCGGCCAGGGCCGTATAGGCCTCGCCCATGCCGGCGGCCCGTTCGCTCACGCCCAGGCGCAGGAAGAGCAGGCCGGCGGTTCCCGCCTCGTAGGCGAGGACGGGCGCCCCGAGGGCCAGGATCAGGGAGGCGACGAGTAATGTGCGGGCGAGTCTCATGGATATCCTGCCTTCATCGAATCACGGCGAGGCGCCCGGTTTCCAGGCGGCCGCTCGTGGCGGAATGGATGCGGAAAAAGTAAAGCCCCGGAGCGTAGTCGTCCAGCGGGAGTTCCCGTTCGGCGGGGCTGAAGCCGTCCAGGGCGAGCTCGTCGGACCAGAGCCGCTGGCCCTCCAGGTCGTAGATCTCGATTTCCACCCGGTCGGGACTGTCGCAAAGGACGCGCCAGGTCACGCTGCTCCCCGCCGGATTGGGATAGGGATAGGCCTCCACGAAGTTCCCCGAGCCCGCGCCGCTCACATCCACGGCGCTTGCCGCGGCCAGGCGCCCCGTGCGGGCGGGATCGCCGCCGGCCATGGCCCAGGCGGGAAGGGCGTTCGAGTAGGGCGTGTCCATCCACCAGGCGCTGAGCCTGGGGGTGGAAATGAGGGTGTCCTCTTCGGCCGTGCTGCTTTCCAGGACCTCGAAGAAGGTGAGACCCATGAAACGGTTCCCGACGGTCAGTTGATCGGAGTTTCGATTCAAGACCGTGGGCTGGGCGGGCAGACTGCCGCCCAGAAGCACCGCCTCTCCCTCGGGACCCTCGGGGAGGAATCTTCCGTCGCGGGTGAAGATCGCCGGATCATCACGGCCATCGGACCGGCGCAAGGTCAGGGCCCAGACGGCGGGATCGTCGGTCCAGACCAGGGGTGCGTTGGATGGTAAGGTTTTGGGCCAGTCGCTCCAGAGATCCCCGTCGGCGCTCCAGAGCCCGGCAGAGGCCGGATAGAGCCCCAGCATCTCCAGGCTGCCGTTGCCGTCGGCGTCCATGGGCAGGAGGCTGCCGCCCAGGCTGGCGATGTCGGCGAAGGCGTAGACGCCGTCGGGAGTGATCTCGAATTCGCCGGCCTGATATCCATCGAAGCGTCCCATAGGATGGAAGACCTCCACCTGCCCCGAACGGAGCATCAGCAGTTCGTCGCTGCCGTCCCCGTCCATGTCGCCGGCCGCTAGTTGTGTGTTCAGGCAGGGACAATCCCGGGTGAGGGCCCAGATGGATTCCTCGGGACCCAAGGGAAGTCCCTGGATGCGCAGGATCGAGTCCACCAGCCCGAAGGCGATGCTGGGGCGATCGGGCACGGGGTGATCGTAACCGCGCTGGCTCGCTTCCACTGATAGCAAGAGCACGGGATCGGAAGCGGGAAGTCCGGCGATTTCCGCCCAGCCGGGTCCCGTATCCGCGCCGGTTTCGTCGATGAAGCGCGGACGCGTGGTGCCGCCTTCCGGATCGATCTGAAGCACTAGGATATCGAGGTCCCCGTCCTCGTCGACGTCGTGAAGCATGGGTCGACGCGTGAAGGCGCCCTCCAACTGCACCAGGAGCGAGGAGCCGCCAAGGGGCTCTCCATTCCGATGCCATGCGTGGATGCCGCCATTCTCGTCGAGCAGCACGAGTTCCACATCGCCGTCGCCGTCGATATCTCCCGCGGCTGGCGAGCCCACGGCAAGGGCCGCCAGATCGGCGATCACGTCAAAGGTGCCGCCTCCAACCTCGACCGACATGAGCAGGGTCAGGCCCGACTCCTCCCAGGCGGCAAAGATGAGCGAGTAGTCGTCGGCCTCTCGCAGGGCCAGGGGATCGCCGATGGGCCGATAGGGAGGAAGCTCCAGCCTTTCCACAAGCCAACCCGGAACGGAGTCCCACTCCACCACATAGCTCATCTCCTGGCCATGAGCGCTTACATCGCGGAAGGTCCAGCCGGTCACGGCGCCTTCGGCGCTGAGGGTGTTGGGATACCCGCTCGCATCCATGCCGGTCTGCGTGGCGATGAGATCGTTGGGACCGCCGGCCGCGCGGAAGGCGTCGTAGTCGCTGCCGTAGGCCTCGGTGTGATAGCCCGGCGAGTAGGACAGGTCGGCGAAGCCGTCGGCCTCCAGCAGACAGACCCCGTAGTGGTCGTTCCAGGCGTTGATCACGTTGCTGCCCAGCAGGAAGCTCAGGTGCAGCAGCTCCTCGTCGATGCGCCAGATGAACAGCCCGCTGCCGGGCACGTGATCCTCGGCGTTGGCCTGGGTGGTGAAGTAGTCCCACTCGGCGTTCAGCATGGACTCGCCATAGTCGGGAATGTAGTTGCCGTTGCTGTCGCCGAAGGTGAAGAGGCTGTCGCCGTCGGCGTCCTGATCGCGGTTCTCGATGAGGAAGTATTCGCGATCGGAGATGGGAAGACGATGCACTTCGCTCATGGACGGCAGGGTCAGAGAAAGGCCCCGGTCCGCATCTTCTTTGGAATACTCGACAACATCCGCCCAACCCATGAGCATGCGGTTGAAGCCCGAGGGCGGGCCGGGCACGAAGCCCAGGGCGTTCCAGAGCCCGCTGCTCATCAGATCGAAGTTGCCGGCGCCCTGCCCCCGGGGCTCCACGTAGTCGTTGAGACCCACCAAGCCGAGGTATCCCCCCATCTGATGGACCATCACGCCCAGCGCGCCCAGCACGTAAGGCGGATCGAGGCTCTCCTCGACCTCCTTCTCGGGAGCGATAGCGAAGCGCTGCAAGGTGTAGGTGCTGTCCTGATCGCCCGTCACGATGCCCTCGTAGTCGGGCATGGAATCGGCGAAGGCCTCGGTGATGGATTCGAAGTCCACGTAGCCCGACCAGATCTGATCGAGGGAGTCGCGGTTCAGGTCGGACTCCTGTCCCGAACCCGCGTGCAGGAAGACGGTGAGATCGAACTCGGAGAAGTCGATGGTCGAGTCGGCCAGCTGCACTGCATCGACGGCCAGCCAGTGTACGGCCTGGGTCCAGTCGAGGGCGTCATCGCCATAGACGCCCATGGCCTGGGGCAGGGTGAAGAGCGTGTCGGGCACGGAATACTTGATGAAGAGCCGCTCGCCGGAGATGGTCCGGTAGTAGTCGTTCACCCTTTCGAACTGATCCTGGAACCAGTCGGTGCGATAGATCATGACGCCGTCGGACAGGTTCGCGAGGCTGTCGGGCATCTTCACGTCGCTGAACTCGACCAGCAGGGCAAGCACGTCGAGGGTGTCGGTCTCGGCGTCGCGGTTTCCGTCCAGGCCTGCCTCGAGGTTCCGCAGAAGCTCGCCGCTGCGCGCGCTCAACCGAGCCTGGTATTCGGGCGCGCGCGGACCCGGCGCATCGAGCCCTTCCGGAATGGGAGCCGGAGGCACGGGAAGCGCGAAGAGCAGGGAGGGAATGACCACAAAGAGGACCGGGAGCAGAAGCAATCCCGGCCGCTTGAGTGCTCTGGGCAAGACAACCGCCTGGGTTTGAGGATCGTCCCTGGATCGGCGCGGAATTATAGGAGGGGCCTACCGGACCGTCAAGCTGCTGTTGGACTGTGAACTGTGAACTGTGAACTGTGAACTGTGAACTGTGAACTGTGAACTGTGAACTGAGAACTATGAACTGAGGACTGAGATTGGGGAGCTGATGTGCACGGATAGGCGAAGTATTCAACTCCTAGTTCTTAGTTCACAGTTCTCAGTTCTTAGTTCTCAGTTAGTCATCCTTCTTGCCCAACAGGTTGGCCAGGAAGCCGCCCTTGCGCTCGGGCGGGCCCAGGGTCACCTCGGTGACCCCGTCGGGCAGGGCGTTGAGCTCCGCGAGCAGATCCTCCAGCTTGAGCCCGTGCATGACCGCCCCCATCCTGAGGGGCTCGGTGGTCACGGCCGGACATGAGAAGCATCCCTCGCCCATGTACTTGCGGATGACCGTATCGGCCCCCGCCTTGAGCTTGAAGACGTCGCCGATGAGAGTGTCGCCGTTGATCATCAGGCCCCCTTGAGCGGCCGGAGGCCGCGCCACATGATGGTGAAGAAGATGAGTATGCCGCCGAACTCCAGCCAGCCGCCGAGGGGCAGTACCCATAGCATGCCGAGGCCGTTCAGGCGCAGGCCCCAGCCGGTCAACATGAGCGCCAGACCGATCAGGGCCATCCAGAAGTGGAGGGTCGCCCAGGCCCAGGGGATGATGGCGTGCCCCTGGAAGCGGGGAATGATGTGATAACCCACGCCGAAGATCATGTTGGCCATGAATCCCACGAGCAATAGATGGGTGTGGACGGGCAGGTAGCGCATCATGAGTTCGGAACTCGCCATGCCCAGGCCGAGCAGCATGCCCAGGCCCAGACTCAGCACGGAGACGCGGATGAAATTGCGCGCGTAGCTTTCCATCAGGTTTTCCTCGCGATCTCGAATTCGAATCGTTCGGCGCCGGAGAGGGCCGAGGCGGTCAGGGACCAGGCGAACTCGTCGGCAGCCGCGTCCACGAATGCCGACATCCAGATGCCGTGGAGCTCGAACATGAGCTCCGGGGGACAGCCGCTGCCCGCCCAGTAGCGGGACAACACCAGTTCGGGCGCCGCCCATCGCAGCCGGTCCGCGCTCTCCTCCACCATGGCCACACGGATGTCGCAGGGCATGCCCTCGAGCCAGAGTTCGCGAAGGCCCGCGAAGAGCGCGGGAGCCTCGCCGGGCGAAGCCGCCTCCTTCACCCGCGCGCCCCAGTGGGCGGCATGCTCGGCGTAGGCCGTCTTCACGAGGTCCAGGGCCTCGCGGTCGCGAGCCCAGGCCACCAGCTTGGCCTCGCGAATCTGCACGGTGGCGATCATGGCGTCGAGGGTTTGGTGGATGGGGGCATCCCCCACCAGGGTCTGCAGGTCCTTGCCCGCGTAGCGTCCGGGATGGGCCGTGAGGATGTCCAGCCAGGCGTTCGCCGCCTCCTCGCCCTTCGCCTCGATGAGGGCCTTCACGATGGCTTCGCCGCGTTCTTCGACCAGCCCGAGCTGAGCGAAGATCCACTGATGAATGGGACCGAGCATCTGACTCATGCTTCCTCCAGGGGATCGAATGCGATGGTGTCGTCGTCCCAGAGGGCCACTTCGATCTCCCAGCCCGTGGGATCCTTCAGGTACCAGGCCGTGGAATGGGGCCAGCGGATGGGTCCGTCGTAGAGAATCTCGAGCCCTTCGCGCTCGATGGTCGCCAGCCACTGGGCCTCGTCGCTGATGCGAAGGCCGAAATGATTGAGACCGTGCAGGCCGCGCCTCCTCATCTCGAAGCGGTCGGGAAGCTCGAGTCCGGGATGCTGGTAGATGCAGAGCAGGGCCTCGCCGGCGCGGATCACGCCCCAGGGAAGGCCGTCCTGCATGCCCCTCTCCGCGAGTTCGAAACCGAACACGCGGCCGTACCAGTCGACCGTCTCGGCGAAGTCGGCGACGGAGAGATTGAGGTGATCGAGTTGGGAGACCATGGAAGCCATCCGGAGTTCTCAGTTCTCAGTTCTCAGTTCTCAGTTCTCAGTCCAATCCCAGCGCTTCTTTCCACACCGCTTCCTTGAATCCGAAAACGTAGGTCTTGCCCTTGATGAGCAAGGGCCTCTTCAGAAGGTTCATGTCCTCGAGCATGAGCGAGATGGCCTTCTTCTTCGTGATGTTCTTGTCCTTCAGTTCCATGAGCGTCCAGGTGGTGCTGCGGGGATTCAGGAACTCCCCGTGATCCCGATCGCCGATGAGCTTCTCGATTTCCGCCTCGCTCAGCGGATCCTTGTCGTAGTTGCGCCACTCGGCTTCGATGCCCTGCTCGGCCAAGAAACTCTTGGCTTTACGACAACTGCTTCAGGTGGACTTGCACAGGACCTTGATCTTCACGGTTTCCCCTCCACGGGTCTGGGATCGGTTCAGGCCAAGAACTTAGCAAGATCGCCCGGGCTTGACCAGACCCTGAAGATATCGTACAAATTCCGAACTAGCGGAAGGAGCGATCCCGTGCAGACCCAGTTCATCGAGCAGGACTACAAAGGCTACAGCGCCGAAAACCACGGCGTCTGGGAAGAGCTGTTCAATCGCCGCATCGGTGAACTCAAGCGTCAGGCCAGCGCCACCTATCTTTCCGGTCTGGACGCCCTGGAGATCTACGCCGACCGCATCCCGTCCCTCGACGACATCAACCGCCGCCTGGGACCCATCACCGGATGGACCTCCCGCGCGGTGCCCGGCTACATCCCGGCCGAGGAGTTCTTCGCCTGCCTGGCCGAGCGGGTCTTTCCGACCACCACCACCATTCGTCCCAAGGAGAAGCTGGAGTACCTGCCCGAGCCGGACATCTTCCACGACGTCTTCGGGCACATCCCCATGCACGCGGATCGCGTCTTCGGCGACTTCCTTCAGCACTTCGGCCGCACCGGCCTCGAGGCGAAGAACGAGTCCCAGGTCACCGAACTTCAGAGGCTCTTCTGGTTCACCGTCGAGTTCGGTCTCATCCGCGAAGAGGGCCAGCTGAAGATCTACGGTTCCGGACTCGTCTCCTCGCCCGGCGAGGGCGAGCACAGCCTCGCGAGCGAAGAGGTGGACCGGCGCGACTTCGACCTGGACCGGATCATCGCCCAGGACTTCGACATCGACGTCTACCAGCCCATCCTCTTCATCATCGACAACTACCAGCAGCTTTTCGACGCGGTGGAGGAATACCGCGGTCGCATGAGCTAGCTATTCTCCCCCACCGCTGCGCAGGAACTCGCGCCGCAGGTACTCGGCCTGCTCGCGCTCGGGGTCCTTCTCGTCCAGAGGCATGAGATAGCGGAAGGGCTCGCTGCTCTCCTGCGCCAGTATCGAGTGACAGAGGGTGCAGTCGTAGCGGATCGACTGACCCGCCGCGTCCACCATGTTCTCGTTGTGGCATCGGAAGCAGCCGCCGCCCGCCTCGTGGCCGAGATGGCTCTCGTAGGCGCCCCATCCGATCTCCATGCCGTGGTGGATGTTCCGCGCCATCATCGCCTGCAGGCTCTCCACCGCTCGATCGATGCTCGCCATCTTCGAGATGGACAGCTCGGGATACTCCTCGCGATAGAATGACCGGATCGAGTTGGCCACGCCGTCCTGGGCGGCCTCCTCGCTCGACCAGTTCGAGAGGATGGCCCCGAGCGCCTCGCGCTTCAGGTAGGGCAGCTCCGGATCCAGCTCTCCCGAGGCGAAGCGCGCATCCAGACCCGCGTCGGGATCCTCGTAGATGTGCGTGGCGCGATTGTGGCAGTCCACGCAGTCCAGGGTGCGCGCATGCTCCGTGCCCGACGGCTCGCCCAGCCCGCGGCGGTTCTCGAAGCGCTTCCATTCGCCGCTCGCCTGCAGCCACTCCACCCAGATCATCTCTTCGCGCTCATCGTCCACGGAGGCGTAGCGCACCTCGTTCTCGGGGGCCACATGCCAGTGGATGGACCCGCTCTCTCCCCTGCCCGAACCCACCTTGAGGCTGAGCGTGGAGTAGGTCGCGGTATTGTCCTCGTCGGGCGCGAAGTGTTCGATGACCTTCAAGCGGTCCCCGTAGAACTTCTCGGGCCAATGACACTTCTCGCAGGTCTCCCGCGCAGGTCGCAGCTGGTGCACCGGCGTGGGAATCGGCCGCTCGTAGAGATCGAAGCTGGCCGAGACGATCTGCCAGAGACCGTTCAGCTTCGCGTCGATGAGCGCCCGCGCGCCCTCCCCCACGTGACATTCCACGCAGTCCACGTGGGCGTGGGGCGAGGCCTGGTAGGTGGCCCATTCGGGTCCCATGACGCTGTGACAGGCCGTGCCGCAGAACTCCGCGCCGTCCATGAAGTGCAGCATGCGCGCCGATCCGCCGCCCAGGAAGATGAGGTTGAGCACCGTGAGCAGGAGGATGGTCCCCACCACCCCCGAGCCGTAGATGTTCGCCTCGATCTCCCGGGCGGGAAAGCGCCGCTCGAGAAGCTGGCGGCTGGTCAGGCCCGTCCGCCTGAGCGTGAGCGACCAGCCGATGGGGATCATGACGAGGCCCAGAATGAACAGCAGGGGCAAGGTCAGGTAGGTGACCAGACCCGTGTAGGCGTTGGTCAGCAGACCCAGCATCCGCAGCAGTTCGAGAAAGATGAACAGCAGGAAGCTGGAGGTGACGAGCGCCACCCCCAGTTTCCCCAGCCAGTGCGCGGACAGCCCGCGCATGAGGTTTAGAAATCGCCCGGTCATGCGCTACTCCATATTGAAGAGTTTGCGATAGTCCTCGGGCATCTTGCCGCTTTCGATGTCCGCCTTGATGTCCGCGGTGGGACGACCGAACCACTGGTGCATGGGATCGGCCATGGTCTCGTCGATGAGCGCGTTCACGTCGGGGTCGCCGTAGTGGCGCGCCTCGGGAATGAACTTGAAGTAGAAATTGTGGGCCATGTCGTAGACGCCATGCCACCAGGTGTAGTCCGGACCCATCATGGCGGCGCCGTGGCGCGCGCGGCGGCCTTCATGGTGCCAGAGTTCCCAGTAATCCCACTCCACGGTGTTCGAGAAGGCGGCCGGATTCTCGAGCAGGCCCTTCTCCTTGATCTTGCCGATGATGCTCTTGGCCGGTTTGGCGAATTTCTCGTTGTAGAGATGCACGAGGCCGTCGAGCTGATAGTAGTGGCCGTCCACGAAGGTCTGGCCGTGGCAGGCCAGGCAGACGTCTTCCATGGCTTCGCGCTTGCTTTCCCAGTTCTTCATCTTCTTGGACACCGGCGCGCGCAGGTTCCAGCTGATGCGGTCGCCCACGTCGTGGGTGATGGCCTGCTTGTTCGTGGCCGACATGTGGCAGGTGGCGCAGGTGGGAGCTTCGTAGTAGTCCTCGCCCACGACCCAGCGGTCGGCGTCGAGGTTCATGTCGTCGATGTGGGTGTAGTAGGCGTTGCCGTGCTTGGACTCCTCATAGACTTCCTTCTGAGGATGGTCCGGACCCAGGTGGCACTTGCTGCAGGCCTCGGGCCGGCGGGCCTGGGCCTTGTCGAATGCATGGCGCGTATGACAGGCGTTGCAGGCGCCCTTGCTGCCGTCGGGATTCAGACGCCCGATGCCCGAGTTGGGCCAGGTGGTCTTGTCGAGCTTGTTGGGCGAGTTCGGGTCGATCTTAACCTTCGCACCGTGGCAGCTCTCGCAGCCCTGGATCACCACCGGGTGTCCGCCGGCGGCATGGGCCAGGTAGGCGTCGTTGGATTCCAGGATGAGCCCCGCCGTGGCGTGGTGGGAGGCGTCCACCTCGAGCATCTCCTTCTCGTGGCAGCGACCGCAGTCCTTGGGCGTGACCAGGGTGGCGATGAGGCCGCCCTCGTGCTCGTAGGCGTCGGCGTCGCCACGCTCGGCCTGGTGGCAGTCCATGCAGGTCACATTGTGACGCGCGTGCTCGGAGGCGTACCACTGCTTGTAGAGCCCCGGGCTCTTCTCCTTGTGACAGGTGAGACACTTGCCTTCCACGCTCTCCGGATCCGTCGCCGCGCCGGCCAGCGCGACCAGGACCATGAGCAGACAGCTTGCCAGAACCAGGACCTTGTTCATGACCTCTCCTTTTGCGGACATCGATATCGGAACCCCGAGCCACGGAAATGTCATACTCCGTGGTGGATTCACGGTAAGCAGCGTTACCTGATATTTCAACCTTAAAGTGGGAATTTATGTGAAAAAATGAGCGTGGGGAAAAACTCCCCGCTCCCTTAGAATTTCCGGGCCAGAGCCCCGATCAGGACACCCCCGGCAGCGCCAAGCACCAAACCCATCGCGGGATCGCTCATGGTCGCACCCAAGACGATTCCTGCTCCTGCCCCGAGGGCGATCCATTTGGGTCTGAACCGCGAGCCGGCTCTCCGGCGCACGCGCATCAGGCCGCGTCCACGGGAATCTGGTCGATCTTGGCGGCGAGCACGAAGTCGCTCTCGCTGAGACCGTCGATCTTGTGGGTGAAGATCTGCACCTCCACCTTGCCCCAGGTCAGGTAGAGGTCGGGATGATGTCCCTCCTCCTCGGCCAGGGCGCCGATCCTGTTGACGAAGTCCAGGGCCGTGACGAAGTCGGCCAGGGCCCAGGTCTTCTTGAGGTGATGGTTGTCCACCACCTGCCAGTTCTTCAACTGGGCCTGAAGCGGCGCGATCTCGTCGGTCGTGAGCGGCGGCACGCCGCCCTGGCAGGGCACGCAGGCCATCTCGGTCAGTTCGCTCATCATCCCCTCCTGCTAGCAGTGTTCGTTGAACGCGCTTTCGAATTCGCTGGCGATCTCCTCGGCGGTGCCGTTGAGGAAGGCCCGGCGCGGCATGTACCAGACCAGCTTGCCATCCTTGAAGATGGCCGCCGCAGGGCTGCTGGGCGCTTCGCTGATGCCCTCTCGCACTCGGGCGGTGGCATGAAGATCCTGACCGGCGAAGACGGTGCCCAGACCGGCCGGCTTGGCCGATCCGTTGGCCAGGGCCATGGCCAGACCGGGGCGGGCCTGTCCGGCGGCGCAACCGCAGACCGAGTTCAGGAAGACGAAGCGCGCACCTGATTCGGCGAGGAAGCTGTCCACATCGTCGGCGTGTCTGAGTTCGTCGATGCCCAGGCGGGTGAGATCCTCGCGCATGGGCGTGATCATCAATTCATCGTAAGGCATGGGGATCCTGCTTTCGCGGATTTGCGGTGTTTTGTCTCGGGAATTCGGAATTCCTCAGTAGTTCCGCGAAGAAAAAATACTCAGAAACTGGAATCTCGCAAGGGGAAGTCCACCCGGGTGGACTAGCTTCGCAGGCAGGCGACGGCCTTCTCCACGCTGTCCTTGGGGCTGATCTTCACCTGGGCATCCACCAGCTTGCCCTTCTCGTCGATGACGAAGTGGCTGCGCACGATGCCCATATACTCCTTGCCCATGAATTTCTTGAGTTGCCACACGCCGTAGGCCTCGGCGATGGCGTGATCCGCGTCCACGAGCAGGGTGAACTCGAGGCCCTTCTTGTTCTTGAATCGCTGATGGCTCTCCACGCCGTCCGGGCTCACTCCGAGCACCACGGCACCCGCCTTCACGATGGCCTTGAGGTTGTCCTGGAAACCGAGAGCCTGGGTCGAACAGCCCGGCGTGTTGTCCTTGGGATAGAAATAGAGGATGACCTTCTTCCCGCGGAAATCCTGCAGCTTCATCTTCTTGCCGCTATCGTCCATCGCGCTGAAGGTAGGCGCGAGCTTTCCGACTTCGACCTTGGCCATGTCGCTCCTTAATAGATGGGAACCGTGGAATCGACCAGCAGCGACCAGCGATGGATGCCCCCCGCCAGGCTGAAGGCGCGCGCGAAGCCCTGGGCGCGCAGGTAATCCGCCGCCGCCAGGGATCGCACGCCGGTGTGGCAGAGGATGAGAATCTCGACCTCGCGATCCAGCTCGCCCATGCGCGCGGGAAGCTGATCCAGAGGCATCAGTGTCGATCCCTCGATGCGGCACCAGGCGTACTCCGCCGGTTCGCGCACGTCGAGCACCAGGGGATTCTCGCCGGCCGCGCGGCGCTCCGCCAGCTCTAGCACGTCCTTTTCCAGGGGATGCAGGATCACGTCAGTCCTTCAGATGGAATTTGGAAAAACCCGAGGAGAGGTCCTCGCCCTTCTGCTTCGCCGCCTCGAAGGCCTCGTGCACCAGCGGCGCATAGCGGGCCACGTCGTGGGCGATGCGCTGCACGCGTTCGCGTACGCGATCGTTCTTCAGCTCGCCGTCCACGAAGTCGGCTCCCTTGGCCGCCACATGGAAGGGCAGGGTGAATCCGTGGCACCAGTTGAAGTTGTTCTTCACGGCGGTGACGGACATGTCGCCGCCTCCGCCGCCGGTGCTCGCCATCACCCCGGCCGTCTTGCCCGCCAGTTCCACGTAGAGCCAATCGAACCAGTTCTTGATGGCCGTACCCAGACTGCCGTGATACTCGGGCGTGGCGATGATGAAGCCCTGCGCCCAGCGGGCCAGTTCCCTCACCTCCGCCACAATCGGCGAGGCGTAGCGTTCCGCGTGTCCGGTCTGGAAGAAGGGAAGCTCGGTCTCGTGCAGATCGAGGATGCGCACCTCGGCACCCGCCCCGCGGGCGGCTTCGGCGGCGATGTCGCAGAGCACACGGCTGTTGGCTCCTGGCCGATTGGACCCGGCGACGATGAGGATTCGTGTTTTCATGGGACCATGTAAGCCCAAGAGCGCTTTCTCTTCAAGGCTTCCCTCCCGGCGCATAATTCAGGATCCCGAAGCCCGGATGCGAAAAACCCCCCACCAAAGAGGCGAGGGGCAGATCTTACTTCTTAGTTCTTAGTTCTTAGTTCTTAGTTCTTAGTTCTTAGTTCTCAGTTCTCAGTTCTAGTAAAGACTCTTCACCGTGGACCAATTCGTCGATTCGGCCGCGGTGGCCTCGCAGTCGTCGCAGTGCGCGACGACCTGGCCGCCGATGGGCTCGCACTGTCCCTCGAGCACGGTGGTGCAACTGCCGTCGGGCAGGCAGCAGAGCTCTGTCTCCGTGCTGCCGTCCACGCAGTCGAGAATCACCTGCTCGATGGCGGCGGCCGTACCGTCACCGGTGGCCGGCACCTCACCGTAAACACCGTTGGTGGTGGTGGCGTAGTTGAGCATGATGGCCTGGGTCGTGGGATCGGCGAATCCTTCGCTGAGCACGTAGAGCGAACCGACCTGCACGCCGAGGGCGGCAAGGGCGTTGGCCGCGTTGGCGGCGCTGACGTCATCGGTGCCCACGGAGAAGATGTCATCGCAGCCGCCGGGATGGGCGTCGGTCACGAGGATGGCGACCTTGCAGCAGGAGTCCCTCCAGGCGCTGGTCAGGAAGTCCCCCACAGCCAGACAGTTGGAAGCCGTGGAGACTTCGTGCATGGCCTCATCGCTGGCCTCGGGCCAGCCGTTGCCGCCGCTGGCGAAGAGAGCGTTGAGCGCATTGCTCACGTCGGTGAGGTTGAAGGTGAGAGCCTGATCCACTTCCACGACATCCGCGAAAGAGACCACGCCGCCCTGCAGATCGCCGCAGGCCTGCGTTCCGGCCAGATTGAGAATGTTCGCGAGCCCGGCCTTCACGTTGTTGATGGCACCGCCCATGCTGCCGGTGTCATCGATCACGAAGACCAGGTCGATACACTCGCAGTGGCTGTCCCGGTCCAAGGCGTCGAAGAGTTCGAGGGGCGGAATCGGCATGTTGAAGTAGTCGGAAGGCAACTCGTTGGTGCCGGCACCGAAGGCCGGCAAGGCGAGCAGGCTCAATGCTAGAAAAATCAACGCTTTGCTTTTCATGAGATCTCCTTGGAGAGTGAGGGTAGATGGGTAAACAATGTTAGCAATCGGTTCGATTCGAATACATCGAATTCCTAAAAATTCTGCCATAATTTGCCTTATACGAATGTAAGCCGGCTCACATCTTTGACTTAGTTTACCTGCGACTTTCCGGAAAAGCCGCGGAAGATTTCGGACCCGATTCATGTTATGATTGCCTCTTCCAGGACTCGGGCCCTTCCATCAAGGAGCAACATGCGCGCGTTCCGCATCGCGGCGGTCCTCTGGGCCATTCCAGCCCTGCTGCTGGCCGCCGGCCCCCGCGACACGGTCATCGAGGATTTCGAGGACGGATCGGTGGTCCTCGCCAGCTATCCGGACCAGGATCAGGATCCCGGCGACTGGTCGCTGATCGACTCCGACACATGGGAGAACAGCGACTGGTCTTTGCGTCTCTACGGCAATACCTGGAAGACCCAGTCGGTGGATGCGATGGCGGTGACCGAGGACACGGTCTGGGAAGTGGCCGTCTACGTGGAGGACGCGAATCCCCCCCACACCCAGGGCGAGATGATCGGCTTCGGAGTGAGCGACGGCGTGAACGAGCTGCTCTACACCTTCGCCGGCAGCCAGCTGCCCGAAGATCCCAAATGGTGGACGGTCTATCAGGGCGACTTCCCCGAGTACGCGTGGAAGCCCTATCTGCTCCCCATCGGCGAGGATTGGATGGCCACCCACGGCTACCTGCCCGAGCTGAATTCGCTCATCTACGTGAACGACAAGGATGGCGGCGGCCAGGCCTCCGTGGTCTTCGACGGCATCCGCGACGTCACCGAGGATCTGCCCGTGGCCCCTTCGGTGTCGGCCAGCTACACGGTGACCGCCTTCAAAGGTCTGGGCGGCGACCGCTTCCGGGCCAGCGTGCAGTTCTACGCCGACGTGGTGGATCCCGATTCGGAGAGCCACGACTTCCATTGGGATTTCGGCGACAGCACCAGCAGCGCCGAGCAGAATCCCGCTCACGACTTCATCGTGCAGGCCGACTACGATTTCACGGTGTCCGTGCTCGTGACCGATCCGGACGCCCACGTGGGATCGGACACCTGTCAGGTGGCCGTGGAGGAGGGCAGCGGAGAGCTTCCCTTCACCATCAATTTCGTCGGCGACATCATGATCGGGCGCGCCTACGAGAACAACGGCGGCATCATCGACACCTACGGCGTGGACGCCATCTTCGAGCCTACCTATTCGATACTCGGCGACGCGGCCGACGTGAGCTACGCCAATCTCGAGGTGCCCTTCACCGACCAGGGATACCCCCACCCCACCAAGAGCGTGGTCTTCCGCGCGCGACCCGAGAACATCGTGGGCGTGGCCAACGCGGGCATCGACATCGTCTCGCTGGGGAACAATCACATCGTGGACTACGGCGAGGTCGGCATGCTCCAGACCATGGAGCTGCTGGACCAGCACGAGATCCGCTACTCCGGCGCGGGCGTTAACGACTACTTCGCCCTGCTGCCCACCTACTGGACCGAGAGCGGGGTGCGCATGGCCTTCCTGGGCTCGAGCAACCGCACGGGACGCGCCTGGAACTATCAGCCCTTCCTCGACGCGGGAGCCAGCAAGGGCGGCTTCGCCTACCTTCTGCCCAAGAACCTCGAGGAGTCCATCGAGGAGACCCTGCCCCAGGCGGATGTGGTGATCATCCAGACCCACAGCGGCGACGAGTACGAAACCGCGCCGCCGCCGGACGCCTTCCGCGGCGCGCCGGACATGCCGGCCCTGGTGGAGGCCCATCATCCCCATCCGGAGGATCCCGACTTCCGCTTCCGCATCGAGCCCTCGCCGGGCGAACGGGAACTGCGGCGCATGTCCCTGGATCTGGGCGCCCACGTGCATATCAATCACCATCCCCATGTGCTGCAGGGCTTCGAGAGCTACGACGGCAAGCTCATCGCCCACAGCCTGGGCAACTTCATCTTCGATCTCTACTACCCCGAGACCATGCCCACCATGGTGCTGACCCTCGAGATCGACAAGGAAGGCATCCAGGGCTACACCTTCGCGCCGGCCTGGATCGACGACTACATCCCCCGGCCGGCCACGGGCACCTTGGGCCGGGAGATCATGGATCTCATGGCCGACTACTCGCGTCCCATGGGCGCGCTGGTGGCGACCTTCCCCGACGAGGACTACGCCCGCGTCTTCGTGAATCCGGGCCAGGCCCAGGAGTACGTGAATGCCCAGTCCGGTACGATGGATTTCGTCGAGGAAGACGGCTCCGCCATGAGCGCGCCCTTCGAACTGGCCGGGCAGGGAAGCCTGTCGAAGATCGTCTCGCTGACCGGCGAAGGGCTCGGCGACTGGGAGATCCGATACGGCCGCGAACTGGCCTGGCACGGCGGCTTCGAGGAGGAGGGCGCCACCTTCTGGCACACCAACAGCGAGGACGAGTGGATCACCGACGAGCAGGCCTTCGATGGACAGCGATCCCTGGCCCTTCGCCGGCACGACAATGACGACATCAACGTGGGCAGCGACCTCGAGAAGTACCTGCGCTGCGATCCGGACAAGGAGCACAGTTTCCTCGGCGTGCTTCGCGGACAGAACGCCGGCGAGGCGAACGTCTACCTTCGCTTCTACGACAGCCGCTACGACAACTATCAGAACTATCTCAACAACACCGGCTTCGCTTCGCCGCCCCAGGGCGACTTCGAATGGTCCAAGGACTGGCGCAACGTCGAAACGCCGGAGGGCGGCAGCTACTTCGATATCCGCGCGCAGATGGATCCCCCCGCCGACGGCGAGGGCCTGGCCTGGGCGGACGAACTCAAGGTCGTGGAGTGGGACGAGTGGAACCCCGGCTCAATCGACATGGAGGTGCCCTACCCGGGCAACTTCCGTTTCGTGCAGGTGCGGGCCGCGAATCCCGCGCTGGCGAGCGCGGATCTATCCTATGAGGAAGTCGCCTATGACTGGGCGCCCACCCAGGCGGGAGAAGCGCCGGCCCTGGCCGAGGTGCTGCTGCGGCCCTATCCCAATCCCTTCAATCCCTCGACCAATCTGACCCTGGCTGCTCCCGCCGGCGAGGGCAAGGTGCCGGCGAAGCTGGAGATCTTCGATCTTCGGGGCCGGCGCCTGGTCACGCTCTTCGAGGGCGAGCTCGATGCGGGAACCCGCCGCATCTTCACCTGGCAGGGACGCGACGACCGCGGCCGTCAGCTCTCCAGCGGCATCTACTTCGCCAAGGGTAGCGTTGGCGGGCAGAGCTCGGTAGCGAAGCTCGTACTATTGAAATAGGAAACGGGGAAGGACTGAGCCCTTCCCCGAACGATTTGCGAAGCTCTGGTGAGGGGGAGGACTCGGTCCTTCCCCTCTTCTTGTTACAACACGTAGGAGAGTTGCGACTGAGGCGTGCGGCAGTCCATGTCGGTTCCCCGGTCCCGATGATCCGCGATTTCCGCGGCCACGCCGATGGAGCGTCCGAAGAGGAAGAGCGTGAAGACCAGATTCTGGATCTGCTCGCCCTTCAGCTTTCCGGATCCCAACTGCTTCCAGACCAGCTTCAGGGAAATCACCGCCAGCACCGCGTCGATGTTCACGCAGAAGACGTTCTTCGTCACGCCCTGCTCGTGCAGTTCCTGCACCAGGTGGTGATAGAAGTCCAGGAAGACATTCGAGATGTTCCGATCGCGCAGCTCCTTGCGGATGAAATCCTCCCTCGGATCGATGTTCACGGCATTGCCCTTGAACACCGGGTGGTTCACGCAGGGAATGGGCTTGACGCGCAGCACGCCCTGGGACTTCTGCTCCCGCTTGAACTCGGCGTACTCCGCGGCCGCCTTTTCGGCCAGACCACGCAGGTCGATGCCGTGCTCGGCGAGACCGGGATCCTTGAGCCCCGTCCCCTCGAAGTTCTTCAGCAGGAATTCCACGGCTTCGAATCCGTTGCCGCCGTGGGCCAGTCCCGTACCCGCGAGGAATCCCACGAAGGCCATGGAGATGTTGTTGCGCGCGCTGACCGTTTCCTTCGCACCCTTGGCCGAGAGGGTTCCCGGACCGTTGGTGAGCGTGAGGCCCATGAGGTACTTGAACTCGTCGAGCTCCTCGGAGCCGGCTTTCCGCGAGAAGAGTATGCGGAATGCGTTTTCGCTGAAGCTCGTTCGCAGGCCCGACATCTCGGGGCCCGTGATCTTCTTCCAGTAGTTATTGCCCTCGGGATCGATCACCGAGCAGGCGAAGAGCTTGGAGATGGTCGACAGGTATTCCAGCGAGTCCTCGAGCACAAGCCGCGTGATACGCTTGCGCATCATCGGTCGCCAGAAGATGCACACCGCCATGGAGGCCAGCAGGAACTCGCGCAGATCGCGGATCTGCATCTCACGGCGCTCGGCGATTCCGAGGATGAACTGGCAGACGCGCAGGGCGAGGCAGTCCTTCTTGCTCTTCTTCACTTCCTTGAGCAGGTACTCGGTCTGCTCGTCGAGCTTGGCCTTCGACTTCACGCAAAGCGCCTCGCTGATCTCGTCCTCGAGAATTGCGGGCAGGCGTTTCATGCGGTCGTCCAGATTGTGCCTTCGGATGAGGTCCACCACGAAGCGCAGGTGCTCCTTGGCTCTCTGCAATGAGGGATTCGCCCCCTGCGCAGCCAGCACAGAGGCCAGGTAGCCGTTGGGTGTGGCTCCCGCAGCGCGTGCGCGCAGCACCGGATCCATCTCGCCCTTCTCCAGCTTCAGGAAAAAGTTGAGAAGCAGATTGAGGGTGCGGCGGTCCTCCTCGGGCGGAAGAACCTTGGCCAGGGAGAAGTAGAGGTTCTCCTCGAGGCTCAGTTTCGACAGCTCCAGGATCGACTTGCCGTGCAGTTCGGAGACCTGGCTCACCGGATCCATGCGCGAGGCGCCCGAGGCATTGCGCATGCTCTGCTTGAGGGGCTGGGCCCCCACCTGCTTGTTCACCGCCTCCATCTGCTCGTCGTAGGGAGCCAGGGGAGTGACGCGGGGCAGGTCCAGTTCGGAGGGCAAGTCCATGAAGTTGTCGCTGAGCCAGAGCTTGAGGTCGAGGTCGCCGCTGGATTCGAAGTCCAGCTCCTCGCCCATCTCCTCGTAGATGGCCTGCATGGCCGCGGGGAAGGCCTGGATCGACTCCACCCGCACGCCCCGCTTGCTTACCTTGGGATTCTCGGGATCGAAAACCGGCACGCCGAAGTATTCGTCGAACCAGGCTTCCTTGCTCTCGGCGTCGTCGCCGCTGCCGGCCAGGGCGCCCGCGTGTCCGCAGGAGCGGCTGATGTCCTTCTTCCATCGTCCCGTGACGCAGACCACGATGGGCTTGTTGAAGCCGAACCGGCGCTGGCGGATCCAGTCCAGCGCGGTCTTCTCGTAGTAGCCGCCGGGTTCCACGTAGAGGGCCACGGCCTTGGTGCGCGGATCGTTCTGCGCCGCATAGAGGAACTCGGGCAGGGCGAAGTGGATGTAGACGTCCTTGCCCGAACTCACCGCGGTGGAGATGCCGAATCCCGCGGTGCGCAGGTATTCGCCGATGGTCGTGGTGAAGTTGCCGCTGTTGCTGTGGATGGCCACCGATCCCTGGCGAAGGGTTTCGTCCGGCTTGTCTCCCCCGAGTGCCCCGCCGATGCGAACGTGATCCCAGGCGTTGGCCACGCCGAGGCAGTTGCAGCCGATCACGTCCACGCCGGCCTCCTGGCAGAGGAATCGGATGTTCCGCGAGTCGGCCGTGGACACCTTCTCGGTGATGATGATGATGCGCTTGAGGTCGTGATTGAAGGTCACCAGCTCGCTCACGGCCTGACTCACGGCCGTGGGCGGAAGGTAGATGACGCCCACGTCGAAGTGGTGTCCGGCCTTCATGACTTCGCGCACGCTGGGATAGACGGGGATGTCGCCCAGATCGGTCTCCATGAGCCCTTCGCGGCCGTACTGCACGCCGGCCACCACGTTTCCGCCGGAGTAGACGTGGGAGACGGGCGTCACCTTGCGGCTCTCGCCGCCCTGGATGTTGATCACGCAGACTCGGGAATCCCTGGTCACCATCTCCTCGAGGGAGTAGATGCCGACGAAATAGGGGAAGGGTTTGGTCTTGAGCTGTCTCATGGTTCCTCCTAGACGCCGACGGCGAGGGTTTCGTTGTACTGGGCCATGCCTTCGCTGCCCCACCACTCGTCGATCTTCTTCGCGTACTCGAGGGTGAGTATCATGGACGTGTCGTATCCGAAGAACTTGTAGGGCAACTTCAGGGAGTCGAGGATGTCCCGCCCATAGGCCATGCCCTGCACGAGGTTCGGACCTCCGCGCCCCACCACCACGTAGACCGGCTTCCAACCGTTCTCGGCGATGTGATCGCGCAGCGCGTCGAACATGCCGCGGAAGGTCACGTAGATGTCGGTGTTGTTCGCCTTGCCGCCGATGATCAGGATGGTGTTCGCCGCATCCATGTGGTGCCTGAAGGCGATGCGGGCGATCTGATACATCTTCTCGTAGGGCGGATTGCCGCCGAAGTCCGAGGAGAAGATGGCCCGGTCCCCCAATGTCTCGGTGGCCGCGCTGTTGGCGCCGCCACCGAACATGAAGGGAAGTATCGTTCCCTTGGGATTCAGTTCGAGCACGTCGCTCTGTCCCTGGTAGGTGCGAAGTCGGTTGATCTCGTTCTCGAAGCTGGTGATGTCGGTCTGGAAGATGCCCGGCGGCAGGCCGGCGCGCTTCCAGGCGGGATTGTCCTGGTCGAAGGCCGCCTTGATGTCGCAGGCCATTGCCACGTACTTGCCGCCCACGCGCCCTATGCGCAGGGGATTGATCTCGATGGTCGACAGGCCGTAGCTCTGATAGAGATCCCAGAGCTTGGGAAGCGACTGCACCAGAGGACTGATGAACTGCTTCGGGCAGCCGGTGTCCTTGAGCGCGTTGGTGATATCGAAGCTTTTCAGGCCGATGAAAGGATCGATCCAGGTGGTCTTTCGCTTGTCGTCGCCGAGGCTCTCGATGTCCACGCCGCCGTAGGGCGAGAGGGTGAAGATGGGCTTGCGCTGTTCGGTGGACTCGGTGATGGAGAAGTAGACTTCGATCTCCGAGTCGACGAACTCCTCGAAGGTGCAGCCGTTGGCCATCACCGGACGGCTGCCGTGGCGGTGCACCGCGAAGTAGAGCTCCTTCTTGGCCGCCAGGGCCTCTGGCAGGTTGTCCACGATGCGGACCAGTCCGGCCTTCCCCTTCTTGCCCACACCCTCGTGGAAGATGGGCTTCACGACGATCTTCCCGTACTTGTCCAGCAGGCTCTGAATCTCGCCGGCCGTCGCCCCTCCCGTCAGGAACTCCGGATGGGGGAAGTCGACCAGGTCCAGAAGCTGCGCCCCGTACTTCAAGCCAGACAATTGCATGAGAGCCTCCCAGATCAATTGTAACTTCTTATTTCACAGGTGCTTTCAGGAGCAATACCATGTGAATTTCGTCACAAGGTAGTTCCGCCAGCCTGGTCGTCAAGGCTAAAAGACGGGCTCTGACCGGGAATGTTTGCAGGGTTACTTCAGGAGGACGAGCTTGCCGCCGAGACTTTGCCCGCCGTAGTGGATCCGATAGAGATAGATCCCCGAAGCCGCCTCCGCGGCGCCGACCTCGCTCAGATCCAGAACGATCCGATGGCGCCCCCTCGGGTAGATTCCCTCGCAGGCCACTGCGACCAGCCGGCCACGGAGATCGAGAATCTCGCAGCGCAGTCGTCCATCCTCGGGCAGTTCGACGATCACGCTGCATCTCGAATTGAAGGGATTCGGATGGGGCGCGCCCATGCGGAAAGCTGCGGGCGGAATCTCCTCGGAGATCAGGGTCAGATCCATGGGTCGATTGAGGACGTCCCGCGCGCTGATGCGGCCCAGGCGCGGATCAGCGCTTTCCGGCAGTCTCAGACGAAGCAGCTCTCCGCTCTCGAGCAGCGCATGCCCTTCCCCCAGAAGCGCCATTCCCAGATCTGCCCCGCTTCGCGATGCGTTGCGCAGGAAGTGGGGACCGCTCCGTGCGAGCAAATCCCCCGGCGACAATTCCCTAGGCGAGAACTCGCCCTCGATGCGCAGGCCCTTGATGCCCTGACCGGGATGAATCAAGTTCAAGCACCACCAACCCTCCTCGCCCTTCCGCCAGGCGAGTCGGGGCGCCCCCTCCGATGCGGGCGCTGAAGGTCGGGGCACTCCGCCCGAATCGTAGTTGAGCGAGAAGATCATCAGATCGTCGAAGTCGATGGAATCGTCGGTGAGGGGCAAACCCTGTCCGCTGTCGTCGTCGGTGGGCCCCACGTCCACCTCGGAGTTGTAGCCGTCCTCGCCGTCCAGCAATCCGTAGCTCGCGCCCAGAAAGGTCACGTCGCTCAGATTGACGAGCCCCGAGGGACTGGCCACATCCCCCAGGATGTAGCCGCAGGCCGCGGCGTTCTCCGCCGCGCCGTCGCCGAATTGGCCGGCCAGATCGTAGGCGAAGGCTTCGTAGAAGTAGATGCCTCGCGCCGAAGCCGCATCGGTCAGTGACTCGCTGCCCGGCGGCAGATCCCCCGCCAAGGACCACTCGCCGCTGCCGGCCGCCGCTGCGCGGCTGCCCGGCCGAAGAGGAATCACATTGCCCGGAATATCGTCGTACTCGGGATAGACCGAAGCGCCCGTGCCGTCATGCCAGAGGGCGCGCCAGATCTCCACGCCATCCAGATCCGCGTCGACGGGATCGATCCAGGTCACCGTGATCTGCGCATTGCCGGGCTGCGCGTCCAGGGTGCCCACGGGGCCCGGGGGCGGATCTCCGACCGTTTCGAGGATGAAGTCGAGGGTGTCGCAGGCCATGGCCGAGGCCCAGTAGCCCTCCGACGGAACCGGTGTGGAAAGATCGCGAATCCTGCGGCTCTCGGTCTCGATGATGGCCACGGTGCTCGCGTCGTCCGGATAGTAGACCCCGAAGCCGTCGTAGTCGGGATAGTCGTCGTGATAGAGGATCCAGAAGTTGCTCCCCCCCGCCGCGGATCCCGCCGAAGCGCCGGTGAAGAACTCGTCGTACCAGCCCTGGTAGTACAGATCCCGGGTGGAGAAGGGCTGATGCTTGCCGAACTCCTCGAGGATGACCGGCTTGCCCAGCAAGGTCTCCGAGTCGTCGATGTGATCGCCGGCCCAGGCCATGGACGCCGCATAGCCGATGCCCCAGTGGTCGGGCCAGGCGTGGAAGCAGCCGAAGTCGATGGTCGAGGGCTGGTGATTGCGGATGTAGTCGACGCCTTGACCGGACATCCAGCCCAGAGGATTGTGCGCCGGACCCGTGGGACCGTAGAAGCCCTCCGAACCCGTGGTGACCATGTGATCGGAATCCAGGGATTTCACGTAGGCCGACATGGTTTCGATCCATTCCTGCAGGGTATCGCCGCTGCCGTCGGACTGGCAGCGGGGCTCGTTGGCGAGTTCCCAGGCGAAGATGCAGGGATCGTCCTTGTAGACGACGCCGGTGAGGCTGTTGACCCTGTTCAGCACCGTGGCGATGTGATTCTGGTACCAGCTCCGGCAGTTCGCGTCGGTGTAGAAGTGGTCGTGGGAGGAGGCCGTCCCGCTCCAGGTCACGTACTGATTCATGCCGCCGTAGTCGTCCCAGTTGTTCACGAAGGGCAGGATGAGCTGAAGATCCAGCTCGCCGGCCCTGGCCACCACGTAGTCGAGCCCCTGGAAGACCTGCTCGTCGTAGATCCCCGGCGCGGTCTGCAGGGCGTTCCACTGGCTCGCGCCGTCGTTGAAGGCCCAGGTGCGAAGTACGTTCAGTCCCATGGCCTTGGTCTCTTCGAGAACCTCGTCCACGTAGTGGCGCAGTCCCAGGTCGGCCGCGTAGACCATGAGGTAGTAGGTGTTGGTGCCGGCGTAGAAGAAGTCTCCGTCTTCCCGCCGAAAATGGAGTCCGCTTCGGCTCGCCCACATGGGATTCGCCGGACCGCCACTCTGATGGAAGCTCTCCTCGGTAAGGATGAATCGGCAGCGGTAGTTCATCTCGGACATGACCGTCTCGCCGTAGCAGAGCCTTTCTATCTCGGCGTAGACGCCCACTTCCGTGGGAGTGAGATCGAAGTTGTAGGCCTCGTCGGTGGCGGCTCCGGTCACGGTGCGGTACTTCACCGGACTGTCGCAGACCTGAGGCGTGCGTTGATGCTCCCACCAGAGCACGTGGAAGCTGCTGTCCAGGGCGAAGTCCATTTCGGCATCGCCCCATCGATCGGTGAGGAAGAAGTCGTAGAGGAGATAGCCCTCGTAGATGTAGTCGGGATCGTCATGATGGGCCAGGTAGTCGGCGTCGTCCGCGTTCCCCGGATTCGGCTGCACTCGCCACCAGCGCCCCGCGAAGCCGATGGCCTCGTTGGCCGCGTCATCCCCATCGACGCCCCAGATGCCCGAGGGCTTGCCCACGAGCTTCATCTGATAGGCGAAGTTCGGCTTGAGGCCCGCGGCGGAGAGGTGACCCTGAAAAGCGGATTGACCCTCGGTTTCGTACTGAAGGTTCACCGTGGCCTGGGCGTAGCGATAGGCGTCCTGATAGGACGGCGCGTAGGCGTTGACGGCGATGTCGCGGTATCGGTAGGTCGCATCGGGCCAGGTGGTGACGCCGTTCATGGGCTCGAGGGGAACGGTCTCCCCCCCCGCGAGCAAGGTCGTCGCCAGGAGCATCATCAACGCGAACCTGAACTGCGATTCTCGACCTGGAACTGGTCGCCGTCTCATGTCTCTCCTCGTATCACCTCAGCAGCAGCACCCGACACGTCCTACTTTCGCCGGTCGCGCAGTGAAGGCGGAGCAGGTATAGCCCCGTGGGAAGCTCCCGGCCCGCATCATCGATTCCCCGCCAGGAGAGCTGCGAAGTGCGGGTATCAAGGATGCCGCTCCAGAGGCGGTGCAGGCGCCGACCGTCCACGTCGAACAGTTCCAGCAGGGCCGGACCGGGAGGACCGCTCAACTCGATCCGCAGCGTGGGATTGCAGGGGTTCGGATGCACCCGCAAGGCGAGTGCATTGCTCTGCGCTTCCTCCACCGATACGGCCTCGTCCACACGCACCAGGGCGGAACCGAGTGTCACGTTCTCGATGAGGACGGCGTCGGGCGCGTAGAGGCGCACGTCGATGGATTCGACCAGGCTCGATCCCGAAGCCGCGCCGGTGAAGGTCCAGCGGAAGAGCTCTCCCGGACCCGTCCCCCAGCAATCGGAGCCGAGAATGGCCACGCCTCCGTACCACTCGGAAGAAGAGGTCAGGACGAAGTCCGGAAAGAGATCGCAACCGGTGGCAGTAAATCGATCTCCAGGCACTCCGTCCTGACTGGTCAACACATCCGGATCGAAGCTCGTCCAGAGTTCGATGGTTCTGAAGTCGAGCGCCTCATCCAGAAGAATGGCGAGCTGACCCGTGTCGCCGGGGGCGATGGCCTGGTACTCGGGGAAGTAGCGCAGGCGCACTTCCGCGTTGGCGACCAGGGAAAGCAGGATCGCCGTCAGCAAGACTCCTCGAACGGTCAGAGAGGCGAGGCGCGCAGGATCCATTTCGTCTCCCTTTCGATTCTTCCCTACTTCAACAGGACCAGCTTGCGCATCTCCAGATGCGGTCCGGCCTCGAGACGCAGATAGTAGATTCCCGAACTCAATCCCTCGCCCGCATCATCTCGCCCCGTCCAGACGATACGATGGAATCCGGCCGGCATCCTCCCCTCGTGGATGAGCGCCACCCGCCGCCCGTCGGCGCTGAAGATCTCCGCGCGCACGAGCTCCGCCTCGGGAAGTTCGAGCCGGAACTCCGTCTTCGGATTGAAGGGATTCGGGAAGTTCCGCGTCAGCCCGAACCGCCTGGGCAGTTCGTCGACGCCGGTGGCCTCCATCTGGATTTCCAAGGCGCGGTTGAGTCCGCTCCGAGCGTAGAGGGAAGGCGGATCCAGTTCCGCCGCTTCGCTGAGCGCCACCGAGAGCAGCTCCCCGCTGCCCTGGATGGTCAATCCCTCGCCCAGGAGGGCGAATCCGGTATCCAGACCGGAGGACTCGATGTTCTCCAGGAAAACCGGTCCGACCTGTTCGCCGAGCAGAGGGCCCATCTCCACCGTGACCGGAAGGCCATCGGCGGTCTCGCTCCAGATGCGCATGCCCTTGAGGCTCTGGCAGGGCTCGACGAGCACCAATAGATAGCGGTCTCCCGCCGTGCGTCTCCACTCGAGATGAACATGCACGGTCCCCTCCGGCACGATCGGCCGGGGCGCCACCACGCCGTAGTTGAGCGACAGTATCATCAGATCCTCGAAATCCACCTCGAGATCGGTATCGGGAATGCCCGTGCCGCTGGAGTCGTCGCTGGGGCCAACGTCCATCTCGTCCATGTAGCCGCCGTCCCCGTAGCCGAGGCCGTAGCTGCTGCCGAGAACGGTCACGTCCGCGAGGGTCACGAGCCCGTCGTAGTTACCGTAGACTCCGTCGCTCACATCGGCGAGCCAGTAGTTCGTGGCCAGGGCCTGATTGTCGGATCGTGGGCCGTAGTTGCCCGCGGCGTCCTTGCCGAAGATCTCGTAGAAATAGACGCCCCGGGGAACGAGATCGTCCAGGAGCGCTTCGAGCCCCGGCGCAACGCTGCCCGCGAGGGTCCAATCGGCGCTGGCCTCCGCCGCGGCGCGATCCGCGGGTCGAGGAGGAAGGTAGGATGAAGGATCGTCGTCGTAATAAGGATAGGCCGATCCGCCTCCTCCGCCCCCCTGCCAAATCGCGCGCCAGATCTCAAGTTCCGCGAGATCCCCGTCGGCCGGGTCGGTCCAGCTCAGGGCCACCTGCTCATGGGCCGGTTCGGCCACGAAGGCGCTGGCCGCCCCCGGGCCCGTGCCGTCCAAGGTGATGTCGTCGCTCAGGGGGCCGAGCTTGTTTCCCGCCTCGTCCCTGAACTCGCCGCTTACCGTTTTCAGCCCATCGCCCCCATCGAGGGCCCAGGCATGGGAAGCGCCGTAGGCCAACCAATCCTCTTCCGGGCCGCCCCATCCGCCGCTGTTGCTGAAGCGCATCTGGGCAGCGCCGGAGACGCTGCTGTGAAGGATCACGTCGACCTCGGTGCAGTAGATCTCGTCATTGTTGATGACGAAGCTGCCCGTTGGAGCCTGGGTGTCGAGAATGGTACTCGCGTCGGGAGGCGAACCGGGAGCGCCTTCGTTGTTGCCCACCACATCCACGGCGACGGTGTAGAAGCCGTACTCTCCGTCGGCTCCTGCCGTGAAGGAGATCGGACTCGAGCCGTAGCTGCCGTAGGACGAATAGGATCCGCCCTCGTAGTTATAGAACAGGACCACCCCGGCCACGCCGCTCCCTCCATCGCTGGCCGTGTAGGCCACGTCGAAGGTCGCCGCGGTCTGGTAGGCGGGCAGGGCATCCACGTTGGACGCCGGAGGCGTGGCGTCCTGGGTCGAGGACTCGCTCGCGGACCAATCCGATTCGTTCTCTTCCGCGTCGCGGCTCATGACCCGATAGAAATAGTCTTCGCCGTCGTCGAGACCGGTGAAGAGATGATTGAGAGAGGAGGTCCACCCGGAATTGCCATGCAGCACGGAGAAATCACTCGTGGTACCGCACTCCGCGTAGTAGTCCACCGCACCGCTGCCGCTCTCGTCGCTCCAGTAGATCGTGTTGCTGGTTCCGGCCGTGAAGGGCGGCTCCGCGGAGATGTCGGGAGGATCGGGAGCCGCGCAGTCCACCGTTATGTCGACGCTGTCGCCGAAGTAAACGGCGATGTCGTCGTTGTCCAGGTCCCGGAAGATCACCGTGTCCAGGTAGACCGTGGCGAAGCCGTCCGAGATCCCCTCGAGCTCGATACTGAAGAGATCTTCGGCCGTAACGATTCCCGTGGTCGCGCCGAGGATGGCGTAGTCGATGGTGAAGTCGTTGTCGCCGTTCTCAAGGATCTCCGTATGCACGGTGGAGCCGCCCGGCAAGGTGTGGATGGTGATGTCGGACTCGTCGAAATCCACCGACGCACCGGCGATGATCCTGGCGGAGTAGCCCTTGAGGGGAGTCGTCTCCGAGTCGGGGGTGTAGGCGAAGGCCACGCTGGACAGATCGCCGCAACCGATGCTCTGTGGCTGCGGGGTGCCGGGCGCGAGCACGGCCACGCTCCTCGGAGTGAATCTCAGGACCCCGTCGGGATTGCTTCCCGAGAAGTCCGCCACCTCGAAACCGATGGAGGTCAACTCGGCGAGGTCCTGGGTGTTGATGGCGTAGATGCCACCGTCCGGCCAGGATTGCCCTCCGCCCGTATGCGGGATCTTGTTGTCGACGATATTCCAGGCCTCGGCAGCGGCGAAGTCGAGCATGAGCACGGCCGATCCTCCGGGGGGCACCGACACCCAGGGTCCCGCCCAGAAGGTATCGTTGCTGGGATCGCTCGGCGGGTTACCGCTCGCCCCCGTGAAGCCCGTGTTGATGAAGAGATGCACGTCCATGCTGGCGTCATCGAGGTTTTTCACGAGAAGCGAGTAGCCCGAGAAGTTGAGGAAGTCCGCGTTGTGGGTCCCGCCGTTCTGTCCGTAGAAGTTCTCGACCTCGTAGTCGTCCTTGACCAGTAACTTGTCCGCATCCAGCCCCGTGAATGCAAAATCCACGGACACACCGCCCACATCGCTGCGGGTGAAGCTTCCGTTTCCGTAGCCGGAAGAGAACTCTCCATGATTCAGGAGCTGGTTTTGCGGAATGGTAAAGGTGCCGGCTCGCGTCTCGCCTGCCGAGAACACCATGAGGGCGAGTACGAACGATAGGCTCCCGACAATGAGTCTGCTTCGAATCATCGCATCCTCCCATTTCTTCGCTGCGCAGTGCCGCAATGGGCCTGCTTGGTGTCGCTCCCCTCGGGGGAACCGGCTTCGCCGAATCGCCAGGGAGGCAATCGGGTCGATCCCTATTCAGTTTTGGTCGACCCCGTTATTCTCACCTTGATTCCGATGGGTTCCTTCGGATCTCTCTCCAGGGCCCGGCCCTCGATCACCAGGTGGAACTCGGAATTTCCTGGAAGGTCCTCTCCTCTCAGTTTCGTGATTCGCTCATCGAAGCGCGTCTCGCACACCACTTCCCCCTCAGGGTCGAGTAGGCGACAGGTCCACTCCCTCTCCTCCATCCAGAATCTGCTGGGCGAGGCAGGGTGGACCGTCAGATCCAAACTCCAATCGGGAGTGTTGCTGAGGACCTGCATGGGAAAGGGAATCGTCCTCCAGAACCCGGTTTCGTCCGGCTGTCCCAGGTACATGGACATGTCGGTGGGGATGACTACGATCTCGCCCTTGATCTTCAGTCTTACCTGGGTGACATCGTCGATATCGAGCTGGGCGAAGGCCGGAGTCAACAGAAGCGCGGAAATGAGCGAGACAAAGAAGATTCCAGGGAGGCTTCGACGGCTGTGAGCTGGCTCCGGACGCACGATCTTCCGGGAGATGCAACTAGCGAGTTTCATGGTTCTCCTTTTCACCCCATCCCAAACTCTTCATTCTCGTTGCGGGAGCATCGCTCCCTCTGCCTATTCAGTTTCCTCGGAACCCTTCGGGTCCCGTTTGAGCTACAGCGCATCGAACAAGGCCGGATCGATCAGGATGTGAGGCGTGATCAGGATGACCACCTCGAGTTCAGACTTCTCCGTGGTGGTGTGGCTGAAAAGCAGATCGCCGAGCAGGGGAATGTCCTTGAGATAGGGAATCCCGTTTTTCTGTTTCAGCGTGTTTTCCAGGACGAGACCGCCGATGCCCAGGGTCTCGCCGTTGGGAATCCTGATCCTGCTCTCCACCGATCGAACGTTGGTCACGGGCAGATCTGTCACGCCCGTTCCCGTGACGTCGCTCACCGAGGCGTCGATCTGAACGTCGATTTCGCCGGAACTTCCCAGGTAGGGCGTGATCCCCAGGGTGATGCCCGTGGTGATCTTCTCGAGGCTCACGTAGGAGTAGTTCACGTTGCCCTGAACGAGCGAATAGTAGGCTTCGCGACCGATCTGTATCCGCGCCTTCTTCCCCTCGCTGGTGGCGATCCGGGGATTGGCCTTTATCTGAGCCTTTCCGCTGACGGCCAGCAGGCGAAGGGTGGTGGAAAGATCGAAGATCGCCCCGCCGCTCGATTCGCCCAGGTGGGTGAGGTTCCCCACGAAGGACGAATCGCTCAGCGAAGGCATCAGCTTCGAAATCCGAAGCGATGCGTTGTTTCGCGTTCCGGTCCAGTCCCAATCGAGGCCGACCACGCGCCTCGCGTCGGAGTTCATCTCGACGACCATGGCCTCGATCATGATCTGAGGCTTGGGCTGGTCTATGCGGGACAGGTGCCGCAGAAAACCGTCGATGATGCTTCGCGGCGCCGTGATGACCAGGGAATTGCTGCTGTCGTCGAAATGCAAGTAGTTCAAGTAGTACTCCGAGAGAAGAGGCCTCAGGGAACTGGTGTTCAGGTACTCCAGGCTCACCCTCTCGCTCTCGGCGATCAGCGGGAATATCGGACTGTCGGGCTCCGGCACGCCCACGATGTAGTAGTCGCCGAGCCATCCGTAGGAGAAGCCCAGGGGCGTGAGGAGCTTGTCCAAACACCGCTCCAGGGGCTCGTCGATGAACTCCGCCGTGACGTATCCACGCACCCTGGGACCCGGCACGATGTTGATGCCCGTCTGCGCGGCAAGATCGGTGAGGGCCTGACGGATGTCGGTCTCGTAGAAAACGTTCGAGATGAGCGGCCCGGCCTTGTCGTCGCCATTGGAGTTTCCGATCGAGGCGACCCTCAGGGATTCTTCGTCGGTGGACCGGCTCGCCATGCCCGCTTCGGCCTCCGCCTCCCACTCAGACAGATACTCGAATCTCGCACTTGCCCTGGGGAAGTAGCGATGGAGCAGCGAGAAGCAGCGAGCGGCCTTCTCGTACTCGTCCAGCTGGACATTCGCCTTGCCCAGTTCGAAGAGCACCTCGTCCATGCGATAATAGGAGTACTGCTTCCGACCCACTTCCCTCAGGAGTTCGGCTGCCCGAGCGAACTCGCCCGCCTGCCAGAGCGACTCAACGTCAAGGAGCACGGTATCCACCACATCGATGGGAGCCGTATCCGGGACCTGCTCGATGATGGGTGGCGGGGAAGTGCAGGACAGGAGCCCAAGCAGAAGCAGGAACCCCATACTCCGGAAACGCGAAAACCAATCTGACGCATGACTCATGACGACGCTCTTTCTGCTTCGGTCACTCCTCGAGTCCGGCGACCTCTTCCGCGCGCTAGCTTCCGCTCATGCTGAAGGTGCTCTCGAAGTGCACCTCGCTCGACTCCGTGGACAGCGGCATGCCGCTCTTCTTGTCCACGTCCGAAAAGATCGCCTTGATTCTGTGCTCCCCGGCGTTCACCGGCGGCACGTCCATTCTGAGAATCCGCTCGGCGCCCGGCACGATGAGCACGGGCCTCACGGATCCGAGTTCCACGTAGGCCACCTGCTTGCCACGCACCTGTTCGAGGACCATGCGGCCCTTCACCCGCGCGACCTTCCCCCCCGTGTTCCTGATGGTCACCACCGCGGCACTTGGGTTCGCCTCGGGCTTGCTCCGCACGAGCACGGGCGCGGACACGCGCAGTTCGGCGGGCGGAGTGTCCCTGTCGGCCGCCACGATGAGCACCCCGCGCTCGCAGCCGATGGGTTCGTCCTCTCCCGGCTTCTTTGCGCTACCGGTCAGCTTCAAGGCCTGGATCAGGCTCTGCCCGGGCGGACAGTCGCGGGGAACCGTGACCTGCGCCACCACCGTGGTGGCCCTTTTCGCCCCCACAAGCACCTGCTTTTTGCGCAGGGAAACCCAGGCTGAATTCTCGTTCTGCCGAGCCGGTTCGTCGAAGAAGGTCAGGAAGCCGTTGGATTCCACCCGCACTCCGGACACGGCCAGATCAACCTTGGCTTCGTATTCGGATCGATTCTGAATCCGCACAGGAATGGAACGAGTGCCGCCTCGCGCCGTCTCGACCTCCACGAGCACGGGCTCCACCCAGAGGTCGAGATCCTGGGAGCGCTGGCTGGTCAGCAGGCCCGCGGTGGCGCCTCCCTCGGAGCTCACCAATAGGTCGAACTCGCCGTTGAGGTGCCGGGTGTTGTTGACGACGAGGCGAACCGAAGTCCGATAGTCGTCCGGAGGCAGGGATGAAACGAGGGGACAGCGGAAGGACACCTTGCTGCCGGCCAGCACCGTCACGGGCACTCCTGTTTCCGACATGGGCACTTCGCATCGAACGGGAAAGATGCCCGCGGCGCCGTAGAGGACCACATCGCCCCGAATGGACGTGGAGATCTCCCCGACGTTGTCGACATCGAAGACGAGGTGCTCGGACTGGGCATCGTAGTTCAGATCCACGATGTCGATCTGTTCCCTGTTCCGTGCGGGAGCCACGGCGATGATCTGCACGTCGATGGCGGGCTTGATCTGCACGTAGACCTGGGACGAGGACGGCTCGGGCACGTGTGCGATTCGCACGTAGGCGTAGTACTCGCCGGCCGCATCGGGAGGGAAATTCACGGAAATCGGCAGGCTGACGCCCCTTCTGGCCGCCACCGTGATGGTGCTCGGCACGTCGATCCAACTGGCGCAGGATCGAATGCCCTCGCCTACCTGGACCTGCTGTTTCGCGCCGGTCACGTAAATCTGTGTCATATCCAGGATGGTGAGTTCGAACTCCGAATCCCTCTCCATGAGCGGAGTCTGGATATGCACCTGATCGACGGCACTCGTGCCCGGTCGTCCATTCAGGACGATCTTGATGGGCGACACCCCGAAGCCCTGCCTCGCGGCGTCCCGATCGTTGCGAGCCTGACCCAGGGCGCACTGCGCCGCCAGAATCGACACCAAAACAGCGACAATTGATGCTTTCACGGCAGACCTACCTCGACTCTCGATGGAAGGAGCGACGGCCTGGTGGCCCTCGACCTCGTCTAGAATCTCTCTCCGAGGAGACCGCTCCCTCCCTGGATCAATCGGCGGCTCCCACCATGGTGAAACTTCCCTGATAGGTGCCCGCGGCTTCCATGTAGGTCACGATGGCGCTGTAGCGTAGCTCCGCCGCCACCACCGATCCGCTTCCCGCCAGCACGGTGGGACTGCTGCCCAGACAGCCTTCCGGCGGATCGCCGCCGGGACCGGACAGCCTCTCCCAACAGATCTGATCCGCGGGGATCGTTCTTCCTCCCTCTTCCAGTAGCGCCAGGACACAGTCCACATGCCAGGCGGTGGAATTCGTGGTCACCGTCACGTAGATGTTCCTGTCCGCGTAGTAGGTGCCGGGCCCGTTCACATCGGTGAAGGTCATGGTGTCATCGGAGACCACGACGATGATCTCTTCGAGGTTCTCGAAGATGAAGGGAACAGACCAAGGCTGGCCGATGGTCTGGCTCTCGAGCGAGAACGGCGTGCTGCCGTCGAGCTCGCCTCCGATCGGCAGGAAGGGATGCAGGACGATTTCCGCCCTCAACTCACCCACCGGATCCGCCCAGTCCGGATGGATTTCCAGATGGATCGTACGCGTGTCGGCGGATCCGGCCGCGCCCATGCAAAGGGGACGCGGCTGGGTGAAAGTCGTCAGGACTCCTCCGGTTTCATCCAGTCGGACCAGAAGACGGTCCGTGGAAACAGGCCCGGAAGGTCCAGTCAGGGAAATGGCCTCGATGGCCACCCCCCATACGGGGTATTCGCTATGAACGGTGAAATCGAATCGCGCCTGGCCGAAGCGCGGCTGTAGAATGCCCTGGGATTCTTCGCCGATTTCGGCGATCTCGAACACCACGGTCTCCGCCGGAACTTCGAGTGTGATACCCGAACCTTTTCCGGAACCCGTCGGATCCGAAGCCTGGAGCCCCAGCGCCGAAGATCCCGGCGCGAGCAGCGGGAGCGAGAAGCACAGGATCGCCGATAGGGCGACGATCCGCCTTATCTCTGAGCCGAGCGTCTTCCCTCCCGGAGGATTTTCGAGTCGAGGAGAACTCTCAAGTAAACACATGAGTGACTCCATCCTGTTTGCATTGCCTCAGTGTGCTGTAGTAACTCCTTTCACATCTTCCAGAGGAGGACGCAGCAATGTCCCGGGATCATGTCCCGGGACATTGCCCATCTTCAGACAACCTCGCGCATGAAAACGATCGGTTGCCATCTGCGTCTCCCGCGAACTACGGCTGGGTGAAGGCGGTCGTCATGGTCGCGGTGTATGTCCCGGCGGCATCGAGCACGGCCGGCCAGTCAGAAGTACGCTTCACTCTGAACTGGTAGGCCAGATTGCCCTGGCAGACGCCGGGGAGCGGGAATGTCCACGCGCCGCTCGTCATGGAGAAGCATTCCTGGATGGGCCAGAAAGCTCCGCCGCCCATGCCCAGGGTCATGCCGGTGGCATCGTAGGCATAGGCTCCGGCGCCATCGCCGGGGATGTTGCCGTCGTTGGCCCACGCGCCGTTGTAGTAGAAGCCATTGGTCCAGTCACCCGAACCGACCAGCGCGAACCTCGTAGGCAAGGTGTCGCTGCCGCTGGTCAGATCGCCGCTGGGCGTAATGGTCATCGTGGCGCTGGAGTTGGTCTGCACCCACATGTACGCCGTATCCCTCGCCTCGTAGTATCCGTTGGCGAAGGGATCGGTGGATGCTTTGTCGATTGTGTTCGGCCAAGTGGGAGTTGCTGTTCCGTCAACCGGGAGGTACTGACTACCATCAGCAGGCGGAGTCCAGTCCGGACCCGGCCAGTAGTAGTCACCGGTCCCGGCCACTGTCGAACTTGAGAAATCCACGGTATCATCCTGGTACTCCACACTCATCCCCGGCGGGATGACCAGCGTAACGACGGTCACGTTATCCGCAGCCATTGCCGATACGCTGAACAACCCCAAGACCGCACATGTAATCAGGATCTTGTACACGGTTTTCTCCTATCAGCATGAAGTTTGGATTAGCCTCCCTAATCAACTAGGTGTGATGCCCCATCCTGAGGCTAAATCGGCGGCAATATGGTACGGACCCGGACAGGAAAAGTCTAGTAATAAATCAATTATGAGAGTTCATTCCTAGAATCATCTATATGCAGAGAGGTCATAGCAATGTTACGAACAATGGAAACTTAAGTATATTTCCTAGGTAATGAGAAGCGTACACCCTTGAAAACATGGATTATCTAGAGATCGTTCAGCTCAATGACTGGATTCTTGGCCGAATAGATAACTCGTTATTAAGTGGAAGAGCACTCCATATAGACAATACCATGGGTTTATTGATGGATACTCGAGATTCACTCATTTCCCGGAGCCCGCGCTTCGGGCGAAGCGACTCAATAGCCTTCTGGCCATCTCGCCCCAGATTTCCGTCTGGGTGGGGTGAGGGTGGATGG
>CAYFNT010000004.1:5000-212724 GCA_964344565.1 uncultured bacterium
CCAGTATCGCTCCATCGAGCAGGAGATCGAAAGCAGCCGACTCTTCTTCAAGGGCTGGGACTACTCCGGCGATCCCGACGCCATCGTGACCAGCGGTGACGCGAAGCCCAACGAAGGGGCCGAAGGCATTTTCCGCGTGAGCTTCCAGCTGGAGGACTTCCCCAACTACGAGGTTTACCTGCGCTCGGAGTACGATATCACCATGGTCATCGACTCCCTGACGGTGGTGGAGGGCCGGGGCGGACTCTGGACCCGCGACTACGAGAACGGCGTGGTCGTCTGCAACGAGTCCGGCCAGAACCAGCTCATTCCCTTCCGGGCCGATTGGGGCCTTGCCGACGCGGACTCCCAGCACGTGCATTATCCCGGCTGGCAGGACAACCTTCCCATCTCCCTGGCCTACAACGACGGGCTGGTCTTCATGCACCGCGATCCGGTGAGCGCGCCGGAGGATACGGCCCCCTCGGCACTCTACCTGTCCGATCCCTGGCCCAACCCCGGCAATCCGGCCTTCAACATGACCATGGTCGGACGCGCGGGGGACGCCAGCGAACTGACCCTCCACGACGTGCGTGGACGCAAGCTGGCCAGGCTCTGGGAGGGCCCCATGCCGTCCAGCGGACTGAACCTGAATTTCCGCTCGGGGGAGGGCCCCATGCCCGACCTGCCATCGGGCGTCTACTTCCTGCGAGCCCGCAGCGGCGAACGCGTGGAGACCAAGCGCTGGGTGCTCCTGCGCTAGGTACCGAAATCTCTGTGATGGAGGCTCCGCTTCCGGCCTGGTCCGGGGCGGAGCATCTTATTGACGGGTGGGTCGCATGTTGGCAATCTGGCCGGAGTCGAAGGGGAGTCCGTGGCCGAAGTCCTCCAACATCCCGAAGCCGACATCCATCTTCTCGATATGGAGGATGGTCGGCGCCGCATCGATGTGAAGGCCCGGAGCGCCGAGCTCTACATCCATCGCAATGGTTGGGCCACAGCCTATCCCACCGAACTCATCGAGATGATTCTGGCCCAGAAGGGGCCATCCTATCTCTGCGACGAGATCGCTCGGGAAGAGGATCCCCTCTACGTTCCCCTGAATCTCGAAATCTCCCTCTTCAGCTTCATCGAAGCGGGGCACTTCGGCCCCGGCAGCCGAATCCTCGATTTCGGCTGCGGCACGGGAGCTTCGGGGGTCTTCCTGGGACGGCACTTTCCCGATGCGGAGATAGTCGGCGTGGAACTGCTGGCCGAATCCCTGGAAGTGGCCCGGGCTCGGCAGGCTTTCTACGGCCTGAGCAATCTGCGCTTTCTGCAATCTCCTGGCGGGGACAGTCTGCCCGAGGATCTGGGCAGCTTCGACGGAATTTTGCTCAGCGCCGTCTTCGAGCATCTCCTTCCCGACGAACGGCTCGGCCTCATGCCGCGGCTCTGGAGCATGCTCAAACCCGGCGGTCTGGTCTTCGTCAACGAGACCCCGAACCGGCTCTTCCCAGCGGAACTGCACACCACGGGCCTGCCCCTCATCAACTACCTGCCTCGGGGAGCGGCCCACTGGCTCGCCCGGCGATTCTCCGGCCGCGTGGATCCCGAATCCAGCTGGGAGCGCCTGCTCCGCGAGGGCATACGCGGAGGCACGGCCGCCGAGGTCCTCCGCTGCCTGGGCCCGGAGGCCGAACTCCTGAGGCCCAGCCGAGAGGGACGGCGCGACTCCGTGGATCTCTGGTACGACGCCTCCCTGCGCCGCGGCGGCGACAGCGGGAAGAAGCGGGCTTTCCGCGGCTTCGCCAAGTTCGCGGAGCGGCTCACCGGTCGCATCTGGACCCCCGAGATCACCCTGGCCGTCCGCAAGAGTCCCCTCTAGCCTCACGGCCTTTCCATTGACAGCAACTTCGCCGAAACGCTAGCGTAGGGCTGCAGCATCCCCAACTCATTGCGCCTTTTCGGAGGTTATTCATGGAAATGAGCCAAGCGACGAAGCCCTCCTTCGGGGACGGCTTCTCCGCCATTTTCCGCGTTTTCACGAGTCCCGGCACGGTCTACCCGCAGATTCGCGACGGCCTCAGCGTCTGGCCGGGGCTGATCGTTTGGATCCTGGTCCTGCTGGCGGTCAATCTCGCTCTGGCGCCGGTGATCTCCGAGGCCATCGATGCCAGCATCATCGAACAGGGACAGGATCCCGAGAACATGGGCTTCATGGGGCCGGTCATGGTCGCCAGCCAGGTGATCGGCGGAGTCGTTATGATGCTCATCATCTCCTTCTTCTATTGGCTCGCCCTGACCATCAGTTTCGGGGGCGTGCCCTTCGGCCGTATCTTCGCGCTGACCATCTACACGGGATTCGTCGGACTGCTCTACCAGGTGATCAACGCCATCTATCTGATCATCACCAAACCCGAGATCAGCGATCCCTCACGCATGCAGGAGTCCTTCCTGGACCTCAGTTTGGGCTCCTTGTTCAGCGAACCCAGCTTCTTCTCGAGAATCCTCAGCAATCTGGGGATCTTCCAGATCTGGGGAATCATCCTCATGATCGCTGGTGCCGCGGTGGTCACCGGCAGGACCCGCGGTCAGGTGGCGGCACCCGTTCTGGTCATCGTCGCCATCGGTGTACTCCTGGCGGCCTTTTTCATGGGGCTCGGTTCACAGGTTGGCGGATAGCCTTCTCCCAGCCCGCTCTCGTTGACAGGGGGCGGGCCGGGTGATACATTGCATCTCCATATTCCCAAACTGTTTGGGCCCTTAACCAGTCCGCCACACGGTGGGCTCTCTTTTCGTTCAGAAGGGTGGAAAGAAGATGAGCTTCAGTACCCAGGACATCCGCAACATCGCCCTGCTCGGCCACCAGAGCACCGGCAAAACGACCCTCGGACAGGGGATCCTCTACGCGACGAAGGCCCTTACGCGCTTGGAGCGCGTGGACGAAGGCAACAGCTGCCTCGACTTCGACCCGGATGAGATCGAGAAGAAGATGTCCATCCTGGCCAGCGTGGGCCATGGCGAGTGGCGGAAGAAGAAGATCAACTTCATCGACACCCCCGGCTTCGACGACTTCGGCGGCGAAGTCCACTCGGCCCTTCGAGTGGTGGAGGGAGCCGTGCTGCTGGTGCGCGCCGACGGCGGCGTGGAGGGCGGCACCGAGAAATCCTGGGATCTGCTGGGCGACAAGAAGATGCCCCGTATCATCTTCGTGAACCGCATGGACAAGGAGCACGCGGACGCCAGCGGCACTCTCGCCCAGATTCGCGAGCAGCTCGTGGGCGCCACGCCGGTTCCCTTCCAGGTTCCCTTCGGCCAGGGCGCCGACTTCACGGGCATCGTGGACCTCATCCACATGAAGGCCTTTGGGTTCAATGACAAGAACGAACCCGTCGAAACCGACATCCCCGCCGACCTGCAGGGCGAGGTCGAGGAGATGCGCGGCGTGCTCGTGGAAGGCGCGGCCGAATCCAGCGAAGAGCTCATGGAGAAGTTCTTCGAGGAAGGCACCCTCAGCGACGACGATCTCATCGCGGGCATCTCCCAGGGCATCAAGGACGCCACCGTGGCGCCGGTCCTCTTCGGCGACGCCTATGACGGGCGCGGCGTGCGCCTGCTCATGGACGCCATCGTCGACCTGCTGCCCTCTCCGGACCAGCGTCCGGTGGAGCTCGACGGCGAGACCCTGGCGGCCGACGAGAACGGCCCGCCCACGGCCTTCGTGTTCAAGAACATCAACGAGATGAGCCTGGGCGACCTCTACATCTTCCGCGTCTTCTCCGGCAGCATCGCCCACGGCAAGGACTACCACAATCTCAACTCCGACAACGGCGAGCGCGTGGGACAGGTCTATCAGCTCATGGGCAAGAATCGCGACGAGGTCGAGACCCTCGTGGCGGGCGACATCGGCGCCACCGTCAAGCTGAAGAACACCTCGGTGGGCGACACCCTGGGCGCCAAGGGCGCCGCGGCCCTGCCCGTCATCGAGTTCCCCCGTCCCATGAACGAGACGGCCATCTCCGCGACGGAGAAGGGCGATCAGGAGAAACTGGGCACGGGCATGAGCAAGCTGAATCACGAGGATCCCAGCTTCACAGTGCGCTACGATCCCGAGATCAAGCAGACCATTCTGGCCGTGCAGGGCGACGCGCAGCTGAACGTCATCCTCAGCCGCCTTCAGCGGAAGTTCAAGGTGGACGTGGTCACCGAGAAGCCGAAGATCCCGTACAAGGAGACCATCTCCAAGAAGGTCGAGAGCCACTACCGTCACAAGAAGCAGTCCGGCGGACGCGGCCAGTTCGGCGAGGTCTACGTGAAGCTCGAGCCCATGGATCGCGGAGCCGGCTTCGAATTCCTCGACGAGATCACCGGCGGCGTGATTCCCGGCAAGTTCATTCCCGCCGTCGAGAAGGGCATGCGCGAAACCCTCGAGACCGGCGCCTCCTCCGGCTACACCCTGGTGGACATTCGGGCCCGCCTCTACTTCGGCAGTTTCCACAACGTGGACTCCGACGAGCACTCCTTCAAGCTGGCCGGATCCATGGCCCTGCGGGAAGGCGTGAAGCAGGCTTCGCCCATCCTTCTGGAGCCCATCTACAACGTGGAGATCAAGGTTCCCGAGGAGAACCTCGGCGACATCATGGGCGACATCAACAGTCGTCGCGGTCGCATCTCGGGCACGGAGCAGAAGGGCAAGTATCAGATCGTAAAGGCGGCCGCGCCTCTGGCCGAGCTCTACAAGTACGGCACGCAGCTCCGATCCATCACCGGCGGACGCGCGTCATATAACATGGAGTACTCGCACTACGAGGTCGTGCCTCACGATCAGGCCGACAAGATCATCGCGGAGGCCCAGGCCGCCGACGCGGAGTAGGGCCCGAGCCAGCAGGCAGGAGGTGAGAAGTGTCCGGACATTCCAAGTGGTCGACGATCAAGCACAAGAAGGCGCGCATGGACGCGGCGCGCGGAAAGGTCTTCACCAAGCTGATCAAGGAAGTCACCGTGGCGGCCCGCATGGGCGGCGGCGATCCGGAGATGAACCCCCGTCTGCGCACGGCCGTGGCGGCCGCCAAGGCCGCCAACATGCCCGCGGACAACATCACCCGCGCCATCAAGAAGGGCACGGGTGATCTGGAGGGCGTCAGCTACGACGAGATCACCTACGAGGGCTACGGTCCCGGTGGGGTGGCCATCCTCATCGAGACGCTCACCGACAACAAGAACCGCACGGCCGCCGAGGTTCGTCACGTTCTCACCAAACACAACGGCAAGATGGCCGAGCCCGGCGCCGTGGCCTGGATGTTCGAGAAGCGCGGCGTCATCCGCGTCAAGGCCGAGGGCATCGACGAGGACACCCTCATGATGGAGGCCCTCGAGGCCGGCGCCGAGGATGTGCAGATCGAGGACGACAGCTTCCAGATCCTGTCCTTGCCCGAGAGCTTCGGCGATGTGCAGAAGGGCCTCGAGGACAGCTACGAATTCGAGACCGTGGGCCTCGAGCAGCTTCCCAAGAACACGGTGGAGGTGGGCGAGAACCACGCCTCGGGCCTGCTCAAACTTCTGGACATGCTCGAGGATCTGGACGACGCTCAGAAGGTGACCGCCAACTTCGACATCGACGACAGCATCATCGAGCAGCTCACCGACTAGGGAGGCCGGATGCCGCGCATCCTCGGCATCGATCCGGGAATCCGCCACACGGGTTACGGCGTGGTGGACGCGGAAGGCCCCCTGCACAAGCGCGTCGCCGGCGGCGTGCTCAGCCCCGACCCCAAGGCGACCCTTCCCGAGAGACTGCTCCACCTCGATCGCGAACTCACCCGCATTCTCGAGAAGTACGAACCTGAGCTCTGCGCCTTCGAGAACGTCTTCTACCACAAGAATCCCAAGAGCATGATGATCCTGGGGCAGGCCCAGGCGGCCTGCATCCTGGCGGCCGCCCGCATGGAGCTGCCCGTGGCCTTCTACGCCCCCCGCGAGATCAAGCTCGCCCTCACCGGACAGGGCGGCGCCGGCAAGGAGCAGGTGCGATTCATGGTGGAGCGCATCCTGGGCGAGTCCTTCGAGGGCCGCGCCATGGACGAGACCGACGCCCTCGCCGCCGCCATCTGCCACGCCAGCCGGCGGGAGCCCCTGGCCATGGAGGTGGGGGCATGATCGATTCCCTGCGCGGACGGGTGATCAGCCGCGGCGGCGAGACGGTGCTCCAGACCGGACCGGTCCGCTTCGAGCTGATGCTGTCCGAACGCAGCCGCCGCGAACTCGCCGCCCAGCCCGGCGAGGTGGAGGTCTTCGTGTCCCTGCAGGTGCGGGACGACCGCATGGAGCTGGTGGGCTTCGCCCGCCGGGAGGAGCGCGACCTCTACAAGAGCCTCAGAGGCATCAGCGGCGTGGGCACGAAGATGGCGCTGGCGGTGCTGTCCACCCTGAGCCTGGAGGAACTGGCCTCGGCGGTGGCCACCGGCGACGCCAAGCTGCTCGCCACCGTGCCCGGTGTGGGCAAGAAGACGGCATCCCGACTGCTTCTGGAACTCAAGGACAAGCTCGCCGCCTTCATGCCCGCGGGGAAGTTCGAGCCCGTCCCGAGCGTCGCAACCGTGGATCCCAAGCGGGAGCAGGTCCTGGGCGCCCTGGAGGTGCTCGGCATGAACCGGGCCGAGGCCCTGCGCGTGCTGGAGCGCCTGCAGCCCGAGGAAGAACTGGAAGTGGAAGAACTCATCCGCCTGGCCCTGGCCGCCTCGGCGAAAGCCTAGTTACTCAACAGCCTGCTAACCCTGAAGGAAGAGCATGGAAGGCAGCCCGCGACGCATCACCGAACCCGGAGCCCCCGAGGCCGAGCGCAGGGAGGAGATATCCCTGCGTCCCCAGAGCCTCGAGGAGTTCGTGGGCCAGGATGAGCTCAAGGCCAACCTGCGGGTCTTCATCCAGGCGGCCCGGGAGCGCGAGGAGGCCCTGGATCACGTGCTGCTCTACGGGCCTCCGGGGCTGGGCAAGACCACCCTCGCCGGCATCCTGTCCCATGAACTGGGCGTGAGTTTCAAGGCCAGCAGCAGTCCCATCTTCCAGAACGCCGCCGAACTGGTGGGCATGCTCACCCGGCTGGAGAAGCGCCAGGTCTTCTTCCTCGACGAGATCCATCGACTGGGCAGGGTCATCGAGGAGCATCTCTACTCGGCCATGGAGGACTATCGGGTCGACGTGGTGGTGGACCGCGGCCCCGGCGCGCGTCAGTACAGTCTGAACCTGCCGCCCTTCACCCTCGTGGGCGCCACCACCCGCGCGGGCATGATCACCGCGCCCCTGCGCAGCCGTTTCGGCGTGGTGGCCAGGCTCGATTTCTACGAACCCGATCAGTTGGCCAGCATCCTCGAGCGTTCGGCGAGGCTGCTCGGCCTGAGCTGCGACGAGGACGGCCTCGCCGAGATCGCCCGCCGCAGCCGCGGCACGCCGCGCATCGCCAACCGCCTGCTTCGCCGCCTGCGCGACTTCGCCCAGGTGGAGGGCGACGGTCGCATCAGCCGCGAGATCGCCGACTTCGGACTGTCCCGCCTGGGTGTGGACGAGGCCGGCCTCGACGAGATGGACCGGCGCATCCTCCGCACCCTCATCGAGCACCACGGCGGGGGACCGGCCGGCGTGGCCACCCTGGCCATGGCCGTTGCCGAGGAGGTGGACACCCTGGAGGACGTCTACGAGCCCTACCTCATCCAGCAGGGCTTCCTGAGGCGCACCCGCCGCGGACGCGAGGCCGCACCCCGCGCCTGGCGGCACCTGGGGCTCACGCCTCCACCGGCCGGCGAGCTCTTCGAGGGCTGATCTTGAGCACCCGCCTCGAAGACTACGACTACGAGCTGCCCGAGTCCCTCATCGCCCAGAGGCCCCTGGAGAATCGCGACGAGAGCCGCCTGCTGGTGGTGGAAGGCACCGAATTCCGCGACCGCGGCTTCCGCGAGCTGCCCGACTACCTCCGCCCCGGAGACCTCCTCGTTCTCAACAACACCCGGGTCATGCCGGCCCGCCTGCTGGGTCGTCGCGAAGGCGGGGAGGGCGAGGCGGAGCTGCTGCTTCACAGCCCCACTCCCGAGGGCGATTGGATCGCCCTGGTGCGCCCGTCCAAGCGATTCAAGCCGGGCACGCGCTTCCACGGCGCCGTGGGCGTCGTCATTCGCGTGGAGGAGGACCTGGGCGAGGGCAACCGTCGGGTGGTCCTGGAATCGCCCGGGGACTGGCAGGCGGCCATGGAGGCCGCCGGCGCCATGCCCCTGCCTCCCTATATCCGCCGTAGGGCCGACTCCCGGGATCTGCATAGCTACCAGACCGTCTTCGCCCGCGAAGACGGCGCCGTGGCCGCGCCCACGGCGGGCCTGCACTTCAGCGATGCCCTGCTGGGCGAGATCGAAGCTTCGGGCGTCGGGCTCGGTGAACTGACCCTGCACGTGGGACCGGGAACCTTCCTGCCCGTGCGGGAGGAAGACTTCAGCAGGCATCGCATGCACGCCGAGCGATTCGAGCTCGCGGCGGCCCTGCGTCGGCGTATCGACCAGGTCAGGGCGGACGGCGGCCGCGTCGTTGCCGTAGGCACCACGGTGGTGCGGACCCTGGAGAGCCTGGGCGAGGAGGAATGGAGTTCTCCCGAGGACTTCAGGGGGGAGACACGGCTCTTCATCCATCCGCCCTTCGAATTCAAGCGGGTGGATGCCCTGATCACCAACTTTCATCTGCCCCGCTCCACCCTGCTCATGCTGGTCTCGGCCTTCGCGGGTCGCGAGAGGATCCTCGCCGCCTACGAACACGCCGTGGCCGAGGAGTACCGATTCTACTCCTACGGCGACGCCATGCTGCTGCTGCCGGGAGGGGGAGCGTGAAGCCCTTCTTCGAGCTGCTGGCCACCTGTCCGGATACCGGAGCGCGGGCGGGAGTGATCCACACGGAGCACGGCGACATTCCCACGCCCAACTTCATGCCCGTGGGCACCCAGGCCACGGTGAAGACCATCAGCGCCGCCCAGCTCGAGGCCATCGGCGCCGACGTGATGCTGTCGAACACCTATCATCTCTACCTGCGTCCGGGCACGGGGCTCATCGACGCGGCCGGGGGCATCCATCGTTTCATGGGATGGAAGAAGCCCGTGCTCACCGACAGCGGCGGCTTCCAGGTCTACTCGCTCTCGGATCTCAACAAGATCAGCGAGGACGGCGTGGAGTTCCGCTCGCACCTGGACGGATCCAGGCACTTCCTCAGGCCCGAAGACGTGGTGAAGGCCCAGGCCGAGATCGGCGCGGATCTCATCATGCCATTGGACGAGTGCATGCCCTGGCCCTCGGAGAAGCGCTACGCCGAGGAGTCCACCGCCCGCACCGGCCGCTGGGCGAGACGCTGCCTGGACACCCTCGGCGGCGTCTTCGAGCACCACGACTATCGGCAGTATCTCTTCGGCATCGTGCAGGGCGGCACCTACGAGGACCTTCGCCGCCGCAGCGCGGAGGAGCTCATCGACATGGATTTTCCGGGCTATTCCATCGGCGGCCTGGCCGTGGGCGAGCCCAAGCAGCAGATGCTCGATCTTACCGAACTGACCGCCGGGCTCCTGCCGCCCGGGAAGCCGCGCTACCTCATGGGCGTGGGATTTCCGGAGGATCTCGTCCGAAGCGTCCAGCGGGGCGTGGACATTTTCGACTGCGTCATGCCCACCCGGAACGCGCGCAAGGGCACGCTCTTCACCCGGGAAGGGCGCCTGGTCATCAAGAACGCGACCTACGCAGGCGACTTCGAGCCCATCGATCCGCGCTGCGCTTGTCCCGCCTGCAAGGGGCACAGCCGGGCCTACATCCGTCATCTCATCCACGTGAAGGAGCTGCTGGGACAGCAACTTGCCACCCTTCACAATCTTTACTTTTATCTGGACCTCATGCGCGGCCTGCGCGAGGCTATCCTGGAAGGACGATTCCCCGAGCATCGGGACGCCTTCTTCCGCGACTACCGGATGGCCACAGACTAAAGGAGATAGCGTGAACCTGTTCCTTACGGCCGGAGGCGGCGGTGCGCCGCTCATGGGCAATTTCCTCTTCCTCGGACTCATGGTCCTGGTGTTCTTCTTCTTCATCATCCGGCCCCAGCAGAAGCGGGCCAAGGAGCACAAGGAACTGCTGGCCAACCTGGGCAAGGGCGACAAGGTCGTCACCTCGGGCGGTCTCCTCGGCACGGTGGTGGGGCTGAAGGAAGGCATCGCGGTGCTGCGCATCGACGAGAACACCAAGGTCGAAGTGCTCCGGGACAACATCTCGGGCAAGGTCGACGCCTGATCGGAAGAACATGTCCCTGAACCTGACCTACATCGGCAATCCCATCCTGAAGAAGGCCACCGGCCCGGTGACCGAGTTCGGCGAGGCGCTGACCCGGCACCTTCCGCGCATGGTGGAGATCATGCGCGAGGAGGGAGGCGTGGGCCTGGCCGCCAACCAGGCGGGCCTCGACCAGCGCTTCGCCATCGTGGTGGCCAACGTGGACGACGACGAGCGGGAAACCGACGAGATCCTGCTCATCGCCAATCCGGAGATCGTGGAGTATTCCAAGGAGGAGTGCTCCATCGAAGAGGGCTGCCTTTCCATCCCGGGGCTCAGGGAAGACGTCACGCGACCGGAGCGCATCCGGCTGCGCTACCAGGACGTCGAGGGGAATCTGGCGGAACTGGATACCGGCGATTTCCTGGCGCGGGTGATCCAGCACGAGCTCGATCACCTCGACGGGGTGCTTTTCATCGAGAGACTCAGCCTTGCCAAGCGCACGCTCCTGAAGAAGAAGATCGATTCCATCCGCGAAGAATACGCCGGGCGGTGACGCGCTTCGAGAACGCCATGGCCGATACCAAAGCTCTACGCACGGTTTTCATGGGCAGCCCCGAGCTGGCCCTGCCCTGCCTGAAGGCCCTCCACGACGCTTCCGATTTCGACCTGCTCCGAGTGATCACCCTGGGCGACGCCCGCCGCGCGCGCCGGGGCAAGGCCGTGCCCACTCCCGTGGGACAGGCCGCCCTTGACCTCGGCCTGCCCCTGACCCGCTGGCAGCGCGGCGATCGTCTGGCCGTGGAAGCCGAGCTCGCTGACCTCGCCCCCGATCTCGTCGTGGTCATCGCCTTCGCGCGAATCCTCAAGCCCTCGCTGCTGGCCATCCCCAAGATGGGATGCGTGAACCTGCACGCCTCCCTGCTTCCCTGGGGGCGCGGGGCCAGTCCCATCCAGCAGGCACTGTTGGACGGGCTGGATAGGACGGGCTGGAGCGTCATGCTCATGGACGAGGGTCTCGATACGGGGCCCGTGCTGGCGAGGGGCGCACTGGATATCGATCCCGGCTGGAACGCCGGCGATCTCTCCGCGGCCCTGGCCGAGGCCGGGCCCGATCTGCTGCTCTCGGCCCTTCGCGACTGGCGGGATGGGCGCATCGAAGCCGAAGCCCAACCCGAGGAGGGCGCGACCCTCACGCGTAAGATTCCCCGGGAAGCCGGCGCTCTCGACTGGAAGGAGCCGGCCGAATCCCTGGCCCGGCGAGTCCGCGCCCTGAGCCCCGAGCCGGGATGCTGGTGCCGCCGTGACGGCGCGAGGCTGGGCCTCGTGGAAGCGCGAGTCGCCGAAGGTTCTGGCGTACCGGGCACGGTGCTCCAGGCTTCCGCGGGCATCCTGCGCGTGGCCTGCGGCGACGGGGCCCTGGATCTCGTCGGCGTGAAACCCGAGGGCAAGCGTCCCATGTCCGCCGCGGACTATCTGCGCGGCCGTCCCCTCGCGGCCGGCGCTCGGCTGGAACGGGGATGAAGATCGCTCCCGCCCGCAGGGCGGCCCTCGCCTTCCTCCACGAAGATGCCTGGCTGCGCGGGGACTGGGACGAACTCGTGGACCGCGCCATCGCCGAGCACCGACTCGAGGATCCCCGGGACCGACGCCTCTTCACGCAGCTGATCTCCGGCAGCGTGCGACTGCTGGGCCGGCTGGACGACCGCCTCCGCCGTCTCACGAAGCGCCAGCGCCTGGACGAGCCCGTGCGCAGCGCCCTTCGTCTGGCGCTCTTCCAGCTGGAGGAGACCGAGCGCCTGCCCGACCACGCCGTCATCGGCGAATCGGTGGAGTGGGTGAAGCAGAAGACTCCCCGCCTGGCCGGCTGGACCAACGCGCAGTTGCGCAACTGGCAGCGGGACGGCGTGCCCGGCAAGGATCCCCACTTCGAATCCCAGCCCGTGAAGTATTTCGAGCGGGTGCTCAGCTATCCGCGTTGGATGGCCGAACGCTGGATCGCGCAGCTGGGCCGAGACGAAGCCCGCGAGCTGGGCGAGGCCATGAACGGGCGGGGAGGCATGGCCTTCCGCTGGAACGCCCGTCGCGAAGGACTGGACGCCTTCCTCCAGGGCCTTGCCGAGCGCTGCGAGGTATCGCGAAGCGCCGACCTGCCCTTCGGATTCCGCGTTCCCGGCGCCGTGCCCGCCATGATCTGGGAAGCCCTGGATCGCGGCGAGCTTTCCGTGCAGGACGAGGCCGCCCAGCGGGTTGCGCCCCTGGCCGCGCTTCCCGAGGGCGGCGTCTGGGCCGATCTCTGCGCGGCTCCCGGGGGCAAGACCGGGCATCTGGCCGAGATCGCCCCCGCGGGCACCGAGATCCTGGCCCTGGACCGAAGCGCGGCGCGCCTGGAGAAAGTCGTTGCCAATCTCTCCCGCCTCGGCTTCAGTGACCTGCGCAGCGAAGCGGCCGATCTGCTGGACAGCCCGGCCCGCCCCTGCGACTCCGTCCTGCTGGACGCTCCCTGCACGGCCCTGGGCGTCCTGGCCGAGAATCCCGACGCCCGCTGGCGCAAGGAGCCGTCCCAGATCGGTGAGCTGGCCCAGCTGCAGTCCCGACTGCTCCATGCTGCGGCGGCCTGGGTGAAGCCCGGGGGACGGCTGGTCTACTCGGTCTGCACCCTTACCGCCGAGGAAACCGTGGAGCAGAGGGACGCCTTCCTGGAACGTTTCCCCTCATTCCGCCTAGAGGGAATTCGCCGGGAGGAGCCCGGCGGCAATTGGGCCGGCGCCGAAGGCGACCTGATGATCTGGCCCCATCGGGCCGGCGGTTCCGGCATGTACGCGGTTCGATTCCGAAGGATGGATCCATGAGCCTCAAACCCTGGCTGCGACGACTGCTCTTCCTCGTCTCGCTCGTGGTGGCCCTGGCTCTGGGCTTCGTCATCCTCGACTTCGGTCTGCGGCGTTGGGTGCGCAGCGAGGGCAGCTTCGCGGTGACCGACCTCGTGGGGCTGTCCCGGGAAGAGGCCTATCAGACGGCGGCACGGCGCAGCCTCCTGCTGGAGGAAGGACCCGCCGAATTCGACGCCTGGCTGCCGGCCGGATTCGTCCTGCGGCAGCGCCCCCGATCGCCCGAACGGGTGAAGGAGGGGCGCCGGGTGAAGATCGTGCTCTCGGCGGGCCCGCAGCTCTCGGCCATTCCCGACCTGCGCGGCGCCAGCGAGAGGCAGGCCCGCCTGGCCCTGGAAGATCTGGGTCTCACCGCCGGACACTGGACCCGCGTGCCCGGCGCCGAGGCGGCCGGAAGGGTCCTGGCCACCCGACCCGCGGGGGGCACCCGCGTGCCCCGAGGCGGACGGGTGGACCTGCTCATCAGCACCGGACCGGCGGGCCACGGCTATCTGCTGCCCGACTTCTCGGAGCTGGCGCTGGACCAGGTGCTGTCCATGCTCGAGGATGCCGGCCTGGGACGGCCGCGTATCCGTTATGATGAAGCGGCGGGACGCAGGGCGGGGGCGATCCTGAATCAGAGTCTGCCGGCGGGGAGCCGGCTCACGAAAGGGGACGACCTTGAGTTGGTGGTCGCATCTGGATCCTGATGGCGTGACCCTGGCTCCCTCGGTGCTGGGCTCGGACCTCTCCCGGCTCGCCGAGGAGATCGCCGACGTGGAGGCGGGCGGCGCCGACCTGCTCCATCTGGACGTCATGGACGGCCACTTCGTGCCCAATCTCACCTTCGGCCCCGACGTCTGCGCGGCCATCGCGAAGAACGCCAGATTGCCCCTGGATGCCCATCTCATGGTCGCCAATCCCGGGGAGTATCTCGAAAACTACCTGGAGGCCGGCTGCCACGGTCTCACCATCCACGCGGAGGCGGTGGAAGAGCCGCTGTCGATCCTCGATCGCATCCATGATTTGGGGGGGCTGGCCGGTCTGGCCCTCAATCCCGACCGCCCGCTTCCGGAATGGGGGCCGGTATGGGAGAAACTGGATCTTCTCCTGATCATGAGCGTCTTCCCCGGTTTCTGCGGGCAGTCCTTCCACCCCGAAGTGCTCGAAAAGCTTGAGGCGGCTCGTGAGCTGAGGAGTGCAAAAGGTTTGAAATTCGCCATTTCCATCGATGGCGGAGTGGGGCCGGCCAATGCGGCCGACTGTCGACGGGCGGGCGCAGACATCCTCGTGGCGGCCTCCTCGGTCTTTGGACAGGCCGATCGGGCCGCGGCACTCGGGGCCCTCAGGAAGGCGGCCCTGAACGCTTGATTTTCCTGGGAGCCGCCCCTTGCACGGCGCTCTAAGTTCTGCTACATTGCCGACTTTGCGTCGGTAGCCCATCAGCATCCCCGTCAATCCCCGGAGCGAAGCGTGTTCGAGTCACTGGCCGAGAGGCTGGATTCTGTCTTCCACAAGCTCCGAGGGAAGGGCGTCCTCCGCGAGGAAGACGTCGACCTCGCCCTGCGCGAGTTGAGGCGGGCCCTGCTGGAAGCGGATGTGCACTTCAGCGTGGCCAAGAGTTTCGTGGCCTCGGTGCGCGAGAAGGCCGTGGGCGAGGAGACCCTCAAGGGGCTCAATCCCGCCGAGCAGGTGGTGGGCATCGTCCACCGCGAGCTGGTGGAGCTCATGGGCGGCGGACGGGCCGCGCTGGATCATCGCACGACTCCCGTGTCCACGATCATGCTCGTGGGCCTTCAGGGATCGGGCAAGACCAGTTTTTCGGCCAAGCTCGCCGGGCAGCTGCGCAAGAAGGGCCGGCGGCCCCAACTCGCTGGGGCGGACATCTATCGTCCCGCCGCCATGGACCAGCTGGAAGTGCTGGGCCGCGAGCTGGACCTGCCGGTGCATCTGGATAGGAACGAGCGGGACGTGGTGCGCATCGCCGAGGCGGCGCGCAGCCAGGCGCGGCAGGAGCTGCGCGACACGCTCATCGTCGATACGGCCGGCCGTCTCCATGTGGACGACGAGCTCATGGCCGAGCTGGAGCGCCTCAGCGACGCCCTCGCGCCCGACGAGATCCTGCTCGTGGTGGACGCCATGACCGGCCAGGAGGCCGTGAAGGTGGCCACCGAGTTTTCGCGCCGCCTGCCCCTGACGGGCGTCCTGCTGTCGAAGCTCGACGGCGACGCGCGCGGCGGCGCCGCCCTCTCGGTGAGATCGGTCACCGGACTGCCCATCAAGTTCGTGGGCACGGGCGAGACCGTCAGGGACATCGAGCCCTTCCATCCCGATCGGATGGCGGGCCGGATCCTCGGCATGGGCGATGTGCTGAGCCTCGTTGAGAAGGTCACCGAGGAGCACGATCTCGCCGAGGCCGCGGCGCTGGAGAAGCGCATGCGGAAGCAGGGCCTGACCCTCGAAGACTTCCTGGATCAGCTCCAGAAGCTTCGGAAGATGGGCCCGCTGGGAAAGATCATGGATATGATTCCGGGCGCGGGCAAGATGGCGGCCGGGGCGGGCGAGATCGACGAACGCGAAGTCGGGCGCACGCAGGCCATCATCCAGTCCATGACGCGCAAGGAGCGCTTGAAACCGGAGATCCTCAACGGCAGCCGCCGCAAGAGGATCGCCAAGGGCAGCGGAACCAGCGTGCAGGAAGTCAATCGCCTGCTGCGCCAGTTCTCTGAAATGCAGAAGATGATGAAAACCCTGTCCCGATTCCAAAAGTCCGGGCGAGTGCCCGCCGACCTCATGAGGAATCTCGGGAAGGGAATCCGGAGGTAGAACCTTTGTCGACCAAGATCCGTCTGACCCGTTTGGGTGCCATGAAACGACCCTTCTACCGCCTGGTGGTGGTGGATTCCCGCAAGCGCCGCGACGGCCGCTACATCGAGAATCTGGGCACCTACAATCCCATCCCGGCCCAGGCCGAGACCACCTTCAAGGAAGACCGCATTCTCTACTGGCTCGGCGAAGGCGCCGAGTTGAGCGAGACCGCCGAGAACCTGGTGCGCGGCGCCGGTATCCTCGAGAAGCACCGTCTTCTGGCTTCAGGCGTGAGCGCCGACCAGCTCGAAGAGAAGCTGGCCGAGTGGAAGGCCAAGCAGCCCAAGGCCAGCGACGCCAAGCTGAGCCGCGCCGAGAAGAAGGCCAAGAAGAAGACCGACGCCCGCGCGGCCGTCGAGGCGGCCGCCGCCGCCGAGAAGGAAGCCGAGGAGAAGGCCAAGGCCGAGGCCGAGGCCGCCGAAGCGAAGGCCAAGGCTGAAGTCGAGGCCGCCGCTGCCGCTGAAGCCGCCGCCGAGGAAGCGCCGGCAGAAGAGGCTCCCGCCGAGGAGGCGCCCGCGGAGGATGCCCCCGCGGAAGAGAAGACCGAGTAGGCGGCGGGCATGGAAAAGCTCATCCGCTTCGTGGCGGATTCCCTGGCCGACAGGCCCGAGGACATCCGTATCGAGAAGTCCGAGGAAAACGGAGAACTGGCCTACACCCTGCTCGTGGATCCGGAGGATCTGGGCAGGATGATCGGCCGCCACGGCAAGACCGCCGAGGCCCTGCGCACGCTGCTCTCCGCGGCGGGACAGCGTCAGGAGAAACGCGTCTTCCTGCGAATCCGGGAGCTCGATTGAGCGGCTCGGTCAGATTGGAGCTCGGCCGCGTCATCAAGGCGGTGGGGCTCAAAGGTGAATTCAAGCTGCTGCTCTCCGAGGACTTCTGGCCCGAAGTGCTCGAGTCCGAGAAGCTGGTCCTGGAAGGGGCCGATCAGAGCGGCGACGTTCGCGTGATTTCGGCGAGACCGGCCGGCCACTGCCTCATCCTCAAGGTGGAAGGCGTGGACGACCGGGAAGGCGCCGACGCTCTACGCGACAGCGTCCTGGTCTTCGAGAGCGAGGAACTGGACGTGCCCGGTCCGGAGGAAGTCCGGCCCTTCCAGGTCATCGGCCTGGAGGTGAAGCTCGCCGGAGGCGAGCGACTGGGCGAGGTGGCGGATCTGGAGCCCATGCCGGCCCAGCCGCTGCTGCTGGTGAAGGGGGAGGAGCGGGACTACCGCATCCCCTTCGTGGAACCCATCGTCCGCGAATGGAACGCGGAGGAGGGTTGGATCGAGATCGATCCGCCGCCGGGACTGCTGGAGATCTAGATGAAGATCAACGTGGTCAGCCTCTTTCCGGATTACATGGAGGCCTCCACGAAGGTGGGCATCCTGGATCGGGCCCGGCGAAACAAGGTGGTGAGCTACCGATTCGTGAATCCCCGCGATTTCGCGAAGGACAAACACGGAACGGTGGACGACGCTCCCTACGGCGGACAGCCCGGCATGATCATGATGGCGCCGCCCATGGTGGAGGCCGTCGAGAAGGTGCAGAACGAGAGCGAGCATCCCGGCCATCCGGTGATCCTGCTCTCCCCGCGGGGCCGGCCCTACGATCAGGCCACGGCGGGGCGGCTCAGCCGCGAAGCGGAGTTCACGCTGGTCTGCGGGCGCTACAAGGGCCTGGACGAGCGCATCCGCGACCTGGTCATCACGGAGGAGATCTCCCTGGGGGATTTCATCCTCACCGGCGGCGAGCTGGGGGCGGCGGTGATCATCGATTCGGTGGTCAGACTGCTGCCCGACGTGATGACCGACCTGGAATCGGCGGAGACCGATTCCTTCGGTGCCGACAAGAACGGCGGCCTGGACTGGCCGCACTACACTCGGCCCGAGGAGTATCGAGGCATCAAGGTCCCGGGAGTTCTGCTCAGCGGGGACCACGCGAAGATCAAACAATGGAGAGAAGAGCAGTCGAGGCGGCTGACGAAAGAGACCCGCCCCGACCTGCTCGCGAAGGACGGCCCGGACGATCCCGGCGCATAAACGGAGGTGGACGATGAACATCGTCGACGCGATCAGCAATCAGCAGCTGAAGGACGGGATTCCCGCTTTCAACGTGGGCGACACGGTCCGCTTCAAGGTGAAGGTGGTCGAGGGCAGCAAGGAGCGCTACCAGCCTTTCCAGGGCACGGTCATCCAGCGTCGGGGCGCCGGCGTCGAGGCGACCTTCACGGTACGCAAGCTCTCCGGGGGCATCGGCGTGGAGCGTATCTTCCCGGTGAACAGCCCCAATCTCAGCGACATCGAAGTGCTGAGCCGCGGCAAGGTGCGGCGCGCCAAGCTCTACTACCTGCGCGAGCTCAAGGGCAAGAAGGCGCGGGTGAAGGCCATCCGGGAGACCAAGTAGACCGTGGTCGGGAAACGCGATAGGAACCGGAGCTCCGACGGGGCTCCGGTTTTTTCTTGGGATGCGCCAGAGGTCTTCCTGCGCATGTCCCTGAAGGAGCAACGCGACTCCCTGGAAGCCCTGGATCCGGAAGGTCGCGAAACCTGGCTCGCACTCCTGGAGGACGATCCCCGCAAGGGCCGCCGGCAGCTGGCCCGCAGTCTGCGCAATCGCCAGGCGCGTCAGCGCCGGCTCGAGGAGCGCTGGCGGAGCCTCGCCGATTTCGATGCGGCACTCGCCGCCGGCGAGCTCCTGGCCGGCGTGGACGAGGTGGGGCGCGGTCCCCTGGCCGGTCCCGTGACCGCCGCCGCGGTTATCCTGCCGCCGGATTTCCACGCGCCGGGCCTGGACGACTCGAAGAAACTCAGTGCCGAGTCGCGCGAGAAGTGGGACGCGCGCATCCGCGCCGAAGCTCTCGCCTTCGCCGTGGCCGATCTGTCCGCAGAATCGGTGGACGAACTGGGCATCCGCGAGGCCGTGTTCCGCGTCATGCGCCGGGCCCACGACGATCTCGATCCCGCGCCGGCCCTGGTGGTGGTGGACGGGCGGGAGCTGCCGCCGGGCATGCCCCATGCAAGGGCGGTCATCGACGGCGACGCGCGCAGCCTCTCCCTGGCCGCCGCCTCCGTGATCGCCAAGGTGCACCGCGACGCGCTCATGCGCGCGGCCGACCTGGAGCATCCCGGATACGACTTCGCCGGAAACAAGGGTTACGGCTCCCCCTCGCACCTCTCGGCCCTTCGCGAAAAGGGTCCCTGCCCCTTGCACCGAAGGAGCTTCCTTGGGCGCATCCTCGCCGGCTCCGAAAAAACGGCTCGGTGATCGCGCCGAGGCCCTGGCCGTCGCCTACCTGCAGATGGCGGGCATGATCATCCTGAAACAGAACTACCGCGTGGGAAGGCAGGAGGTGGACATCCTGGCCCGGGACGGCGCTTGCCTGGTCTTCGTGGAAGTGCGTCTGCGCCGCGGGGCCCGCTGCGGCCGCGCCGCCGAGAGCCTCACGCCGAGAAAACGCAGGGCGATGCGTGAGGGCTTGCGATTGGCTTTGCGGGAATTGAACTGGAGAGGGGAGTTCCGCCTGGACCTGCTGGCGCTGGACTGGCGGGGGGACGGACTGGGTTTGGAGCTCGAACACTATCCGGGAATCTGAATGCTCAGATCGCCTCGCCGTCCATGTCCTCGAAGATCTCGTCCAGGTCTTCGGGGTCCATGTCCTCGTCGTAGTCTCCCGACTCGGAGGCATCCCAGGTCTCGTCCTCGTTGACCTCGATCTTGCCTTCGCCCAAGCAGAAAGGGCACTCGTCGTCTTCTAGCAATCCGGTCCCGCCGCATTCGTCGCAGGTGACCAGCTTCTTCTTCTCGGCCATGATCCCTTTTCGCTGTGTCCAGAGGCCTAAGTTCTTCGCTTTCGAAAATTCTAGGAAAGCCGTTGTGGAAGTCAACCGTAAAGCGACGGGATTGTCGCCGCGCTGCAAATCCGTGAACAGGATGGTCGCCTGAGCCCCATGGGACGGGGCCCAGCGGGGCCTCCGTTCGGGCCCCTCCTTTGCCAGTGAAGCGGCGAGGAGGTCTCCATGCACGCAGTGTGGAAAGGCGGCAGCCTGCGGGGCCTGGACGCCCTGCCGGTGAGGATCGAGGTTCAGATGTCCCGCGGGCTGCCCGGCATCGGCATGGTGGGACTGGCCGGCGCGGCCACCCGGGAGAGCCGGGATCGGGTGCTCGGCGCTCTTCGGGAATGCGGCTTCAGCACTCCCGCGGGCCGGGTCACCGTGAATCTCGCTCCCGCCGAAGAACCCAAGGAGGGCGCGGCCTTCGACCTGGCCATCGCCCTGGGCATCCTCGAGGTATCCAGGCAGATCCGGGTGAGGCGCGGTCGCCGCTGGTGGCTTCTCGGGGAACTCGCCCTGGACGGTCGTCTTCTGCCCGTACGCGGCGCCCTCGTACTCGGTCTGGCCGCTCGCCGCGCCGGGGCCGAGGGAGTGCTCTTCCCTCCGGGCAACGCGCCCGAGTTGGGACAGCTCGACGGCATTCGCAAGGGAGTGCTCTCCAGTCTGACCCAGGTCGTCGACTGGATTGAAGGGCGCGGCGATGTCAGCAGGCCGGCCTCGTCCGGTCGCCCCGAGAAGGCGAAGCGGACCACGCCCATCCTGGACGGCATCGAGGGCCAGCAGCGATTGCGCCGAGCCCTGGAAATCGCCGCGGCGGGAGGACATCACCTGCTGCTGGTGGGGGCGCCCGGCGGAGGCAAGACCCTGCTGGCCAGAGCCCTGCGGGAGCTGCTGCCGCCCCTGTCGCCCGAGGAGGAGGGAGAGGTGCTCGCCCTCCGTTCCCTGGCCGGCCTGCCTCTTCGCCAGGATGGACTGCGGCCCTTCCGCGCGCCGCACCACAGCCTCAGCGCTCCTGGGCTCCTGGGCACCCTCGGACGCGGCGGGCGGCCCGGCGAACTGGCCCTGGCCCACCGGGGACTGCTCTTCCTGGACGAACTGCCCGAGTTCAACCGGGCGGTGCTGGAGTCCCTGCGTCAGCCCATGGAGGAGGGCTCCTACACCCTCAGCCGCGGCGCGGGACGGCTTCGCTGGCCGTCCCGTTTCCAACTGGTGGCGGCCATGAATCCCTGTCCCTGCGGACAGCTTCTGCGCGGACGCGAACACTGCCGCTGTGCCACGCCGCAGCTTCGCCGCTACCTCGCCCGGCTTTCGGGTCCCATCCTCGATCGCATCGACATGATCCTGGAGGTCCCTCCCTGGACCGGCCTGCGTGAGGAAAGCGACTCGGGCCTGCCGGCCCTGGAACGGGTGTCCGCCGCCCACGATCGGCTCGGAACCCGCCCGCCGGAGATGGATCCCCACCTGGAATCCTGGCTGGACGCCCAATTGGCCGGCTCCGCCGCCAGCTATCGTCTCCGCGAAAAGGTGCGAAGACTCGCAACCAGCCTCGCGGCCCTCGATGACAGGTCCGTGATAAGCCGCGGGCAGGTCCTGGAAGCCTTGGAATTCGCCCTCCACTTTCGTAAACGATTCACCTCCATGGCTTCCGAGGGCCTCTGATTCCCGAGGCTTTTCCCAATTGTGAGGGGCCCCGAAATCTGTTATCTTTAATGGCGATAGCACTATCTTGGATCTCTCGGGCACCCCTTCATGGAGGAAGTTTTGCGAGTCAACCACTGGCTGACCGTGCTTCCATTTCTGTTCCTCCTGCAGATCAGTTTCTGTGGACAGCAGGAAGTGGATTCCGCCCTGCTCACCATCGAGGTCAAGGACGACCTGGGTGAGCCTCTGACCGAGGCCGTCGTTCTGCTCAACGGATCGGTTCTCGACCTTCCGCCGCCCATCACCCTGGAACTGGATCCCTGGATCAGCCATCGCATCGAGGTCCAGGAGATCAGCGGATGGGTCTTCCTTCCGGGGTCCCATGAACTCACCCTCAGGCCCGGCAGCGAGCAGACCCTGGTCTTCGAGGGGAGCAGTCTCACCGGACTTCTGAACGTGAGTACCGTGGATCTCTGGGACGGAGAGTTGACCGGCGCCGAAATCTTGGTGGACGGTTCTCCCCAGGGGCTGACCACGCCCGCCCAGATCACCCTGCCTGCGGGACGCGACCTGGAGCTGTCCGTTCAGCTGGATGGCTGGAGCTACGATCCCGGAAGCATCATGGTCAACCTGGAATCCGGCGGCGAGGAGTCGGTGGAATTCGAGGGGCATCGCAGCACTCGAGTGGTGCTCGGCGAAGATTTCAACAACACCAACTGCCCCGGATGTCCCGAGGCCGAGGAAGCGCTCTGGCAGGCCAAGGGCAATGCCTCCGGAGATGTCTTCCCGCTGTCCTGGCACCTGTTCTGGCCGGCCCTCTTCGATCCATTCTATCAGTACAACATCGAGGCCAACAAGGAACGCTGGGTCTTCTACGGCGGCTACGACTTCATCAACCTGCCGGCCATCTTCGTGGACGGCGAGGCCGTGTCCGACCCCCAGAGCAGCCAGGAGATCCTGGATGCCTGTGAGGCAAGACTGCTGGGCAGCCCCAAACTCGCCATGCGCGTCCACTCCGAGCGTGAGGTCGACGAGGTCACCGTGTTCGTCGACGGCAAGGTCCTTGCGGATTACGGGGCCGGATCCTGGCGCATCTACTACGGGCTGGCCGAGGCGGATGTGGAGGAAGAGGACGGCGGCAACGGCCAGACCCATTTCCAGAACGTGGTCCGTCACCTCAACGGAGTCGACGGGTACGTGGCCGATCACGGCGAGACGCCGTCCATCGGCGAGGTTTTCGATGTGGCGGTGGGGGAATTCTTCGATTTCGAGATCACGTTCACGCCCGATTTCGGAGTCGTGGACGCGAACGAACTTCTAGCATTCGTTTTCGTGCAAGCCGAGGGCAGTCGCGAGGTTCTCGACGCTGCCTATGAAACCCATGGAGGACCGTGACATGCGTCACCTGCTGATCATCATCGCCATCATGGTCGCCGCGCCGGCCGCCTTCGCCGCCGCAGGCTTCACCTTCGAGCCCGTCCATCAGGTGGGCACGGGAGGCCAGTTCGATCTGGTGTCCCTCCACGCCTGGCTCACCAATACGGGCGACGATCGCGACACCTTCACCCTTCACAAGGACGAAACCCTGCCCGCCGATTGGCAGTCCTCCTTCTGCGAAGGCGAGATCTGCTACCCGCCCTTCCTGCATGACGTGGAAGTGGTCCTGGATCCCGACGAATCCGCGGAGATCCTGGTGGACATCCAGGTGAACACCGTCGTGGGTTCGGGCTTCGATCTGGTGACCATCACCAGCGGGAACGACCCCGGCGTGAGCGGTCAGTGGACATTCGCCGCCATCCACACCAGCTGCGACGTACTGGTGGTGGACGACGCCATGGGCGGCATGGATCTGCGCAACCTCTTCGAGACCCACATGGCGCCCCGCATCCCGGGCATCTGGCCCCACGATGCCGAGGCTCCGGATCTGACCGCGTTGCAGACCTTCCCCAAGACATTCTGGATCACGGGAACCGAGGGCCCCAGCTTCGACGCGGACGATCAGACGGTCATCGGCGACTTCCTGGGCGGCGGCGGCGCATTGCTGATCTCCGGCCAGAACGCGGCCTCGGACCTCTGCGATCCCGGCAGCACCTGGTATTCCGTGGACAGCCACGACTGGTACACCGCCACCACGGGTTGCGACTGGACGGGCGATCACGGAGCCACGGGACCGCTGCTGAGCGGCGAGCCCGGCAGTTTCCTGGGCGACGACCTGGACCTGCAGCTCGACGGCAGCCAGGTCGAGTGCGATGAACTGGCCCTCGGCGCCGGTCCCGGTTCGGTGGCCTTCCGCTATCCGGGCGGCAACCCCGCCGGTCTCATTCGCACCGACAACGGCCGCCTGGTGAACCTCGGCTTCGACATCGAAGGCGTCGAGGACGATCGCGGCACCCTGGCCGTCCTGCTCGATCGCATCTGCACGGTGCTGGACGATCCCACCAGCGTGGACCAGGCCGCGGCCTTCGCGCTGCGGGTCGAGGGGAACTATCCGAACCCCTTCAATCCGAAGACGAGCATCCGCTTCAATGCCGGCAGCGCCGGCACGGGCGAGTTGCTGGTCATGGATGTCCGCGGACGCCGGGTGCACAGCGAAAACCTTCAGATCAGCGAAGGCGCGAACCAGGTGGAGTTCGCCGGCGGGTCCCTAGCCAGCGGCGTCTATCTCTACACGGTTCGGATGAACGGAGAATCGGCCAGCGGACGCATGGTCCTGGCCAAGTAAGACAAGTCGATGGGCGAGCTCCCGGCGGCCGGTCCGCCGGGAGCTTCATGATGTCAAAAGGAAAGGAATCCTCATGCGCATCACGCGAATCCTAATTCCGATGCTTCTGGTCCTCCTGCTTCCCCTCATGGCTCTGGCCGAGGGCAAGAAGCTTCCGCGCATTTCCGTGACCGACCTGGAAGGCAAGAAGCACGACGTGAGCGAGTTCCTGGGCGAGGGTCCCGTGCTGCTCAACTTCTGGGCCACCTGGTGCAAGCCCTGTCTGGCGGAGCTGCCCAAGGTGGAGGCCTTCCAGAAGGAGTGGGCGGAGAAGTCGGGTCTGAAACTCATCACCGTGTCCATCGACGATCCCCGTTCCCAGAAGCAGATCAAGCCCTTCGTGCATCGTCACGGCTTCGAGTTCCCGGTCTACACCGATTCGAACCAGGAGGCCCTGCGCAAGCTGGGCGGCCGAGGGGTGCCCTTCAACGTGCTCATCGGCACCGACGGCAGAATCCTCGATGCCCATGCGGGCTTCAAGGAGAAGGACACCGAGACCTGGGCCGAGATGATCCTGGCCGACAATCCCGATATCCAGCCGGAGGAGGGCGATGAATAGACTCGGGTGGATGTTCGCCCTGTCGGTCCTGCTCCTGGCCGGCACGGCGGCGGGAGAGGAGATCTACTTCCAGGGGCAGAACCAGATCGAAGCCAGCAAGGACGACAAGCGCGACCGCGAAACCGTCGAGGAGTGGCTGGATCTGGACTTCTACGGCGGACCCTTCAGCCTGGGAATCCAGTGGTCGGCCTTTCCCAAGCCCGATCCCACGGTCTCCGATCCCGATGTCACCGGATTCGAGCAACTGACCCATCGCTACGCGGAACTCGAGTGGGGAAGCCATCGCCTGCGGGTGGGAACCTTCACCCAGCTCTTCGGGCGGGGTCTAGCCCTGCGCAGCTACGAGAATCGCGACCTGCGCCTGGACAACAACCTGGACGGCTTCCTCTACGAAATGAACAGGGACAGCTGGCAGCTCATCTTCCTGCGCGGACTGGCCGACACCGGCCCCCTGGAGCACTACGCCCGCAGCCATGACGCCAGCGTCACGGGTCTCGACCTGCAGAAGAGCCTCGGCGACCTGACCCTCGGCAGCAGCGTGGTCAATCACGACACGCCCGGGACCGACTCGCATATGGGTCTGCACACCCTTCGGGGAAGCTACGTAGCCGATCTCTTCCAGGTGGACTACGAAGGCGGCTATCGCTTCGGCGACGGCGTCGAGGGTCAGGGACACGTGGTGGAGGCCTCGGCCTACCTCGGTCCCTTCAGCTTCTTCGGAGGCTACAAGCACTACGAGCAGTTCGACAGCGGCCTCAACCAGGCCCCCGTGCTCATCCGCGATCAGAGGGCCACCCTTCTCAATCGCAACCCACACCAGCTTCACATGAACAGCGAGAAGGGCTACCTGCTGGATCTCTCGGCCAACACGCCCCTGGGATCCTTCCTGGCCTCCTACACCTTCACCGAAGAGGTGGAAGGCCATCCCAGCGAGAACGACTTCGAGGAGGCCTTCCTGGAGTGGGACCAGTTCTTCTCCGGCGACTTCCTGCTGGCGGCCCACGTCATCGTGGATCTCCAGTCCCAGCACAGCAACACGCCTCTGGACGAGATCGTGGACGAGAAATACCTCACCTTCGCCACGGATCTGCGTCTGGGACTGGGTCCCTTGGAAATGCTGCTGGAGTGGGAGCATCAGCACAAGGATTCGGAGTACGTGGGGGAGTACGACGACGACTTCTTCGTGGCCGAATTCTTGGCGCCCAACGGCTGGTCCCTTTCCCTGCTCGGAGAGTTCCTGAATTGGTCCGAACAGCAGCAGGAACTGGAGGGCGAGGAAGAGATCCGGGACAGCTGGGGCGGCCTGCAGCTGGCCGGTCCCATCGGTGACATGCACGAACTGCGGCTCTTCGCCGGCGGGCGACGGGCCGGGTACATCTGCATCGGGGGCGTATGTCGATACGAGCCGGCCTTCGATGGCGTGGAACTTACTTTGGTCACAAGGTTTTAGAGGCGAAACTTCCCAGAAAATCGAGGGCCCGCGGCCAGTCCGCGGGTCTTCTTGACGGGCCGGGGCCCTTTGCGTAGAATCCCGCGGCCCGCGTACGAAACCTTCAAAGTTTTGGGATTGATGTGAGACGATTCTCCCCCTTGATCTGGCTGTTCCTGCTTCCCTCCCTGGCATGCCTGGAACCCGGGCCCACGCCCATGGGCCCCGAGGCGAGCGACCTCGATCCACCTCCGGACCTCCTGCTCTACGAGTCGGAAATGGGCATGGCGGTGTTGTCGGTGAGCTATTGGGAAGAGCCCCGCGAGCTCTTCACGCCCACCATGCTCTTCTGCGGAGACGATCGGCTCAAAACGGGCTTCAAGGCCGAACCCATCTGGAGCTTCGACCTCTCCGCCGCCGAGGAGTTCGAGCCCTATGTGACCGGCGCGGATCTCGTGGTCGACCTGCCGCCCACGACCTGGATTCCCGAGGGCAGCACCGAGGAGCTCGAGGGGGACAATCCCGATCTGGACAGGAACATCCTCGTGAGGCTCAAGAGCTTCGCGGACTGGCCCGACACGGAGTCTCCTCTGGAATCCCTCGCGGAGCTCGGACTCGAAGACTTCCTGGGCGGCGATCCCGTGGGCGTGAATACGAATCTCGAAACCGAATTCAGAATCCCGGTGCCCCGGGAGACCGTGCAGGCCTGGCTCCAGTCCAGCATCGACGGCGACAGTCTCAACCTGGCCTTCGAACTTCCCGGCACCGAGGACAGCGGCCTGCTGCGCCTCTACAGTCTGAACTCCCTGGCGCCTCAGGATACCGTGCCCGCGGCCGCGCGCCTGGAAGTGCAGTACTACATCGACGAGGACAAGATCGAGACGGTGGAGTGCGCCCGGAACGGACAGGCTCTCAGCCGCGAAGATCCCGTGGGCGTGGGCGAGATCACCCTGGCCACGGGCCTGCCGCGCTACTCATTCATCACCCTGCAGCTGCCCGACAGCCTGCGTCGCGATGATCTCATGGTCATGCGGGCGCGGCTCTACCTCAGCCCCGATCCCGACGTCATGGAGGGCATGGGGGTGCAGGACCGGGAGCCCGGCGGCCTGACCCTTCGCGCCCTGGCTCCCGATGGGGAGTTCGACACCGATTCGCCGGTCTATCCCGAGGAAGACTATTACGGACTGGCCTCCGCGGTGGATCTCTACGACGCCTTCGGCGACCCGCTGGAAAGCGTCTACATTCCCCTGACCCCCTGGATCCAGGAATGGATGGAGGGGGACCGGGAGAATCACGGCATCATCCTGTCCCTGAACGGATCGGGGGAGAGGCCCAGGAGCCTGTCCTTCTACCTGGACGAGGCGGGCAAGGAGCCGCGACTGGAAATCATCTATGCCAGGAGGCCCGACTTTGACTAGAGTTTGGATCCTCCTGCTGCTGCTGCCGGCCCTGGCCGCGGCCGAGAGCCCCCTGGAGCTTTCGCAGCCCGGCGAGCCGCTGCTGACCATGGATGCCGCGGCCCTGGCCCTGGGGGGCGCCGGCGAGGCCCGCTGGGACCTGCAGAGCGGTCTGCCGGACAATCCGGCCCTGCTGGCCGGCCTCGACGGGGTCACCTTCTCCACGGTGCTCCAGTTCCGCCAGTCCCGGCGGGACACCAGCGGCACCCTATGGACCGAGAATCGCCAGGACTTCCCCGCCTTCCAGTTCACCCTGGCCCTGCCGGCGAACTGGCGTCTTGGGCTCGGCTACCGCTCGGCTCTGCGCAGCCGGGGTTCCTACACCCTGGACGCGCTCATGGAGGACCTGCCCGACGACGACACGGACTGGGACGGAAGCTACGAGCTGAATCTCCGCCAGGAAGGCGGACTGGGGGCCTTCCCCCTCAGCGTGGCCTGGCAGCAGGGAGACCGCCTGCGCTTGGGCCTTGCCGTTTCGCTCCTGCGTGCTAATCTCCTGCAGGAATGGACCTATAGCTTCCCGGACAGCTCCGAGGTCTACGACCGGAAGGTCAAGCGGGAAGCCGATTGGAACGGCACGCGCATCGACGCCGGCCTGCAGGCCCGTTTGGGCAAGGGGCTCAGCGTCTCGCTTCTCTATCGCAGCGGATGCGATCTCGAGGGGCTCAGCGTCGTGCAGATCGCGGGACAGACGGACACGGAGGAAACCAATCTCGCGGGCAGCTATCCTGCCTCCTGGTCCACGGGCCTGAGTTGGGCCCCGGGTAAGCGGAACGTGATATCCCTGGGCTGGGAACACCTGTCCTGGAGCGAATACGAATCGCCCATCGAGAGCGAGTCCCTCTATGACGTGGACCGCTTCTCCCTGGGCTACGAATGGAAATGGATCCGCCCCCGCAAGGGTCTGCGGCCCGAGCGCCGCATCCCCTTCCGCGTCGGCATCCGCCTGGGCAAGTTCCCCGGCGCTGAGCCGCTGCTGGGAGGCGAGGTCATCGAGAAGCTCTACAGTTTCGGTACCGGCTTCACGGTGCAGGACGGCAAGGGATCGGTGGATCTGGCCGTCTTCCTGCAGGACCTGGACGCCGGGGACGCCGCCTCGGAAACCCGCTGGGGCATCGCCCTCAGCCTGCGCACTTCGGAAAAGTGGAAGCGCCGCACGCTTCCCTATTGATGAGGAGTCATGATGAAACGCATCGCCATCCTGCTGATCCTGATCCTGCCGCTGGCGGCCATGGCCATCAAGGTGCCCCAGTCCCGGCTGGACAAGCTCGCCGAGAAGCCCGCCGCCGAGCGCCTGGAGTCCATCGAGAAGCTCATGAAGCGCTACTCCGGCGACGATCGCCTCTCCGAGATGTGGGCGGCGGCTCTCTGGGAAAGCATGGCCGACATCGATGAGCTCGACCGCATCGAGACCCTGAAGGGCAAGCTGCGCCAGGATCCCGACAACGGTCTGCTCTCCAAGCTCCTGGGCGACGCCTACTTCGATTACTCCCACGGCAAGGGCGGCACGGCCTACCTGGACAGCGCGTTGTTCGCCTACGAGAACGCCGCCCTGAAGATGCCCGAACACCTGCCGGCCATCGGCAGCGTCGGAGCCCTCTACGACGAGAAGGAAGACTACGAGCAGGCCGTGTTCTGGTACGAACGCGCCCTGGATGTAAAGCCCGATCACGTGGCCACTCTCGTGAATCTGGGCGGCAGCCTCTACAACAAGGGCGATACCAACGGCGCCATCGACGCCTATCGCCGCGCGCTGGAAGTGGATCCCAACAGCCAGGACGCCCACTACAACCTGGGCGTGGCCTTCGCCGAAGCCCAGATCTACCGCGAAGCGGTGGTGGAGTGGGACCTGGTCGTGGCCATCGATCCGGACACCCCCGTGGCCAAGCAGGCCGCTTCCAATGCCGAACTCCTGAAGGAAGTGCTCAACGAGACCGTGTACAAAGGCGGACGGAAGATCCGCAAGCTCGGTTCCGTGGGCGAGGAAAAGAAGAGCGACCGCTCCGGCACCGGCCAGCCCGGCGTGGGCGGAGAGGGTCAGACTCTGGAAAGGAAGTAGGAGCACCCCGGCGGGCGGGCGCGCGTTGCCGGGGATTCTTTAGAACGGACGATCCGATTTGGCGGTCCGCTATTCCAGCTCTGCTGGCTGATCGCTGGTTGGACGCCCGCAAAGCAAGGACGGAAGTCCCATGAAACGCATCGTACATGTCGTCGGAACCGGAACCATCGGCGAGCCCCTGACGGGACTGCTGGTGGCCAACAAGAAAGACCTCGGCATCGACGAGGTCACATTCCACAAGCGCACTCCCACTCCCCTGGACCAGCCAAAGATCAAGGACCTGCTGCGCCGCGGCGCCAAGCTCTGCGTGGGCGACGACGCCCGCGAAGGCTTCGAGGCCATGGACCTGCACGCCGACTACGAGTCCGAGCAGGCCATCGAGCAGGCATCGGTGATCATCGACTGCACGCCGGCGGGCAACGAGGAGAAGGAGAAGCTCTACAACAATTACGCCGACGGCAGCCGGCTCTTCCTGGCCCAGGGCAGCGAGTTCGGATTCGGAAAGCCCTACGCCCGGGGGATCAACGACGAGATCCTGGAGCACGGCAAGGACCAGTTCCTGCAGATCGTGAGCTGCAACACCCACAACATCGCCGTGGTCATCGAGAACATCGCCCTGAAGCCCCATGGCGACGGGAATCTGGCCGAGGGTCGTTTCGTGTGCATCCGCCGCGCCAACGACATCACCCAGTCCAGCAAATTCATCCCGGCGCCGGAAGTGGGATCCCACGGCGACGCCAAGTTCGGCACCCACCACGCGCGGGACGTGTTCCACCTCTACGGCACCAAGGGGATCGACCTGAACGTCTTCTCCAGCGCCATGAAGGTGAACACCCAGTACATGCACATCATCCAGTTCAGCCTGAAGCTGAACAGCCCGACGGACAAGGAGACCATTGTCGAGCAGATCAAGGGCAACGACCGCATCGCCCGGACCAATCAGAAGAGTTCCGGCGTGGTCTTCTCCTTCGGTCGCGACCACGGCGCCTACGGCCGCATCCTGAACCAGACCGTCTTCGCCATGCCTTCGCTCCACGTGAGCGAGGACGGCCGGGAGGTCACGGGATACTGCTTCACGCCCCAGGACGGCAACAGTCTGCTGTCCAGCGTCTCCGCGGCGCTCTGGCATCTGTATCCGGATCAGGTCACCGAGAAGCTCGAGTGCCTGCGTCCCAATTTCTTCAGCGAGATCTAGTAGATTCGCAGCCTAGAGGGGGAGAGGCCGGAACACCGGCTTCTCCCCTTTTTTAGTGGGCAGCCATTCCAGTTCGCCGTAGGGCGAGTCGCCCGGCTCGTGCTGGAAGTAGAACTTCCAGCCCTCCTCGCGGGCCCGGGCCAGAATCGCCCGCTTTGTCTCCACGGTCTCCACGGGATAGAGGTCGTAGCTCATGACCCAGGGCAGGGGCAGGTGGCTGCTGGTGGGAATGAGGTCGCCGGGATGAAAGACGGGACCGTCGACGGTCTGGATCAAGATCGACTGATGATGCCGAGTGTGCCCCGGCGTGGGAATCAATGTGACGCCGGGCAGGATCTCCACCTCGCCTTCCACGAGTTCGAGTTGTCCAGCCGCCTTCACCGGCAGGAAGTCGGGGCCGAGATAGCTCGCGCGGCTGCGGTCCCCGGGGCTCTCCGCTTCTTCCCATTCGCCCTTCTGGGCGATGTAGCGCGCATTCGGAAAGGCGGGTACGGCCTCTCCGCCCTCGTCCAGGCGGGTGTCGCCGCCGCAATGGTCGAAGTGCAGGTGGGTGTTGATCACGTGGGTGATGTCCTCGGGGGCAATGCCGCGCTCGGCCAGGGCGGCGCGGAGCCGTCCACTGGATTCCAGGCCGTAGATGTCGGCGAAGTCCTCGTCGCCCTTGTCGCCCACGCCGGTATCCACGATGGCGCGGACGCCGTCGCCTTCGATGAGCAGACAGTGCAGGCCCAGTTCGATGCGATTGCGCGCATCGGCGGGATTCTTCCGTTCCCAGAGAGGTTTGGGAACCACGCCGAACATGGCGCCGCCGTCCAGGAGAAGCTGTCCGTCATTGAAGCTGCCGAGTCGAAGGCTCATGGCCGCACTTCCTTTTGCGGGGGGCTGTGCTATCTTGGTCCCCGAATCTACGGAGTTTGCCGCCCTCGCCGCAAGGAGCGAAGCCATGGACGGAATTTGGAACCCTGAGCTCCACCTTAGGCTGCTCGCCGGCATCGAGGATCTCGGGCGCTTCCAGCTCGAGCATTTCGGAAAGATCGATCCCGAGACCATGGACGAGAAGGGCACCCGCGACTTGGTGAGCTGGGTCGATCGGGAGAGCGAGGCCCGCCTGGCCGATCTACTCGGCGAGCTGCTCCCCGTCGCGGGCATGCTGGGCGAGGAGGGACTGCGTCGCGAGGGCGAAGACGGCCTCCTCTGGATCATCGACCCCCTCGACGGCACCACCAACTTCGGATACGGGCATCCCTTCTTCGCCATCTCGGTGGCCCTGGTTCGCGAGCGTCGGCCCATACTCGGGGTGATCCACGGGCCGCGCCTCGGCGAGACCTTCCACGGCTACGAGGGCTTTGGCGCCCACCTTAACGAAGGCCCCCTGGCGGTCAGCGGTCGCAGCGAACCCGCCCATCTGCTCATGGCCACGGGCTTCGCCGATTCCCGCCGTACCCACGCGGCCGCCAATCTGCGCAACCTGGACCGCATGCTCCACGGCACCCGCGGCGTGCGCCGGGCGGGCAGCGCCGCCCTGGACCTGGCCTTCACTGCCGCGGGGCGCATCGACGGCTTCTGGGAGATGGGCCTGAACGCCTGGGACGTGGCCGCGGGCATCTACCTGGTGCGGTCCGCCGGCGGACGGGTGAGCGACATGGCCGGTCGGGGCGACGCGCTGTCGGGACTCAGCATCGTGGCGAGCAATGGGCTCATCCACGACTGGATGCTCGAGCAACTGGAACTGGATCCGATGTTCGATAAGGCCGAGGCGCCCCTGGCCTAGGCACGGTGGATCTCCAGTATCCGAATGGGCCACCAGCGGCTCTCCACCCGGGAGCGCGAGACCCGCAGGCGCAGATCGAAGCGCGCCGCGAGTAGGGCGATGCCCTCATCGGCGATGGGCCTGCCGGGTTCGGCGATCCAGGCCCGGCCACCGGGTTCGAGGGCCGCTTCCAGGAAATCGGCGATCTGCCCGGCGAAGGGTCTCTCGTAGAGCACGTCGCTGGCCAGGATGGTCCTCCAGCGCCTGGGCGGCGCCTCGCGCCAATCCAGGGTGAGGGCACGTTCGGGTGAGAATCCGTTGATCTCGAGATTCCGTCTCAGCCAGGGCAGAGCCTGGGGATGGAATTCGCTGAGGCTCAGATCCCATCCCAGGCGCAGGGCCGCCAGGCCGAGCAGGCCGAGCCCCGCGCCCAGTTCCAGGGCCTCACCTCGCGGGCGGGGTCGTCTCGACGAGGCCAGGAATCGAATCAGACCCTCGGCGCTGGGCCAGGGATCGGCCCAGTAGGGGATGAGTGATTCGGCCTCCGGATGATCGTCGTCCAGATCCTCCAGTAGCGCCTCCGCGCTCGCGGGACGCTCCAGGATGAGGCGTCCCAATGGCCCCGGAAGGCGCAGGAATTGCCGTTCTTCAGATCCGATTTGTCTGCGGGATGTCACAGACCATTCTCCCTTGTTGATCAGGTCCTTGGGCTGTGTATATTTATGCGGCTGCGGATTTTTTCGGACAAGCGGCCTCCGGCGATCCCGGACGGCACATCCCAACGAAAGCGGGAATCGTGAGCAATCTCTTCAAGAGAAATCCAATACTGCGATTTTTCTCCTCGGTCAAGCTGGCCCTTCTTCTCTTCCTGGTCTTCGCCTTCGCCATCGCCGTGGCCACCTTCATCGAGGCCCGCTTCGGAACCCCCGGGGCCCGGGCCCTGGTCTACGGCGCCCGCTGGTTCGAGATCGTGCTCGGGCTCTTCGCGATCAACCTCATCGGCATCTTCCTGGCGCGCATGCCCTATCGCGGCTCGCAGACCGGGTTCGTGATGATCCATCTCTCGGCGATCATCATCCTGATCAGCGCGGGTATCACGCGATTCTACGGCTACGAAGGGTTGATGCCCATTCGCGAGGGACAGTCCACCGATTACATCCTTTCCAGCCGGGATTACATCCAACTCGGCCAGGGGGAGGACGAGGCCCACTGGCCGGTCTGGCTCTACAAGCCCGGCGCCAATGATCTCGGCAAGAAGCTCAGCGTGGGCGGCGAGGACTACCGCGTCGAGGTGACGGAATTCTGGCCCCACTTCGAAGAGGTGCTCGCACCCGGCGAGGGCGGTCAGCCCGCCCTCAGCTTCGCCGCGGTGGGACAGGGTGGCATGCAGCGCTACACGCTCTTCGAGAATCATCAGCAACAGGTCGGAACCGTGAACATGCGCTTCCATGCCCATGATCTGCCGGACGAAGCGCCCGTCAGCCCCTACGGCTCCCTGGACCTGCGGGTGGGGGGCGAGACCGTGCAGCTGGGCGTCGACTTCGAACTGCCCCGCTCGGTGGAAGCCGCCGGACACACCTTCACCATTACCGAGTTCTTCCCCGACTACGCCGACCGCGGCGGCGATCCCCGGGAATCGGAGATGAACAATCCCATGATCCGGGTTCAGATCGAGGGACCTGCCGGCGAGACCGGCGAGCGCATCCTCTTCGCGCTCTTCCCCGACTTCAGCATGGGGCACGGCGGGGAAGAGGAACCCTTCGCCGATCTGGATCTCGACTACGCGCTCAACAAGGGCATCGATCTGGCTTTCCTGGAGGGCAGACTCATGGCCCGCTCCACCATCGAACTGGGCATCATGGACATGGCCAGCACCGAGATCGAAGAGCTCATTCCGGCCGGCGAAACCTTCGAGTTCGAGACGGGCATCCTCTACCAGTCCGGCGATTTCCGCATCGTGCCGGTGGACTTCCTCAGCTCGGCGGTGTGGAAGGCCGGTCTCAGCGAGAACCAGAGCAATCCCGCGGCGGTGCGCCTGAGGGTGACGGCGCCCGGCGGCGAGGCGAAGGAAATGCTGGTTCCCCGAGGTGAGACCCGCAAGCGGCGCCTCGAACTGGCCGGCGAGGAGCTGGAGCTGGCCTTCGGTCCGGTGGTCATTCCCCTGGACTACAGCCTCTTCCTCGACGACTTCCTGCTGATCACCTATCCCGGCAGCGAGAATCCGGCCAGCTACGAGAGCCACGTGAAGCTCTACGACGAGGAACGCGGCATCGAAGGCGAGCCGGTGCGCATCTACATGAATCATCCCCTGACCCATCGGGGGAACAAGCACTTCCAGTCGAGCTACGATCCCGACCGGAAGGGCACCATCCTCTCGGTGAATCACGATCCGGGCAAGTGGCCGACCTACTTCGGCTACGCCCTGATCTCACTGGGATTCTTGCTCGTCTTTTTCAAGGAAATCATCTGGCGCCGTCCGAATAGAAAGGCAGACCATGCTTAGACTCGCTTCGATCTTCTTCATCCTGGCGATGCTTCTCGGCGGCGGGCTTCCGGATTCGCGAGCTTTCGCGTACCCGGACAGTGGGGAGGTGGCGCCCGAAGAGGAAGCGCCCGCCGAAGAGCACGTCCACATGAGCGGGCAGGGTCCCGCGGTACTCAACGGCCTCGGCGACACGCCCCGCGAACGCCTGGGACGGCTCATCATCCAGGACTACCAGGGCCGCATGAAGCCCCTGGACACCCTCAGCCGCGAGATGGTGATGAAGATCACCAAGCGCTCGAGTTTCGAAGGCTGGGAAGCTCTCGACCTCTACCTCAGCTGGATGAGCCACGGCACCTGGTGGCTGGATCAGCCGGTCATCGCCGTGCGCAATCCCGGCATCAAGGACATGCTCGGCGTGGACGAGGCCACCACCCACGTGAGCATCCGCAGCCTGCTCGACGAGTTCGGCCGATACCGTTTCGGCGAGCAGGTCGAGGAAGCCCTGCGCACTCCCGACCGGGAGCGCAGCAAGATGCAGCGCAAGCTTCTGAGCTTCGACGAGCGCTTCAATCTCTGGGTGATGAGCATGCAGGGTCGCACCCTGCGCATCTTCCCAGTGCCCGGCGACGAGAAGGGCACCTGGCTCAGCTTCGGCGACGTGACCCCGGCCCTGAACGACGAACAGCACCATGAGTACCACGAGGCCTACGACGCCTTCAGCGCCGGCGTCAGCCAGCTCCAGAGCGCGAAGCTTCTGGCCGCGGCCGACGCCATTGCCGCCATTCAGGAGAAGTACGGCGCGGATGTGCTTCCCGGCGAGGCCGCCCTGAAATCCGAGATGATGCTCAACCGCATGAAGCCCTTCATGCGTGTGACCCTGCCCTATCTGCTGGGCTTCCTCATCCTGATCGCGGCCTACGTGGTCGCCCTTACCAAACGCAAGGGCGAGCCCTTCAGCTTCAAGCATCCGCTCTACCTCATCGGCATGATCGTCTTCGTGGGGGCGGCGGCCTACCATCTCTATGCCTTCGTCCTGCGCTGGATCGCTTCCGGGCGCGCGCCCCTGAGCAACGGCTACGAGTCGCTGATCTTCATCAGCCTCACCGTGGCCGTGGCTGGCATCATCTTCGAGTTCGTGGACCGGCGCGGCATCTCGGCGGCCCTGGGATCCCTGCTCACGGCCATCGTGCTGGGCGTGTCCATGCTCAGCACCTTCGACCCGGCCATCGGTCCCCTGGTGCCGGTGCTGGCCTCCTACTGGCTCAACATCCACGTGACCATCATCACCAGCAGCTACGGCTTTCTGGGGCTGAGCGCCCTGATCGCGCTGACCATGCTGATCATGCACTTCTTCAAGGGTCCCGAGCGGCCCGCCCTTCACGAAGCGGTCAAGAGCCTCAACCGGCTTCACTGGAATGTGCTGGTCACGGGTCTGGGACTGCTGAGTATCGGAACCCTCCTGGGCGGCGTCTGGGCCAACGAGAGCTGGGGCCGCTACTGGGGCTGGGACTCCAAGGAAACCTGGAGCCTGGTGACCATCCTCGTCTACGCGGTGGTGGTGCACTTCCGCTGGATTCCGGCCATGAACCGTCCCTGGATCTTCGCCGCGGGCAGTTTCGCCGCCATCAGTTCCGTGATCATGACCTACTTCGGCGTGAACTACTTCCTGGCGGGTCTGCACTCCTATGCGGCGGGCGACGCCGCCAAGGTGCCTGGCTGGGTGGCCATCGGCGCCCTGATCATGGTGGGAATCATCCTGGTCTCGGGATTCATCGACATGACGCGCAAATGGGAGGCCCGGGCGTGAGCCTGCGACTTCAGGTGAAGCTATTCGGCGCCTTCGCCGAGGCCGCCGGGCAGGACGAGATCGATTTCGAGCACCAGGGCGAGGCCACGCCGGCCTCGCTCTGGAGCGCTCTCTGCGCCGACCATCCCGCGCTTTCGGCCGTCTCGAGCACGCGACTCAATGCCGTGAACGAAGAGTACGCCGGCGAGGACCGTCCCCTGGCCGAGGGCGACGTGGTGGCCTTCTTCCCGCCGGTCTCGGGGGGGTAGGATGTTCGATATCACGGAGGAGTCCCTGGAACTGGATCCCCTCATCGCCGCGGTGAGCGACCCTGGTCACGGTGCGGTGGTCACCTTTCTCGGCGTGGTCCGGGATCACGGTGAGCAGGGCCCGGTCTCGGCCCTGGAGTATTCGGCCTATCGGGAAATGGCTCTGGCCAAGATGCGGGAAATCGGCGAAGAATTGACTCGGGAATTCGGTCCCCTCAAGGTGGCGGCGGTCCATCGCACCGGTCTGCTGGAAGTGGGCGTGCCCTCCCTGGCTCTGGCCGTGGGCGCTCCCCACCGCGCGGAGGCCTGGGTTGCCGCGGCTCGCTATGTGGATCGCCTCAAGGAGATCGTCCCCATCTGGAAGAAGGATGTCCCCCTGGAAGGAGGGTCAGCGTGAGAATCAGCGTGAAAACCCAGAAGTCCCTGGATGGATTCGAGAACAACATCGTTCTCATGGAGAAGGGCGGAGAGCTCGCGACGGGAGGGCGTAAGATCCCTGGCGGGAAAGCGCTGACCGGACCCCTGTCCAAGGGCGACTTCGAGGGAGGGCTCGGCGGCACCCAGCTGCTCTACGGAAAGTCGGACTCCCGCTGGCTCATCGCGGGCCTGGGCAAGGCTCCCTTCGCCGCGCGTCATTGGCGCGACGCCGCGGCGGCGGCCCAGAAGGCATTCGCGGCTCTGGGGGTCAAGCAGGCCGCCTTCGTGCTGCCCGCCGAGGCCGACCTTTTCGAGATCGTCACGGGGCTCATCCTCTCGGGCTACGCCTACGACAAATATCTGCCGGCCAAGAAGAAGGCCAAGCACCTCAACAGAGTGACGCTGCTGCTGCCCGAGTCGGCCTCCAAGGCCGAGGCGGACCTCGCGCGTCAGCGCGCCGAGGCTCACGCGGCCGGCACGCTCATGGCCCGCGATCTCATGTGCTCCCCCGGCAATCTCGCGAACCCCGCCTACCTCGTCGAGACCGCCAAGGAAATCGCCAAGATCTCCGACGGGCGCATCAAGGTGAAGATCAAGAAGCAGGCCCAGCTTGAGAAGGAGGGTTTCGAGGCCCTGCTCACGGTGGGGCGGGGCAGCCGGAACGAGGCCCATCTCATCGAACTGGAATTCAACCCCGGCGGGAAGCGCACCCTGGCCCTGGTGGGCAAGGGCATCACCTTCGACAGCGGCGGCATCTCTCTGAAGCCGGGCGCCAAGATGGACGAGATGAAGTACGACATGGGCGGCGCGGCGGCGGTGCTGGGCACCTTCCGCGCTCTAGCGGAGCTGGATCTCCCGCATCGGGTGGTCGGCATCGTTCCAACCTGCGAGAACATGCCCGGCGGCGATGCCTATCGCCCGGGCGACATCATCCGCGCGCGCAGCGGCGTGACCATCGAGGTGCTGAACACCGACGCCGAGGGACGCATCATCCTGGCGGACGGTCTGGACTACGCCAAGGAATTCAAGCCCGAACTCATCATCGACGTGGCCACCCTCACCGGCGCCTGCGTGGTGGCCCTGGGTCACGAGGCCGCGGCCATCCTCAGCAACAAGAAGGGCGAGGCCTACGAGGGCGCGCTCCGCGAGGCGGGAGACGCCACCGGCGAGAGGGTCTGGCCCATGCCCATGTTCGAGGAGTACGACTACCTCATCGACAGTCCCGTGGCCGACATCCGGAACACCGGCGGGCGGGACGGCGGCACCATCAGCGCGGCCAAGTTCCTGCAGCGCTTCGCCGACCCCAAGCCCTGGATCCACGTGGACATCGCCGGCGCGGCCTGGGGCGACAAGGAGCGCGGGGTGCGTCCCAAGGGCGGCAACGGATTCGGCGTTCGGCTCTTCCTGGATTTCCTGGACCGCTTCTAGCGCGCCATGATCCTGGGCACGGGCATCGACGTCATGGATCCCCATCGGCTCCGCCTTGGAGCCGAGAAGTGGGGGGACAGGCTTCTGGACCGCCTCTTCACGCCCGGCGAGCGGGCCCATTGCGAGGGTCGGGCCGAGCCCTGGCCCTCCTTCGCCGCCCGGTTCGCCGCCAAGGAGGCCTTCGTGAAGGCCCTGGGCCTGGGCATCCGCGAAGGTCTGGCCTGGGCCCAGGTGGAGGTGGTCTCCGGTCCCCTGGGCAAGCCCGAGCTGAAGCTCTCCGGCCGCGCGGCCGAGCTGCTGCGCGAAAGGCGCGTGACCCGAACCCATCTGAGCCTCAGCCATCAGGAGGGCCTGGCCATGGCCATGGTCATTCTCGAAGGTGAGGATCCATGAGCGAACGCTGGGTGGACGCCTTCAACGTGATGCACAAGCTGCCGGGCATGGCGACCCTGCTCGGCGAGGATCACGAGGAGGCGAGGGAAGGCTTCCTCCGCCTGCTCGCGCCCAGGGTCTTCAAGAGCCGCGAGCGCTGGACCGTGGTCTTCGACGGTCAGAGCTCCGGAAGGGACCAGGCCCCCGGGCCCATCCGGGTGATCTTCGCGCCCAGCGCCGACGCCTGGATCAGGGCTCAACTCGATCGTCACGCGAATCCCAAGACCGTGACCGTGGTCAGCTCCGACGAAAAGGACATCGGCGCCCACGCCCGCGCGCTCGGCGCCCGGGTGGAGAGCGCCGAATCCCTGGCCGCCAAGCTGGCATCCCAGGGCAAGGGCGAGGAGGCGAGTGAGAAACCCGAGAACTCCACCCCCGAGGAAATCGATTTCTGGCTGGACCAGTTCGGCGGCGGAGAGAGCGGCGAACCGAAAGGCGATCTCTAGATGAAGCTCATCAGCTGGAACGTGAACGGCATCCGCGCGGTGCAGCGCAAGGGAGCGTTGGACTGGCTCTGGAAGTCGGACCTCGACATCGTCTGCCTTCAGGAGACCAAGGCCCATCCCGATCAGCTCGACGATGAGCTCACCGCTCCGGAAGGCTGGACGGCCCACTTCGCCTCGGCAGAGAAGAAGGGCTACTCCGGCGTGGTGACCTACGTCCGGGACGGCGTTCCATTCGTGAAGGCCAAGGCCGGTCTGGGCATCGAACGCTTCGACTCGGAAGGCCGCGTCATGATCACCGACCACGGCGACTTCCTGCTCTACAACGTCTACTTCCCCAACGGCAAGGCCAGCGAGGAGCGCCTGGCCTACAAGATGGATTTCTATCGCGAATTCCAGAAGAAGGTGGACGGTCGGGTCCGCCGCGGCAAGCGCATCGCCGTCTGCGGCGACGTGAACACCGCCCACAAGGCCCTCGACCTGGCCCGTCCCAAGGAGAACGAGACCATCAGCGGCTTCCTGCCCGAAGAGCGCGAATGGATCGACGGTCTGCTCGCCAAGGGCTGGTCCGACACCTTCCGCGACGTCCGCGGAGAGATCCCCGAGCAGTACAGCTGGTGGAGCATGCGCAGCGGCGCCCGCGCGCGGAACATCGGCTGGCGCATCGACTATTTCTATCTCAGCAAGAATCTCAAGGAAACGCTCGCCGACGCCTGGATCAGTCCCGAAGTGATGGGAAGCGATCACTGCCCGGTGGGCATTGAATTGAAACTCTAGGTTCGGATTCTCATGCCGGTAGCCTGAAGCCGGCAGCCCCAACACGGAGGTCATCCATGACACGCAAAGCCTTGCTCGGCGCATTCCTGGCCGCACTCATCGTGTTCGTGTGGAGTTTCATCTCCCACATGATGCTGCCTTGGTGGGAAAGCAATGTGAACGGCTTCTCCAACGAGCAGGTCGTGGCCGAAGCCATGATGGCGGGGAGCGAGCAGGACGGCATCTACTTCATTCCCCACTTCCAGTCCGGCGACGAGGAGGGCATGGCGCGCATGAACGCGGGCCCCGTGGCCTTCATCTCGCTGACCCGGGGCGGCATGGACGCCATGGGCGCGCGCCCGCTCATCCTGCAGTTCGTGCTGAACCTGCTGGTCGCCCTGATCTTGGCCCGACTGATGCTCTGCATGGGGGAGATCGCATTCTCGGTGAAGCTGCGCCTGGCCGTGGCCATCGCGGTCATCGCCAGCCTGATGTTCCTCGGGCCCTACTGGCTCTGGTACGGCTTCGCGCCGGGCTTCGTCTTCGTGACCTTCGCGGACCTTCTGATAGGATGGTTCCTGGGCGGCCTCGTGCTGGCCCGCTTCACGAGGTAGGCGGCCGGTTCCAGTTGGCCAGTCGCGAGGCGGGCAGCTCGACCTCGCGGACCTCGAGCCGGTCGAGCAGGGGCATGAGCGCCAGTTCGCCGGCCTCCAGGGCGTCCCGCAGGGCAGGCAGGGTTGCGGGGGACCAGATGGACAGGGCGGGGTGACGACGTCCCTCCGCAACGGCGAGGGTGACGCCGGGGCCCGCCGCCGCCATGAGGGCGGCGAGGTCCTCGGCCAGGACGAAGGGCATGTCCACGGCGAGGATGAGCGCCGGACTCGGCGAGGCGTCGTCGACCGCGGCCAGGATGCCGCCCAGAGGTCCGCAATCGGGTTTGGGATCGGCGAGTTCGGCGTAGTCGAACTGCGGGTAGCGCCTTCCATCCCCCGAAAGCAGAAGGGGCGGTCCGATGGCTGTTTCCAGCAATCGGGCCGCCCTTTCCAATAGGGTAGTTCCCTCGGGATGCTCGAGCATGGCCTTGTCCCTTCCCATGCGCCGACTTCGGCCGCCGCAGAGCAGGTAGGGGCGCGGCTTCATGCTAGCAGGCTGATGCAAAACTAGGCTCGGTCGCACTGGCTTGCACATGCGAGCGGATCGAGGAACGAGGAGAAAGGTGATGCTCTAGCATCATCGACGACGAGAGACGATGAGCTGTGAAGCATTGCCGCCAGCCCTTCGGGTTCGCATGCTTTGCATCCCACTGCATCGTTTCTCCTCCTCCATGATGCTACGGCATCACGTTCGTCGTCGTGCCTCGCATTGGGCTGCAAAGCATGACGAATGCGACCAGATCTAGTTTTGCATCCGCCTGCTAACAACCGCCCGCGGGTTTCTTCTTCTGCTTGCCGCCGCCGCTGGGGGCAGGCGGAGGCGCCGCGGCCTTGGACTGCACCCGCGTGCCGCTGAAGTATCCCGCGATCTGGTTCTGGCGGCGCGTGAAGTCCTGCTCCACGAGGCTCGTGCCCAGCGGTTCCATGGGCGTGAGCACCTCGCGGGTCCAGGCCTCGAAGCCGCCCCGCAGGGTGAAGTACTCCAACTCCGCCGGCCAGGAACCGGGAACGGTCAGCGCGGACGGACCCTGATCGTAGAGCACCACCGTCATGCCCCCGGCGAGGTTCGCCAGCCAGTCGGCGGGGTTGCCCAATCCCTGCACCCTCTGAGCGCCGGGCAGGCTCTTCGCGTTGAATGCCTCTTCGCCTCGCAGGTCCAGGATGACCAGGGTGGGATCACCGTCGATGAGGCGTTCGGCCACCGAGAGGGGTTCGATGCCCACCAGTGGCCGAGGTTCGGGCTCGGGCACGATGGGCTTGTCGTAGATGGCCGCGGCCAGGGCGATGAGGAAGAGGGGGCCCAGCACGTAGTACTTCATGCGCGGACGATCCGGCGGCGAGAGGGGTCCGGGCCCCAGCTTCTTCCGGTAGATCTTCTCCACCCACTCCGCGAAGATGAAGGCGCCCAGGGCGATGAGTATCACCGTCATGATCAGGCAGAGGGCGGGGAACTTGAAGGGGAAGATCTCGTGCAGCAGAAGCACCTCGCCCGAGCCCGCCGAGTAGAGGCTCTGCAGGAAGGGCAGTCTGTCGAAGACGAGGGTGAAGACGAAGACGCCGAAGAAGGTGCCCAGCACCGTGACGAGTCCGTCCAGCTTACCCGAGGCCACGCTCACCACCGAGGTGCCGGGGCAGAGCCCGCTCATGACGAAGCCGATGCCGAGGATGAATCCGCCGACCACCTGTGCCCAGATGAAGGTAGGATTGATCCAGAGCTCGCCAAGTTCGAGCAGTCCCCAGGCCGAGAGGGAGAAGACGCCCGTGAGCGAGACCAGCACGGCGGTGAACATGACCTTGAAGACGGCCATGTCGTTCAGGTAGAACTGTCCGGCCAGTTTCTTCGCGTTGCCGAATCCGGCGCGCTCCAGGGAGAAGCCGAAGAAGAAACCCACGCCGAGTCCCGTGAGGAGCCTGAGCTGTTCGCCCGCGAATTCGAGGGGGAAGAGGTTGTTCATACCCACTGCCTCCTCAGTAGCCAGGCCACCGCGTAGGCGCCGCCGAAGAACATCATCATGTTGGCCCAGCCGCCGGCCGCGAGGGATCCGCCGCCGGAGAGGGCCTGCCCGGAAGTGCAGCCCCGGGCGATGGCCGCCGCCAGACCCATGAGGGCCCCGCCGAAGAAGGCGAAGACGAGCCGGCCTCCCACGGAGATGCGCGGCCCGCGCACCACCTCGCCCTTGAGGCGGCCAGCGCTCACCGCGCCGATGAATCCGCCGAGAAGAACGCCGATCACTTCCACCACCAGCCAGTTCTTCAGGGGATGGGCCCCGTCGCCCTCGAAGTACTTGCCGATGGCCGAATTGGACTGGGCCCATTGGGCGTTCACGGTTTCGCAACCCAGGGCCACGATGCGCTTGGGGGCCGCGCTGGCGCCCAGTCCCTGTCCCGCCACCATGAAGGCGGCGAGCAGGGTGAGGCCGAGGAGCAGGCCCGCCAGGTAGGGATTCCAGTAGTTCTTGGGCATCTCGGTCCTTTCCTAATGAAGCGACAGCTGGGTGACCCAACTGGAATGCTGTCCCGCGAAAACGAGGATCCAGCGCAGGGCGAATCCTCCGATGAGCACGAACACGGCGGCGGCGCGTCCGGGAATGACGTGGTGGCGCTTCTCGAGCAGCTCGGCGACGAGGGGGACCACAAGTCCCAGGGCCACCACGAGGCTCCAGAATGCGGCCGTGTAACTGCCGCCGAAGAAGAGATCGGCGGCCGCCTGATAGCTGGCGCCGCCGGAGGCCAGGGTGATGAGCCAGAGGGCCAGGAAGCCCATCTCCACGAGGATGAAGACCATGTCGATGCGCGAGAAGATCACGCGCTCCTCGTCCCGGATGCGGAAGAGCAGGGTCAAGGCGGCGGCCGTGGAGATGCCGGACACCAGGAAGAGCGGGCCGAGCAGGGCCGAGTTCCAGAGCGGCCTGGCCGCCACGCTGCCCAGCAGCACTCCCGTGTAGATTCCCAGCAGCATGCCCACGCCCATGCTCCAGAAGGCCAGCATGTCGTTGCGCTGGCTCGCCCAGGCATCGAGAGCTTTGAGGAAGGAGAAGCGCGCGATGAGCCTGCTCTTCAGGTCGCGGGGCGTCTCGCTCCAGGCGAAGAGTATGGAACTCGGATAGATGAGCAGCAGGATCCAGGCGCCCCAGGACATGGGGGACCAGACCTTGAAGGTGAAGAAGAAGCGGAAGGCGTTGATCCGGTTGGCGAGGTCGAGCCAGAGGAAGAACATGCCCAGCGAAATGAGGATGGGCGCCAGCCAGGGAATCAGCGCCATCTGCCGTGAGCGCTCCAGGCCCGGCTTCCAGATGCGCATGAGCCCGGTGAGCAGCATGACCCCCGCGGCCAGTCCTCCCAGGAAGAGATAGGCCGCCACCTCGCCGTGCCAGATGTGCAGATCCGGATCGATGAAGGGGTTCATGCGATTGTGGGTGATCTCGACCATGCTAGCCTCCCAATCCCGCCACGTGCCCGGCGGCGTCCGAATGCTGTCCGGCGAAAACGATCAGCCACCGGAGCGCGAAGGCGCCGGCGAGAACGAAGAAGGTCACCGCCCGCTGCAGGCCCTGGTTGCGGAGCCTCCGGAACCAGGCCGCCATGAGCGGGATGACCAGGCCCATGCCCACGACCAGCGTCCAGTAGGCCGCCGTGTACTGCTTCCCGGTGAAGAGATCCAGAGCCATGCGTCCGCTGTCCGAAGCGGTTTCCAGCCCGAAGAACCAGAGGGCGTTGAAGAGGGCCTGAGAGATGAGGGCGCCTACCAGCACCCGCCCGACGACCGTGCGCTCGAAGTCCGTGAGCCGGACCAGCAGCATGTAGGCCGCCGCGCAGGCCACTCCCGAACTCAGGAAGAGCAGGGGAAGGATGGGCGAGTTCCACAGGGGCCGCGCGGCGTAGAAGGCCAGCAGGGCTCCGGTGTAGAGTCCCAGCGCGATGCCTGTGACGAAGTTCCAGATGGCGATGCCCCGGCGATGGCGATCGGCCCAGGCGCCGATGCCGGCCAGGAAGGGCAGCCGCTTCAGCCAGCGCTCCTTGAAATCGGGCGGCGAGCCGCCCCAGGCGAAGAGCATGCTCGCCGGATAGGTCATCAGGATGATCCAGGAACCCCAGGACATGAAGCTGTAGGACTTCAGCACGAAGAAGAACCGGAAGGCGTTGAACTTGTTGCCCAGATCGATCCAGAGGAAGAGCAGGCAGAAGGAGATGAGCAGGGGAGAGATCCAGGGCAGAAGGCAGTATCCCCGGGAACACTCCTTCCGGGGAGCCCAGAAGTAGAGCACCGCGGTGAGAGCCATGATTCCCCCGACCATGGCCGCGAGGAATAGATCGGCGGCCACCTCTCCGTGCCAGATGTGCAGGTCCGGATCGATGAAGGGATTCATCCGATTGTTGGTCACTTCCAGCATGCAGACCTCCTAGATCAGGTAGTAGACCTGGGGTTCGGTTCCCGCATCGGGACGCAGCGTGAAGTACTTGCGACGGGCGAGCAGATCGACCACCTCGCTGTCCGGGTCGTTGAGATCGCCGAAGACGATGCTCGTGGTCGGGCAGATCTCCTGGCATGAAGTGGTGCTCAGGCCCTGGGCGATCCGGTGATAGCAGAAGGTGCACTTGTCGACGGTGCGCGTATCCGGATGCAGATAGCGCGCGCCGTAGGGACAGGCCGAGATGCAGGCCTTGCAACCCGTGCACTTGTTGCGGCTCACCTTCACCTGTCCGCCCTCGGCGTAGTGGGATGCGCCGGTGGGGCAGGCCCGCACGCAGGGCGCGTCCTCGCAGTGATTGCAGCGCTGCGAGGTGATGGTCATGCTGAGATCGGGGAAGGTGCCCCGGGTCTCGGTGACGATCCAGTCGCGGGTGTAGCCGTCGGGCGTGTCGTTCTCGGTCTTGCAGCCGATGACGCAGGCGCTGCAGCCCACGCAGGTCTTGGTGTCGATGACCATGGCGTAACGGGGCTCGCTCATGCGGTCACCTCCTTGTTCTCGCTACCGACCTCGGCATGGCCTCCGGGATTGGCTCCCTCCTGCTCGGCGTCGATGAAGGTGACGAAGTTCACGTTCATGCCGGTGCCTCCCATGATGGGATCCACCTTGTACTGGGTGATCAACTCCGTCGAATCGGCGCCCTTTCCGTAGACGAAGGACAGCTTCTTGGCCTTGCGTCCGTAACCGTGGACCATGAAGACGGCCTCCGGGCGGATGCGGCTGGTAACCTTCACCGGAAGGGAGAAGGTGGAGCGCACGCCGTCCTGGTTCTGCAGGTAGACCCGCTGCCCGTCCTTGAGTCCCCACTTCAGGGCCACGCCCCGGTTCACCCAGATCTGGTTCTCCTTGTAGACCTCCGACAGCAGCCGGTTGTTGGTGGTCCGCCCGAAGGTGTGGGTGGGGGTTCGCCCGAAGAGCAATCGGTAGTAGCCCTCCGGCGCTTCCTCCGGAGGAGTGAAGAAGGGAATGGGATCGAATCCGTATTCGGCCAGTCGCGTGGAATAGAGTTCGATCTTGCCGGTGTTGGTGTAGAAGTCGGGGGCCGCGCCCTCCTCGAAGAAGAGGGGTTCGGGCTTGCCCAGGATCACCCCGTCCTTCTGCAGAGCTTCGCAGTCGAGGCCGGCTTCCTTGATGCGGGTCATGCCGTACTCCTCGCTGTTCTCCCAGGGGAAGAACTCGGGCAGTCCGAGTCGCGTGCCCAGCTCCTTGGCGATCCACCAGCCGGGCTTGCTCTCGTACATGGGCGGCACCACTTCCTGGCGCACCGCGACGTAGGGTTCCCGGTAGTTGGGGTTGTGCAGCTCGTCGCAGCGCTCCAGATAGGTGGCCTCGGGGAGCACCACGTCCGACCAGCCGGCGATCTCCGCCGGCAGCACCTCGATGGTCACCAGGAAGTCCAGCTTCTGGATGGCCTCATAGGTGGTCTTCGGATCGGGAAGCGTGGTCGGCAGGTTCGAGCCGTAGACCATCCATCCCTTGAGGTCGTACTCGGCGAGCCCCGGAATCGTGGCGTTGCAGACGCCCTGGGCAAGCACGTTGTCGCCCAGGGGGAAGCTGCTGGCATGGGGGCGGTCGGCCGCCTTTCGCCCCGGAGGCAGGTAACCCGGGTACTTGTACTTGGGAAGCGCCAGCTGGGAGGGGATGTAGAAGCCGCCCTTGCGGCCCCAGGATCCCAGCAGGGCGTTGAGAATGGCGATGGCCCGGCTGCGCTGGGTGTCGTCGCCCATCCAGGTGACGTGGCGTCCCGGATGGATGAAGGAGGCCGGCCGCGCCCCCGCCATGAGGTGGGCCGAGCGGCGGATCATCTCGGGCTCGATGCCGGTGCGGGGATAGGCCCACTCCGGCGAGAAGGGCTTCACGTGCTCGACGAGCTGATCGAAGCCGTAGGCGTAGTTGTCGATGTATTCCTTGTCGTAGAGGCCCTCGTCGATGAGCACGTGCATCCAGGCCAGCAGCAGGGCGATGTCGGTGCCCGGCTTGATGGGCAGCCAGTACTTGGCCTTGGAGGCCGCCACGGAGTAGCGGGGATCGACCACGATGAGGTCGGCGCCGTCGCGGATGGCCGTGGCGAAGTCCTGCACCTGGGTGTTGTGCATGTTCTCGCCCAGGTGAGAGCCGATCAGGGTGATGCAGCGGCTGTTCTGCATGTCGATGACTTCCGGCGATCCCACGATGGAGCCGAAGGTCAGGTCGAAACCCACGTCGCGGGGGCCGCGGCACTGGGCGTAGGAGGGCGCCGCGATGTTCGGACTGCCGTAGGCTTTGAAGAGGTGCTTCATCCAGTTCGCCCCGAAGCCGTGGTAGTAGAGGGCCAGGGCCTCCGCTCCGTAGCGCTGGCGGATCATCTCGAACTTGTCGGCGACCTCGTCCAGGGCGGTGGTCCAGTCGACCTCTTCGAAGTTCTGCATGCCGTTCTTGCCCACGCGGACCATGGGTTTCTTGAGGCGGTCCGGATCGTAGAGCAGCCCGGTGCCGCCGGCGCCGCGGGGGCAGAGCCGTCCCCGGGACAGGGGATGCTTGGGATTGCCCTTGATCTTCGTGATGCGGCCGTCCTTCACGTGGGCCAGGATTCCGCACTTCCAGAAGCAGAGTTCGCAGAAGCTGGGGACGACCCGATCGCCGTCGGTGTCGGGATTCTCGAGACGATTGTCGTAGCTGCCGTACCAATCCGTGGTCAGGCCGCCCAGCAATGCCGCACCCGCCGCGCCTCCCGAGCCGATCTTGATGAACTCGCGCCGATTCATGCGTCCTCCTTGGAGCTTCCGTTGCCTTCCTCGTGAAGCCAGTCGCAGAGAGACTGGACCATCTCGCTCACCAATTCGCTGGTGACGCTCAGTTCCACCTCGGGACCGCGCCGGCGACCATCGATGAGGCCCAGGTCGCGAAGGGGGGCCAGGTGCCGGGCCATGGTGGATTGAGGCCAGCCGAGCAGGCCGATGAGGTCCTTCTGGGTCGAGGGACCGTCCTGGGAAAGGTGGCAGGCGATCTCCAGCCGGGCGGGATGGGACAGGGCCTTGAAAATCTTCGCCGCAGCCTGGATGTCTTCAGGATTGCGTTCCATAAGTCCTCCATACAAGATCCACATATCTGCATATCCGAAAATAAGGATCTGGCCGGATTCGTCAATACTAAAGTGAAATGTTTCCCAAAGTGGAATCGATCAGCCCTGGCGCTTGTCCGGCAGGTAGGAATCTTCCAGGGATGGCGGTCCGCCGGCGAGCAGACCGTGGCGAGCCAGATGGTGATACAGCGTGACCGCGAAGCTGGAAGAGACGTTCAGGCTGTTCTTCAGACCCGCCATGGGCAGATGGACCACGGCGTCGGCCTGGCGGATGAGTTCCTTGTCCACGCCCATGACCTCGTGGCCGAAAACGAAGCAGGCCCGGGCCGGTCCCTGCCATTCGAAGAGGGATTGGCTGGAAGGGGTCATCTCCACGGCGACCAGGGGCATGCCCGCGGCGCGAATTTCCTCCACGGCGTCGAAGAGCCGGAGCTGATGGGACCAGGGAACGGTCTCGCTGGCGCCCAGAGCGGTCTTCTCCAGCTTGCTGTTTGGAGGAAATGCCGTGATGCCAACGAGATAGAGCTTCTCGAGCAAGAGAGCGTCGGCGCTGCGGAACATATCGCCCACGTTCTGGGCGCTTCGGATGTTGTCCAGGAGGGCGCAGACGGGAACGCGAGGGCCTTCGGGGGCCTCCGTTTTGTCCCTCCACATGGAATGATGAGGATCCAGGGGCATCTTCGCTCCAAATCTTGCTACGGGAAGATCGAATCCTATGGGATAAGGCCTTATTTGGCAATCCCGCAGGAAAAGAGTGGGTCAAGCAAGGAATTGGGGGCAATCGAGTTAAAGGGAAAGAAAATTCTTCCGATATTTAGCTTGAATGCCCTTCGTTCCATGGGATATACACTCTAATCGGAAAGCAGTCCCCACCGGCAGCGCAGGTCGCCGGCCCTGCTATTGACTCTGCAACCTCTGACTTGGGTGATCAGGACCCCCGAGGCAAACATGAAGAAATCACTGCTACTGTTGTCCGGGCTTTTCGCACTGCTCGTGACCCCCGCCCTCGCAGGGCCTCCTACGAACGGCGCCTACTTCTCCGTGGATCTGGGTGGAGTGATCCAGATGGGACACGGTACGGAGTCCTGGCCCGAGAATTTCAATGATGGCTCCTGGGGCGAAATCGGAAACACTCTTCAGGCTCAGTCCTGGAACGGCGCCACGCTGGGCGCCCAGTGGGAGGTTTCCTGCATCACGCTTTGCGCCGATCCCGTTCTCATGAACGATAATCTCGATGCCAACCAGACCGGCTACCAGACTTGGCGTAACGAGTACTGCGGCGGCCGCCTCTGGATGAACGGCACCGGCGAGGCCTGGGACGGCGGCGACACCGAATACTGGGCCGACATCGTGAACTTCATCTCCTACACGACCTACCAGTACTACGAAGGCATCATCGTCGGCACTATCGCCAACATCAACATGACGGCGGTCTTCGACGGTTACGATACCTGCATGGAGTTCGTGATCGCCAACGCCACCGGCCTCGGCTACACCGACATCGACGGAGATCCCCTGGGCAACCTGCCCCCGGACTTCCCCGCCTTCATGAATGCTAACTGCAGCGAAACCGGTTCTCGCGGCGTGTGGGGAGAGATCTCCGGCGTCACGGTCATCATCACCGGTTGCTCGACCAGCACTCAGGAAACCAGCTGGAGCTCGCTCAAGAACTTGTATCGCTAATTCCCCGGCTGGCCGCAGTACCTCCTCCCCGCCCTTTTGCCCAGGGCGGGGTTTTTTCGTGGCCGAAATCGTTGCCTCCTTCAAGCGCTCCGCATAGACTGGCCCCTCCCGGAGGACATCCATGCGCCCAATCCATTGCTTCGCGATCCCGCATCGGGACAGGCGGATCCGCCTCCTACGGAGGATCCCGTGAGCGCGCCGGGACTCTGGCGCGACCTCGAGAGGGAACTGAACCCCCGGCAGCGTGACGCGGTCTTCGCGGCCGATCCCCACATCCTCGTGATGGCGGGACCCGGAACGGGCAAGACCCGCACCCTGGTCAACCGCATCGTCTATCTGGGCAGCGTGGCCGGCGTGGACGCGAAGAGCATTCTGGCCCTCACCTTCACGCGCAAGGCCGCCTCGGTGATGGTGGATCGCCTCGCGGGCTACCTGGGGGAGCGGGCCGGCGAGGTGGCCGCGGGAACCTTCCATCACTTCGGCATCCATCTGCTGCGGGAACAGGCCGAGCGGGTCGAGTTGCCCGCCGACTTCGCCGTGGCCGACGAGGGACGACAGCTGGGCGTGCTGAGGCGGGCCTGGCAGCGCCTGGGCTTCTCCAGCCGAGAACCCGACGACAAGGAACTGCGCCTGCTGCTCGGGCGCTTCGGCATCTACCGGGTGGACCGCGGCGCGGATGTCCTCAGCGGTCTGCAGCAGGACCTCTTCGCCGAGTACCAGAGGCTGCTCAGGGCGGAGAAGGCCGTGGACTTCGACGACATCCTCGACCTCACCCGGCAGCTCCTGGGCGACCATGCCGATCTGCGCGAGCAGGTGCGCGAGCGCTGGGCCCAGGTGCTGGTGGACGAGTTCCAGGACACCGACGCGCTCCAGTACCGCATCCTCCGGCACCTGCTGCCCGAGGACGGGCGCAGTTTCCTGGTGGCCGACGCGAACCAATCCATCTACGCCTGGCGGGGAGCGGATCCGCGGAACCTCGAGGACTACCGGCGCGACTATTCACCGCGGGAGATCTTCCTCGAAGAGAACTATCGCAACCGGGAGCGCATCCTCGATGGGGCCAAGGCCCTCCTCGGGAAGACCGACGCCCTGCAGAGCCGCGCCGGGGGCGAGGGCGAACTGCGCGTGGAGAGCTTCGACAGCGAGGAGGACGAGGCCGCCTTCCTGGGCGCGGACATCCGCCAGGCGCGACTGCGCGATCGGGATCTGCGCTGGAGCGAGGTGGCCATCCTCTATCCCAAGCACTCCATCGGGGAATACCTCGAGGGCAAGCTCATGGGTGAGCGCATTCCGGTGGAGATGATCTCCGGGCGCGGACTGCTCGATCAGCCTCGCATCGGACTGATCCTGGCGACCCTGCGCCTGCTTCGCAATCCGGCCGACGACGACGCCATGGGCCAGGTGCTCGGGGCGCGTCTGGACCCGGGATCCACCTCGCTCATGGGCGAGGTGGTCAGGCGGCAGGGATCGTCCTGGCGACAGGCTCTGGCCGAGGTACGGCGCCATCGGGACGCGCTGCGCCGTCAGTCGCGATGCTGGCGTTCCTTCCAGGAGAGGAGCGCGGCTCTGGACGAGCCCGCCTGGCAGGATGCCTTCGCCCGGGAGTTTCCCCGCGGGCTCGATGCCCTGGGCGCCATCCTGCCGCCCGATACGCCGCCCGAATCCCGGGCCGAACGGGAGGCGGCCGGCGAGCGGCTTTCGCTGCTCGCGCGCCTGAGCTGGCAGCTCGACGAGAAGGTCGCCCGTCTCAGCAATCTGCGCGCCGGACAGAAGGGCAAGACCCTGCGTCAACTGGTGGGAGAGGTGCTGCTCGAACTGGAGGAGGACGCCGACGCCGAGCTGCCCGGCGATCCCTTCGCCGCGGAGGGCCTGGCCGAATTGCTCGAGGAGCTGCGATCGCTCCTGCGCCAGGGCAAGCGCGTGGCGCTGAGCGCCCCGGACCGGCGACAGGAGGGCATCCTTTGCGAATGGCTGGGGCAGACCCTGGAGCCCTGGTATCGCAAGAGCCTCGTACCAGCCGGACCCGAGCCTCCGGAGGGAGCGCGCCTGCGCCTGGAAGCGGAGAGCCGTGCCCTCATTTTGGAAGGGGGAAGCCGGCGCCATCGCGTGGAGGGCGAAGCGGCGCCCCTGCTCTTCTTCCGCCTCTACCAGCTCTGGCGCGCCGCCGAGTACCAGCCCCTGCGCGACTACGTGATCTTCGACCTGGAGACCACGGGCATCGACACCTCCCGCTGCGAGATCCTCGAGATCGGAGCCATCCGCTACGAGGGCGGCCGCGAGGTGGCCCGTTTCGAAAGCTTCGTGAAACCCTCCGGCCCCGTGCCTCCCGAATCCACGGCGGTGCATGGCATCGACGATGCCATGCTCGAAAGCGCCCCGCCTCCGGCACAGGCCCTGGCCGACTTCCTGCGCTTCGTGGGGGACCTCGATCTGGTGGCCCACAACGGCGCCACCTTCGACTTCCCCGTGATCGCCCGGGTGGCCAGGGAGCAGGGTTTCGCCCGTCCCAGGCAGGCCCTCTACGACAGCCTGGCCCTGGCCCGCCGGCTCTTTCCGCGGGAGCGCAATCGACTGGAGGATCTCATCGAGCGCTTCGGCATCAAGGCCGAGGCCCGGCACCGGGCACTGGACGACTGCCGCTGCCTCGGCGAGGCCTTCGATCAGATGCAGAGCATGCAGATGAAGCGCCTGGCGCGCCGGTCCGGCCGGGACGGCCTCGCGCCACTGGCCCTGGTGCTTCAGCTGGATCCGGCCGGCCCGCCCGACGCCCGCGTCGAGGGAGCCCATGCGCTCTTCCGCATGGGAGTGCGACGACTCCTGGCCAGCGGCAGTCCCTGGCTCGAGAGTCTCGGAACCGAAGCTTCCCGCAAGGACCTGGAGGCGGCACTCCTGGCGTCCTCGGGACTGGAAGGCGAGGCGCCGGAGCTCTTCCGCGGGCGCAGCAGCGAGGAGGAGCGCTTCCTCGCGCTGCTGCCGCGTTTCGACGAGCTCTTCCTGGGCGACTCCCTGGCCTCCTTCCTGGACTTCCTCGCCCTCTACCGCACCCAGGATTCCGCCCAGGGACAGGACGCCGTGCAGCTCATGACCATCCATGCGGCCAAGGGCCTGGAGTTCGATCACGTCTACATCGCCGGTCTCGAGGAGAACGTGCTGCCCGGCTACTACGCCCTCAGGTCCCAGGATCCCGAGGCGGTGGAGGAGGAGCGACGGCTCCTCTACGTGGCCATGACCCGCGCGGGCCGGTCCCTGACCCTCAGCCGCGTGAAGACCCGCGGCGGATTCGCCCAGGAACCCAGCCGTTTCCTGGAATCGCTTCGGTCCGATGAAAGCGAGGGAAGCTCATGAAGCGCGTGCTGTTGCCCCTGGGCGTCATCATCCTGTTCCTGGTGGTGATCCGCTTCATCGTCACGCCGCTGGCCGCCCAGCGGGAAGGTCGGCGCAGCCAGGGGCTGCCGGCCCTGTCCGCACTGCCCCCAGAATGCGAGAGCTTCGTTCAGCGGCGCAACAGTCACCGGAAGTTCCCCCCCGCGCTCTGGGCGGAGGGGAAGGGGTATCCCTTGGAACGGGCGCTCGCCCTGGGCATGCCCCGCGACGAGATCGAAACGGCCACGGGACTTCGGCCCTTCAAGAGCGGGGAGTGGTGCTTCGCCGAGGGCGGCGGTCACTGGTGGCTTCTCGGACCCTTGAGCAGTCTGCAGCGCAGCATGTCCGGGGCCGAGGCCCTGGATAGGGAGGGCGAAATCCTGCGGGTCGGCGAGATGTCCGCCCGCGCCCACGGGCGCTTCTTCCTGCTGGCCTCCAGCGAAGCGGCCCTGGATCTGGCCCGGGGGGGCTGGCTGGACCGGCTTCCCGCGGGATGGGCCGGCGGCGACCTCCTCATCTCGGGGGATCTCGTTCTCTATCGTCGCGAGGGCGAGGCCGAGGCCCTGGCGGCCCTGCGCGAGATCGAAGGACACCTGCTCGCCGAGGGACTGTCCTGGGGGAGCGGGAATCTCGACCTGCTCTCCGCCCTCAACCCGCTTCCGGTTCCCCGGGGAGATGAAGCGCCGGACCTGCCCTACCTTCGCCGCAGCGCGCCCTGGGATCCCGAGGGCGAGCCGCTTCCCCAGGCCCGAAGTGCCGGGGTAGAGGACGTGTCGCTCCGCATTTGGAGCGACGGTCTCTACAGCGCCTTCACCCAGGTCCTGGCTCCGGCGGAGCGAGACGGGAGTCCTTGAGCGGGAGCATGTTAGCAACGTTATCCTGCTTCTTGCGGGATGTCGGCAGCTAGCCGTTGACAGGGGGCCCTTCCCTGTCCAGTATGTGCCGGTCGCGAATCCCCCCAGATCCCGAAAGGCCCCGTCGGAACGATGCCTATCTTCGCCCTCGAGGACAGCTTTGCCGCCGGATCCTACGTTCCGATCCTGATCCTGCTCGTCCTGGCCACGGGATTCGCCGGCCTCATGGTGGCCATGAGCCGCTTCGTGGGTCGGCGCAGCGACGACAAGGGCAAGTTCGAACCCTACGAGTGCGGCGTGGAGCCCCGGGGCGACGCCCGCGACCGCTTCTCCGTGAAATTCTACCTGGTGGCCATCCTCTTCATCCTCTTCGACATCGAAGTGGTCTTCCTCTATCCCTGGGCGGTGAAGGCCAAGCAATTGGGCCTCTTCGGCCTGATCGAGATGGGCATCTTCCTGATCATCCTCCTGCTGGGATACTTCTACATCCTCGGAGCCAAGGCCCTCAAGTGGGACACCGGAACGGCGAAGGACGGCGCCGATGAGTAGCGGATTCTCCCTTCCCGAATCCTGGAGCGGCCGCGTGAAAACACGGGAGGAGCACGGCGAACTCACCCTGGTGACCGGCGCGGAGCTCCTCGTCGAACTGCTGACATGGCTGCGGGACGAGAGCAGCCCGCGATTCAGCATGCTCACGGATATCAGCGGCGTGGACGGCCTGAAACTGGGCTGGAAGCCGCGCTTCAAGGTGAGCTACCACTTGCTCGCCCCCGACACCGGCGACCGTCTGCGCGTACAGGCGCCGGCCCTCGACGGCGAGGACGGGCCCGAGCTGCCCAGCGCCACGGGGCTCTGGGAATCGGCCGACTGGAACGAGCGGGAGGTCTGGGATCTCATGGGCATCCGCTTCACGGATCATCCCGATCTGAGGCGCATCCTGCTCACCGAGGACTACGAACACGGACATCCCCTGCAGAAGCAGATCCCTACACGGGGCAAGCACGACGACAATCGTTGAGGAGCCGATGTTTTCCGAGGAGATAGGCAAGGAAGTTGACGGCATCGTCGCCCGGTACCCCGAGTCCCGGAGCGCCCTGCTCCCTCTGCTGCACATCATCCAGCGCGAGAAGGGATGGGTCTCGGCCGAGAGCATGCAGTGGGCGGCCGAGCGTCTCGACCTGAGCCCCGCCCACGTGGAGGGCGTGGTCAGCTTCTACAGCATGTACTTCATGAAGCCCGTGGGCCGTCACGTGATCCAGCTCTGCCGCACCCTCAGCTGTGACATCCGGAGCGCCCAGGACATCCGCGCCATGATAGGGGACAAGCTCGGCATCGCTCCCGGCGAGACCACCGGCGACGAGAAGTTCAGCCTCATCGAGGTGGAATGCATCGGCGCCTGCGGCACCGCCCCCGCCATGATGATCGGCGACGATCTGCACGAGAACCTCACGCCCGAGCGCGTGGGGGCCATCCTCGACCAGGTGGAGGATTGAGCGTGGCCGCCTTCGAACCTGTCCTTACCAAGATCGTGGGCATGGAAGGCTCCCACACCCTCGCCGTCTTCGAGCGGGAGGGAGGCTATCAGGCCCTGAAGAAGGGACTGAAGGAGTTCAGCCCCGGTGAGGTCACCGAAGAGGTCAAGGCTTCCCAGGTTCGCGGACGCGGCGGCGCGGGATTCCCCGCCGGCGTGAAATGGGGCTTCCTGCCCTCCGAGGAGCAGAGTCCCGGTCCCCGATACCTGGTCTGCAACGCCGACGAGAGCGAGCCCGGCACCTTCAAGGACCGGGTGATCCTGCGGGACAATCCCCATCTGCTGCTGGAGGGATGCATCCTCAGCAGCTACGCCCTGCAGGCGAACCACTGCTTCATCTACATCCGCGGCGAGTACCCCGAGGAAGCGATCATCCTCGAGCGGGCCATCGCCGAGGCGAAGGCCGCGGGCTACCTCGGCAGGAACATCCTCGGCAGCGGTTTCGACCTCGAGATCATCGTGCACCGCGGCGCCGGCGCCTACATCTGCGGCGAGGAGACCGCCCTGCTCGAGAGCCTCGAGGGCAAGCGGGGCTATCCTCGCATCAAGCCGCCCTTCCCGGCGGTGGTGGGCCTCTACGGGCGTCCCACGGTGATCAACAACGTGGAGACCCTGGCCTGCGTACCGTCCATCATCGAGCGCGGAGCCGACTGGTTCGCCTCCATCGGCCCCGAGAAGAACACGGGTCCCAAGCTCTTCTGCGTGAGCGGACACGTGGAGCGTCCGGGCACCTACGAGGGACCCATGGGCATGCCGCTGGCCGAGGTCATCGAGGACTTCTGCGGCGGCATCTGGAAGGGCCGGAAGCTCAAGGCGGTCATTCCCGGCGGAAGCTCGACGCCCGTGCTCACGGCCGAAGAGGCCATGAACGTGAACATGGACTTCGACTCCCTGGCCTCCATGGGATCCATGCTCGGCAGCGCGGCGGTGATCGTCATGGACGAGACCGTCGACATGGTGGCCGCGGCCGCCAACCTAATGCGTTTCTATCACCACGAGAGCTGCGGGCAGTGCACTCCCTGCCGGGAGGGAACGGGCTGGCTGGAGAAGATCCTCAACCGCTTCGAACAGGGCCAGGGGCGCGGCGGCGAGATCGAGGACATGCAGGACATCTGCGACAACATCGCCTTCAAGACCGTCTGCCCCCTGGGCGACGCGGCCCGCATGCCGCTCGAAGCCTTCCTGCAGAAGTTCCGCGGCGAGTTCGAGGCCCGCATCGCGGCCGGCGCGGGAGGCGGGCGATGAGCGCTGACATCTGGATCACCCTGGGCAAGATCCTCGTCGTCTTCGCGCTGACCATGGGCGTGGTGGCTTATATGACATTGGCCGAGCGGAAGGTGTCCGCCTTCATCCAGTGGAGGAAGGGCCCCAATCGCGTGGGCATCTGGGGACTGCTGCAGCCCATCGCCGACGGCCTCAAGTTCGTGCTCAAGGAAGACTACGTGCCCCGGGGCGCCAACAAGGTGCTCCATTCGGTGGCGCCCATGCTCACCATGGCCCCGGCCCTCATGACCTTCGCCGTGGTGCCCTTCGGCAGCACCCTGCCCATCGGCGGCACCGAGGTGAAGATGATCGTGGCGGACCTGTCCATCGGCGTCCTCTTCATCTTCGCCATCGCGAGCCTCGGGGTCTACGGTCTGGCCGTGGGGGGCTGGTCCAGCAACAACAAGTACGCCCTGCTCGGCGGCCTGCGCTCCAGCGCGCAGATGATCAGCTACGAGATCTCCATGGGCCTGTCGGTGATTCCGGTGATCATGATGAGCGGCACCCTCATGCTCACGGGCATCGTGGACTGGCAGGGCAGCCACCTCTGGTTCGTGATCAGCCAGCCCCTGAGCTTCCTGCTCTTCACCATCTCCGCCTTCGCCGAAACCAATCGCCTGCCCTTCGATCTGCCCGAGGCCGAGCCCGAACTGGTGGCCGGCTATCACACCGAGTACAGCAGCATGAAGTTCGCCTCCTTCATGCTGGGCGAGTACGCCAACATGATCACCGCCAGCGCGCTCATCGTGACCCTCTTCTTCGGCGGCTACCATCTGCCCTTCATCGAGAATCTGGGCTTCTTCCAGGAGCACCGCTTCCTGCTGGGCCTGCTCCACGTCGTGACCTTCATGGCCAAAACCGCCGTCTGGCTCTTCATCTTCATCTGGGTGCGCTGGTCCCTGCCGCGCTTCCGCTATGATCAGCTCATGGGTCTGGGATGGAAGGTCCTGCTGCCCCTCTCCCTGGTGAACCTCTTCGTCTACGGCATCATCGTGCTGGGCTTCGGAGTGGGAGGCACGCCGTGACAGGTTTCCTCTTCTACTTCTTCTCGGCCATGGCCCTGGCCTCCGCGGTGATGGTGGTGACGCGAAAGAACCCCATCAGCTCCGCGCTATTCCTGGTGCTGGCCTTCTTCAACCTGGCCGGCATTTACGTGCTCATGGACGCCTTCTTCCTCGCCGCGGTGCAGGTGGCCGTCTACGCCGGCGCCATCATGGTGCTCTTTCTCTTCGTGATCATGATGTTGAACCTCAGTCCCGAAGAGATGCCCGCCTTCATGAATCGCAAGATCAAGTGGGCCGGCGCCGGTCTGGCCGTGGCCCTGAGCGCCGCGCTGCTGGCCCTGGACTTCAGCCGCCGCCTGCCGGCCGGCCCCGCCGGCGAACTCCGCGGTGAGGTGGGAAGCCTGGGCGAGCTCATTTTCGGGGAGTTCCTGCTGCCCTTCGAATTGACGGCGGTGCTCCTGCTCATGGCCATCGTGGCCGCCGTGATCATGGCCCGGAGGGAGATCTGATGGTCGACCTGAACGCCGCCGTCGTCGTCGCCCTGCTGCTCTTCGGCATCGGCACCCTGGGATTCCTGATCCGGCGCAACGCCATCGTGGTCTTCATGAGCGTGGAGCTCATGCTCAACGCGGTGAACCTGCTCTTGGTCACCTTCTCGCGCATGCGGGTGGATCTGGACGGACAGGTCATGGCCTTCTTCGTCATGGCCGTGGCCGCCGCCGAGGCGGCCGTGGGTCTGGCCATCATCATCGCGGTGTTCCGGCGCATGCGGAACATCGACCTGGACAAGGCTTCGCTCCTGAGGAGTTGAGGGGGGTATGACGCTGTTTCCGCTGATACTGCTCTTCCCCGTGCTGGGACTCGCGGTCAACGCGATCCTGGGACGGCGGGTGCCGGTGAAGGTGACCGGGACCATCGCCTCGGCGGCGGTGTTCCTGTCCTTCCTCACGGCGCTCTCGGGACTGCGCACGCTGCTCGCGCTGCCCGAGGCGGAGCGGGTCATCGTCTATCGCCTCTGGGACTGGATCAGCGTGGGATCCCTCCAGGTCGACCTAGCCCTGCGACTGGATCCCCTCAGCGCACTGATGACACTGGTCGTCACCGGTGTGGGTTTCCTCATCCACGTCTACTCCATCGGCTACATGAGCCATGACCGGGACTACCCGCGCTTCTTCGTCTACCTGAACCTCTTCATGTTCAGCATGCTCACCCTGGTGACGGGCTCCAACTTCCTGGTGCTCTTCGTGGGATGGGAAGGCGTGGGCCTCTGCAGCTACCTGCTCATCGGCTTCTGGTTCGACAAGATGTTCACGCCCACCATGAGCAATGCCTCGGCGGGCAAGAAGGCCTTCATCGTCAATCGCATCGGCGATTTCGGATTCCTTCTGGCCCTCTTCCTCATGTTCAAGTACTTCGGCAGCCTGGACTTCGACTCGGTCTTCAAGACGGCCTTGCATCACCCGGCGCCCGCCGGCGTGATGACGGCCATCGGCCTCTTGCTCCTGCTCGGCGCCACGGGCAAGAGCGCGCAGATCCCGCTCTTCGTCTGGCTGCCCGACGCCATGGCCGGTCCCACGCCGGTGAGCGCGCTCATCCACGCCGCGACCATGGTCACGGCGGGCGTCTACATGGTGGCCCGCAGCCACCTGCTCTACGCCCTGGCTCCGGCGGCCCTGGAGACCGTGGCCATCATCGGCGGGCTCACGGCCTTCTTCGCGGCGACCATCGCCGTGACCCAGAACGACATCAAGAAGGTGCTGGCCTACTCCACGGTGAGTCAGCTGGGCTACATGTTCCTGGGTTTGGGCAGCGCGGCCTTCGGCGCGGGGCTCTTCCACGTGATGACCCACGCCTTCTTCAAGGCCCTGCTCTTTCTCGGCGCGGGCAGCGTGATCCACGCCCTGCACGAGGAGCAGGACATCCGCAAGATGGGCGGGCTGCGCAGGAAACTGCCGCTCACCTTCGCCACCTTCGCCATCGCCACCCTGGCCATCGCGGGCTTCCCGGGCCTGTCGGGCTTCTTCAGCAAGGACGAGATCCTCGCGGCCACCTTCATGCACGGACCCAAGTGGCTCTGGGGCCTGGGCGTCCTCACCGCGGGTCTGACCAGCTTCTACATGTTCAGGCTCCTGTTCCTGACCTTCTTCGGTGAGAGCCGGGTGGAGCCCGAGAACGAAGCGAAGATCCACGAATCGCCCTACGTGATGACCGTGCCACTGCTCATCCTCGCCCTGCTCAGCGTGGCGGGAGGATGGATCGGCCTGCCGCCGGTCATGGGCACCAACGTATTGGCGGGATTCCTGGCGCCGGCTTTCGAGGGGCTGCATCACATCGAGGGCTTCGGGCACCACGGGCACCTGTCCCACGCCACCGAATGGATCCTCATGGGGGTGTCCACCCTGGTGGCCCTGGCGGGCTTCCTGGTGGCCTGGAACCTCTTCGCGCGCCCCGACGATCTCGGCGAGCGCCTGGCCGGCGAACGCGGCGGATTCTATCGCCTGCTCGAGGACAAGTACCGCATCGACGAGGTCTACGAGGCGCTCATCGTGCGGCCGCTGGCCTGGCTGTCCCAGCAGCTCTGGCGCATCGTGGACGAACTCGTCATCGACGGCCTCGTGAATCTCTCGGGCCTGCTGGTCCGCGTGGGAGGCGAGGTGGTCCGCATCTTCCAGACCGGCTACGTGCAGACCTACGCCTTCTTCATGGTACTGGGCGTCCTGGCCATTCTGCTCAAACTGGTCTTCTAGGGGAGGAGGGACATGATCGACAACTGGATACTCACCCTGATCACCTTCCTGCCCATGGTCGGTGCGCTTCCCTTGCTCTTCCTGAGCGAGGACAATAAGACGCTCATCCGCGGCTGGACCCTGCTGGTGACCCTGATCACCTTCCTGCTGTCCCTGCATCTCTGGTTCCATTTCGAAGAGGGCACCCACGCCTTCCAGTTCGCCCAGAAGCTCGACTGGATTCCCGCCGCCGGCATCGCCTATTCGGTGGGCATCGACGGCATCAGTCTGCTCATGGTGCTGCTGACCACCTTCATCATGCCCCTGGCCGTGCTGGGCGGATGGACCGGCGTCACCGAGCGGGTGAAGGGCTACCACTTCTTCCTGCTCATGCTGCAGACGGGCATGCTCGGGGTCTTCGTGGCCGCCGATCTCTTCCTCTTCTATCTGTTCTGGGAAGCCATGCTGATTCCGATGTACTTCATCATCGGCATCTGGGGCGGCAGGCGGCGCATCTACGCGGCGGTGAAGTTCTTCCTCTTCACCATGGCGGGCAGCGTGCTCATGCTGGCGGCCATCCTGTACTTGGTGGCCCAGCATCACGGCGCCACCGGCATCTGGACCTTCGACTGGGCCGCCCTGCTGGGCACCCAGCTCGGCGCCCGGGCGGAGATGTGGGCCTTCCTGGCCTTCGCCCTGGCCTTCGCCATCAAGGTGCCCATGTTCCCGCTGCACACCTGGCTTCCCGACGCCCACGTGGAAGCGCCCACGGCGGGCTCGGTCATCCTGGCCGGCGTGCTCCTGAAGATGGGCACCTACGGTTTCCTCAGGTACTGCCTGCCCTACTTTCCCGACGCCGCGCTGCAGTTCACCGACCTCATCATGACCCTGGCGGTCATCGGAATCATCTACGGCGCCCTGGTGGCCCTGGTGCAGGAGGACGTGAAGAAGCTCGTGGCCTACTCCTCGGTGAGCCACCTGGGATTCGTGATGCTCGGCACCTTCGCCTTCAACATGCAGGGTATCGAGGGCGGAATCCTGCAGATGGTCAATCACGGTCTGAGCACGGGCGCGCTCTTCCTTCTGGTGGGCATGATCTACGAACGGCGGCACAGCCGTCTCATCGACGACTTCGGCGGCATCGCGCGTGTGATGCCTATCTATACGGTCTTCCTCATGCTGGCCACCCTCTCGTCCATCGGTCTGCCCGGGCTCAACGGCTTCGTGGGCGAGTTCCTCATCCTCATCGGCACCTTCCAGGTGGCGCCGCTGCCGGCCATCTTGGGCGCCACGGGTGTGGTGCTGGGCGCGGTCTACATGCTCTGGATGATCCAGCGGGTCGTCTTCGGCAAGGTCGACAAGCCCGAGAACGAGGCCCTGCGCGACATCGGTCCCCGGGAGTGGGGCCTGCTCATTCCGGTGGTCGTGCTCATGCTCTGGATCGGGCTCTACCCGAAGCCCTTCCTGCGCAAGATGGACGCCTCGGTGAAGCATCTCTTCGAACAGGTCAAGGGCGACGAGATCACGCCGCCCTCGCGGCCACGGACCACCCATGACCGTCCCGCGAGCGGACACTAAGGAGGCGAGCCGATGGATCTGAACTTCTCCATGATCGCCCCGGAGCTGTCCCTGCTGATCGCGGTGGCCATGGTGCTCGTGCTCGATCTGGTCATGCGGCGCAAGGCTCCGACCCTTCTGCTCGAAGGCGCGGCCCTGGCGGGCCTCGCGGCGGCCTTCCTCTTCACCTGGACGGGCTGGCAGGACGCCGGCTCCACGGCCTTCGGCGGGCGTCTGGTCTCCGACGGTCTTGCCCTCTTCCTGCGCGCCCTGATGATTCTGGTGGGCGCGGCCACGGTGATCTCGTCCAGCAGTTATCTCCTGCGCGAGAAGCTCGAGCATGCCGAGTACCTGACCCTCACCCTCTTCTCGGTGACGGGCATGATGCTCCTGGTCAGCGCCACGGAACTGGTCACGCTCTTCCTGGGTCTGGAGATCCTCTCCATGGCCCTCTACGTGCTCGCCGGCTTCCACCGCGACGAGGACCGATCCGTGGAGGCGGCCCTCAAGTACTTCCTGCTGGGCGCCTTCGCCTCGGCCATCCTTCTCCTGGGCATGGCCCTGCTCTGGGGCAGCGCGGGCACCCTGCATCTGAGCGGGCTCCGCGAGGCCTTCGCCGCCGGCGATCTGTTGCACCCGCCCCTGGCCCAGGCCGGCTTCTGGCTGGTGGTGGTGGGCCTGGTCTTCAAGATCAGCCTGGCGCCCTTTCACTTCTGGGCGGCGGACGTCTACGAGGGCAGCCCCGCGCCGGTGGCCGGCTTCATGGCCACGGGCACCAAGGCCGCGGCCTTCGGAGCGCTGGCGCGTTTCCTGATTCTGGGATTCGGCGAGTCGCGGGCCGACTGGGTGCCCGTGCTGGTGGTGCTCGCCGTGCTGACCATGGGCGTGGGGAACTTCATGGCCATCGCCCAGGCCAACATCAAGCGCATGCTGGCCTTCTCCAGCGTGGCCCACGCGGGATACATCCTGCTGGCCCTGGTGGCCGGCACCGAGCATTCCCTGCGCGGCCTGCTGGTCTATCTGGCCGCCTACTCCCTGATGACCCTGGGCGCCTTCACGGTGGTCTCCATCGCGGGGGGCAGGGGTGAGGAGCGCCAGTCCATCTACGAATACGCGGGGCTCGGCAAGCGGGATCCCTGGCTGGCCGCCTATCTGGCCGTCTTCCTCTTCTCCCTGGCGGGCATTCCGCCCACGGTGGGATTCATCGGCAAGTTCCTCATTTTCTCCGAACTCGTGCGGGGAGGATTCGTCGGCCTGACCATCGTGGCCGTGCTCTTCAGTCTGGTCTCGGCCTACTACTATCTGCGCGTGATCTACCTGCTCTACATGCGAGAGCCCTTGGACGAGCCGTCTCCCGTGGGACTGCCCCGCGGCGCGGGCATCCTGCTGGCGGTCCTGCTGGTGCTGGTCATCCTGCTGGGCATCCTGCCTTCGGGGCTCATGGATCTGGCAAGCGCAAGTCCGGCTCTCTTTTAGCATCCGCTTGACCGGATCTTCACGCGAATCTAGAATCGGCCTCCTTAAGGGAGGCCTTTTTTTGCGACTCAAACAAGTGGGCGTCATCGGCGACGCCGACGCCAGCGCGGAGGCCTGCGCCTTCGCCGAAGCGGTGGGCCGCATCGTCGGACGCCGGGGATGGGGACTGGTCAGCGGCGGGCGCGACGGCGTCATGGAAGCGGCCAGCCGCGGCTGCCGTGATGAGGACGGCATGGTGCTGGGCATCCTTCCGGGTCTGGACGACGGCGACGGCAACGATCATTGCCACTTCCTGCTGCCCACGGGCATGGGATGGACCCGCAACAGCATCAACGCCATGGCCGGGGACGTGGTGGTGGCCATCGGCGGCAAGGCGGGTACCCTCACCGAGATCGCCTTCGCCTGGAGCTACGGCAAGCCCATCCTGGCGGCCACCGGATTCGGCGGCTGGAGCGAGAAGCTGGCGGGCACGGCCATCGACGACCGGCGCGACACGGTGCTCATCCCCGTGAGCGAAGCGGCGCAGGTGGAAGAACTGCTGGCCAAGTTCCTGGGGGAGGATTGATGCTCCATCCCCTCTTCTGGGTGACCCTGGCGAGCATCATCCTGGCGCAGCTCTACAAGGTGGTGGTCGAAAGCATCGCCGAGCGCCGACTCAAGCTCTATCGCTTCTTCGAGACCGGAGGAATGCCCAGCAGCCACACGGCCGCCGTGACCTCCCTGGCCACCGGCGCGTGGAAGATCGAAGGCCTCTCCTCACCGCTCTTCGCGGTTACCCTGGTCTTCGGCACCTACTTCGTTTTCGAGGCCACCGGGCTGAGACAGGAAGTGGGCAAGCAGGCCCGCCTCCTCAACGACATCCTCGACGAACTCCTGGACACCCATCAGCTGGCCACCGAGAAACTGCGCGAATTGCGCGGACACACCTGGGCGGAGGTCTTCTGGGGATTCATCCTCGGATTGCTGACCACCCTCATCTTTCTCAGGAGTTGAGCCATGAAGCGTCTCGGGATCCTCATGCTCCTCCTGGCCGCCAGCGGCGCGGCGGCCCTGGAGCTGGACATCACCCTGGCCTTCCCCGGCCGCCCCGCCGATTCCATCGATGCGCGGGGAGCCACCGAGTACCTCACTCCCGACAGTCTGCTGGTCCTCGAGGGACTCAAGGCCAGCTGGGCCGAGGGCGAGATCTTCGACGTGAAGGGCCTGCCCGTGCTCTGGGACCAGAAGCGAGAGCAGCTTCGCTTCCGCATGGAGTCCGACTCCCTGATGGTCTACTACGGCAGCGAGCAGGGGCCTGCGCAGCAGGGCAAGTTCAAGCTGGACCAGTCCTTCCGCCTGGTGGGACCTGGCGTGATGGTGAAGCTGGACCGGGGCCGATACTTCTTCGAGGGCGCCGAGATGAAGCTATTCCTGGCCGGCTCGGCCTGGAAGCGCGGCGCCCGGGGATTCCTCATGGCCGCCTTCATCGGAGTGATCACCCTCATCCTGCTCATCAACGGCCGCCGCACCCGCCAACGCCTCGAAAACGAGCGTATCCCCGTGAAGAAACCGAGGGGACTCTAGTCCGTATGGGCCCAGCAGGCTGTTGAATAACTAGATCTGGTCGCGTTCGACATGCTTTGCGGCCTAATGCGAGGCACGACGACGAACGTGATGCCGTAGTATCATGGAGGAGGAGAAACGACGCAGTGGGCCGCAAAGCCTGCGAACCCGATGGGCCGGTGGCGCTTGCGTCGCAACTCTTCGTCATACGTCGTCGATGATGCTACGGCATCACCCTCCTCCTCCTTCCTCGATTTCCTCGCAAGGGCCTACCGGCGCGACCGAGCCTAGTTTTTCAACAGCCTGCTAGACTTGCCCGGCGGTTTTGGGCAAACTGCTCCCGAATCCAAGACGGTTGCCCGCCGGCGGCCGCGCAAAATCCCAGAAGGGGGATCCATGAAGGACTTGGCCTTTCGGGCCCTGGAGACGGCCCGCGGTCGCGGGGCGGATTATGTGGACGTCCGCTTCGTGCACAATCAATCCGAAGATCTGCTCGTGAAGAACGGCGCCCTGGGTTCCGCGGAATCCTTCGAGACGCGGGGCCTGGGCATCCGCGTGCTCGCCGGCGGCGCCTGGGGTTTCGCTTCCACCGATCGTCTCGACGGAGACAGCATCGACCGGGCCGCGGCCAATGCCGTGGACGTCGCGAAAGCCAGCGCCAGGGTCATGGACGAGGCGGTGGAGCTGGCCGCCGAGCCCGTCGTGCAGGGCAGCTGGTCCACGCCCTACGAGATCGATCCCTTCACCGTGTCCCGCGAGGAGAAGCTCGAACTGCTCTATCGCGCCGAGAAGGGCCTGCACATCGACGATCGCATCAAGGCCGGGCAGGCCCAGATGCTCTTCGACCGGCAGAAGGTTCTCTTCGTGTCCAGCGAGGGGGCGGAGCTGGAGCAGGACATCCTCGCCAGCGGCGGCGGCATCATGGCCGTGGCCAGTGATGGGAACACGATCCAGCGGCGCAGCTATCCCGATTCCGCCGGCGGCATGCACCTGAGCGCCGGCTACGAGGTCATCGGCGAGTACGACCTGGACGGCAACGTGGAGCGCACGGCCACCGAGGCCCTGCAGCTGCTCGGCGCCGATCCCTGCCCGGTGGGCGAGAAGGACATCATCCTGGACTGGTCCCAGCTGGCCCTGCAGATCCACGAATCCTGCGGACATGCCAGCGAGTTGGATCGCGTGCTGGGCATGGAGGCCAATTTCGCCGGCCGCAGCTTCCTCACCACCGAGAAGCTGGGCAACTTCACCTACGGCAGCGAGCATGTGAACCTGGTGGCCGACAACACCCTCGAGCGCGGCCTCGCCACCCGGGGCTGGGACGACGAGGGCGTGGCCGCACAGAAGTGGCACGTGGTGGAGAACGGGCAGTTCAAGGCCTACCTCACCAGCCGCGAACTGGCCCATGTGGAGGGCAACAGTCGCAGCCGGGGCTGCAACCGGTCCATGGGGTGGAATCGCATTCCCATCATCCGCATTCCGAATCTGGGCCTGGCCCCCGGAACCTGGAACCTCGACGATCTCATCGCCGACACCGAAGACGGCATCTGGATGGAGACCAACCGCAGCTGGTCCATCGACCAGATGCGCCTGAACTTCCAGTTCTCCACGGAGATGGCCTGGGAGATCAAGAATGGCAAGAAGACCCGCATGCTGCGGGGCGCCACCTACCAGAGCCGCACGCCCGACTTCTGGGGCGCCTGCGACGCCGTCTGCGACGAGAGCTGGTGGAAGCCCTACGGGGTGATGAACTGTGGCAAGGGCGAGCCCGGGCAGATCGCCCGGATGACCCACGGCTCCGCGCCGGCACGATTCCGCAAGATCAAAGTGGGGGTGAGCGAATGATCAGCGAACAGGAATTCAGGAAGATCAGCGAGAAGGTCTTCGAACTCAGCTCCGCGGAAGAGACCGAGATCACCCTGGGCGGCGGCCACGAGAATCTCACCCGCTACGGCGAGAATCGCATCACGCAGAACGTGTCCGAGGAGCGCTACGAGATGCGCATCCGCGTGCGGCAGGGGCAGAAGGTCGGCGTGGCCACGAGCAATGACCTCTCCGACGAGAGCCTGAAGCGCTGCCTCGACGAGGCCCTGGGCATCGCCCTGGTGGCCGCCGAGGACGACACGGTGCAGCCCTTCGCCAAGGGCGATTCCCGCAGCGAGTCGGAGGCCTGGGACGCCGACACCGCCCAGGTCTCGGCCGATACCCGGGCCGATTGGGTGGCCGAGGCGGTGGACATCGCCCGTTCGAAAGACATGGAAGTGGGCGGCATCGCCCTGGACCGCGAGGGAACCATCTACGACTACGGCGAGATCGGGCCCTTCGGCGTGGCGAACTGCGGCGGGCTCTTCCGCTACGGCCAGCTCACCAGCGCGGCCTTCGAGATCAGCGCCCAGAAGGGCGAGGGCGCCGGTCGCGCGCGCAAGAGCTCGCGGAAGGTGTCCGAGATCGATGCGGGAGCCGTGGCGCGGGACGCCTGCGAGCGGGCCGAAGCCGCCCTGAATCCCCAGGATCTGGATCCCGGCAAGTACACGGTGATCTTCGAGGCCGAGGCCGTCACAGACCTGGCCTTCTTCACCGGTTACCTGGGATTCAACGGGCTCAACGTGGCCGAGGGGCGAAGCCCCCTGGCCGACAAGCTCGGCGAGAAGGTCTTCGGCGAGAACATCACCTTCCGCGAGGATCCCGGCCATCCCGACCTTCACGGCCTCACCTTCGACGCGGAGGGCGTGGACACGCGGAAGATGGATCTCATCCGGGACGGCGTGGTTTCGGGCTTCTATCACGATCGACGCAGCGCGAAGATCTGCGGTCACGAGCCCACGGGCCACGCCCTGAGCCAGCCGAACAGCTGGGGCGCCTTCGCGCGCTTTCCCGTGCTGGACGGGGGCGAGGCCAGTCTCGACGAGATGGTCGCCGGTCTGGACCGCGGAGTGCTCGTCACCCGGCTCTGGTACACCAACGTGGTGGATCCCATGCGGATGATCGTCACGGGCATGACCCGGGACGGCACCTTCCTCGTGGAGGAGGGCAAGATCGTGGGGGCCGTGAAGAACTTCCGCTTCAACCAGAGCCTGCTGGACTTCTTCCAGAACGTCGAGCAGCTGGGGCAGGTGCAGGACCTCGGCGGAACCCTGCTTCCCCACCTTCGCGTGAAGGATTTCAACTTCAGCAGTTCGACGGATTTCTAGGCTTCTTGATCCCATTCGGGAAGCTTTGAGATACCTTCCCCCTCTCGATGATTCGGGAGGGGGTAATCTTAATTACCCTTTTGTTCACAAGGGTTTGCCCGCATTTCCTCGCCCGTGGTATAATTGTTCCTCATCTTCGGGAACCGGCCCTCGGTCGTTCCTTGCCCCGCAGCGCAGACCCTGTCTGGAGGATACGATGCGACGCGCGCCACTGGCTCTCCTTCTGGTACTCACTCTCCCTCTCCCTCTCCCTCTCCTGGCTTCCGCCGAAATCCTCGAATTCCAATGGCAGAACGACGCCCGTTTCGAGGAAGCGAGCGACGAGGCCATTTTCCGCACGGAAGTGGCGGGTATGCCCGCCATGCCCCTGGAGGCGATCAGCTTCGCCATCCCCGAGGGCATGCGCGTGAAATCGGTGAGCCTCCATGAGGGCGATTCCGTATGGACGGAACTCTCCGGCTCCCTGCCTCGCTTCGAAGGCCTCAGGGGCTCGGAGGGCACGGTGGCGAGTCTGTCCGGCTACGAGGCCGGACAGTTCCCCGAGAGCCACCTCTTCGCCTGGAGCACGGCCAGCTATCGCGGCATCCGCACGGCGGAGATCGTGCTGGCTCCCTGGATCTGGGATAGGGACGAATCCGGCGAGCGACTGGCGCGGCTCTCCGGCGGAACCCTGCGCATCGAACTGGAGTCCGACCCCGAGGCGCTCACGCCTCTGCGACAGTCGCCGCAGGCCTGGAGCGAGACCCTCGCCGAGGCCGCGGCCAAGGTGGTCAATGCCGATGATCTGGAACTCTACGCACCGCGGCCTCTGCTGGTGAGCGAGAACGGGCCCTTCCAGCCCCGCTCCATGCCCAGCATCGAGGGCAGCGGCGTGGACATGCTCATCGTCACCTCCGAAGAGCTCTTGAGCGTCTTCCAGGACTTCGCCGACTACAAGACCAGCGTGGGCGTGTCCTCGGTGGCGCGCAGCCTGGAATGGGCCCTGGAGAACTATCCCCAGGGCGTCGACCCCCAGGAAACCCTGCGCGACTTCATCATCGACGCCTACCAGAAGTGGGGGATCCAGTATCTCCTGATCGCCGGCGACAGCCAGGTGATTCCCGCCCGCTACGCCATCTCCCACTTCATCTATCCGCCGGCCCTGCTGCCCAGCGATCTCTACTACGCGGCCCTGGACGGCGACTGGAACGCCGACGGCGACGAATACTTCGGGCGTTCCACCTACGGCGGCGCTCCCGGCGACGACGCGGACCTGTTGGCCGAGCTCTACGTGGGCCGCATTCCCGTCACCGATCTGGCCAGCGCCGAGTTGATCATCGAGAAGATCCTCACCTACGGGGAATCACCCGACCTCGACTACATCAACGAGGTCACCTTCCTCGGCGAGGTGCTCTTCCCGGCCGACTGGGAGATCACCGATCCCGTCGAGGACATCACCCGCAACGGCACCGACTACTGCGAGCCCATCTACAACAACTTCATGCCCGCGTGGATGACCGGACGCAGGCTCTACGAGACCTACTGGCTCTATCCAGGCTCCGAGCCCGAGCTGGTGCAGACGGTCATCGACGACCTCAACGAGCGCGCCCACTACGTGCACCACGTGGGGCACGGCTTCCGCTACAACATGTCGGTGGGCGAGGGCAACTTCATGATGGACGACGCCCTCGCCATGACCAACGGCCTGGATCATCTCATCCAGACCTACGCCATGAACTGCACATCCTGCGCCTTCGACTACGCCTGCCTGGGCGAGTCCTTTCTGCTGGCGGAGAACGGCGGCGGCCTGACCACCATCGGATCGGTGCGCGAGGCCTTCCCCCAGACGGCGGTCTACTATCAGGACGCCTACTGGGAATCGGCCTTCGCCGACACCAGCCGCATCGGCGAATCCTTCACATGGAGCCACAACAAGTACTCGGCCCTCGGTCAGATCGAAGGCAGCCATCGATGGACCCAGCTGGCCGGCATCCTCTTCGGCGATCCCTCCATCGAATTGTGGATGGACACCCCCGACACCCTGGACATCGCCCTCACCGAGCCCTTCACCCTATCCAGCGACACGCTCAAGGCCTACGTGAGCCACGAGGGCGCGCCCTTCGAGAACGCCAAGGTCATCGCCCAGAAGGAGGGCGAGGACCGGGCCGTGGGCTTCACCGACGCCTCGGGACTCGTGGAACTTCCAGTGCACGCCGACTCGCCGGGCGAGTTCGAGATTCACGTGGTGGCCAACAACATGCTGCCCATCCACAGCTCCGTCACGGTGGATCCGGCCTCCGGGCCGCGACTCACCGTGGCCTCCATCGAGGTCCAGGATGATCCGGGGCTCGATGTCGACATCGCCGGCAACGCCGACGGATTGCCCGATGCCGGCGAGAGCCTGCGCTTCCATCTCTGGATCGAGAATACGGGGGACGTCGCGGCCGACACGGTCACGGTGACCCTCTCGATTCCCGGCGGCGAGCTGACCCTCGACGAATCGGTGTTGGCCACCGAGATGAACGTCGCGCCGGGGGACAGCATGGAACTGGACCTGGCCTTCCTGGCCCAGGCGCCCTTCGATCTGCCCAACCGCACGAACGTGATCCTGCGATTCGATTTCGATTTCGTGGGCGGCGCTCAGCACGACGAACTCGATCTTCTCTTCACCGCTCCGGTGCCTCGCCTGCTCCACTTCGTTCTGGACGACAGCACCGGCGACGGCGACGGCGAAATGGACGCCGGCGAGACGGCCACCTGGATGCCCGAGTGGAAGAACTACGGCGGCACGCCCAGCGCCGGCTGGACGGCCAGCCTCAGCGCCGTGGATCCCGAGGGCAGCGTGCTCTCGGGCCCCGTGACCCTTCCGACTCTCGGCCTTCTGGAAAGCGGAGCCTCGGCGGGCATCGACCTGAGCGAGAGCGACGTCTCGGTGCCCCACGAGTTCGCCCTGCTCCTGGAAGGACCCCTGGGGGAGACGGTTCACGATACCCTCACCCTGCGGCGGCCCTCGGCTCCGGACACGCTCTTCCTTGATTCCAGCCACGCGCCCACGGTCATCGACGTGACCTGGGAGGTGCCCGACACCACCGCGGTTGGCTATCTCATCTATCGCAGCCAGACCTCCGGCGGCCCCTACGATCTGGCATCCAGCGAGCCGGTGAGCTTCACTTATTTCCGCAACGACAATCTCGAGGAGAGCACCACCTACTACTTCGTGGCCGAGACCGTGAACGCTTCGGGCTTCCGGAGCGCTCCGAGCGGTGAAGCCTCCATCAGCACCAACCCGTCCATGCAGGCCGGCTGGCCCGCCGATACCGCCATGGGCACGGCGAGCAGCCTGGCCATCGGCGACATCGACGGCGACGGCGACAAGGAAGTGGTGGTGGGATCCAACCTGCTCCACGCCTGGCACCATGACGGCGCCGAGGTGCGAGACGGCGACAGCGACTCGGGCACCTACGGAGTGTTCACGGCCGACGGCGAACGGTACACGGCGAGCATCGCCCTGGCCGACATCGATCCGGAGCAGCCGGGCCTGGAGATCGTTTCGGCGAGTCGGGAAACCCAGGAGATCTTCGTGACCAACGGCGAAGGCGATGTGCTGCCGGGATTCCCCAAGTCCCAGAGCATGTGGACCTGGGCCACGCCGGCCGTGGCCGACGTGGACAACGACGGCTTCATGGAGATCTTCTCCATGTGCCTCAACGGAAACCTCTATGCCTGGAACCATGACGGCACGCCGCTTCTGGCCGATCCCGACGGCATCTTCGCCGCGGGCATCGGCAGCTGGACCAAGTCCAGTCCGACCCTGGGGCAGCTCGACGCCGATCCCGAACTCGAGATCTGCATCGGCACCAACTGGGGCGTGGTCTGGGTCTGGGAGCACACCGGCACCGTGAAGATCGGCTGGCCCATCGGCGTGGGGGACTCGGTGAACTCGAGCATTTCCATGGGCGACCTGGACGGCGACGGCTCCAACGAGATCGTCTATCTGGCCGACTCCGACCGGCTCTACGCCCAGAACGCCGACGCCAGCACCCACGCGTCGAACTTCCCCATCACCCTCACCTGCAATCCCGGCGGTCTGGCTCCCAGTCCGGTGCTCGTGGACTTCGAGGACGACGGCGAGATGGAGATCGTGGCGGTGAGCGTGTCGAGCTATCACAGCATGGACGTGGTGGTCTACGATCAGCTGGGCAACGCGCTCAGCGGCTGGCCCGTGCACCTGGACGACAGCAGCGAGAGCAGCCCCGTGGTGGTCGACCTCGATCACGACCAGGAGCTGGAGATCCTCCTCGGCACCGAGCAGGGCTACCTCTACTGCTGGGAGATGGACGGCAGCACGGTGCCGGGCTTCCCCATCCTCGCCGAGGCCGAGCTGCGCAGTTCGCCGACCGTCGACGATCTCGACGACGACCTCGACGTGGAAGTGGCCCTCATGGGCTGGGACTCCTGGGTCTACATCTGGGACATGCCCGGCGGCTACTACAACGGCCTGGCCCAGTGGAAGATGTTCCGGGCCAATCCCGCGCGCACGGGCGTCTTCACCCGCGAGGAGCAGATCACCGACGCGGACGAGACGCCTCTGCCGGCGGAGGGCAAGCTCTACGCCAACTATCCGAACCCCTTCAATCCCAAGACCGAGATTCGCTTCGCGACCCCCGCCGGTTCCGGCGCGGCCGAGGTGAGGCTGGCCGTCTACGACATCCAGGGCCGACAGGTGGCCCTGCTCCATGACGGTCCCCTGGCCCGCGGCAGCGAGCATCGCGTGAGTTGGGAGGGGATGGACAGCCAGGGCAATCCGGTGTCCAGCGGCGTCTACTTCGCCAAGATCGCAATGGACGAGTCCGTTCAGACGCAGAAGATGCTGCTGCTGAAGTAAAACGGGGAAGGGCTCAGACCTCCCCCTCACTAGAGCTTCGCAAATCGTTCGGGGAAGGTCTGAGCCCTTCCCCGATTTCGTTTGCGGCATCATCTGCGTCCGAACGGTCCCTAGTAGTCGCTCCCGGCGGTACTGCGCTCGGCGGCGGTGACGTTGGAGGGGAAGTCCGAAGGCTTGGGCACGTTGCCGGCGCGGAGCCAGGCTTCCATGACGTCGCGGGGGAAGGCGTCCAGCACTTCCTTGCCGTGGGCCTTCTGCAGCACGGAATAGCCGTCGCCGCCGGCCAGGAGGAAGTCGAGGGTTGCGACGCGGTACTCGGCCTCGGCGTCGAGGGGCCGCCCGCCGATGAGGATGGACGCGGCCTTCCCCTTCACCACCTTGTAGCTGGCCCCGGAGATCTGGGCGAAGCGCCCGCCGCCGTAGTTCTCGGCCAGGTAGTCGAAGAGTTCGCGCAGGGTCGCGCCGTCGAAGGTCAGCCGCACGATTCGGTTGTCGAAGGGAAGCAGCGTGAAGATGTCTCCGCGGCTGATCTCGCCGGCGGAGAGACCGATGCGATAGCCTCCCACGTTCTGCAGGCCCATGTCGGCGCCGGCCTCACGGCGCATGAGTTCGGCTACCATCTGGCCCAGGGGGTTGGCCGCGCCCGACTTTCCGCTCATGGGAAATTCGCCGCCGAGTTCGCCCACGATAACCGCCATCTCCCGATCGACCACCACGCCGGCCTCCTCGATCATGGCGGCGATTTCGGGATCTTCCGGCCAGCCCGCGTCCACGCGCATCAGTTCGTGTCCCATGCGCCAGCCCTCGCCTTCCCGCCAGAGCTTGAGCAATCCGAGATTGTAGCCGTAGGCGCCGGTGGTGCAGATGAGGGTGTCGCCCACCCGCTCGGGCTCGTCCAGGAAGCTGTGGCTGTGTCCGCTGATGATCAGGGGAAGGCCGGGCACCTCGCCGGCGATGCCGATGTCCTCGCCCAGGCCGCAGTGGCTGAGGGCGAGGGTGAAATCGGCCTCGTCCTCCCGCGCGTCCAACCAGGCCCGCAGGGCTTCGGCGGGATCCTGGAGCTCGAGTTCGCCGCGGGTGACCACTCCGGTGACCGCGTCCAGCTCGGCGGTGATGATGCCGACGACGTCGATGCTCAGCCCCGCCCTCTCCAGGCGCACCGACGCGGGCAGCAGCGATTCGCCGTCGGGGAGGTTCAGGTTGGCGCAGAGCATGGGGAAGGAGGCATGCTCGGCCGCTCGCAGGAAGTTCGGATGTCCGTCGTCCAGTTCATGGTTGCCCAGGGCGAAGGCGTCGCAGTCCATGGCCTCCAGAAGCCTCATGCCCAACTCGCCGCGATAGAAGTGATAGAAGGGCGTGCCCTGGAAGAGGTCGCCCGCGTCCAGATAGATCAGGCGATCGCCGTACTCGGCTCGAAGTTCGGCCAGGCGTCCCGCGATGCGCGCGAAGCCGCCCCGCGATTCGCCGCCGCGACTGTCGAAGGGGCGATAGCGCGCGTGCAGATCGTTGCTGTGCACGATGACCAGGTCAGGCTCGTCGGCTCCCTCGCCCCAGGCCGGCAGGGCGGACAGGAGCATGAGGCAAGCGACGGCGAGAAGGGCGAATCGGCGGATCATGGGAACCTCGTTTGGGCTTGTGAGGAGCGCCGGGCTTCCCTATGCTTCGGCGGCTCGAATGAGGGGGGAATTATGAGTTTGCGCGCGAGTCTTGACAAGATCCTAATCGCCGTTTCCATGGCGGCCCTTGTGCTGCTGCCGTCCTGCGCCAGCAATCCCGACGGCCCGGGAGTGGTGAATCACGCTCCTGAAATCTCGAACATCAGCTTCGCGGGCGGGCTCTCGGCCATCGGCGCTTCGACCCTGGTCGTGGTCACCGCCGAAACCTCGGACATCGACGGCGACGAACTCAGCTTCGAGTGGAGCGGCGACGGCGCCTTCTCGGGAGCCGGAGAGCAGGTCACCTGGCATGTGCCCGACGAATACGGAACCCTCTCCATCAGCTGCACCGTCAGCGACGGCATCGACTCGGACAGCTTCGGCAAGAACGTGGAAGTGGGTCGCCGCTTCACCTCGGCCGACTACGGCGAAGTGGTGGGAGGCGAGGTGCGCTGGGACGGCAGCGACGGCGTGCCCTTCTACATCCTGGACGGCTCGGTGACCATCGAGGATGCCGAGCTCGTGGTGGATGCCGGCACGCTCATCTATTGTGGCGCGAGTAGCGGCCTCACCCTCAGAGGCGGCGCGCGATTCGAGGGCAACACCTACGACGACCAGGCCGTGCTCTTCACGCCCTGGGCGGAGAACATCAGCTCCCTGAGCTACTGGAACGGCATCACCATCAATTCCCCCGGCATGAGCATCGAAGTGACCGGCACCCACATCAAGAACGCCAAGCACGGCATCAGCATGCTGACCGGAACCACCCAGACCCTGGACGCGGTCTGGTCCAAATTCGAACAGTGCGAGAAGGGCATCGAGGCGTCCCAGATCCCCGTGCGCGGCGAGCATCTCTCCTTCTGGGAATGCGGTCGCGGTCTGCAAGCCACGGTACTCGATGAACTCGTCCTGCTGAACTGCTCCTTCTACGAATGCGAGGAGTACGGCATCTACGCCGGCGAGACGCCAGGCCTCTGCACGCGCTCGCAGTTCTCGGGGGACGGCAAGGCGGTCTTCCTGGGCAGCGGCAGTCGGATGAGCATGTCCGGCAATGTCTTCAGCATTCCCGATCCCAATCCCTTCCTAACGGTGGGGGGCGGCTACCAGGCCGGTGCCGACTCCCTCGATTTCAGATGCAGCTACTGGGGTTCGGACGTGGGCAGCACGGCCCAGATCCTGCCCCGCATCGAGCGCGATCCTGGCGCTCCGGGGCTGCTCCTCGACCCCGTGGCCGATTCGGAGTTCGCCCTCTGCGGCGGAACCGAGCCGCCCGCGGTGCTGAGTCTGGAGCTGCGGGCCGAGGGGCATCCCCTCCAGGATCAGCCCGGCTGGGAGAGCTACGAGTTCGACCTTCCCCACAACTCCTTTCCGGCGATGCAGCTCGTGCTTTCCCTGGAGAACGAGGATCAGGTCTCCACGACCTATTCATGGAGCAGCGACGACGACGTCTACTTCTACCACGACGGGGGCATCGCGGAAGACTTCATGGGCGGATACTTCGATCCCACCGGCACATATTATCCCGCCCAGACCGGCGGCGCATTCGAGTCGGTGATCTACGCGGTCACCAACGAAACCGAGAGCTTCACCGTGGCGGTGACCGTGGAGTACGTCTCCGACGGGGAGGTGCAGAGCCTTGTGCACGAGGAAACCGTGTTCATTCCCTAGGCTCTTCGATTTCGCGTGCTTGTCGGGATCGAGCAGCCGTGCTAGCCTGCCGGCGTGAGCCTCCGAACGAAATCTCACTACGAGCGCGTTCGCACCCTGCCCAATGCGCTGAGCGCGGCCCGCGTCCTCATGGCCGCGCTTGCGGCCGTGCTCTTCCTGTGGCGCGGAGCCACGGTGTTTCCGGTGATACTCTGCACGGTGGCGGCGCTACTGGATCTCGTGGACGGCTGGCTCGCCCGACGCTGGGGTCAGATCACCCGCCTCGGCGAGCACCTCGATCCCCTGGCCGACAAGATCCTCGTTTCGGTGATATTCCTCGCCCTGGCCGGGTTCACGGGTAGCCTCCTGCTCTGGATCGTGGTGATCCTTCTTCTGGTCCGCGAATGGGGGATCACCTGGCTGCGGGAGGCCTATCAGCGGACCACCGGCGAGTCCATCCCCGCCGACAGCCTCGGCAAATGGAAGATGATCGCCCAGGCTCTCTTCGGGAACTTCTTCCTGCTCTGGCTCGCCCTGCTTCCCCGAAACTCGGAGCCGAGCCTGCTCTTCAAGACTCTGCTCGTTCTGGCTCTCCTGCTCATCATGGCCCTCTCCTACACCTCCGGGCTGCGCTACCTCCTGCGTATGAGAAGGGCCACTCGCAACTCCTGATTCCTCAGATGGTACGGTCGTTGCTTAGAATTCCTTCGGGAATGAGGTCAACTCATAACCCATAGACATGTATACCGTTATGACGTTCATCTTTCGCCGTATCGCGTTTTCGGGGAAGAGGGCGGACCGGGAGTAGTCAATGAAGACCACCCTTCATCCAGGTCTGGTAGGCAAGCAAACCCATGCCGACCTGGATCTTGGTGCCCTCCTGAAAGCCGAATCCGCCCGGGACTGGGCCGACTGGTTCCATGCCAGGCTCCATTCGGAGGGATGTGGTCGGCAGGGCGGCCTCATCTGGCCCTCCCAGCAGTACTGGCACTACTTCCCCCTTTGCGGCGGCGAGGGCCAGAGGATGGACCCGGATCATCCCCTCCTGACGAATCTGAGCCAGACCGAAGACCCCGAACTCCTGCCTCCGGAGTACCGCGAGGGACTGCCCCTGGAGGCGCCCGATTCCGGGATCTGGCTCGTCCCCCTGTGCGGACGGGGAGAGGTCTTCGCCCTGCTCGTTCTCGAGGGCGAGGATCCTCCGGAGCTTTCCGAATCCACCTGGCTGCTGGGATCCCTGGCCATCGAACGCCTGTCCCTGCTCGAACTCCATGATTCCCGCGAGGCCATCGCCCGGGAGATGGAAGAGCAGCAGGGCAACTTCCTGAACATCATCAATCATGAACTGCGTACGCCGCTCACGGCCATCATGGGCTTCGCAGATCTCGCCTTCGATCTTCCGCAGACCCAGGATGACGAGGTCCTTCGGCAGTTCGTCGAGGGCATCCGCTTCTCGGCCAAGAATCTGAATCAACGCATCAGCGAACTGCTCACCATGGGCGGCATCTCCTCGGCCCAGCTTCAGGTGGAGCGGGACGAGTGCCCCCTTCCCGAGCTGATCCGGGAATTCCGCGAACAGATCCTGCCGGACATTCACGGTCATTCCCGAGTCGCCCTTCCCGCCGAGGTCCCGGAACTCGTGCTCCGCACCGACAGCCAGCACTTCCAGCGCATCCTCGTTCACCTGGTGGATAACGCCCTGAAGTTCTCCGGCGACGCGGACGCCGTGCGCGTGGAGTGGTCCTACCTGGTGGGGCGTCGCGCCACGGACCTGGGCGACTATCTGCGGGTGGACGTGGTCGACGCCGGTCCGGGCATCGCCGAGCCGGAACGCGAGAAGATCTTCGACAAGTTCTATCAGGTGGAGGACAGCGCCACCCGCTCCCAGGGCGGAATGGGTCTGGGACTGACCCTGGCCAAGGAATTCGTGGAGGCCATGGGCGGGCGTCTATGGCTTCGCAGTGAAGAGGGCAAGGGCAGCACCTTCTCCTTCACCCTGCCGCTCATCCACTCGCCTTGACTCGATAATCCTTCACGGCTGGTTCTCACCCGACGCGAAGAACCGGATCTCGAAGGGGACCCAGCAGGCCGCGGGTCGCCCGTCCTCCAGGGCGGGACGGAAGCGGAGTCCCGCCACGATGCGCTCGGCCTCCGAGGCACAGGGCTCGCAGTCGAAGCTCTCCAGCACCTCCCAATCCGATACGCGGCCATCGGCCTCCACACGAAGCCGGAATCGGAAGCTGCCGCCCTTCTCGAGATCGGCGAGCAGGGATTCCCGAGGCCATTCCTGGAAGAGCAGTCGCGCGGCGCGACGGCGTCCCTCGCCGGGGCCTTCGCCCGGAGAGGCCGAGGAGGGATCCCCCGAAGCGGCTGGAGCTCCCGACCTGTCGGGCCGGGATTCGCTCGTTTCGCTGGGGGATGGCGTATCCACCTCCTGGGGCAGGTCCGTCTCGGCTTCGGGAAGCGGCGGATCCGATTCGGCCTCCGGCACGGATTCATCCTCGCGCGGCGGGTGGACCTCTTCCTTACGCGGATCGCTGGGGTCCCAGATGATCTCGGGCAGTTGATCGCCGGCGTGGCTCCAGGCGCCCATGTCCTGATCGCCCCGGCCCAGCAGCCCGCCCACGAAACGGGGAAGCAGATCCGCGCTGATCCAGACCAGGAGGAGCAGGGCCAACAGGATGATGGGAATCCACCGATAGGGGCTGGGTCTCATGGGCCGTCCCGGAATAGTGAAGGCTTGCGCCCGCAGCGACCCTGGACTTATAAATCGATCGGTCCCCCTCCTTCAAGCAGTCCCTCCGGAGCCACATGCCCCCGAAACCCTCAGAACTCCGGCGAGCCATCGCCACCTCCGGTCCCGAAGGCCTTCGCCTGACCGGTCTTAGCTGGTATTCCGGCGAGGGCGACGGCCCCAAACAGGATATCCTGGGGCTCCGGGAGGGCCGTTTCGTCCTAGACCCGCCCTCCTCGGCGCCCAGCCTGGATCTCGGCGGACTGACCCTGCTGCCGGGGCTCTGCGACGCCCACCTGCACCTCTTCGGCGAGGCCCAGCGCCGGGCCCGGGTGGATCTCGCGGGAATGAGCCGTCGCGAGGAGCTCTTCGAACGCCTCGAGGACGGTCCCCGCGACGGCCCCCTGGTGGCCATGGCCTGGGACGAGAGCGAGTGGGACGAGGCCCGTTTCCCCACGCGAGAGGAACTGGATCATCGCTTCCCCGGCCGCGAAGTCATGCTCGTGCGGGTCTGCGGACACGTGGTCGTGGCCAGCGGAGCGGCCCTCCAGCATCTCGACGCGGCGCCGATTCTGGGAAACCTGGCGGAGGGCCTGCTCCTGGAAGGCGAGGCCATCGAGATTCGGCGCAGGTTCACGCTCAGCCCCGAGGAACTCGTGAGCCATGCCCGCAGGGTCGCGGAGGAGCTGGCCGCCGAAGGCATCACCGCGGTTACCGAAATGGGGGCCAATCAGCTCCTGGAGGCCATTTCCCTGCTGGACGACGATTTTCCGCTTCGGGTGGAGTACTACCACCACCAGTCGGCGGGGGAGGACCTGGACCTGGGCGAACCGAACTCGACCCTGCACCGGTCCCTGGGCCGCAAGTTCTTCCTGGACGGCTCCATCGGCGGGCGCAGCGCGGCCATCGAGGGCGAGTACCTGGGCGGCGGGAACGGTGAACTGCTCTGGCGCGACGCCCAACTGGACGAGGCCCTCGGCGAGGTTCTCGCCCATGGCCGCCAGGCCGCCCTCCACGCCATCGGATCCCGGGCGGTGGACCAGGCCTTGCAGGCGCTCCGGCGGGCGGGGGCCCAGCCGGGCAGTGCCCGCATCGAACATCTGGAAACCGCCCGCGGGGACCAGATGGAGGCCATGGCCTCCATGGGCGTCGGCGCGGGCTTCCAGCCCAATTTCTTCGAGCGCTGGGGCCGCGCCGGCGGCCTCTACGAACAGCGCCTCGGACCGGACTACGGCCTGCGATTTCCCGGTCCCGGCGATCTGAGAGCCGCGGGACTGGCTCCGGCCTACGGCACCGACGGCATGCCGCGGGATCTCTGGTCGGCCCTGCGGGCCGCGGCCGATCCCGAGGTCTTCGGCGAGGCGGCCGACGCCCCGGTGAAGGTCCTGGCCGCCGCCAGCGCCGATGCGGCGCAACTGGCCCGTCGCGAGGACGATCGTGGCCGGGTGGCCCATGGCCTCGTCGCGGATTTCGCGCTCTACGACACCGATCCCGTGGCCGAGGCCTTCCGCGAGAAGCGAAGGCCCTTGCTCACCGTGCTGGCCGGGCGCCCGAGCGCCGTGAAGGAGGACTGATGAAAGCCCTGAAGATCGCCGCCTGGCTCCCGCTCTTCATCCTGGCCTGTTCGGGGCCCTCCGATCCGGAGCCCTCTCGCTACCGGCTCGTGGTGGTGTCCGGAGACGGGCAGGAGGCCACGGTCACGGAGACTCTCGGGGAAGCCCTCGTCTTCCGCCTGAAGGATCAGCACGGCGAGGCCAAGTCGGGGGTCCGGGTGGTCTTCGAACTCTCGGAGGGAACGGGCAGCTTCGATCCCGTCGAAACGAACACCGACGCCAGTGGCCTGGCGACCACCATTCTGACCCTGGGCAGCGCGGCGGGCAGCTTGACCATCGCGCCGGCGATTCCCGACCTGGACGATCTGGAAAGCGTGGCCACCATGAGCGCCACCGCACGTCCCGATGAGCCGGTTGCCCTGGCCTGGGTCTCCGGCAGCGGACAGAAGGACGCTCCCTCCGCGACTCTCCAGGCGCCAATGGCCCTGGAAGCCCAGGACGCCTACGGCAATTCCGTGGCCGGCATCACGGCGACCCTTCAGGCCGCAGCCGGTTCCGCGGTGACTCCCGAGACCCTTCTCAGCGAGGAAGGCCAGTCGGTCACCTGCACCTGGACCCTGGGCGAGGAGTACGGCGACTACAGCCTCACGGCCAGCGCCGATGGGCTCGCTCCCGCCACCGCCGTGGCCGAGGCAGATCTTCCGCCGGCCCTGTCGGGCATCCAGTACGCCCAACCCGCGGACGAGGGGGATCCCATCACCCTCGTCGGCGAGAACTTCTGCGCCGAAGCCGCCTACAACAGCGTGACCCTGGGCGGAATGAGCATGGAAGTGGTGGAGGCCGCCGAGAACGAGCTTACCGCCCTCGTGCCGGTGGGCGCGCCCCTGGGCGTCCACCAGATCGCCCTGAGCGTGGGATCTCAATCAGCGCCTCAGCACTTCGACGTGGACGTGAGCCTGGCCCTCGGTCGCGTGAAGGACTATCCCATGGTGGACGGCGAGGTGCTCGTGCCCCTTTCCAGCTCCAGCTCGAACAGCTCCTACATCGCCATGGTCTACAACCTCCGCCAGACCGCGCCCTACGAGTTCGATTGGGTGGAACTCGAGGAGTCGCCGGCCCCCTTGCCGCCCGCGCCGGAGACGGATTTCCTGGAGGGTTTCCACCGACGCATGCTCTCGGTGCGGGGGGAAGGCGAACCCGGCCCCGGGCGCGCCGCGCCGGCGGACCGCGATCGCATCACCTTCAACGTGTTCTCGGACATCTTCGGTGACACCACCGTGCCCGCGGACTATGTGCAGGTCTCGGCGACCCTGCGATACCAGGGCGATCACGTGAGACTCTACATGGACGACCGGGACGTGATCCGCCTCACTCAGGCCGACTGCAACGAACTGGGACAGACCTTCGAGCAGCAGATCTACGACGTGGACCGGGCCGCCTTCGGCGCGGAAAGCGATTACGACGGCAACGGCCGGGTGAACATCCTGCTGACGCGGCAGGTGAACCTGCTCACGGGGCAGATCGACGACGATCCGAGCTGGGGGGGCGAGTACGTCGGCGGCTTCTTCAATCCGGTGGATCTGCCCATCTGGAGCTGGCCCGCCGGCACCGGGAACGAGGGCGAGATCTTCTACGGCATCGTGCCCGATCCGGACAAGGAGTTCAGCAAGGTCGCCCATACGGCCGAGAGCACCGTGGCGGCCCTGAAACCCATCCTCGCCCACGAATTCCAGCACATGATCAACTTCTACCAGCGGCACGCGGTGCTGGGAGGCGGCAGCCTGCAGATTCCCGGAGAGGAGCTCTGGGTCAACGAGGGGCTCAGCCATCTGGCCGAGGACCTCTGCGGCTTCCACGACCACAATCGGGATCGTGTGAAGCTCTACCTCCATTCGCGACAGCATCGGTTTTGGGCATTGGCTTCCCTGGACGGGGTGTCTGTAGGAAATGAGCTTTGGGAACGAGGCGCGTCCTATCTGTTCATCCGCTATCTGGCCGACCGCTGGCCGGGAAGCCAGGAGGACCTGGTCAAGTCCATCGTTTCGGGCCGGGATAACGTGAGCCAGGCCACGGGAGAGGCCTTCGAGCAGGTCTTCAAGGACTGGCTGGCGGCCCTCGTGCTGGACGACAGCGGCCTGAGCGAGGATCCCCGCTACGAGTTCACGAGCCTGAATATCCGCACCGATTTCCCCTATGGCGACCAGGCCCAGGAACCCCTTTCCTATTTCATCCTTGATTTGAGCGAGCCGGACTGGAGCTCCATCGTGGTGCCCGGCAGTTTCGACCTCCTGGGGCTCGAGGCCTCGGTGCCCGGCGGAGTGACCGAACTGCGATTCAGCAGCCAGGATCGCGCCCGGGCGGGGGTCCTGCTCATCCGGACCGGGCTTTGATCTTGACAGGGACCGGTGCTTGCGAAATCCTGGGCCGTCCAAAGCGGAGGATTCATCCACACATGAAAAGACTGGTATTCCTGATCCTGCTGGGAATGTTCGCGTCCTCGGCCGGCGCCCTGGAGTTGCGGAACGTGCTCTGGGACCGCGCCTTCTCGCCCAACGGCGACGAGGTCCAGGACGAGATGTCCCTGAGCTTCACGGTCTCTTCGGAGGAAGGCGACCTCACCCTGATCCGCGCGCTGGTCGCGACCAGCAGCACGGTGCCGCCTCCCGAGGAGGACTGGGTGGAGGTGATCGTCGAGATGGACAGCGACCTGGGCCAGTTCCAGAGCATCGAGACCGCCTGGGACGGTCTGGACGACGGCGAGTCGCCCTATCCGGACGGCTTCTATTTTCTACACATCATCGCGAGCACCGATGCGGAGAGCTACTGGATGGATCCCGCCGGCGAGGTCGAGATCAACACCATCGCGCCGAGTTTCCTGAGCCTGGCCGTGGAGCCTCAGCCCTTCACGCCGCTGCTGGCCGGTGCCGACACCCTTCAGCAGATCTACTTCACCTCCGCGGACTTCGACACGATCACCGACAGCGCCACCCTGGAGATCCTGGCCTACAGCGAGTCGGCGGGGCAGTGGTACACCGTGAACCAGCTCGCCCGGGACGAGGGCTTCGCCCAGGACCTGGGCTACGGCGTTCGCTATCGCATCCTCTGGGACGGCAGCGATACCCTCGGCAACCGCAACGACGGCATGTTTCCCGGCATCCTCACCATCGAGGACGACGCGGGCAACTCGAGCCAGGCCCAGCTAACCCTGGACATGGACATCCTCGCGCCCACCCTCGAGGTTCTCGATCCCGAGATCTGGGTGGAGCAGGACCGGGGCTTCTACTTCAACTCGGAGAGCCTTCCGGACTCGCTGAGGATTCGGGCCAGTGACCGCAGCGGACTGGACAGCTGCATCGTCGCCTGGGGCGTGGATGCCCCCTTCGATACCCTTGGCATCGCGCTGGGCTCGGGAGATCCGGAATTTGAGGATTATCTCTTCATGGTTCCCGAGCATTGGAGCGCCGACTCCACCTACTTCATCTACCTGGACGCCAAGGATCAGAACGGCCATTGGCTGAGCGAGATCGGGGAATCGCCCGAGGAGATTCGCGTCGATATCGACAACCTCCCTCCCGAAACGCCGATGTGGCGGACCCAGGGAGGCGACCGCATCCAGGCCTATGAGCAGATCTACGGCTCGGTCTTCGAGGACGATCAGGAGATCCACCTCTACCGGAACGGCGGGGATGTGGCCATCGACACCACCACCGCCGAGGGTGTCCTCGATTTCTTCTTCTTCGTCGATCTGGCCCAGGGGGAGCAGAGCTTCACGCTGCGGACCTTCGACCTCGCGAGGAACCCGTCGGGACTCTCCGAGGAACTGATCATCATCTACCATCCCGGAGCGGCCATCAACGTGCCGGGACGATTCCGGGGGGATGAGGGCGAGACCATCCAGATCAACACGCCCTCGGCGGCCGATCGGGTGGAGCTTCGCTTCTTCTCCCTGGACGGCGCCCTGCTCCGCGTGCTCGAGGCCACCGGAGGCCCCGACGAATGGGCGGCGGACTGGAATCTTCTCGACGACAAGGGACGCGAACTCGCACCCGGCCTGCTGGCCCTGGTGATCCGATCCTATCTGAAATCCGGAGAGCTGCTCGTGGATCGAAAGGTGGTGGCCCTTGTCGACTAAGACGAGATTGCTCGCGCTTTCGCTGACCCTGGCCCTCGCCCTGCCCGCCATCTCCGACGAGGGAGGCAGCTATCGATTCCAGGGCACCGGTACCCGCGACCTGGCCCTGGCCGGGGCGGCCCAGCTCGGGGAGGCGGGACTGGAAGCCCTCTTCCTGCAGCCTGCCTCGCTCAACAGCGTCACGGGTTGGGAAGCCGGAGCCTTCATGCAGACATTCGGTGACGGCCTTCCGGTGCAGTACGGCAGCGTGGCCTTCGCCATGGGCTCGGGCGAACGCCTCGCCCTGGACGGCCACTACCGCGGCGACAGCGAAGTGGCCGTAGGCGGCGCGTTCCAGTATCTGAACGCCACCCTGGCGGACGACTCGGGATGGAGCGAGTGGAGCCTGGCCACCGCGGCGGCCTGGAGCCCCCTGCGCTGGTTCTCCCTGGGCGGGCGCGCCAGCTACTCCGGGGGCGGCAGCGAGGACGGGGAGGACCGGGCCGGCGCCTTCGCCCTGGACTTCGGCCTGCGCGTGAGGCTGCTGCATCCGGGGCTGGAGGCGGGCGCGCTCATGAAGGACTTCTGGCACCGTCAGTCCTGGAAGGAGGGCAGCGATTTCCGGCGCGAGGCCAGCACCGTGCTGTCCCTGGGATGGGGAGGCCTGTCCCTGCCCGTCCTGCCCGGCAAATGGCGCGTCGAGGGCCGAAGCACCAGCCATCTCTCCAAGACCGAGAGCTACGGCGCGGGCCTCGAGTGGACCCTTCTCGAGGGCCTGGCCACCCTGCGTGGGGGCTTCATGTCGTGGCAGCAGGGGGAAGAGCGCAACTACCCGACCTTCGGCTTCGGCGTCCAGAGCCGCGGCTATCAACTCGACTACGGCTACAGTCCCGACGTGGACGAGGGCCTGGCCGCCCGGCACCGCTTCTCGGTGACCCGCCGGGGATCCTGATCGGAGAACGGGCTTGTACGGACAGCGCCCCACAGGTTTGAGCGCGAAGCTGCCCTTCGCGAACTCTCCCTATCCCTGGACCCTGCGTCTGGTCGTCCTGAATCTGGGCATCTTCTTCATCACCTTCCTCCTGCAGCAGAGCGTGGTGGGGGCCTGGCTGCACCTGCTCTTCTGGCTCCAGCCCATCCGCGTACTCACCCAGGGCATGGTCTGGCAGCTGGTCACCTACATGTTCTTCCACGCCGGGCTCATGCATATCGGCTTCAACATGTTCCTGCTCTGGATGATGGGGCGCGAGGTCGAGGTCACCCTCGGGGGCGCGGCCTTCCTGCGGCTCTACTTCATCTCGGGCATCGTGGCGGGCCTGTTCAGCATGCCCATGCTCAGCGCCCACATCCTGGGCGCCAGCGGCGCGGTGCTCGGCATCCTGGCGGCCTACGGCAGCCTCTTCCCGGATCGCATCATCCTGGCCTTCATGATCATCCCCATGAAGGTGAAGCACTTCATCTGGCTGGTGGCGGCCATGGACCTCTACGGGGCCATCGCGGGCACCGGGAACATCGCGCATCTGGCCCATATCGGCGGGCTCATCACGGGCTTGCTCATGATTCGCCGGGGCTGGTACCGCAAGGCCATCTTCGATCTGGAGGGGCGCAAACGCCGGCGCGACATGAATCGGATGAAAGAGGATCGCGAACGCGTCAATGAGATTCTCGACAAGGTGTCCCGGGAGGGCATCGGCGCTCTGGACAAGAGTGAGAGAGATTTTTTGGAGCGAATGAGGAACACTCGTTAAGTTCACATCCGGTTTATAGTTACACTTCCTTGAAAGCCCCTCTTTCCTAGGCTAAAATTAGTGTCTGAGCCGCCCTTTCCGGGCGGAGGTCAATTCCGCCCTCAAGGGAGTGTGGCACGATGCCTCGACGACGACTTCTCGTTCTTGCCGTCCTGGTCCTTTCCCTCACTAGCGCCTATGCCGAGATCGTCGAGCGGGATCTCCCGCTGGACCGGCTCTGGGAATCCGGCCGGGAGGGATGGCGCTTGAACGCGGTTCTGCAAGATCCCGACAGCGACCGTTTCGCCCTGCCCAGCGTGGGCCGCTGGTGGGCCCTGGGACCGGGGGAGATCATCATTTCGGCGGAGTTGATCGTCGAGGAGGAGAGCGCCGAATCGCGGCTGTCGCGCGAGGCCCTGCGCATCCCCCTGGAGGGGAGCGAAGGCGGAACCATCCTGCCCGCGGAGGGCCCGCTCTGGAGCGGAGAGTACGGACTCACGGTCTCGACGCCGCGCATCCTGCACGGGCAGCGCTACCAGGTCCTGAATCTCACGCCCCTGAGGGCCGAGGAAGACCAGGTCTATGCCCTGCGCGATGCCCGCGTCAGGTTGGAGATCGCGCCCGCGGACATGAGCTTCGACGCGGCCCGTCCCCAGCGTCCCGACTTCCCCTTGAGGGAGAGAACCCTGGGGCTCATCGGCAATCAGCTGCTCAATCCGGAGGCCCTGCCCGCCGATAGCGGACGCGCCGTGGGAGGAAGCGGCTTTCCCACCGAAGCGCCGAGTCTGGACGGCAGCGAGGTGGAGATGGTCATCGTCACCGTGGATTCCTTCATGGATCTCTGCGAGACCTACGCCGCCCAGAAGACCGACTGGGGCATTCCCACGGTGGCGCGGAGCATGTCCTGGATCGCGAGCCACTATCCCTACGGCAGCGACCGGCCCGAGATGATCCGCACCTTCATCAAGGACGCCTACGAGAAGTGGTCCATCAAGTACGTGCTCGTCGTCGGCGACACCGACGTGGTGCCCGTGCGCTACGCCTGGTCCACTCTCTTCGTGGAGCCCGTCTCCGCGCCCACCGATCTCTACTACAGCTGCCTGGACGGCAACTGGAACGCCGATCTGGACGCCTACTGGTGCGAGGTGGAGGAAGGCGGGGACCCCGGCGACGATGCCGACCTCGTGCCGGAGGTCTACGTGGGACGCTTTCCCGCGGGGAACTACACCCAGGCCGAAACCATGCTCGCCAAGATGCAGAACTCCCAGGACTGCGAGCACACCAGCTATCAGAATCAGGTCCTGCTCCTGGGAGAGGTGCTCTTTCCCCAGGACTGGACCTTCGGCGACACCATCCACATCGACGGCGCCGAGTACTGCGAGCACGTGACCAATACCGGTTCGGGTCCCGAGCAGGATCTGATCCGCCTCTACGAGAACTACTACGACTATCCCGGAAGCGAAGAACTGCTGCGCTCCTCGTCCCTGGACGCCCTGGAGGCCGGTCCATCGGTGGTGTTGCACAACGGGCACGGCGGACGCCAGAACATGAGCGTGGGCGACGCGAGCATCACCTCCGCGGACGTGTCCGAGCTCGTGCAGCCGGACCGCTTCTACATGCTCTACATGGTCAACTGCACCGCGGCGGCCTTCGACTTCAACAGCCTGGCCGAGGCATTCCTGAACAATTCCTTCGGCGGTACCTACGGCGTCATCGGCTCCACGCGGGAGACCTTTTCCAATATCAGCGTGAACTACCAGATCGTCTTCTTCGACGATCTCTACACCGACCGCACCCTGCGCCTCGGCGAACTCTACGCCAACAGCCTCGTCGCCTTCGACGTGGAGGCCCAGGAGGATTCGGGCTACCGCTGGGCCCATCAGACCTTCGCCCTGCTGGGCGATCCCAGCGCCTGGGTGCGCTATGAGATTCCCGAAGCGCCGGTGGTCACCTACAATTCGAGTTACGAGGCGGGCAGCGGTCCTCTGACCGTCACGGTTCAGGACGGCAACCTCGCGGCCTGGCCCGATATCCGCGTGACTCTGCGCAAGGGCGACGAGGACTACCAGCGCGGCCTCACCGATGAAATCGGCGAGATCGTCTTCGATCCTCTGCCCGAGACCGCGGGTATCTACCAGGTGCGCGTGGACGCCCGTAACGGACTGCCCTGGCAGGGCCTGCTCAACGTCACCATGCCGGCCAGCGAGGAGTACCTGTCCATCGAATCGGTGACGGTGGACGACCTCAGCGACGGCAGCGTCATCGGCAACGGCAACGGAGTGGCCGAGGCCGGCGAAACCGTGCGCCTGGCCATCGCCCTGCAGAATGAAGGCGACGGAACGGCATCGGGCATCAGCGCCGTGCTGAGCACCACCCACGGCGGCGTCACTCTCCTGGACGACAACGACGCCTACTCCAATCTCGACCACGGGCAGGTGGATCTGGGCGGCGACGGCTATCTCCTGGAACTGGCCGAGTTCGGCGACGACGAGATCCTGCCCTTCGGCCTGAGCATCACTTCTTCGGGTGGCACGCAGGAGGAGGAATTCTTCCTGGAGACGGCGGCCAGGATTCTGGTGGTCTTCCGCACCGATCTGGATGACAGCGCCGGCGGCGACGGCGACGGCGATCTCGAACTGGGCGAGACGGCCGAGGTCTATATCTCCATCGCCAATCGGGGACGAGGCATGGCGCCCGACGTGAGCGCGAGCCTGGCGCCCTTGCCTCCCAGCGGCGTGAGCATCCTGAGCGGAGTGGTGGACTTCGGCGACATCGGCGGACTCAGCGGAGAGATGGGACCGGCCCAGTACACCGTGGAGCGCACCTCCGCATCCGATCCCCAGGTCTACATGTTCCTCACCGACGCCAACGGTCGCGTGGATACCCTGGAACTGCTACTGGAGCGTCCGGACGCCACCGTGTCGGCACCCGAGTTCGAGTTCACCACACAGGTCACGGAGCTCAAGCTCCACTGGGAGCCCGCCTCGGGCGAGGTGGCGGGTTATCGCGTCGAGCGTTCCGACGTGTCGGAGACCGGGCCTTTCGTGGAGGTCACCCCCGACTGGACCACCGCCAGCACCTTCGAGGACACCACCCTCGAACCCCTGTCGGTTTTCTGGTACCGCATCCTGCCGCTCTCGGCGAGCCTGCTGCCCGGCGATCCTTCACCGGTGGCTTCGGTGACCACGAATCCCGCCCTCAAGGCGGGATGGCCCCAGCAGCTGGAATGGTCCTCGCCCTGCACGGCCCTGGCCCTGGATCTCGACGACGATGGCGACCTGGAGATCGTGGTGGGCAACAAGGAGCTCAACGGCTTCTTCTACGACGGCACCGAGCTGTCCAACGGCGATTTCGACGACGACACCCACGGACCTCTCAGCTTCGTGGGAGAGAAGTACGACGCGGCCCTCTCGGCCGGCGACGTCATTCCCGGCGGCGGACTCGAGGTCGTGGGAGCCAGCTGGAACAGCGGCGAAGTCGTGGTATGGGAATTCTCCTCCGGCCTGGGCAACGTCAATGCCTCGGTGGCCGTGGGATGGCCCCAGGACGTGGTCGCCGGCACGGGCATCTGGGCCTCGCCCTCCCTGGGCGACGTGGACGGCGACGGCGATCTGGAGATTTTCGTGGTGGACGTCTCGGGCGCCATGCTCGGCTGGCATCATGACGGCAGCGAGGTGATCGACGGCGATTCGGATCCCGGAACCCACGGCGTCTTCGACACGGGGCTCGGCGTCTGGCCGCGGGGAACGCCCTCCTTCGCCGACATCAACCAGGACGGCGCGATGGAGATCTTCGTGCCTGCCCAGAACGGCGAGATTCGCGGCTACTGGGGCGACGGTACGGAGCTGCCCGGATTCCCCTTCGAGTACGGCGGCGAGATGTACGGCAGCCTCGCCATCGGCGACCTCGATTCGGACGGCCTTCCCGAACTGGTCTTCCACAACAGCAACGACTCGCTCTACGTGGTGAGTCACGAGGGCGAACGCCATCCCGGCTGGCCCATTCGGCTCATGTACGACAACTACAACTACTGGATGGCTCCCAGTCCAGCCCTGGCCGACGTGGCCGGCAGTTCGGCGCCGGAGATCTTCATCAGCTCCATGATCGATCACGACGATATCGAGCTGGGATTCATGGACATCACGGGCGCCTGGCTGCCCGGCTGGCCTGTGCTGGTCCATCACGTGAGCCAGTCCACGCCGGTGGTGGTGGACCTGGACGGGGATGAGGACTACGAGGTCGTCCACACCAACGAGAACGGCGAGATCCTCGTCTGGCACCACGACGGCGAACCCATGGCCGGCTTCCCCATCGTGCTGGGTGAGGCCGCCCGAGCCACGCCCACCTTCGCGGATCTGGACGACGACGGCTTCCTCGACATGGTCTATACCGGCTGGGACACCTACCTCTACGTCTGGGAGTTCCCGCAGGCGCCGGCCGATCAGAACTACGCCTGGTACACCTTCCAGCATGACCAGCTCCGCACCGGTTGGGACCGCACCCACGACTGGATCATCGGCGAGCTGGTGGGCATCGACGACGGAGAACTGCCGCCGGACGCGGTGCTCATGGACGGGGTCTGGCCCAACCCCTTCAACCCGAGCACGAGCATCCGCTTCACCCTGGGCGAGGGCTCCTCTCGCCAGGTGGAATTGGGCATCTACGACGCTCGGGGGCGCAGGTTGGCGCAGCTTCTGGATGGGAACATGGAGCCGGGCAGCTACGTGACCAGCTGGGACGGCCGCGATGAGAGCGGCCAGTCCATGCCCAGCGGAGTCTACTTCGCCCGCCTGCGGGTGGACGACCGGGTGGAGAGCAAGAAGATGACCTTGCTAAAGTAGCATCGAGTCGCCAGTCTCCAGTCGCCAGTCTCCAGTCGTCGGTCTCCTGAAAAACACCCTCCCCCTTGCTGGGGGAGGGTTCTTTTCATGACTGGAGACTGGAGACTGGCGACTGGAGACTGGAGACTCTCTCTAGTCCAGCTTCTTCGAAAGCTCTTCGAGCTTCTCCTCCAGCTCCCTGAGTCGGGCTTCGAGCTCGTCGGTCTCGATATCCTTGAATCGCTGGATCTTCTTGACCCGGGGAGTGGTCCACATGGCCACGTCCTCATCGGGCTCCTCGAACTTCACGGTGACTTTGCTGACCTCACCCTGGCGGAGGAAATCGACGACGATGTCCTTGTCCGTCTCGGCCGCCTGGACGGCGTGCCGGAGAGCATTGCTGTCACCGATCTTCTCGCCGTCGAATCCGGTGATGACGTCGCCGGGCTTCAGGCCGACTTCCTCGGCCACGGAATCCTCGGTGATGCCCATCACCAGCACCTGACCGGTTTCGGCTCCGGGGAAGTAGGAGGCCATGTCCTCGCCCAGGTCGCGGATCTCGACACCGAGGCGGGGGCCGTGGGGGAAGCTGCCCAGGATTCGATTCACGAAGATGTCGTTCTCGCCGTGGCCGATGTGGATGTCCAGATCCTTCAGGGCCTCGAGGCTGTGGAAGTCGTCGTCCCCGAAGAAGGCGAAGCCGCTGTCGCGCTCGCCGAGGGTGCAGGCGAAGGTCTTCTTCTTGCCGTCGCGCATGACCTGCACCTTGACCTTGTCGCCGACTTCCTTCTCGCCGACGGCCTCGACGAGTTCCTCGGCGTCGTCGATCTTGCGGCCGTCGAAGCGCGTGATGATGTCGCCCGCCTCGATGCCGGCCTCTTCGGCGGCACTGTCATCCATGACCTGCATGACGCGCACGCCCGATTTCTTGCGCAGGCCGGCGTCCTTGGCCTCGTCCTCGTCGATGTCCGCGAGGGTCACGCCCAGGTAGGGGCCGCCTTCTTCCGACGCCAGGGCCATCTTGTAGGCCTTCAGGGCTTCGGCATGCTCGCCGTGCTTTTTCTGCAGCCAGAAATGCCCCTTTTGCCCGTCGTCGAACTTGTGGGTCCAGGTGCCGTCCTCGTCGCAGTGAATCTTCTCGATGATCTTGATGTGCTCGTCGTCGAGATCGCCGTGGATGACATGCTTGCCGTCCTCGTCGAGCTTGATGACGACGACCTTGCCTTCCTCGTCGGTCCACTCGAGATCTTCGAGTGCGTCCTCGTCGCCGACGACCTTCACGATGATTTTCTTCTCACCCGAATCGTCGAGCTCGATCTCCTCCACGACCACCTTCTCATCGGCGATGGCCAGGGCGGCGAAGGCGAGCAGGGGGAGAAGAAGAAGCGACAGTCCATGCCACTTGATCTTCATGGGTAACCTCCGTTTGGGGGGTGGTGACAACCTCGGCGTCTACGCGGGGCCCGGGTCCAAGTTCCACGGTTTCCCGGCGTTGACCCTCGGGGGTCCCTCGGCTATGTTGCGCATCCATGGCTGAACCACTCTATCGAATGAGCTCGGCGGGCAACGCCTTCCTTCTCTCCCTCGACCTTGATCCCGGCGAGGGACCCGCTCTCGCCCGCAATCTGGGCGGGTCCTGCGACGGGCTCATCCTGGGTTCGAGCCCTCCCGCGGCCATGCGAATGTTCAATCCCGACGGCTCCGAGGCCATGTGCGGCAACGGCTTGCGCTGCCTTGCACGACTCCTCGCGGATCGGGCGGCCTTCGAGAGCGGCGGAGTGATCCTGACCCTGGACGGTCCCAAGCAGGTGACCCTCCGGGACGATTTCGTGGAGGCCGAGATGGGCGCGGCCCGTCCCATGCCGGGCTTCCCGGCCGGCCCCAGGGAGCTCGAGGAGATTCGCATCGCCGGCGAAACCTTCCGGGGGCATGCCGTATTCGTGGGGAATCCGCACTGGGTCTTTCTGGCGGACGAATCCCTTCAGCAGAGAGTCGCCGAGTTGGGATCCCTGCTCCAGGATCACGAGCGCTTTCCCGGCGGAGTGAACGTGGAGTTAGCCGTCTCCGAGGGCGAAAGCTTCCGCGTCCGGGTCTGGGAACGCGGAGTGGGCGAGACCCTCTCCTGCGGCACCGGCGCTCTGGCCGTGGCCTCGGCGGGACCGGCGGCCATCGAAGCCGGAGAGATTCGGCGCATCCGCTACCCGGGCGGAGAGCTCCAGGTGCGCGCGGGCGAGGACGGCCGGCTCTATCTGGGCGGAGAAGTCCTGCGCGAGGGACGTTTCGAGTGGAGCGACAAGGGGGAACTGATTCCCCTGCAAGAGGAGAGAGCATGATCCAACTGGAATCGGTCACCAAGAGCTTCGGCGGCAGCCCCGCCGTGGACGAGGTGTCCTACGTATTCGAGCCCGGCAAACTCACGGGCTTCCTGGGACCCAACGGAGCCGGAAAGAGCACAACCATCCGCATGGTCATGAACATCCTGGTGCCCGACAGCGGGTCCATCCTTTCCTCGGGACGGCCCCTGGACGACGCCTTCCGCAATCGCGTGGGCTATCTGGCCGAGGAGCGCGGGCTCTACACCGACATGAAGGTGATCGATCACCTCGTCTTCTTCGGCACCCTCAAGGACATGGCCCGCTCGGCCGCGCGGCGGGCGGGCATGGACTGGCTCGAACGCCTGGGCCTGGCCGAGCGGGCCCAGGGCAAGGTGAAGGAACTGTCCAAGGGCATGCAGCAGAAGATCCAGTTCGCGGGCACCCTGCTCCACGATCCGGAAATCGTGCTCATGGACGAGCCCTTCAGCGGCCTGGATCCCGTGAACACCGAGTCCCTCAAGGAAATCCTGCTGGACCTGCGAAAGCGCGGCAAGACGGTGATCTTCTCCACCCACATGATGGACCAGGCCGAGCGTCTCTGCGACGAGATCGCCCTCATCGACCGCGGCAAGCTGGTGCTCTCCGGATCCCTCTCGCAAGTTCGGGAGTCCTTCGGCCGCGGCCATCTGCGCGTGCGTTTCAAGGGCGACGGCGGGCTCATGGCGAAGGACCCCCGGGTGGCCCGCTATCAGGAGCGCGCCGGCGGCGGAGAGGCCGAGTTGCAGCTGTCCGATGAAAGCGAGATTCCCAAGGTGCTGCGGGACTGGTCGGCGAAGCTCGAGCTCAGCCACTTCGAGCCCATGGCTCCGAGCCTGCACAACATCTTCATCAGCACCGTGGGCCGAAGCATCGACGCGAACGAGGGAGGTGAGCGATGAACAAGGTCAAGGCGGTCTTCCTGCGCGAGTATCTCGAGCGGGTGCGTCGCAAGAGTTTCGTCATCGGACTAATCCTCGTTCCCATCTTCATGGGTGCCGTGACCCTGCTTCCGGCCTACCTCGCCACCCGCCAGGTGGAGTCCGCCGAAAGCGTGCTCATCATCGACGAGAGCGGACTCTACAAGGACGCCCTGGAGGAAAGCATCCAATCGGATCTCTCCTCGGGGGAGTCGCGATTCCGCTTCATCGACAGCGATCCTCTCGAAGGCGTGGATCCGGCGGCCCTGCGCGATCTGGATCTCCTGGATCGGCTCATGAAGGACGGACAGCTGGACTGGTACCTGCTTCTGCCCGCCGGCATCTCGGACAGCCTCGTCGCCGAGTTCCACGGACGCATCGTCAGCAACTTCTCGCTCATGGACCTGCTCGAGTCGCGCCTCTCCGGCGTGCTGCGCCGGGCGAAGATGAGCGAGTTGAACCTGGATCCGCAGCTCTACGAGGAACTCAGCGTCTGGGTGAACCTGGACAGCTATCGCCACGCCAAGGGCGACGCCGAGCAGGGGAACATCGAGGTGATCTTCTTCAGCACCTTCCTCTTCGTCATGATCCTCTACGTGACCATCCTCAGCTTCGGCGTGATGATCCAGCGCAGCGTCATCGAGGACAAGACCCAGCGGGTCACCGAGGTGGTGCTCTCGAGCATGGATCCCGGTCAATTCTTCGCGGGCAAGATCCTGGGCATCGGCGCGGTGGGCCTGACCCAGTACTTCGCCTGGGGACTTATGGCGGCGGGAGTGGGCCTGTCGGGCCTGGTCAGCTCGGCCAACATGGAATACCTCTCGGTCATCCAGCCGACCACCTTCCTGCTCTTCATCCTCTTCTACGTGCTGGGCTTCTTCCTCTACTCGGGGCTCTTCGCCTCGGTGGGGGCCATGGTCACCAATGACCAGGAAGCCCAGCAGTTCACGCCATTCCTGATCATCCCCATCATCCTGCCCCTGGTGGCCATGACCTTCATCATGCAGAATCCCGACTCGCTATTCTCCGTGGTCATGAGCCTCTTCCCCCTCACCGCGCCCCTGGTGATGTTCATGCGCGTGAACCTGTCCATGCCGCCCCTGTGGCAGTTGAGCCTGTCCATCGGGATCCTGGTGGTCAGCACCTGGCTCATCTCGGTGATGGCCGGGCGCATCTTCCGGGTGGGCATTCTCATGACCGGCAAGAAGGCCTCCCTGGCGGAGGCCTGGCGCTGGGTGAAGGAGGCATGATGAGACTGGCGCTGGTGCAGACACATCCCGCGCTGGGAGACAAGGCGCAGAACCTGCGGGACATGGCCGAGGCCGTCGACAGCCTGGAGGCCGACCTCTTCTGCTTCCCGGAACTCTGCACCACGGGATACGCCATCGCCGAGCGGGACCGCTTCCTGGACCTGGCCGAGAAGGTCGATGGGGGCGATGGCCTCGATTTCTTCCGGGAGCTTTCCGAGCGCAAGGACGCCGCCGTGGTGGCCGGCTTTCCCCTGCGGGACGGCGCCCACCTCTTCAACGCCGCCATGCTGCTGCGTCCTGGAGAAGCGCCGGTCTACTACCGCAAGCTGCATCTCTTTGCGCGGGAGAAGCAGGTCTTCGATGCCGGCGACCGCCCGCCTCCGGTGGTGGAGTTCCGCGGCGCACGATTGGGCATGAAGATCTGCTTCGACTGGGTCTTCCCCGAGGTGGTCCGGCTCATGGCCCTGGAAGGCGCGGATCTGATCCTGCACCCCTCCAACCTGGTGACCCCCTACTGCCAGCGTTCCATGTTCGCCCGATCCGTGGAGAACTCCGTCTTCATCGCCACGGTGAACCGGGTGGGGGCCGAGGCCTACGACGACGGCCCTCGCCTGGATTTCACCGGTTCCTCGCAGCTCATGGGTCACCGGGGCGAGGTGCTTCTCGAACTGCCGGCGGGCGAGGTGGCCGCGGCCGTGGTGGATTTCGATCCTCGTCTCGCCCGGGACAAGTGGCTCACGGATCACAACCACCTGATCGAGGACCGTCGCAGCGAATTCTTCGGTCCCCTCGCCGAGGACGGCGATCGTGGCTCCTGAGCTGCCCGACCTGGCGAAACTGGCCGATCTGCTCGCCGACGGATTCGAGCCGCCCGAGGATTACGACCTGAAGGGCGGCCTCAGGCCCGCGGCCGTTCTGTTGCCCCTGCTCGACACGGCCGAGGGGCCGTCCCTGCTCTATACGCGCCGCTCATCCAGCCTTCCCCATCATCGTGGACAGGTGGCCTTTCCCGGGGGAATCCGGGAAGAGGGTGATACGGGTCCCTACCACACGGCACTGAGGGAGGCCGAGGAGGAGGTGGGGGTATCGCCCGAGGCCGTGCGATACCTGGCAAGCCTACGGCCCACCGAAACCCTGCGCGAATTCCGCATCCTGCCCTTCCTCAGCCTCTGGCCCGAGGGGAGCTACGGACCCAACAGCGAGGAGGAGGTCGAGCGGGTCTTCACGGTGCCCCTGGCCTGGCTCCTGGATCCGGATTCCCAGCGGCAGGTCATCGTGGAGGAAGGGCGGCTCCGTCTTTCGGTTCCGGCCTTCCCCTTTGACGGCGAGATCATCTGGGGAGCCACCTTCCGCATGACCCAGGACTTCCTCGATAGGCTCCGAAAGGCTTTGTCCTGAACGCTTTGCGCTTGTGAAAGACAACTCCTTTTCCTACACTGTGTTTCCGATTCCCGGCTTATCGAGGTTGGCATGGACTTCCAACTCAGTGAAGAGCAGAGCATCCTGCGCGAGATGGTGCGCGACTTCGCGCGCAAGGAAATCGATCCGGTGGCTTCGGACTCCGACGCGGAACATCGCTTCCCCACGGAGATCCTGAAGAAGGCCGCCACTCTCGGGCTCATGGGCGTGACCGTTCCGGCGGAGTACGGCGGTTCGGGCATGGACTTCCTGTCCTACATCCTCGTCCTCGAGGAGATCGCCAAGAGCTGCGCCTCCACGGCGGTGGTGCTCTCGGTGCACAACACCCTGGGCTGCGGCACCATCCACAAGTTCGGCACCGATGAGCAGAAGCGGAAGTGGCTGCCCGCGGCCGCTTCCGGCGAGGCCCTCGGCGCCTACCTGCTCACCGAGCCGGGTGCCGGCAGCGACGCCGCCTCCCTGGCCTGCCGTGCCGAGAAGGTCGAAGGCGGATGGCGCCTCAACGGCAGCAAGGCCTTCATCACCAACGCAGGATACGCCTCCTTCGGCATCCTCTACGCCAAGACCGATCCCACGGCGGGCAGCAAGGGCATCAGCGCATTCATCCTCGACATGAAGGCGGAGGGCGTCGCGCCCGGCCCGGAAGAGGCGAAGATGGGGCTGAATTCCTCGTCCACGGTGATGGTGAATCTGGAGGATGTCTACATCGCCGAGGACGCCCTGCTCGGCGATGCGGGACGCGGATATCCCATGGCCCTGGAGATGCTCAACTACGGTCGCATCGGCATCGCCGCCCAGGCCCTGGGCATGGCCGAGGCAGCCCTGGAGGAATCGCTGAAGTACAGCCGCGAAAGGGAGCAGTTCGGAAAGCCCATCGGGCGATTCCAGTCCATCCAGGACAAACTCACCAACATGCACTCCCTGGTGGAGGCCAGCCGTCTGCTCACCTATCGGGCCGCGGTGGCCGCCGACGGCGGCGAGCCGGTGATCCTGCCCGCGGCCACGGCCAAGCTCTTCGCCAGCCAGGCCGCGGTGAAGTGCGCCGAGGAGGCCGTGCAGATCCACGGCGGATACGGATACAGCAAGGAATACAAGGTGGAACGGATCTTCCGAGACGCCCGCGTCACGGAGATCTACGAAGGAACCAGCGAGGTGCAGCGCCTGGTCATGGCGCGGCAGCTCTTGGACATGTAGAAAGGAAGGCCATGAAGATTGCCGTGATGGTGAAGCAGGTGGCGGATACGGCCGCCAAGATCCAGGTCCTCCCGGACGGATCGGGCATGGACTACGCCGGCGTGCAGCTCGTGCTGAATCCCTACGACGAATACGCCGTGGAGGAGGCCATCAAGCTGAAGGAAGCCGGCGGGGGCGAGGTGGTCATCTTCAATCTCGGTCCCGACTCCGCCGACGAGGCCCTCAAGACGGCCCTGGCCATGGGCGGCGACCGCGCGGTGGTGGTGCGTGATGCCGAACTCGGTGGCGCCGACGCCTCGGTGCGGGCCGAGATCCTGGCCGCCATGATCGCCCGAGAGGAGTTCGATCTCGTCTTCTGCGGCAAGCAGTCGGTGGACAGCGACACCCATCAGGTGGGGCCCGCCGTGGCCCAGAAGCTGGGCATGCCCGCCGTGACCTTCATCACCTCCTTCGCCCTGGACGGCATGACGGCCACGGTCTCCCGCGAGGCCGAGGGCGTGAAGGAGACCCTGGAGATCGGGCTTCCCGCCCTCTTCACCTGCACCAAGGGCCTCAACGAGCCGCGCTATCCCAGCCTGCCGGGCATCATGCAGGCCGCGCGCAAGCCCAAGGAAGTGCTTACCCTGGCCGACCTGGGCATCGAACCGGCCGCGAAGGTCAAGGTTCAGGGGCTCAGCTCGCCGCCGCCGCGCGCCGAAGGGCGCATGCTCGAAGGCGAGACGAACGAAAAGGTATCCGAACTGGTCAGGCTTCTGCGCGACGAAGCCCACGCGGTCTAGGGAGGCGAGCGATGGCGAATATCTGGGTTTATCTGGAAATGGGGCCCTCGGGCCTGAGCAAGCCTTCCCTGGAAGTGCTCGGCGAGGCCAAGCGGCAGTCGGGCGGCGGAGAGGTCACGGCGGTGCTCATCGGCAAGGGGCTCGACGAAGCGGCCGCCCTGGCCGGGCGCTGCGGCGCGAGCAAGGTTCTTACGGCCGACGGCGAGGCTCACGAGCAGTTCAACCTCGAGGCGCAGGTACATCTGCTGAACCAGGCTCTGGGGAGCGGAGGCGCCGACTACCTCTTCATGCCCGTGAGCACACACGGGCGCGAGCTGTCCGCCCGCCTGGCCATGGCCCTGGATTCGGGGCTGGCCGTGGACGTGACGGCCATCGAAGACAAGGACGGCACGCTGCACTTCACCCGTCCCATCTTCGCGGGCAAGGCCCTGGAGACGGTGACCCTGGAGGGTTCGCCAGCCATCGCCACCCTGCGTCCCAATCTTTTCCCTGCCATGGACGAGGATGCCGGCGCCGCGGGAGCCGTGGAGGCCCTGGGCGGAGACCTTCCCGGGGATCTGCGCACCGCGGTGAAGGAGGCCGTGGCGGCGGCCCTGGACAAGGTGCCTCTGCAGGAGGCCAAGGTCATCGTGTCCGGCGGACGCGGCATGAAGGGCCCGGACGAGTTCAAGATTCTCGAGGATCTCGCCGAGGTGCTGGGCGCCGCGGTGGGGGCCAGCCGAGCCGCCGTGGACGCCGGATGGCGCGAGCACGCCGATCAGGTGGGACAGACGGGCAAGACCGTGAGCCCCGTCCTCTACATCGCCTGCGGCATCTCGGGAGCCATCCAGCATCTGGCGGGGATGAGTTCCAGCCGCTACATCGTGGCCGTGAACAAGGATCCCGAAGCGCCCATCTTCAAGGTGGCCGATTACGGCATCGAGGGGGATCTCTTCGAAGTCGTGCCCATGCTGACCGAGGAATTCAGGAAGGCACTGGCTTAAGGGATCACCCGAAGCCGCGCTTGGAAGTGAAAGCGATTGCGATGGCTAGGGCTGCGGCCGTGGCTGCCCAAAAGGAAAACGGGCCGGGTAGGGCCGGCCCGCTCTCCGAGAGCAATCCACACGCCATACCCGGATAGGCAAGGCGTATTCTCTTGAAATGACGTCACTTAGGGGCTTAATCCAGGTGTCGTCCCAAGCATTCTAACAAAGCCGAAGAGGCGTCGCAAGACGCTTGGAGGCTCCCGGAGCTGGGTATTTTCTAAGCTCCGAGGGAGCAATGACTTAAATTTCGACCTCAGCGAGGACCCCATGAAGCGCGTGTTTAGCGGTATCCAGCCCTCCGGCGAGGCCCATCTGGGCAACTACGCGGGGGCCCTCAAGAACTGGGTCAGGCTCCAGGAGGAGTACGAGTGCTTCTACTGCGTGGTGGACTACCACGCGGTGACCCAGCCCTACGAGATCGATCAGCTGGCCGCCAAGAGCCTGGACATGGCCACCTCGGTCCTGGCCGCGGGCGTCGATCCCGGAAAGGCCACCCTGTTCATCCAGTCCATGGTGCCCGAGCACACCGAACTGGCCTGGCTCTTCAACACGGTCACGCCCCTCGGCGACCTGGAGCGCATGACCCAGTTCAAGGACAAGAGCCAGAAGAACCGCAAGAACATCAATGCGGGACTCCTGGACTATCCGGTGCTGCAGACCGCCGACATCCTGCTCTACAAGGGCGAACTGGTGCCGGTGGGCGAGGATCAGATCCAGCACCTGGAGCTGGCCCGGGAGATCGCCCGGAAGTTCAACGGCCGCTACGGCGACGTCTTCCCCGAGCCCGAGCCCATCCTGTCGGGAGCCAAGCGCATCCTGGGTCTGGACGGGCAGGCGAAGATGAGCAAGAGCCTGGGCAATACCCTGCGCATGCTGGCCGACGCCGATGAGATCTGGAACGCCCTCAAGCCGGCCGTCACCGACACCAACCGCGTGCGGCGGGACGATCCGGGCGATCCGGACATCTGCAACGTCTACACGATTCATCAGACCTACACGCCCTCCGAGAAGCTCGAGGAGGTCGCGGCCGGCTGCCGGAGCGCCGCCATAGGCTGCTTCGACTGCAAGAAGGTGCTGGCCGAGAATATCGACGAGGCCATGGGGCCGGTGCGTGAGCGTTACGAAGAATTCAAGGCCAGGCCCGAACGGGTGCGCGAGATCCTCGTCGCAGGCGCCGAGCGCTGCCGGGGAATCGCCCAGGAGGTGCTGAAGGAAGCCCGGGACGCCATGGGTTTCTACGCCTCAGGGTCTGAATAGCCTGATAATACGCGGTTTGCGAGTCCCGTCCCTCATTGTGAGAGGGGCGGGATTTGTGATAAAATGGATCTCATCCCAATTGATGCCGGAGAGTTCATGCTTCGAATCCTGTGCACCATTCTGGTATTGATGACCGCGGCCTTGCCAGGGAGCGCTTACGACATCCTTCTCATCGACGATGGTTTCGACGAAGGCTTTCGGGGGGCCAAGTCTCCCGGGCACCGGGGTGGGAACATCCAGCCCCGCCGCTCGGTCATGGAACTGGAGACCGACCTCGTCGCCCTGGGGCATTCGGTGACCATCCTGCCCGCCGACATGGCCGAACCCTGGACCTGGACCTTCGCGGACATGGTCCTGTGGACCTCGGGGAACCATCCGCTCCCCCTGGGGAATCCCGCCTGGCGTGCTTCGCTCCGGCACTTCGTCACCGACGGCGGCAAGCTGCTCCTGGAGGGAGGCGACATCGCCTACCACTGGATCCCCGGCGATCCTCTCTTCGCCTCCGCGGTGATGCACAGCGGCAGTTGGCTGGACGATCCGGAGTCGGCCCTGACCCTGGCGGAGTCGGATCATCCCCTGGCCACGACGCCCAACCTGCTGCCCGCCCTGCTCACATTCTCCGTGGAGACCTATACCGACGCCGACGCCGTGAGCCCCGCGAACGACGCCCTCGTGCCCTACTACTGGGTGCCCGGTCCGCCTACGGCGGGCTATCTGAGCTACGACGCCGATCCCGCGCCCACCGGCGGGCAGATCGTCTATCTGCCCTTCCGCTATTCGGCCATGGATCCCGCGGCGAGGGTGCAACTGCTCGAGAACGCCGTCACCTGGTTGGGCACGGAGGATCTGGGCGACGCGTCCTTCTCCGGACAGGTGCATCTGGTGGGCGAGGAAGATCACCGCGGCGCCAAGGTCCAGGTGCAGCCGGGAGGCCAATGGACCGAAACCGACTCCTCGGGCCATTTCCTCATCGATGGACTTTTCGGGGGCACGCGCTACAGCATCACCGTCTCCCGGGAGGGATTTCGCAGCGCCTTCTCCAACTACGAACTCGACGAGGGAGAGCATGTGGACGACCTCTACTTCTCCCTCAATCCCGTGATCCAGTTCAGCGACTGCAGCAGCCCCGAGATCTCGATTCCCGACGACGATCCCTTCGGCATTTCCGACACCATCATGGTCGGCGGGGGAGGATTCGTGGAGCAGGTGGAGGTCTTCCTCGACATCCAGCACACCTGGATCGGCGATCTGGTCGCCTACCTGAAATCTCCCGACGGCACCACCTGCATTCTGCACTACCGCAGCGGCAGCAACCTGAACGAGATCTACGGATGGTATCCCCTGGAGATCGGTCCGGTGCAGAACCTGGGTCTCTTCGCCGACCAGTTCGCCGACGGTCCCTGGGTGATGCACGTGGCCGACTTCGCCAGCGCCGACACGGGTCAGCTCAACGAATGGTGCCTGCGTCTGACCCTGCATGATGGCACGGATGTAGCCGATTCGGCCCTCAAGGCCCCGGCGAACCTGCTGCCAAACTGGCCCAATCCCTTCAATCCCAAGACCTTCCTGCGTTTCCAGCTGGATCGCGAAAGCCGGGTAATCTTGGAGATTCTCGATCCTCGGGGCCGCCGCGTCCGCGAAATCTGGGCGAATCCTCTGGGCCCCGGCGATCATCAGATGGAGTGGGACGGTCGGAACGAGCTTGGCCGACCCATGCCTTCGGGCCTATATCTCCTGCGCCTGAAGGCAGGCGGGCAGGTCCAGACCCGAAAGCTCATGCTGCTCAAGTAATCCATCCCCGAGGACCTTCATGACGCGCTGGATTCTCGCATCCATGCTCCTGTTGACTTCCGTCGCCGCGACGGCCGACACCCTGCGCGTGCCGGCGGACCACGCCACGGTGCAGGCCGCCATCGACGCGGCACAGGAGGGTGACCTGCTCGAGCTTTCGCCGGGCACCTATCTGGAATCCCTCCAGCTCAAGGGCGGCATCAGCATCGTGGGCACGGGCAGCAAGCCCGAGGACGTGATCATCGAGGGCCTTCTGGAGCATCCCATCGGGGAGCTCCGCGACGACACGCGCCTGCTCAGCCTGGAGAACCTCCGCATCCGACACGGCTTCGCCATGCGCGGCGGTGGGCTCCTCCTGGAGAACGCCCGAATCCGCATGGATCAGGTCGAGATCTGGGGCTGCGGCTCCATGCTCGAGGGCGGCGCGGTCTTCGCGCGCAACGTGGACCTCGAGGCCAGCTTCTGCGTCTTCTACCTCAACTACAGCTGGGGGGCCGACGGGGCGGCCATCTACATGGAAGGCGAAGGACCCCTGGGCGAGGGACAGGTCTTCCGGAACTGCACCTTCGCGGGCACCAGTCTCTGCTGCGGAAACGCGTCCATCTACATACGCCACGGCTCGCCGGTGTTCGAGAACTCCATCCTCGAACGGATCCTCTGCGGCGAGGGCGCCACGCCCTACCTGACCTGCAACAACGGCGATTTCTGCGGCATCGATGGCGGGGGCCACGTGCCCGGTGACGCCTCCTTCTGCGACCTGGAAGGCGGGGATCTGCGCCTGGAGAGCCATTCCCAGTGTCTGCCCGCCAACAGCGGGGGCTGCGGTCTCATCGGCGCCCTGGGATCCTGCGTGGACGAGAGCGCCGCGGAGAGCACCAGCTTCAGCGTCCTGAAGACGCTCTACTAACCTCATCCTGCTCCAAGTTCTTGACTTCCCGGTCTTATGCGCTATCGTCATGCAGAACCACGGGGGAGTCTTATGTTCGCGATGATCGGTCACTGGGAACTCATCCTTCTCGTTCTGGCTTTGCTGCTCCTGTTCGGGGGCCGCAAGATACCCGAATTGGCTCGGGGCCTCGGCTCGGGCGTACGCGAATTCCAGCAGGGCCTGAAGGGGAAGAAGGAAATCACCGGTGGCGACGAGAATGACGCGGAGGACAAAGATCGCTAGGCCCTTCCTGGTCGTCCTTCTGAGCAGCCTCATCCTTTTCCTCACATTCCATGAGAGAGCGGCCTCCGCCCAAGAGGCCTCCCTGCGCGTTCAGACCCGTTGGACCTATATGGAGTCCTGGGCTCAGCGCTCCGGAGAGATGGAGCTCCGTCTCATGAATCCCCGCTTGGGTTCCCTGCGCTGGACCTGGCCACCCGCAGCTCTGCTCCCCGAAGCCCAGGTCCTGCTCTTCGATGGGGAAGCTCTGCTCGGCTGGAGCGAGCCCCAGGGCATGGAATCTCCCCTGGATCCCGATGGCGCCAGTCTCGCTCCCCTGAAGGAGCTGGGAGCGTCATTCCTGGAGGCCTTCCTCACCGGCCAGGGCATCGAGGAGTTCATGCAGGTCAGCGACTCATGGGATGATCGCGGTTCCGTGGAGGAGGGCCTGCTCGGCGGGGCCCCGGCCCGCCTGAAGCGCAGCGGCTCCAGGGCCAGATCCCTGATTTGGATGACGGCCCAGGGATCCTTAGATTGTCGATGGGAGACCCAGCTGGGGGGGCGCCGGATTCGCCTGGATATCCGCCTCGAAGAGGGAGGCAAGATCCGCCTCGTCACCCGTCGGCCCGAAACCGAGCGATGGGAGCCCCAGGATCTCTTCTTCCAATAGGATCCCGGCCTTTCCCATGGTTTCCGATGGTTGAAAACGCTTCCCCGGCAGCGAGATAGGTCCGGTTTATCGGGAACTTCCCGGGATCGGCCGGGTAGACCGCCGAGCACAGCCCCTGGAGGACCCATGCAGGAGAAGAGGATGGCCATCCATCCCCACGACAATCTGAGCGACGAGGATCTGATTCTTCAGGTCCAGGAGGGCCGGCGCCAGGCCTACGATCAGCTCGTGATGCGCTACAAGGATCGCCTCTACAACTTCATTCTCAAGATGGTGCGCGATCCCGATCTGGCCGAGGAGATCGCCCAGGACACCTTCGTTCGCGCCTATATCCACGCGGACAAGTACCGCACCATCGCGCGATTCTCCACCTGGCTCTACACCATCGGGCTGAATCTGGTGCGCAATCACATGCGCAGGAAGAAGCGCAGTCCCATCGGTCGCATTCCCATGGTGGGGCGGCCCGACGGCGAGAAGGTCGAGATGGAACTTCCCGACCAGGGACATCTACCAGACCGTGACGTGCGCAACATAGAAATGAAGGAGAGGGTGGCACAGATCGTCACCAAGATTCCCGAGCACTACCGCGAGCCATTCCTGCTGCGGGAGTACGGGGATCTCAGCTACGAGGAGATATCGGCGGCCACGGGACTCAAGATCGGGACCGTGCGCAGCCGCATCAACCGCGCCCGCTCGCACTTCCGCGAGAACTGGGTCGCAAGCTTCGGCACCGATGCCGACACCTTGGTTTAGGAGGACCCCTGCATGAACTGCAATCGTGCCAAGGAGCAGATTTCACTCTTTCTCGATGAGAGTCTGGATCCCTCCGGGCAGTCGAAACTCAACGAGCACCTGGAAGGCTGCTCCGACTGCTCGGCCTACCTCGACGATCTGAAGGCCGGTCTGGCCATGCTGAGGGAAGAGGCCATGGAATCTCCCTCGGACAACTTCGAGTGGAATCTGCGTCGCAAACTTCAGGTGGCCATGGCCCAGCGCGAGACCGTGAGTTTCGACGAGCGCGGCGACCGCCGCGATCTCTGGCGCTTCGGCCTCTCCGCCGCGGCGGCCCTGCTCATCGTGGTGGCCGGCGGCACCTTCTGGTATCAGAGCCAGTTCTCCACGGGCGGTCCGGAGTTCCAGGGAGCCGAAGCCACCACCGGCCTCGACGAGAATGCTCGCCAGGGACGTCCCGGTTGGGTGGAGCCCGCGCCGGGCAGCGTTCGCCCCGTGCTGGACCATGGCGGCGGCCTGCCCCAGGGTCCCGAAATGGACCGCACCCGTCCCCAATCGGCCAGCCCCGCCGACAGCGTTCCGGGACAGGATCTCGACTGATTTGATCGTTTGACCCGCTCCGGCCCCTCTTCTATGCTGCCTGCATGAAACGGTCGGAGCGGATTCTTTTTGCCCGTATTCTCGTGGGCGCCATCCTCGTCGCGCTGCTGCTCGCCGGATGCAGCGAGAAGCGGCTCATCCCGGCGGTGGGGCCCTATTCGGACATCTACCTCTTCACCGAGAGCGGGCGATTCGATCCGGCCCTACGCGGCTTCACCCAGCAGCTCAGCCACACGGTGCGCTACACCTTCGAGGACGAGAACGAGTTCAACGTCTTCCTGCGCGAGGGCAAGACCCTGGCCGGCAACCGGGACCGCAAGAACATCCTGGTGATGGTTCGCACCGACCGCGAGGGCAGCCTGCGGGCCTCGGTGCGGAAGATGCTCGGCCGGGAGATCTTCGAACGCGCCCGGGCCGAAGGCCACCTGGTGCTCTATCGGGAGGACCTCTGGGCCCGCGGCCAGGACGTCTACTTCGTGCTCATGGACAGCCCCGACGAGGAGGACTACGTCCTCGCGCGCATGGCGCCGACCCTGCGCCGCCGCTTCCGGGACAGCACCCTGCGCCGCTATCGCCAGTATCTGCTCAGCGGGCGGGAGAACAAGGGCGGCAGCAAGTATCTCTGGCGGAAGTACAACTTCTCGGTGCGCTATCCCAAGGAGTACCGCCTGCTGCAGGAGCGTCCCGATCTGCAGGCCGTCGAGCTGCATCGCAAGGATCCCAGCCGCGGTATCGCCGTCTACTGGATGGACGAGATGGACCGCGCGCCGACCCTGGCCGATTCCACCTTCCTTCTGGCCTTCCGGGCCGGGATCACCGACACGCTCTACGGCGACACCATGCTGGCCGGCGAGGGCGGTTTCGTGGCCGAGGCCATGGGGGAGCGGGAGGTCATCCGACAGACCGGCATCTGGCAGAATGAGGACGACCTCACGGGCGGTCCCTTCGTGAGCTACTATTTCTACGACGAGTCCCGCAAGCGCATGCTGGCCCTGGATCTGGTGCTCTACGCGCCGGGCCTGGACAAGCATCCCTACATGCGCGAGCTGGAAGCCCTGGCCACCACCTTCCAATTCTGAGGTGAGCATGCGATCTCTGCGCCTGGATCTGGGGGAGCGCGGCTACTCCATTCACATCGGCCGCGATCTGGCTCCGATGCTCGAAGCCGAACTGGGCCAGGAGCGCAGGATCGTGGCTCTGGTGGACGAGTACCTCGCCGAGGTCCAATCCGCTGCCCTGGACGCCTATCTGGGCGACATCCCCCGTCTCTACGTTCCCCGGGGTGAGGGCAGCAAGACCCTGGCCGAGGTCGAACGCTTCTGCGTGGCCCTCCTCGATCTGGGACTGGGGCGCGACGGCCTTCTGCTGGCCATCGGCGGCGGCGTCACCGGCGACCTCTGCGGCACCATCGCGGCCAGCTATTTCCGCGGCCTTCCCTTCGTGCAGATTCCCACCACGCTGCTGGCCCAGGTGGACTCCAGCGTGGGAGGGAAGGTGGCGGTGAATCTGCGCGGGGCCAAGAACGCCGTGGGCTACTTCCATCAGCCCCAGGCCGTCCTCGCGGACCTGGCCTTCCTGGACACCCTCGACCTCCGCGAGAAGCGCGCGGGTCTGGCCGAGCTCATCAAGATGGCGGCCATCGCCGACGCGGCCCTGCTCGTTGAGCTGGAGTCGAAGCTGGACGCCCTGCTCGGCGAGAACGGCGAGGATCTGGAAGCCGCGGTCCACCGCTCCTGCCAGCTCAAGGCCGAGGTGGTGGAGCAGGACGAGAGGGAGTCCGGCCTGCGCGAGATCCTCAACTTCGGGCACACCCTGGGCCACGCCGTGGAGAGCGCGGGCCTGGAGCCCGCCTGGCTCCACGGAGAGTGCGTGGCCATGGGCATGGTGGCGGCCCTGAGCCTGGGCGAGGCCATGGGCATTACGCCCGAGGGCATGTCCGCGCGCATGGAAACCCTGCTCCAAGGGGCCGGGCTGCCGGTGCGCCTTCCCCCCGGCCTGGAACCCTCGCGCATCCTCGAGATCATGGGGCGGGACAAGAAGGCCCGCCGGGGCCGGGTGCGCTGGGTGCTGCTGGATGCCTGGGGACGGGCTCGTTGGGGCGTGGAAGTCGAGGAATCCCGGCTGCTGGCTTGCCTCGAGGAACTGCGTCCTTGACCCTGTCCGGGGCTAGGGCCTATTCTCGGCCGAAAGCCCAAAGAACCATTCTTCAACGTCTTAGTGGAAGCGATTTCAGTGAACTCTGAGCCCCGCGACGCCGGAAAGAAGCCCTCGCCCCTGCGGCGGGCCGAGGCCAAGCTCCGGGAGGGCGACGCCGAAGAAGCAGGTCGTCTGGCCCTCGAGCAGCCCGGACCCGCGGCCCAGGTCTTCCTGGCCCGCCTGGCCGGCCGTGCCGGGGATCCGGACGCCGCCGAGCAGCACTATCGACGGGCCCTGGAAGCCGACCCCGGAAATCTGGCGGCCCTGCGCGCACTGAGTTCCATGGCCGCGGCCGCCGATCGCGGGGAGGAGGCCGAAGCGCTGCTTCGGCGCTGGGCCGAGGCCGATCCCGGGGATCCCGAACACGAGGACATGCTCGCCGAGCTCCGCAGCGACGGGCCGAAGGCCGCCGAGGAGCGGCCCCTGCCCATGGCCGAGGATCTCGAGGAGGTGCTCACTCGCCCCGAGGCCGAGACGTCTTCCCGGCCGGACCTGCTGGAGGGCGAGCTCATGCCCGCGCCCAGCCTGTCCGATCCGGACTTCTGGGATCTCGGTGACGATTCCCTACGCCAGTCCGACGAGAAGGAGAACTGATGTCCCAGCGATTCCTGATCCTTCAGGGACCGAATCTGAACCTCCTGGGGAAGCGGGAGCCGGGAGTGTATGGAAGCAAGAGCCTGGATGAGCTTCACGAAGGCTTGAAGGCCTGGGCCAGCGACCGGGACATGGAGCTCGAGTTCCTCCATTCCAACAGCGAAGGAGCGCTCATCGACGCCCTGCACGGGGCCGAGGGGCGGATGGACGGCGTGGTCCTCAATCCGGGGGGATTCACCCATTCCAGCGTGGCGCTGCGCGACACCATCGCGGCGGTCAGCGTGCCGGTGGTGGAAGTGCATCTGAGCAATATCCACGGTCGCGAAAGCTGGCGGCGCCATTCCATTACCGCCGCAGCCTGTCGCGGCCTTATCAGCGGTTTCGGGGAGAGTGGCTATCGCTTGGCGCTCATGGAGTTGGCGGAGTCGTGATTCCGCTTGCCAGTTCCCTGGCGCCTCTCTTAGCCTGACGGAAGCCCTCGACTGAAAGGAGTCCCATGCGCGAGGCCCATATCCGCAAATTGATCGCCCTGTTGCGGGAGCACGAGGATGTCGGCGAGATCGAAGCCTTCAGCGGCCCATTCGGCCTGAACCGCATTCGAGTGTCCCGCAAGAGCTCCGCCGCGGCCGCGGCTCCCGCCGCCGCAGCTCCCGCAGCTCAGGCCGCCGCGGCGGCCGCCCCGGCCCCCGAGGCCGCTTCCGGGCTCTACGAGGTCACAGCGCCCATGGTGGGCACTTTCTATCGCTCTCCCAATCCCGGCTCCGACCCCTTCGTGGACGAGGGAGGCAAGGTGCAGTCGGGCACGGTGCTCTGCATCATCGAGGCCATGAAACTCATGAACGAGATCGAGTGCGGCGTCAGCGGCACCATCAAGGAGATCCTGCTGGAGGACGGAGCCCCCGTGGAATTCGGCCAGGTACTCATGCGCATCCAAGAGGACTGACATGTTTCGCAAGATGGTGGTGGCCAATCGCGGCGAGATAGCCCTACGAGTCTTCCGTGCCTGCGAGGAACTGGGCATCGAGACCGTCGCCCTTCACTCGGAGGCCGATGAGGACAGTCTCCACGTGAAGTTCGCCCAGGAGTCGGTGTGCATCGGCCCGCCTCCTTCGGCCCGCAGCTACCTGAACATATCCAACATTCTCAGCGCCGCCGAGGTCACCGGAGCCGACGCCATCCATCCCGGCTATGGCTTCCTCGCCGAGAACGCACACTTCGCCGAGATCTGCGGATCCCACGGCCTCACCTTCGTGGGACCGGCGCCCCAGGCCATCCTGCGCATGGGCGACAAGGCCCTGGCCCGCGAGACCATGCTGGCCGGTGGCGTGCCCGTGGTTCCCGGCAGCGAGGGCGTGGTGGGCGACGAGGTGCTGGGCATGCAGATCGCCCGGGAGATCGGCTTCCCCGTGATCATCAAGGCCAGCGCCGGCGGCGGCGGCAAGGGCATGCGCGTGGCCTGGGACGAGGACGAGTTCCGCCGCAGCTTCGACATGGCCCAGGGCGAGGCCCTGGCGGCATTCGGCAACGGCGACCTCTACATCGAGAAGTTCCTGGTGGGACCGCGGCACGTGGAGGTGCAGATCCTCGCCGATCACCAGGGCAACGTGGTGCACCTGGGCGAGCGCGACTGCTCGGTGCAGCGCCGTCACCAGAAGCTCATCGAGGAGTCTCCCTCGCCGGCCGTGGACGAGAAGCTCCGGGAAGAGCTCGGCGAGGCCGCGGTGAAGGCCGTGAAGGCGGCCGACTACTATTCGGCGGGCACGGTGGAATTCCTGCTCACCGCCGACAAGAAATTCTATTTCATGGAGATGAACACGCGCATCCAGGTGGAGCATCCCGTGAGCGAGATGGTCACGGGCCTGGACCTCATCAAGGAGCAGATCCGCGTGGCGGCGGGCGAACCCCTGATGGTCCGGCAGAAGGACATCCAGCTCAACGGCCATGCCATCGAGTGCCGCCTGAACGCGGAGGATCCCGATCGCGACTTCGCTCCGGCGCCGGGCCGCGTGGAGTCCTTCCACACGCCGGGGGGACCGGGGGTGCGCGTGGACAGCCATGTCTACGCCGGCTACAACATTCCGCCCTACTACGATTCCATGATCGCCAAACTCATCTGCCACGGCCGCGATCGGGAGGAGGCCCTGGCCCGCATGCGCCGCGCCCTGGACGAGACCATCATCGAAGGAGTTCCGAGCACCCTGCCCTTCCATCTGAGCATGATGCAGCATCCGCGATTCGTGTCCGGCGATGTGAATACGCGCTTCCTGGACGAGGAGGACTGGCGCGTCGCCGGCGAGGGAGAAGCATGACGCGAAACCGGCTCATCCGCGGAATGGCGGCGCTGGCCGCGGCGGTGATCCTGGCCGGAAGCCTCGCCACCTTCAGTCAGGGCGACTGGCAGGGTTGGGGCTGGGATCCCTCCCTGAAGAATGCCGAGAACGCCTTCGGTTTCGTGGGAGCCGTGCTGGCCAAACTCACCGTGGCATTTTTGGGGCGCTGGGTGGGATTGGCCATGAGCGTGTCCCTGCTGCTGCTGCTGGCCGCCCGCGAGTTCTTCTCCCTGAGCGGCCGCCGGGTAGCCATGCTCTGGGGTGGCGGCAGCCTGCTGCTCCTTCTCTGGTCGGGTTGGCTCCTGCGCCGCGAGGGCAGCACCCTGGCCTCCTCCGATTGGGGGGGATGGCTGGGCGGACTTCTGGCGGAGGGCCAGGAGGCCCTCCTCGGACGCATCGGCGCCACGGTGCTCGTCGTATTCCTGAGCCTGGTGGCCCTCCTGGCCATACTGCCGGCTCCCCCCAAGCGACGTCGGCGTTTCAACCTTCCCGATCCGCGTCCTCTGCTGCGCGTCCTGACCGCTCCCTTCCGTTGGATCTGGATGGCTCTCGTCTGGACCGGGCGGTCCTTGAGGAACTCCTTCGCCAAACTGGGAGCCTGGTGGGAGCACGGACGCATGCGGCGCGATGAGAGGCGGGAGGCCAGACGCCACCAGCAGCCGGCTCCCAGCTACCGGGCGGAGCCCGAGGAGGAAGAGCGGAGTTTCGTCGCCGCGGCGGGAAACGGTTCCCAGTCTCCGGTCGCCAGTCAACAGTCTCCGGTCTCCAGTCACCAGTCTCCGGTCGCCGGTCCCGAGCTCGAAGCCGACAGCGGGAAGCGGGCCGCGGGTAGTGGGAAGCGCAAGGCCAAGCCGAAACCCCGACGCTCGGGGGAGTACATCCTGCCCGATTCGGGTCTGCTCAGTCCTCCCGAGCCCGCGGCCGGCGGAGACGATCGCCGCCATATGGAGATGCAGGCCCAGGTCCTGGTGGACAAGCTGGGCACCTTCAACATCGGCGGGCGGGTGAGCGCCATGAAGCAGGGACCGGTGGTCTCCACCTTCGAGTTCGAACCGGAGGACGGCGTGAAGGTGAGTCAGATCACGGGTCGCCGCGAAGATCTGGCCCTGGCCCTGCGCAGCAAGGAACTGCGGCTGGTGGCGCCCATCCCCGGCAAGGCCGCCGTGGGCGTGGAGCTGCCGAACAACTCGCCCCGGGTGATCCGCCTGAGGGAGGTCATCGACGCCGAGCGATTCGCCGGGGTGAAGGGCAATCTTTCCCTGGCCCTGGGCGTGGACGTGGACGGGCGGCCCACCTGGGCCGATCTCTCCGAAGCGCCGCACCTGCTGGTGGCCGGCGCCACGGGCACGGGCAAGAGCGTCTGCATCAACAGCATCCTGGTGAGTCTGCTCCTGCAGCACACCCCCGAGAGCCTGCGTCTCTTCCTGGTGGATCCCAAGATGCTGGAGCTGTCGGTGTACAACGAGATTCCCCATCTTCTGCATCCGGTGATCACCGACAACAAGATGGCCCTGCAGGCTCTCAACTGGCTCGTGGGCGAGATGGAGACCCGCTATAAGAAACTCAAGCCCGTGGGCGTGCGCTCCATCGCCGAATACAACGCGAAGATCGAGGCCGGCGAGATCAAGGACGCGGAGGGCGAGATCGTCACCACCCAGATGCCCTTCCTGGTCTGCGTGGTGGAGGAGTTCGCCGATCTCATGATGACCCTGGGCAAGGACGTGCAGACGCCCATCGTGCGCCTGGCCCAGCTGGCGCGGGCGGTGGGCATCCACCTGATCCTGGCCACCCAGCGGCCCAGCGTGAACATCATCGACGGGGTCATCAAGGCCAACTTCCCAAGCCGCATCGCCTTCAAGGTCTTCAGCCGCTTCGACAGCAAGACCATCCTCGACGCCAACGGGGCCGAGACCCTCATCGGGCGGGGCGACATGCTCTTCATGCACGGGCGCTCGCCCTATCCCCAGCGCCTGCACGGGGCCTTCACGAGCACGGAGGAGGTGCAGGCGGTCACCGATCACTGGCGCCAGTACACCCTGCCCGAGCCGCCCCTGGAACTGGAGGCGCGGCCCGGCTCCCTCGAAGATTTCAACGCCCAGGACGATCTCTACGAGGACGCCAAGCGCATCGTCGTGCTCCAGGGCTTCGGCAGCACCACCATGCTGCAGCGGCGCCTCCGCGTGGGTTACACACGCGCCAGCCGCCTCATGGACATGCTCGAGGAATCGGGCATCGTCGGTCCCCACACGGGCAGCAAGGCCCGCGAGGTCCTGGTCGGTCCCGAAGTGCTCGAGGAAGAGATCGAAACGTGATTTCCGCCCGAACGGTGTATCTGGAGTCGCTGGGTTGCAGCAAGAACCTGGTGGACAGCGAGGCGACCCTCGGCTTCCTGCTGAAGGACGGCTTCCGCCTCGTGGACGATCCCTTCGAGGCGCGTCTGCTGGTGCTCAACACCTGCGGCTTCATCGAGGACGCCAAGCGCCAGTCCATCGAGCGCATCTTGGAACTCGTCGAGATCAAGAAGGAGTCCGGCGGCAAGCTGCTGGTCTTCGGCTGCCTCACCCAACGCTATGCCGAGGAATTGGGACAGGAGATTCCCGAAGTGGATCTCCTGGCCGGCGTGGGTCAGCAGGAGCGCATGGCCGAGGCCGTGGGCCGCCTCTTCCGGGAGGACGACTCCCAGCTGCACGCCCTGCATCCCCCCGCGCCGCGCATCAGCTTCGCCGGGTTCCAGGACCGCCCGCTTCTGACCCCGCCGCATCTGGCCTACGTGAAGCTGGGGGAGGGCTGCAGCCACAAGTGCGCCTTCTGCGCCATTCCGTCCATTCGGGGGAAGTTCAAGAGCCGAACCCCGGAGGACATCCTCGACGAGGTGCGGTCCCTGGCCGAGAGCGGCGTGGGCGAGATCAACCTCATCAGCCAGGATTCGGCCTACTACGGGCGCGACGCCGGCGGCGGCACCGAAGCTCTCTACGAATTGCTTAAGCGACTGTCGAAGGTGGACGGGCTCCACTGGATCCGGCTCTTCTATTTCCACCCCGCGCTGGTGAGTGCCGACATGCTGCTTCGCATGTTCGACCTGCCCCGGGTGATTCCCTACCTCGACATGCCCATCCAGCACGCCAGCGACTCCATGCTCCGGATCATGCGCCGGGGACACGATCGGGACTACCTCTCGAAGCTCATCGGCGACATGCGCGTGGCCCGGCCCGATCTGAGTCTGCGCAGCACGGTGCTCGTAGGGCATCCCGGCGAGACCGAGGAGGACATGGCCCAGCTCCTGGATTTCATCGAGGAGCATCCCTTCGACAAGCTGGGCGTCTTCGGATACAGCCGGGAGGAGAACACCGAGGCGGCCGGCCTGGACGAGGCTCCCGAAAGCGAGGAGATCGCCGAACGCGTGGACCGGGTGCAGATGGCCCAGATGCCCCTGAGCGAGGAGCGATCGGCTCTCCTGGTGGGCCAGCGCTTCACGGGGGTGGTGGAGGAGACGGTGGAAGGGGGAGAGGGCCTGCCCGAGGAGCGCCGGCTGCGCCCCCTTGAATCCTCGCCCTTCGAAGATTCCCGAGCCGCCCTGCGCATCTGGCGAGACGCTTACGAGGTGGACGGTTACGTCTATCTGGACCGGGATTCCGGGCTGGAACTGGGGGACTGGGTGGACGTGGAAGTGACCGACTCGGATGTCTACGACCTGAAAGGCGAGCCCGTGGATCCCGCTTCCCCTTGACAGGCGGGCCCGCCCTTTCTATACCGACACAAAGTCCATCCAGCACCGGAGATAGCTATGACTCTGTTCCGACGCCTTCGTGCCGAAATCGCCGCCCCGCTCCTGGTCCTCTTTCTCTGGGCCCTCCTTCCCACGGCTCTCGTGGCGGAGGAGAACGAGGCTCTCGAGATCGAGGGCTTTCCCACGAATCTGGGACTGGCGAATCAGATGACCCGAAACGTGGCCGACAAGTCCGTGGAGGCCCTCGAGGCCTGGCTGACCGAATCGGTGGGCGTGAAGGCCGGCAAGGAGAGCGCGGGCAATCCCCTGGTCCTGCTGGCCCTGAAGAACTCCCTGCGCAATGCCGGTCATCGGCCCATGGGCGAGGAAGACGGCGCCGAGCGGATGCTGGAGTTCCGCATCCTCGATCTGCGCATCAGCTACACGGGCGTGGACCGTCGGGCGCTGGGTCTCAAGAAGGAAGTGGAACGGGCCGGCGCCTTCGTGCTCGCGGTGAGCGTTCTGGATAGCGAGAGCGGCGAGGAGCTGAGCAGCACCCAGCAGGAAGTCCTCCTGGCGGATCATTTTCCCAAGCACCTGCTCGATCTGGTGGCCAGCAAGTCCTACACCTTCACCAATCCCGAGCTCAACGAGAAGGAATGGTCCAAGTCGGTGGAGCCCTGGGTGGTGGGCGGACTCGTGGCGAGCCTCGCTTGGCTCTTCTACAGCAATCAAAGTTCCGAGTAGCGGGAGGTAGGGCGTGCGCGCCTCAGGCGGATCCCGGGCGCTCCAGCGCCGGGGCTGGCCCCTCTTGGCGGCCCTGCTCGTCCTGTCCGCGGCCTGCGGAGGGGGCGGGCTGGAGGCTCATCTGAAGAACGGGGAGGCGGCCCTGGAACAGGGCGATCCCGGCGAGGCCCGGCTGGAGGGCCTCTACGTGCTCCAGCAGGAGCCCGAGCACACCGGCGCACTCTGGCTGGTGGGCCGCAGCCTGCTCGCCCTGAATCGGGACGCGGAGGCCGAGGGATACTTCCGGAGCCTCTTCGGACTGGATCCCTCCTATCGCCACAGGGCCGGCGAGCTCTATGCCCAGATGGCGGCCGTGGACTACGAGGCGGCGCGTCGAAGCCGGGCCGCACGCCGCTGGGAGGCGGGTCTGGATTTCCATCCCGAGCAGGAGCTGGGGCCCCACGGCTTCTTCGTGGCGGGTCACTTCTTCGGCAAGGAAGACTACGAGAACGCGGCTCGGCTCTTCGCCAGGGCCGAGGAGGAGTATCCCGATTCCAGCGCGGTGCTGGAGGTGCTCTTCCCCCACGCCGAAAGCCTCGCCCGCCTGGGGCGATGGGAAGAGGCCCGCGAGCAGCTGGCCCGATTCCTGAAGGAAGCGCCCCGGCACCCCCGGCGCCAGGAAGCCATCTTCCTGTATCAGGACGTGCTGATCCGACTGGCGAGGGCCGATCGCGAGCTGCTGGATTTCGAGAAGGCCCTGGAGAAGCTCGATCGCGCCCTGCGTTACAAGATCAATCCGGGCAAGATCGAGGATGCCCGGTTGGAGAAGGGCCTCTGTCTGGAAGACCTCGGACGCTATCGAGAGGCGGCGGGTGTCTATCGTAAAATCGTCGACGTGAACAGCTCGGGCACGGGCCGCAGTTTCGAGGCCGCCCTGGAGCGACTGGAAAGAATCGAAAAGGCGAGGTTGAAGTGAAGTCGCGCAACTGGCTGATGCTCATCCTTCTCGCTGTCATGCTGGCCCTGGGGGCCTGCACGGGTGGCGGCGAGGCCCTGTCCGGCAAGGTGAAAGGTGACCGCGCCTTCAACAAGGGCGACTGGATGGGAGCCGCGGAACACTACCGCGAGTACCTGGAAACCGAAATGGGGGCGGCCGACGTCTGGCTGGCCCAGTACATGATGGCCCGCTGCTTCTACGAGTCGGAGGACTATCCCACCGCCGCCCTGGAGTTCGAGATCTTCCAGCGCAACTATCCGCGCAGCGACTCCCTGGAGGCGGCCGCCTACTACGAGGCGCTCTGCTGGGTTGAGCAGTCCCCGCGTTTCGACCGCGACTCCACGCCCACGTACCAGGCCATCAGCAAGCTCGAAGAGTACCTCCTGGATTTCCCCGGCGGACAGTATCAGGATCGGGCGCGTCTCTCCCTGGCCGAGCTGAAGGACAAGCTCGCCCGCAAGTCCCTGTCCATCGCGCGCTTCTATCATAGGCTGGGGCGCCGTGACGCCGCCGCTCTCTACTTCGAGAAGCTGCTCCGCGAGCAGCCCGAAAGCTCCCTGGTGGGCGAGGCCCTCGAGGACTTCGAGCGATTGCGCCGCGAGCAGGGCCGGGATGCCGAGGCCGAGGACCTGGCCGCCATGCGCGCCACCTGGATGCCGCCGCCCGGGGCCCCCTGATGAGCGGCGCCCGTCGGCGCGTGGGCCTACTGGGCGGGAGTTTCGATCCTCCCCACGAGGGACACCTCTGGATGGCCCGGCGAGCCCAGCGAGAAGCCGCTCTGGACGAGATCTGGCTGCTTCCCGCCCTGGCGCCTCCGCACAAGGATCACAGCACTCTCAGCCCCTATGACGACCGTCTGGCCATGACCGAGCTTCTGGCCGATGAGGCGGACTTCCTCTCGGTCTGCCGCATCGAGGAATCCCTGCCCCTGCCCGGCTACAGCATCCGCACCCTGAGGGCCCTGAAGGATCGTCACGAAAACCTGGACTTCGTCTTCATCGTCGGCGAGGACTCCCTGGCCAACCTGGAATCCTGGAAGGATCCCGACGCCATCTTCGCTGAATCCGAAGTGCTGGTGCTGGCCCGGGAGGGCTTCGAGACCGAGACGGTCCGACCCTGCAGGATCCTGCGTGGCGCATTCCATCCCGCCCAGAGCCGGGTCATCCGCGAGGAAATCTCACGCATGGGAATGAGCGAAGAACTCACACTCCGGGTCGCCGCCTACGTGAAGGCACGGGGCCTCTACCGCGAAAGGAAGGGATCGTGAAACTGCTCCTGGTGGACGGCCACGGACTGGCCTACCGCAGCTACTACGCCATGATCCGCAGTCCCCTCACCAACGCCCGCGGCGAGAACACCAGCGCCGAGTTCGGCTTCCTGCGGACCATGCTCGCCCTGCGCCGGGAGGAACAGCCCGATGCGGTGCTGGTCTGTTTCGATCCCAAGGGGAAGAGCTTCCGCCACGAGATGGATCCCGAGTACAAGGCCAACCGTCCCCACATGCCCGAGGACCTGCGGTCCAGCATGGGACAGATCCACGAGTTCCTGAACCTGGCCGGCATCGCCCAGCTTCGGCTGGAGGGTTTCGAGGCCGACGATCTGCTGGCCAGCGCGGCCAGGCGGGCGGCCGGCGAGGGATGGGAGGTGCTGCTTCACAGCGGCGACAAGGATCTCTGCCAGCTGGCGGGGCCGAAGGTGACCATCCTCAGGCCGGGGGCGGGCAAGCGTCCCAGCAGCCGCATGGGCCCCGCGGAAGTGGAGGAGGAGTTCGGGGTGCCCCCCGAGCGCATCCTGGATCTGCTCAGCCTGGTGGGCGACAGCTCGGACAACATCCCTGGCGTCTCGGGTCTGGGGCCCAAGGGCGCGGTGAAGCTGCTCACCGAACACGGCGACCTCGACGGCGTGCTGGCCGCCGTCGGCAGCCTCAAGGGCAAGCAGAAGGAGAAGCTCGAAGCGGGACGGGAATCGGCCCTGCGCTCGCGGGATCTGGTCCGGCTCAGGGACGATCTCGAACTCGAGGACGCCACCGGCGACTGGCATCCGCGGGAAGGGGATCCGGAGTCCCTGCGCGCCTGGCTCATGGACCGGGGCTTCCAGTCGCTCATGGGCGAGTTCGAGGGCGAAGCGCCTTCCGGCGGGGGCGAATACCAGCTGGTGCAGGATCGCAGGGCCCTCGAATCCCTGGCCGAGGAACTGAAGAAGGCCGGCCGTTTCGCCGTGGACACCGAAACCACGGGCCTGGATCCCCTCATGGCCGAGATGGTGGGATTGAGCTTCTCCGCGGAGGAAGGGCGCGGACACTACCTGCCCGTGGAAGGGCAGTGCTTCGGCGAGGGTCTGCCGCTGGAGGATATCCAGGAAGTGCTGGGGCCGGTCCTCTCCGATCCGAAGCTCGAGAAGCTCGGGCAGAACCTGAAGTACGACGCCGACATCCTCGAGCGCCACGGCCTGCCCCTGGCCGGTCCCACCGGGGACAGCATGCTCATGAGCTACTGCATCAATCCCGCCCGGCGCAGCCATGGCCTGGACGCCCTCGTGCTCGAGCTCTTCGCCCACGAGATGATTCCCTACTCCGGGCTCTTCGAGAAGGGCGACAAGGAGAAGGACATCCGCAAGGTGCCCGTGGAGCGCCTGGGCGAGTACGCGTCCGAGGACGCCGACTACACCCTGCGCCTGGCCAATCTGCTGGAGCCCGAACTGGCGAAGACCGGCGTGGAGAAGCTCTACCGCGAGTTGGAGATGCCCGTGGCGGAAGTCCTGCGCCGCATGGAAGGCGCCGGCATCGCCCTGGACGAGAAGCACCTGGCGAAGCTATCCCGGAAGATGGAGAAGGATCTCGCGAAGCTGGTGGAGAGCATCCACGCGGAGGCGGGGCGGGAATTCGCCATCGGCAGTCCCAAGCAGCTTTCGGAGGTGCTCTTCGAGGACATGGGCATAGGGCCCATCAAGAAGACCAAGACGGGATACAGCACCGACGACGAGGTGCTCACGGAACTGGAGGCGGAGCATCCCATCGCGGGCATGGTGCGCCAGTGGCGCGAGAATTCGAAGCTCAAGAGCACCTACGTGGACACCCTGCCCCTCACGGTGAATCCGCGGACCGGACGGGTGCACACCCGCTTCAACCAGGCGGTGGCGGCCACGGGCAGGCTCTCGAGCAGCGATCCCAACCTGCAGAACATCCCCATTCGCAGCGAGCTGGGCCGGGAGATCCGCAAGGCCTTCGTGGCGGAAGAGGGGAAGCTGCTCCTGTCCCTGGACTACAGCCAGGTGGAACTGCGCATCCTGGCGCATCTCTGCGGCGATGCGGCCCTGCGGGAAGCCTTCGAGGGCGAGCATGACATCCACCGCTGGACGGCGGCCAAGCTTCTGGGCAAGGAGGAGGATGCCGTGATCCGCGAGGAGCGGGACCGGGCCAAGATGGTCAACTACGGCGTGCTCTACGGCATGGGCGCCCGGGGCATGGCCTCGCGTCTGGGCATCGACCGGGAAGAGGCCCAGGCCTTCATCTCAGACTACTTCGCGGCCTTCCCCGGCATCCGCGACTGGACCCAGTCCCTGCTGGCCCAGGCCCGGGCCGACGGCTTCGTCTCCACGCTCATGGGTCGGTTGCGACCCCTGCCGGAAATCAACAGCTCCAACGGGCGCCTGCGCAGCTTCGCCGAGCGCGCGGCGGTGAACACGCCCATCCAGGGCAGCGCCGCCGATCTCATCAAGCTGGCCATGCTGCGCGTGGACGAGATCCTGCGGAAGGATTTCCCCGATTGCGCCCTGCTCCTGCAGGTCCACGACGAGCTCCTCTTCGAGCTGCCCGAGGATCGGGTGGACGCGGTTCTGCCCTCCCTGCTCGAAGCCATGGAGAAGGTGGGCGATCTGGAAGTGGCACTGAAGGTGGACGCGGGTAGCGGCCGCGATTGGTTGGAGGCTCACTGATGGGACAGGTGTGGATACTCTGCGGACCCCTCGCCAGCGGCAAGAGCACCCTGGCCGGATTCCTCGCCGAGGCCGGGGCCGTGGTCCTCGACGCGGACGGTCTGGTGGGGGAGCTCCTCGAGGAGAGCTCCGAGGTTCATGGCGAGCTCCGCGAGGCCTTCGGCGAGGAGGTCTTCGACGACACGGAACGCCCCGACCGCGAGGCCATCGCCGCGCGGATCTTCGCCGATCCCTCCGCTCGGCTGCAGCTGGAGGCCATTCTGCATCCCCGGGTGCTGGAGCGACTCGAGGAGGAGGCCCTCGCCTTCCGGGACAAGCCCGGCGGCCTGCTCATCCTGGAGGTGGTGCTCTGGCTGAATCTGGATCCGCCGCCCTTCGAGGTGGACGGGGTCTGTCTGGCCACGGCGCCCGAGGAAACGCTGCTCGCGCGAGCGGTGGAGCGGGGAGGCCTGAGCGAGGAGGCCGCCCGGGCCCGTCTTGCGGCCCAGGAGGGATGGCGCCGATGGCCCGACAGGGCCGACGTGGTCATCCCCACGGAAGGGCCCAAGGAAGCGTTGCGCGAAACCGTGCTTTCATACTATCGTGCGTGGACTCAAGCGGAACAGGAACGGAAAGAATGATCAACCGCAATCGACTGGACGCGCTGTCGGCACGGGTGACCCACCTCAAGGAGTGTCTTTGACTACCCTCGTCTGAGGGAGGAACTCGCGCGCGTGGAGAAATCCATGGCCGAGGCCGGCTTCTGGGACGACCAGGAGCGCGCCAAGAAGACGCTCAAGGAATCCAAGAGACTCAAGCGCTGGCTCGAACCCCTCGAGGAGATGGAGGGGCAGGCCTCCGATCTCGCCGAACTGGCCGAGATGGCCGGGGAGGAGGAGGACGAGTCCGCCAGCGAGGAACTCGAGGCCGAGGCCGACTCCCTCGACGCCCGCATGGACGAGTACGAGCTGCTGCTCATGTTCCAGGGCGACGACGACGACAAGGCGGCCATCCTGACCATCCATCCCGGGGCGGGCGGCACGGAGAGCGCCGACTGGGCCGAGATGCTCCTGCGCATGTACCAGCGCTACGTGGAACGCATGGGATGGAAGGCCAAGGTCCTCGACTTCCAGAAGGCCGAAGAGGCCGGCATCAAGAGCGTGACCCTCGAGGTGGAGGGCGAGCTGGCCTACGGACACCTGCGCGCCGAGAGCGGCGTGCATCGCCTGGTGCGCATCAGCCCCTTCGACGCCTCGAGCCGCCGGCACACCTCCTTCGCCTCGGTCTTCGTCTACCCCGAAGTCGAGGAGGAGGGCGAGATCGAGATCGACGAGAAGGACCTGAAGATCGACACCTATCGCGCCCAGGGGGCCGGCGGCCAGCACGTGAACAAGACCGACAGCGCCGTGCGCATCACCCACACGCCTTCGGGTGTCGTGGCGCAGAGCCAGGACGAGCGCAGCCAGCATCGCAACCGCGAGAACGCCATGAAGATCCTCATGGCCAAGCTGCTGAAGATCAAGCGCGAGGAAGAGGAGGCCGCCCGCGCCGAGCTGGAGGACAGCAAGATGGAGATCGGCTTCGGCAGCCAGATCCGCAGTTACGTCTTCCATCCCTACAACATGGTCAAGGACCATCGCACGGGCGTGGAGACCGGCAACCTGCAAATGGTCATGGACGGCGGCCTGGACGACTTCGTGGATGGCTGGCTCAAGAAGAGCGCGGGCATGGAAGTGGGGGAGGGCGGAGAATGATCACCCTGGAAGTGAAGAGCTCGGCCCGCGAGGAGATCGTGGATGTCACGGCCGACGTCGCCCGCGCTCTCGCCGGGAGCGGCCTCGTCGAAGGGCTATGCCACCTCTTCGTGCCCCACACCACGGCGGGCATCGCCGTGAACGAGAACGCCGACCCCGACGTGAAACGGGACATCCTCATGGCCCTGGGCAAGCTGGTCCCCGACGATCCTGCCTTCCGCCACGCCGAGGGCAACAGCGCCGCCCACATCAAGAGCCTTCTGTCGGGCGCCAGCGCGAGCCTGCCCGTGGCCGGCGGGCGTCTCGAACTGGGCAGCTGGGGCGGCATCTATTTCTGCGAGTTCGACGGACCGCGTCGGCGCGAATTGCATCTGAGTTTCGCGGGGACGGGCCGAGACGGCGCGCCCCTTTTCGTCTAGGAGAGAGCATGAGCGAGAACCAGGGCGGGACGGTCGAGAAGATCCGCCAGGACAAGGAAGAGAAGCTGGAGCGTCTGCGCGAGGCGGGCCTGAATCCCTATCCCCACACCTTCGAGCGCAGCGCCGGAGCGGGGGACTGCATCGAGAACGCCGAGGCCTGGATCGAGGAGGAGCGCGAGATCCGCGTGGCGGGACGGCTCATGGGCAAGCGCGTCATGGGCAAGACCAGCTTCGGGCACATCCAGGACGGCACGGGCCGCCTGCAGCTCTTCTTCCGCCGGGACGACATGGACGCCGATCACTACATGCGCTTCCGCAAGCTGGCCGAGGCCGGCGATCACGTGGGTGCCAGGGGCGTACTCTTCGTCACCAAGACCGGCGAACTGTCCCTCCGGGTGAGCGACTGGACCATGCTGTCCAAGGCCATGCTGCCCCTTCCCGAGAAATTCCACGGACTCACCGACCAGGAGACCCGCGCCCGTCAGCGCTATCTGGACCTCGCCGTGAATCCCGAGGTGCGCGAGCACTTCGAGACCCGCTCGCGCATCTTCGCCTTCACCCGGCGCTACTTCGAGGAGCACGGGTTCATCGAGGTGGAGACGCCGGCGCTCCAGCCTCTCTACGGCGGCGCCAACGCGCGTCCCTTTAAGACCCAGCACAACGCGCTCGACATGGATCTCTACCTGCGCATCGCCGGCGGCGAGCTCTACCTCAAGCGCCTGGTGGCCGGCGGCATGGAGAAGGTCTTCGAGATCGGGAAGGTCTTCCGCAACGAGGGCATGGACCGCAGCCACAATCCCGAGTTCACCATGCTCGAGGCCTACGTGGCCTACTGGGACTACTTCCCCATGATGGAGTTCGTGGAGAACTTCTACGCCTCCCTGGCCCGGGAGCTCCACGGAGGCAGCAGGGTGACCTTCGGCGAACACCAGATCGACATGGCGCCGCCCTGGCCGCGCCTGAGCTACTACGAGGCCGTCGAAAAGTACGCGGGGAAGAATCTCGAGGGCGCGACCCGCGACGAGCTGGCCGCCTTCGCGAAGGAGAAGGGCATTTCCGTGGAGGAGGGCTGGGGCTGGGGCAAGATCCTCGACGAGATCAGCGGCGAGCTGGTGGAGCCGAAACTGATCCAGCCCACCTTCCTCACGGATCATCCCAAGGAGATCAGCCCCCTGGCCAAGGACCATCGGGAGAAGCCGGGTCTGGTCGAGCGCTTCGAGCCCTTCATCGCGGGCTTCGAGGCGGGCAACGCCTTCACCGAGCTGAACGATCCGGACGAGCAGCGCCGGCGCTTCGAGGCGCAGATGGGCCTGAAGGCCGGAGGCGACGAGGAGGCACAGGTCATGGACGAGGACTACATCCGCGCCCTCGAGGTGGGCATGCCGCCCACGGCGGGTTTGGGCATCGGCATGGACCGGCTCGTCATGCTCATGACCGACACCCAGCACATCCGCGACGTGCTCCTCTTTCCCCACATGAGGCCCGAGGCCTAGGAGGCCGCCCGAGTGAGACTGCCGGTCTGGATCGCGCTTCGCCATCTTGCCGCCATGCGGCGGCGAAGCTTCCTGGGCCGCGTGAGCCTTCTGGCAATTCTGGGCGTGGGCGTCGGCGTGGGCACCCTGGTGACGGTGCTGGCCTTCACCGGCGGATTCCAGGACGAGGTCCGCGACCTGCTCACGGGCATGAATCCGTCCATCTTCCTCTCCACCGAGAATCCCGGCGGCATGGATCCGGACGGCGCCGTGAGCGCGGAACTACTCGCCCGGCAGGATCTGGCGGCCCTCTCTCCCTTCATCCAGCAGAAGGGGGTCCTGAGCAAACCCGGAGAGGCGGGGCTCAAGCTCGGGGGTTGCCTCGTGCGCGGGGTGGATGCCGAAAGCGAGCGCGGGGTCACGAGCATCCTCGATTCGGCCACGCCGCCGCTGGAGGGCTTCATCCGCCTGGGCGAAATGCCGGGCATCCTGCTGGGAAGGCGCCTGGCCGAGGAACTGGCGGTGCTGCCCGGAGAGGATGTCACCTTCACCACCCTGCTGGACGGGGCCGACGAGCCCATGCACCGCCGTTTCTTCGTGCAGGGCTTCGTGGAGTCGGGGCTCTACGAATTCGACCGTCGTTTCGCCTACGTGGATCTCGACGCGGCCAGAGAGGTCTTCCGCGGCGGCGGGGGCGCCGACGGCCTGGGCCTGCGCGTGGTCGATCCCCTGCGGGTGCGCGAGACCAGCTCCGAATTGCGGAAGGCACTCAGCTATCCGCCCTGGCGGGTGGCCGACTGGATGGACCTCAACGGCGAGATCTTCCACTGGATGGCCACCATGCGCGCCATCCTCTTCCTGGCCATGAGCCTCATCGTCCTGGTGGCCGGATTCAACGTCGCCGGCACCATGACCCTGGTGGTCAGCGAGAAGTCGCGGGAGATCGGCGTGCTGCGCTCCCTGGGCGCGGGACGGGGCACCATCCTGCGACTCTTCGTTCTGGAAGGATGGATCCTCGGCCTGGCCGGGGTGGTCGCCGGACTGATCCTCAGCTGGATCATGGCCCTCATCTTCAAGGACCGGCCTCTGGGCATCCCGGGCGAGATCTACTTCATCGATCACCTGCCCATGAAACTCGACCTGTCGCAGATCGCGGGCGTCAGTCTCGTGGCGGTGCTGGTGACCCTGGGCGCGGCCTTCTTCCCCGGGGTCGAGGCGCTCATGCGCCGTCCCATCGAGGCCATCACCGGACAGGCCTCCGCCGCCGGCGATCGTCTGCGCGGATGGCTCCGCCTCTTCGTGACCCTCTACGTCTACCTGGTGCCGGTTCTGCTCCTGCTCGCCTTCATCGGCCTCGGCTACCGGCTCTGGACCCTGAACGCGTTCCAGGGCGGCCTGGATTGGATCTACATTCTTGCCGCCCTGATCGCGGGCTTCGCCTTGATCGGCTACGGCATCTCCGTGGGCATCTCCCTGAACATGCTGGAGGCCGGCGCCGACGGCCGGGCGCGCCGCTTCCTTCTGGTGAACCTGCTGCTGGGAGTTCTGGGTTTTCTTCGGGGCGGTTTTCTACTCGGCGCGGAGATGGCGCTCCTGCCGGCTCTCCTCGTCTTGCTGGTCTACCATTTCGCGTGGTATCTCTACTTCCTCCGTTCGCGACGGGTGCGGACGGCCTTCGCCCTTTCCCCGGAGCGTGAATCATGAGCGCGGCCCTGCTCGAAGCGGTGGACATCCACAAGAGTTATCCCGGCGTGAAGGGCGAGGTGGAGGTGCTGAAGGGCGGGGGGCTCTCCATCGAAGCCGGCGAGAGCCTGGCGGTGCTCGGCGGTTCCGGCAGCGGTAAGAGCACCCTGCTGCATATCCTGGGCACCCTGGACCGTCCCGAGGGCGGCGCCCTGCGTTTCCAGGGCCGCGACCTGCTGGGAATGAAGGCACGGGAACTGTCCGACTTCCGACGTCGGGAACTGGGATTCGTCTTCCAGTTCCATCACCTGCTGCCCGAGTTCACCGCCCTGGAGAACACGGCCATGCCCCTGCGCATCGCGGGGCGCGGCGAAGGCGATTCCATGGAGCGGGCCGCCGAAATCCTGAAGGGGCTTGATCTGGGTCATCGCCTCGAGCACCGGCCGCCGGAACTCTCCGGCGGGGAGCAGCAACGGGTGGCCGTGGCACGGGCGCTTGTGGGATCTCCAAGTCTTCTTCTCGCCGATGAGCCCACGGGTAATCTGGACGAGAAGAACGGCGGCGCCCTGGCCGATCTGCTCTTCGACCGGCAATCCGAGGACGGTTTCGCCCTCATTCTCGTAACCCACGACGCGGCACTGGCCAGCCGCTGCTCGCGCCGTCTGAAGCTCGAGGACGGCATCCTGGGGATTCCCTGAACCCTGGCTCATTCCCGGAATGTGACTAGATTATGGGTCGAGGAGATCCCATGGCCCTCATGTGCGAAATCTGCGGCAAACGCCCCGCCGAACTCATCGTCGGCGAGAACCGTCCCGACTCCACGCGCACCCTGCATCTCTGCGGCTACTGCGCGGCGGGACGTGGCATACGCGTGCGCGTGGACCTGTCCCAGGATCCCCGCCAGCTCTGGCGGCGATTCCTCTCGCGTCATCTGAAGGAAGCCGAGGAGAGCAGCGCTCTGGCCTGCCCCAGTTGCGGACGCACCTACATGAATTTCGAGGAGACCGGATCCCTGGGCTGTCCCGATTGCTACCAAACCTTCAGCGGCGACATGATCCGCATCCTCAAGGATTTCCACGGCGCCGACGAGCACGGGGGCAAGGTGCCCTTCCGGGAGCAGCGGCGCATCGCCGTCCGGCAGCGCAGCCGCAGCGCGCGGGAGGCCATGCAACTGGCCGTGAACGAGGAACGCTTCGAGGACGCCGCCCGCCTGCGCGACGAGATTCGCGATCTGGACGAGGAAGTCGAGCGCCTCAGGGAGGAATCGTGAGCGGACTGGCCTTCCTGCGGGAAAACGACGAGGTCCTCCTGCGACAGCCCGGCGGGGGCGAGGAGATCGTCCAGAGCTGGGTGATGCTCAAGCGCAATCTCCGGGAACCCTTCCCGGCCATCCTCGACGGCACTCGCCGGCGGGACCTGCGATCCCGGCTCTTCGACCTGCTGCGGGATCTGGGCGCCCTGGGCAGCGGCGTCTTCATCGAACTCGAATCCCTCGAGCGCTATGAGCGCATCTATCTCTACGAGCGGCGCCTCATCGGCACCGACAGCCTGGTCAATCCGGAGGGACGGGGCCTGGCCCTGGCCGAAGACGGCCGCCTCTCGGTGCTGGTGGGCGAAGAGGATCACCTGCGCATCCAGTGCCAGCGGCCCGGGCTGACCCTGGAGGAGTCCTTCGTCTGCGCCGATCACCTGGATGCCTCCCTGGAGCAGATCTGCCGCTACGCCTTCAGCGAGGTCTTCGGCTATCTGACGGCCTGCCCCAGCGAGGCCGGCACGGGGCTTCGCGCCTCGGTGCTCCTGCACCTGCCCTCCCTGGCCCTGCAGGGGGAACTGCCCAAGATCATCCGCGGGCTTCTGGCCCTGAAGTTGGCCATCCGCGGCACCTTCGGCGATACCCACGGCGCACCGGGGGCCTGGCTGCTGGTCTCCAACAGCCGCAGCCTGGGTCAGCCGGAGCAGGACTACGTGGCCGCCCTGGACTTGGCCGCCCGCAAGCTCTTAAGTTTCGAGGACAAGGCCCTGGATCTGGCCCTTTCCGAGGCACGGAGCTTGCTCGAAGATGAAGTCGGAAAGGCCCTTATGGCCGTCGAGTCAGCGGAGGAAATCACCAGCCTGCAAGCAGTTGCACTCCTGGGCACCCTGAGGTTGGGGAGCCGGGCAGGGCTCTTGCCCACGCTGGATTCCGCGCGTTTGGGCCCCCTGGAGGCCGGGGTGCTTCCGGGACATCTGCAGGTGATGCAGGGGAAGCCGCTGGAGGATCCGGAGCGGAACGCCCTCAGGGCCGAGCTCTTGAAGTCCTGGCTCTTCACTTGAGAGCCGACTGGAAGCAAGAAAGGTAAAGCTCGATGAACGAACGATTTACAGAACGTGTACGCAAGGTTCTCTTCCTCGCCCGCGACGAGGCGAGCCGCCTTCAGCACGAGTACATCGGCACCGAGCACCTGCTCCTGGGCATCGTCCGGGAAGGGGAAGGAATTGCCGCCAAGGTCCTCAAGAAGATGGGCCTGGATTTCGAGCAGATCCGCCTGGCCGTGGAGAAACTGGTCTCCGCCACCGGCGGCACCGTGATGATCGGCGAGATCCCCTTCACGCCTCGGGCCAAGACCGTCCTGGAACTGGCCGTGGAGGAGGCCCGCCTGCTGGGGCACAACTACGTGGGCACCGAGCACCTGCTGCTGGGCCTGATCCGCGAGGGCGAGGGCGTGGCCGCCCGCGTGCTCCTGGATCTGGGCGCCGATCGCAAGAAGGTGCGCGAGGAAGTCCTCAAGCTTCTGGGCAGCGACGGCGGCAAGGGCGCCACCTCTTCCAAGGGTCAGAGCGAGACGCCGGCCCTGGATCAGTTCGGCCGCGACCTCACGAGCCTGGCGGCCGAGGGCAAGATGGATCCGATCATCGGACGCGACAAGGAGATCGAGCGCATCATCCAGATCCTCTCGCGCCGCAAGAAGAACAACCCCGTACTCATCGGCGAGCCCGGCGTCGGCAAGACGGCCATCGCGGAGGGTCTGGCCCAACATATCGTGGACAAGCGGGTGCCGAAGATCCTCCTGGGCAAGCGCATCTGCACCCTGGACCTGGCCAGCGTCGTGGCCGGCACCAAGTATCGCGGACAGTTCGAGGAGCGGCTCAAGGCCGTCATCAACGAGATCCGCGAGTCCGACGACGTGATCATCTTCATCGACGAGCTGCACACCATCGTGGGCGCCGGCGGCGCCGAGGGCGCCATCGACGCGTCCAACATGCTCAAGCCGGCCCTGGCCCGCGGCGAGCTGCAGTGCGTGGGGGCCACGACCCTGGACGAGTACCGCAAGCACATCGAGAAGGACGGCGCCCTGGAGCGGCGCTTCCAGATGGTGCTCGTCAATCCGCCCAGCGAGGACGAGGCGGTGGAGATCCTGCGGGGCCTCCGCGACAAGTACGAGGTGCACCATCGCGCCACCATCACCGACAGCGCCCTGGAGGCCGCGGTGAAGATGAGCAACCGCTACCTCAGCAATCGCTTCCTGCCGGACAAGGCCTTCGACGTCATCGACGAGGCCGGAAGCCGCGCCCGCCTGGCCAAGAGCTCCATCCCCCAGGAACAGCTCGAACTCGAGAAGGAGATCGAGCAGGTCGAGAAGCAGAAGGAAGTGGCCATCCAGAGCCAGGATTTCGAGAAGGCGGCCGGCCTGCGCGACGGCGAGAAGGACCTGCGGGCCAAGCTCGAAGAGATGAAGGCGAGCATCGAGGAGCAGGACAGCGAGGAGCGCGCCATCGTCGACGTGAAGGACATCGCCGAGATCATCAGCGAGATGACCGGCATTCCCGTGTCCAGCGTGGAGGAGAAGGAAGGCGAGAAGCTGCTCCGCATGGAGGAGCACCTGGCCAAGCGGGTGGTGGGGCAGGAGGAGGCCATCGAGGCCATCTCCACGGCCATCCGCCGAAACCGCGCCGGCCTGCGCGATCCGCGCCGTCCCATCGGCTCCTTCTTCTTCCTGGGGCCCACGGGCGTCGGGAAGACCGAACTGGCCCGCGCGCTCACGCGCTTCCTCTTCGATTCGGAGGACAGGCTCATCCGCATCGACATGTCCGAGTACATGGAGAAGCACTCGGTGAGCCGCCTCATTGGCGCGCCTCCCGGCTACGTGGGCTATGAAGAGGGCGGCTACCTCACCGAGAAGATCCGCCGAAATCCCTACTCCGTGGTGCTCATGGACGAGATGGAGAAGGCCCATCCGGACGTCTTCAACATCCTCCTGCAGATCCTGGAGGACGGACAGCTCACCGACAACTTCGGCCGCACCGTGGACTTCAAGAACACGGTGGTCATCATGACCAGCAACGTGGGCGTGAAGGACCTGCAGGACCGCAAGCCCCTGGGCTTCTCCCTCAGCACCGATTCCGCCGAGGACCGCGAGATGAACCGGAACCTCATGGAGTCCCTGAAGAAGTCGGTGGCCCCGGAATTCCTCAATCGCATCGACGAGACCATCGTCTTCCACAGCCTGGGTCGCGGCGAAATGGACAGCATCCTGGACATCTTCGTTTCGGAGCTCAAGGAGCGCCTGGGCGAGCAGGGATTCATCTTCAATCTGGACGAGAATTCCCGCGAGCTGCTCATCGATCGCGGCTTTGATCCCTCCCTCGGGGCGAGACCCCTGCGCAGGGCCCTGCAGCGCTATCTGGAGAATCCCCTGTCCGAGAAGATCCTCAGCGGGAAGATCCGCAAGGACAATGAGATCCGCATTTCGGTGGAGAAGGGGGAACTGGTCTTCAACCAGGGCGGCGACCGTCCGGCCAAGGTGGAGGAACCCGTCGAAGAAATAGGTTAGTAAGCGCTTTACAAGCGCTGGCCCTTCACCTAAATTCGCACTGACGAAACGGCTCCCTGTGAGCCGTTTTCTATGAATGTCGGCATTCCCTTTCCCCCTGTGCGAAGATGGCCTCATCCCGATTGACACTCGCCGTTCTCTGTCTGGCCCTCCTGGTCGGAGCCACCGCTCAAGCGCAGAGCGTGGTGGACTCCCTCGAGGTCCGCGGCCTTCGTTTCGTGGCCCCTCAGCGCGTCCTGCTCGAGTTCGGAGTCGAAGAGGGCGACCCTCTCGATTCCGAGAGGGTGGCCGACGGCATCCAGCGCCTCTACCGCACCGGTCGATTCCAATCGGTGGACGTGGGACTCGAGGAACTGGGGGAGGGCTCGGTGAAGCTCATCCTCATGGTGCTCGAGCATCCCCGTCTTGACGAGCTCAAGTGGGAGGGCCTGAAGAAGATCGACAAGAAGGATCTCGAGGAGAAGATCCGCCTGAAGGAGGGCGCCTATCTCAGGCCCCTTCTGGTGAGCCAGGCCGAGCAGTCCATCATCGAGCACTGCCGGGAAGAGGGATACCACGCGGCCACCATCGAGACGCGCCGGAAGGAAGAGGACGGCAAGGTGCGCCTCACCTTCGTGCTCCACGAAGGCAAGAAATCCAAGGTCAACACGCTGCGTTTCGAGGGCAACGAATCCTTCGACCACGGCAAGCTCCAGGACGTGGTGCAGACCAAGCCCAAGTCCTTCTGGAAGCCCACCACCTGGTTCAATTCCAACGCCTACCAGCCCGACAGCCTCTCCCAGGATCTCGACCGGCTCATCGACTTCTACCAGGACGAAGGCTACCTGGACGTGCGGGTCCTCGACATGAACGAGGAGTTCTCCGAGGACCAGGAGAAGGTCACGGTGACCTACTCCCTGGAAGAGGGCCGCCGCTATTCCTTCGGCGAGATCAGCTGGGACGGCAACGCGGTCATCGCCGATTCCACGGTGGCCTGGCACTTCCCCTTCGAAGCGGGCGAGACCTACGACGGCCGCGCCCTGGACATGGCCCGATTCAACCTGGCAGGCGAATACCACAATCTTGGCTATCTCTACAGCCAGGTGAAGGTCGACCGGCTCATCGACGGCGATCGGGTGAACCTGTCCCTGGAGATCTACGAGGGGCCCCTGGCCCGGGTGCGCGAGATCGTCATCGCGGGCAACGACAAGACCCTCGACAAGGTCATTCGCCGCGAGGTGCGCATCTTCCCCGGGGAGCTCTTCAACCGGGAGAAGGTGGAGCGGAGCTATCGCGACATCTTCATGCTGCGCTTCTTCGACGACGTGCGTTTCGAGCCCAAGGCCGATCCGACCACGGGCGAGGTGGACCTGGTCTATCGTGTGGTGGAGCGCAGCAGCGGGCAATTCGGCGCGGGCGTCACCTATAGCGAGGCCACGAGCCTTTCGGGCTTCATCCAGCTGGGCACCCCGAACTTCCGCGGTCGCGGTCAGAACCTGAACCTCAACTGGGAATTCGGCAGCCGCGTCAGCAGCTTCAACATCCAGTTCGTGGAGCCCTGGTTCATGGACCGGCCCGTGAGTCTCAGCGGATCCATCTACAACACCCGCAGCAATCTCTACCGGGAGTACTACGAGGACCGCAAGGCGGGTTTCTCCATCGGAGTGGGGCGTCCCCTGCCATGGCTGGATCACACCCGGGTGAGCGTGAGCTACCGGCTCGAGAGCCTGAATCTCTTCAACTTCACCGACGAGTACCTGGCCCTGGGCGGCACCTTGGCCGAGCGGGACTGGCCCCAGATCGAGAGCAGCGCCACCTTCCTCTTCCGCCGCAACTCCACCGACAGTCCCTTCCTGCCGAGGCGCGGGAGCAACTTCCGCTTCAGCGCCCAGTTTTCCGGCGGCATCCTCGGCGGCAAGCTCCACTTCCAGAAGTACGAGGCCAAGTACACCTGGTACCAGAAGATGCTCGGACCCTTCGTGCTTCGCTATCACCAGACCATGGGACTGGTGGACGGCCTGGACCGTCCCGATCAGGTGCCCGACCACGAGCGCTTCCGCCTGGGCGGCAACCGCCTGCTTCCCCTGCGCGGCTACGAGGACTACTCCGTGGTGCCCGATGGCAACAGCGCCTTCCTGGGCGGACGGGCCATGACCACCGGCACCGTGGAACTGGTGCTGGGCATCGGCAACAGCGTCCAGATCGTGGCGCCCTTCTTCGATTTCGGCGACACCTGGAATTCCCTCGGTCAGGCCGACTTCACCACCCTGCATCGCTCCTGGGGATTCGGCGCCCGGGTGGAGGTGCCCATGATGGGCGTCCTGGGCTTCGACTGGGGCTATCCCCTCGATCCCATCTACGAGGGCGAGGGCGGACGCTTCCACTTCAAGATCGGTACCGACTTCTAGCAGCCTCGAGGAGAGGACATGTACGCGCGCACACTCACGACGGCCCTGATCGTCCTGCTGTTGGCCCTTCCGGCGGCGGCCGCGGACCTCAAGGTCGGCGTCATGGATTTCCAGAAGATCTTCCAGACCTACGAGGGCTTTGGCGAGGCCATGAGCATCTACAACAAGGATCTGGAGGCCTGGCAGGCCGAGAAGCAGCAGATGATCGACGAGCTCGTGCAGGCCCGGGGCGATCTGAACCGCCAGCGCCCCCTGCTCACCCCCGAGGCCCTCAGCGAGAGGGAATCGGAGATCGCCCGCCTGGAAGCCGAACTCTACCAGTTCGAGCAGGAGAAGTTCGGGCCGGAAGGTGAAGCTATACGCAGAGATATGGAGCTCAGCGAACCCATTTACGAGAAGATCCGGGAAGTGGTAAAGTCTGTGGCCGAGGAAGAAGGATATGATCTGATCCTCGACGTATCGGGCGCCGTGATCTATTCTAGTCCGGATATGGACATGGACGACAAGATCAGCGCCGCTTTGGCCGCAAGGGGATAGCTACGAATGGGCATGGAGCCGGGACAGGAGCACAACGCACGCAGCTTCACGCTGGAAGAGCTCGCCACCCAGGTGGGGGGCGTGGCCGAGGGGAATCCCGCCCTGGCCATCTCCGGCGTCGCCGGCATCCGGGAGGCCCGCGAGGGGGAGATCTCCTTCGTGGCCAACCATCGCTACACCCGCTTCATCGACGAGACCCACGCCAGCGCCCTCATCCTGGGGCCCGGAGTGGGCAACGGCAGCCTGCCGGTGCTCCGCTCCGAAGATCCCTATCTGGCCTACCTCAAGATCCTCCGTCTCTTCTCGCCCCTGCCCGCCGAGCGCTTCCTGCCCGGCGTGCACCCCAGCGCCACCGTGGATCCCTCCGCACGATTGGGCGTGGACGTGCACGTGGGCGCCGGCGCCTACGTGGGCGCCGACGTCATCCTGGGCGACCGCAGCGTGCTGCTGCCCGGCGTGGTGGTCATGGACGGCTGCGAACTCGGCGAGGAGTGCCTGCTCTTTCCCAAGGTGGTACTCAGGGAGGGCGTGAAACTGGGGCGCCGCGTGTTCATCCACTCGGGCAGCGTCATCGGCGCCGACGGATTCGGATACGCCTGGGACGGCACGCGCCACCAGAAGATTCCGCAGATCGGCGGAGTCGAGGTGGGCGACGAGGTGGAGATCGGCGCCAACGTGACCATCGACCGGGCCACCACCGGCATGACGCGCATCGGCGAGGGCTGCCGCATCGACAACCTGGTGCAGATCGCCCACAACGTGCAGATCGGACCCAATTCCATCATCGTGGCCCAGGCCGGCATCTCCGGAAGCACGGAACTGGGTTCCGGCGTGACCGTGGCGGGACAGGCCGGCGTGGCCGGACACATCAACATCGGCGACGGCGTGGTGGTGGCGGCCCAGGCCGGAGTGACCAAGTCCGTTCCCACCGGGGTCTGCGTCTCGGGCTATCCCGCCCGACCCCACGACGAGGCCATGCGGCATCTGGCGGCCCTGAACAAGGTGCCGGAACTGCTCCGCCGCATCGGCGAATTGGAACGCGAGGTCGCTCGACTTCGCGGTGAATCCCACGAAGAAACGGAAGGCACGGATTGATCCGTCAGCAGAGAACCCTCGCCAAGGCATTCGAGATCGAGGGCATCGGCCTTCACACCGGCAATCCCGTATCCATGGTGTTCAGGCCCGCGGCGATCAATCACGGCATCCGTTTCCTGCGCACTGACCTGGATCCTCCCGTCGAATTCCCCGCCAATGTGGATCTGGCTCTCGAATGCACCGACGACATGCGCAACACCACGCTCAAGGTGGGCGAGCACAAGCTCCACACCGTCGAGCACGTCATGGCCGCCCTGGTGGGGCTGGGCATCGACAACTGCGTGGTGGAGGTGAATTCCAACGAGCCCATGGAGCCCGCCGAGGGCGGCGCCGCCGATTTCGTGAACGGTCTCAAGAAAACCGGTATCGTGGGCCAGGGCGTACCCACCCGCTTCTTCGAGGTCACCCAGCCCATCAGCCTGGTCGAGAACGACATCGAACTGCTGGCCCTTCCCTACGAGGGCTTCCGGGTGAGCTTCACCATCAAGTACGACCATCCCCATCTGGGCACCCAGTACGCCAGCTTCGACATCAACCCCCAGACCTTCGAGGAGGAGATCGCCGAGGCACGCACCTTCGCCCTCATGGAGGACGTGGAGAAGCTCCGCGAGCGGGGGCTCATCAAGGGCGGAAGCCTCGAGAACTCCATCGTGGTGGGCGAGGACGGAATCCTCAACGAAACGCCCCTGCGCTGGCCCAACGAATTCGTGCGCCACAAGATTCTCGACCTGCTCGGCGACCTGGGCCTTCTGGGCTCGCCTATCAAGGGTCACATCATCAGCCACCGCAGCGGACACGCCTCCAACGTGAAGTTCGCCGGCATGCTGGCCGAGGCCCTCAAGCGGCAGGACCGCACCTTCAGCCAGAAGAAGCCCACGGACTGGAACATCCAGGACGTGATGAAGATCATGCCGCATCGCTATCCCTTCCTGCTCGTGGACAGGCTCATCGAGATGGAGGACGGCAAGTACGCGGTGGGCATCAAGAACGTGACCATCAACGAGCCCTTCTTCCAGGGACACTTCCCCGGGCATCCCATCTTCCCGGCGGTGCTCATCCTGGAAGCCATGGCCCAGACCGGCGGCATGCTGCTGCTCTCCACCGTGGACGAGCACGAGGGCAAGCTGGTCTACTTCACCAAGATCGATCAGGCCCGATTCCGCAAACCCGTGCTGCCCGGAGACCAGGTCCGTTTCGAGATGACCATGGTCCGTCTCAGCCGTCTGGGCTGCAAGATGCGCGGGGAAGCCTACGTGGACGGCGAACTCGTGGCCGAGGCCGAGCTCATGGCTCGCGTCGTGGATCGATGAAGGCGAGCATGCAGAAGACGACGACGATTCATCCGACCGCCCTCGTGGACCCGACCGCCAAGTTGGGTGAAGGCGTTCAGGTGGGTCCCTACTGCATCGTGGCCGCCGGCGCGGAGATCGGCGATCGCTGCCAGCTCGAAAGCCACGTGCGCATCGAGGGCTGCGTGCGCATGGGTCCTGAGAATCACGTCTTCCAGGGGGCCGTGCTCGGAAGCCCTCCCCAGGATCTGAAGTACGCCGGCGAGGAAAGCTATCTGCGCATCGGCGCCCACAACGACATCCGCGAGTACGTGACCATGAATCCCGGCACCGCCGAGGGCGAAGAGACGATCATCGGCGATCACTGCCTGGTCATGGCCTATGCCCACGTGGCCCACAACTGCATCCTCGGCGACCGGGTGATCCTCGCCAATTCCGTGCAGCTGGCCGGGCACGTGACCATCGAGGACTACGCCATCATCGGCGGCCTCACTCCGGTGCACCAGTTCACCCGCATCGGCGCCCACAGCTTCGTGGGGGGCGGCAGTCGCGTGCCCCAGGACGTGCCTCCCTACATCCGGGCGGCGGGCAATCCCCTGGTGGTGGCGGGCATCAACCTGGTGGGAATCCAGCGACGGGGATTCAGCGCGGCGAGCATCGAGGCCATCAAGAAGGCCTACCGCATCCTCTACCGTTCGAACCTGAACACCAGCCAGGCCATCGAACGCCTGGAGGCCGAAGGCTTCGAGGACGAGCACGCCCGCCATCTGCTCGACTTCGTCCGCAGCAGCGAGCGCGGCATCAGCAAGTAATCAGGCGAGCTCTCCCGAGTCCGCCTTCTCTCCTCCGTTCCACCTCAGGAAGCTGTCGGCCAGGGCCTCGCCCTGTTCGCGAAGCCATGCCGAATCCAGGCTGGCCGGGGCGTAGAGCAGATAGAGGATGTCCGCGGTCTCCTGTCGGATCCGGCATCGATCCGAATCGCTGGTGGGGGAGCCGAAGGCGCCTTCGCCGTCGCTCAGGCAGAGCCGTCCGCTCACGTTGACCCGGCCCTTGCGGATCCCCTCGAAGCCCTCCCCTTCCTCGCCGAGCCGCAGCACCACATCGCCCCGGATCCGGGACGCGTCATAGAGGCCCAGGGGCAATCCCGCGGACATGGAGAAGAGATTGCCCGTGTCCACGATGGGATCCAGTCGATAGAGCCCCTTGCCCTGGATGGCCCGGCGCAGCAAGGCCTCACTGGACGGCCGGTGCCGCGTGGGATCCATGCCCACGGAGCGATAGAGTTCCCGGGCCGGCGCGAGTTGCTCGATTTCCGAGGGCGGCATGCCCTCGTATCGGCGGGCGAAATCGGCGCAGACCGTTTCGAGGTGATCGCGGAATCCGGGATCCTCCTCGTGTCCGAGACCCTTCAGCAGGCCCCAGGCGGCCAGCACTCGCCCTTTCAGATCAGGATGCAGTTCGATGTTCATGGGCGCATCATAGGACATGGGCCATCGCGTGGAAAGCCCGTTGACATGGCGGACTGAGGCACTACCCTCTTCGAAGCGAAAGGAGTGCCGTGAAAGTCGGAGTGCTTGGTTGCGGACATCTGGGAAGCATCCACGCCCGGGTCTGGTCGGAGATTCCCGGGGCGGAACTGGTGGGCGTGCACGATCTGCTTCGGGAACGGGCCGAGGCGGTGGCCGGCAAGCTGGGCTGCGCCGTCTTCGACGATCCTGCCGAACTCGCCGGGAAGGCCGAAGCGCTCAGCATCTGCGTTCCCACGCCGAACCATCGGGACGTGGCCCTGGCCGCCCTGGCCGAAGGCTGCCACCTGCTGGTGGAAAAACCCCTCGCCTCCAGCAGCGCCGAGGGCGAGGAGATCCTCGAGGCGGCAGAGGCCCGGAAACTTCAGGTGATGGTGGGGCACGTGGAGCGTTTCAATCCCGCCATGATCGCGGCCCTGCCCTATCTGAACAGACCGGGTTTCGTGGAGAGCACGCGTATCGCGCCCTTCGTGAGTCGCGGCAGCGATGTGCCCGTGGTCAGCGACCTGATGATCCACGACATCGATCTGCTCTGCATGCTCCTGGACGACGAGCCCGAGAGCCTCGACGCCGCCGGCATTCCCGTGCTCACCCCCGATGTGGACATCGCCAACGCGCGCCTTCGCTTCAAGGGCGGCTGCGTGGCCAATCTGACTTCCAGCCGCATCAGCCTGAAGCGGGAGAGGAAGATCCGTTTCTTCCAGGCCGACAGCTACCTGGCCGTGAATCTCATGGAGAAGAAGGTGAGCCGAGTGGCCAAGGGGCCGGGCTTCGACGCCGCGGTCATGCGGGCCATGCTCGATCCCGCCTCATTGAGCGAACTGAACATGGAGGAGCTCATCGAGGAGGGCGGCATCGAGGTTCCCGACGCGGAGCCCCTGCGTCTGGAGCTGGAGGCCTTCCACGACGCTCTCGTGAAGAAGGAGCCCGTGCCGGTGAGCGGCGCGGACGGGCTGCGCGCCCTGCGCGTGGCCGAGCGCATTCTGGAGCAGGTGAAGGGCAATGCCTGATTCGCCATTCATCCTCATGGTCGCCGGGGAGGCCAGCGGCGACCAGGCGGCCGCTCCCGTGGTGGCGGCCCTGCTGCGGGAGTATCCCGGGGCGAGGATCCTCGCGGTGGGGGGACCGCGCATGAGGGAGGCCGGAGCCGAGATCCTCTTCGATTTCTCCGAACTCGCCGTCATGGGCTTCGCCGAGGTCCTCAGGCACCTGCCGCGGCTTCTGAGGCGACGTCGCGAAGTGAAGGCATTGCTGCGAAGCGGAAAGCCCGATCTCTTCATTCCCGTGGACGCACCCGGCTTCAATCTGCCCCTGGCCCGCGAGGCCAGGAAGCGCGGGATTCCCGCGTTCTACTACATCGCGCCTCAGGTCTGGGCCTGGGGCGAAGGACGCGTGGCCGCCATGCGTCGCGATCTCGCGGGACTCGCGGTGATCCTGCCCTTCGAGGAGGCCTGGTTCAAGGAACGGGGGGTCCATGCCCGCTTCGTGGGACATCCCCTGGCCGGTCGCTTCGATGCCTTGCCGCTGCCCTCTGACCAGCCCCGCCGCATCGGGCTCATGCCCGGGAGCCGGGCCCAGGAGGTCTCCCGGCATCTGCCCAGACTGCTGAGAGCCGCGGAAATCTTAGGAACCAGGCGGGTGGGATTGGAGTTTTCACTGCTTGAAGCCGGTTCGCTAAGCCCTGATTACTACGATCAATACCTCGAACACTTCCAGCATACCCTTAAGCGCTTCCGGGGGGATTCGGCTGAGTTCTTCGCGGAACAGGATCTCCTCTGGGCCAGCAGCGGCACGGCCACGCTCGAGGCCGCGCTCGCGGATCGTCCCATGGTGGTTCTCTACCGCACTGGACCCCTGAACTACCAGCTCGCTCGTCGGCTCGTCTCCCTGGACCGCATCGCCCTGGTGAACCTGGTGGCCCAGCGGGAACTGGTGCCCGAACTCATCCAGAAAGGGGCCGAGGCGGAGAACCTGGCCCTGGCCATGTTCGCCCTGCTCACCGACGAGGGATCGCGGGCCCGGCAGAGGGCGGGCTTCGCGGAGATCCGCCGGCAGCTGGGCTCGGAGGATCCGGGCGAGAACGTGGCGCGTCTGGCTCGGGAGATCCTGGAGGGGCATGAGCGATAGGCTCTGGCAGGCGGGTGGACGGGACATCCCCATCGCCGAGGTGAAGAAACTCCAGCGGCGGGGCCGTGCCCTGGGCCGCTTCATGCGCCTCTATGGCAGCACCTGGAGGCTGAGGGAAGAGACCCGCGACGAGGTCGACAAGCTGCGCGCAAGTTGTCCCCACGGGGCCGTCATCTTCGCCATTCCCCATAGCCGCCTGAGCATGCTCGCCTACAGCCATCGCGATCGACATCCCCAGGTGCTCATCAGCAGCAGCCGCGACGGCATCTTCATGACCGCCATCGCCGAGGCCATGGGACTGGGCACCGTGTCGGGCTCGTCCAGTCGCGGAGGAGCGGCGGCCCTGCGGGAGATGGTACGGCGCTCGTCGCGAGGCCTGGATATCGCCATCACGGTGGACGGCCCCCGCGGCCCCCGCGGTCGGGTGAAGCCCGGTATCCTGGCCCTCGCCGCCATGACCGGCGCGCCGGTGCTGCCGGTGGCCGCCGCCGCGGCGCCGCGAAAGGTCTTTCGAAGCTGGGACAAGACCGTGCTGCCGCTTCCCTTCTCTCGCGTGCTCGTGCGTCACGGCGAGCCTATCTGGCTGGCCCGCGATGCGGACGAGGATCGCCGCGAAGAGTTTCGCCTTGAAATCGAGCGCGCCTTGCAGACATTGACCGACGACCTGGACAGGCGTCTGGGCGCCGAGCTCATTCCCCCCGACGAGGAAACCGATGGATAGTCCCCTCAAGGATCTTCGCACTCCCCTGGAGCGCCTGCCCCGCCAACCGGGCGCCTTCATGCGGGCCTCGGCCCGACTCTACGGAACCCTCTCGGCCATCAACGGCGCCTACCTCAGGGCCCTGCCGCGTATCCGGACCCTGGCGCCCCTGATCTCCGTGGGGAACCTAGAGGTGGGGGGCACGGGCAAGACGCCGGTGCTGGCATCCCTGGCCACGATCCTCGCCGAGATGGGTTTCAGGCCTGGCCTGCTCACGGGACTGGGCGAGGGCGGCTCCTCGGGCATCCTCAGCGAGAGCGACGCGACCTTCCCCGCGGAGGCGCCCGACGAAGCCCTGCTCCTGGCCAGGCGCTTCCCGGACATGCCCGTGACCGCGGCCCGTCCCAAGTGGAAGGGGGCGCGGATTCTGGATCGGGGAGGGCGCTGCGACTTGATCCTGCTGGACGACGGATTCCAGCACCGCCGCCTGGAGCGCAAACTCGATCTGGTCCTGCTCTCCGGCGCCGTGCCCATGCGGAAGGATCGGGTACTGCCGGCCGGTCCCCTGCGAGAGTTTCCCTCGGCGCTGGCCCGGGCCGACGCCTTCTTCCTGCCGTCCCACTACGAGGCTCCGGGCGATCTGCCCGAGCGTCCCGTTTTCCGCTTCAGCACGCGCAACACGGGGATCTTCGATCTCGAGGGGAATCGGATCGAACGGATGGAGAATCCCTTCATGGTCATCTCGGCCATCGCCCGTCCCGGGCGTTTCGAGAAGGCGGCCGAGGCCTGGGGCGATACGGCCCTGAGGCTGCGTTTCCGGGACCACGCGCCCTGGAGCATCGAGATCCGCGATGCGGTGGCCGAGGCCATGGAAGGATGCGAAACCTGCCAGCCCCTGCTCACCGAGAAGGACGCCGCGCGCTGGGGCGCGAGCTGGGATCTGCCCGGCCACAGGCCCCTCTACCTCGACCTGGAGATCGACTGGGAGGATCCCGAAGGCCTACGCCATTGGCTCGCAAGCAGTTTGAAGGCCTGAGACCGCCCTTTCCCCCTCATTGAAAGCCCGGGGCGCCTGGGCTAGATTGTGTCCATGGTCAATCACCAGAAGAAAACCGACTTCCTGGTCATCGGCAGCGGCGTGGCCGGTCTGGCCTTCGCCATCAAGGCGGCCGAGCTGGGCAAGGTGCTCGTGGTCACCAAGCTGGGCGGCGCCGACACCAATACCTGGAAGGCCCAGGGCGGCATCGCGGCGGTGGTGGATCCCGAGGACAGCTTCGCCTCCCACGTGGACGACACCCTCAAGGCCGGCGCCGGCCTCTGCGACGAGAAGCGCGTCGTGGAGATGGTGGAGGCCGGACCCGCCCGCATCCGCGAACTCCTGGACTGGGGACTGCCCTTCAGCCGCGAAGGCGAGAAACTGGCCCTGGGTCGGGAAGGCGGCCACTCCTTCCGCCGCATTCTCCACGTGGCCGATTTCACGGGCCGCGAGCTGGAGCGCGTGCTGCTGGAGCGGATCAAGGCCGATCCGAACATCACCCTTCTCGAGGACCATCTTGCCCTGAACCTGGCCACCGAGCGCCACCTTCGCTCGGGCGGGCAGGAACGTCGGGTCTACGGCGCCTACATCTTCGATCGGGGGCCCCAGGAGATCCTGGAAGTGGCGGCCCGATGGACGGTGCTGGCCACGGGCGGCGCGGGGAAGGTCTACAGCTACACGAGCAATCCCGACCTGGCCACCGGAGACGGCGTGGCCATGGCCTATCGGGCCGGGGCCCGCATCAGCAATCTGGAATTCGTGCAGTTCCATCCCACCTGCCTCTATCATCGCAAACTGCGCACGCAGCTCATCAGCGAGGCCGTGCGGGGCGAGGGTGCCCTGCTGCGGAACCTGGCGGGGGAGGCCTTCATGGAGGGCTACACCCTGCAGAAGGAACTCGCCCCTCGGGACATCGTGGCGCGGGCCATCGACCATGAGATGAAACGCCGGGGCGACAAGCACGTGCTGCTGGATTTCCTGCCCATCGGGAAGGATCGCATCCCGGAGCGATTCCCCACCATCTTCGAGAATCTCATGGGCGTGGGCATCGACCCGCGGGAACGTCCGGTGCCCGTGGTGCCCGCCGCCCACTATTTCTGCGGCGGCGTCGAGGTGGCCAAGGACGGAAAGACCAGCCTGGATCGGCTGCTGGCGCTGGGCGAGGTGAGTTCCTCGGGCGTGCACGGCGCCAATCGCCTGGCAAGCAACTCCCTGCTGGAGGCACTGGTCTTCGCCCACTGGGCCTTCGAGGGTCTGCAGGAGGATTTCGAGCCGGGCTCCGATCTGCCCGATCTTCGTCCCTGGAGCACGGTGGGGGTGAAGGACTACCGGGAGACCGTGGTCCTGGATCACGACTGGGACCTGGTGCGCCGGATCATGATGGACTACGTGGGCATCGTGCGCAGCGACGAGCGCCTGCTCCTGGCCCGCGACCGGTTGCGCCACGTGCGGGAGACAGTGGAGCGCTTCTACTGGAAGTACCGAATCAACAGCGAACTCATCGAACTGAGGAACATCGCCCAGGTGGCCGAGCTCATCGTGCGCTCGGCCCTGCGCCGCAAGGAAAGCCGCGGCCTGCATTTCAATCTGGACCATCCCGAGCCAGAACCCGGGCCGGCCCGCTCGACGCTCATCGAGCAGGAAATCCTGCACGCCTGACATGCCGAAGCCCTGGTACATCGACGGATTCGGAGCCCACTACCTGGAGCTCTACGCTCACCGCAACGTCCGCGAAGCGGCCCAGGCGGTGAAGTTGCTGGACGGCGCGGGCCTGGATCTCGCCGGCCTGAGCATCCTGGATTTGGGCTGCGGACCGGGACGGCACATCGCGGCCCTGAACCGTCGCGGCACCCGGGTGCTCGGCCTGGACCTGTCCACCGATCTCCTGCGCGAGGCGCGACGTCGGGGCGGCGGCCGCGAGGGAAGCCAGCTCATTCGCGGCGACATGCGCCGGCTGCCACTGGCGGACGAATCGGTGGACGGCGTGCTCAGCATGTTCACCAGCTTCGGCTACTTCCCAGGGGACGCGGAAAACTGGACGGTGCTCGAGGAGGTGGACCGGGTGCTTCGCCCCGGCGGATTCTATCTCTTCGATTTCCTCAATCGCGCCAAGGTGCTGAAGGACCTCCGCCCCGAAAGCCGGCAGGAGAGCGATCGATTCCTCGCCGAGGAACGCCGCCGGGTGGAAGGGGATCGGGTCTTCAAGGAGGTGCGCATCCTCGAGAGGAAGAGCGGCGAGGAGACCCTTCGCTACGAGGAAAGCGTGAGGCTCTTCAGTCGGGCGGAGATCGTCGAGGCGGCGGAGCTGCGGGGACTTCGCGTGGAGCGAGGTTGGGGGAGCTACTCCGGACAGGCCTACTCCGAAGCGGAGAGCCCGCGGCTCATCCTGCTCTTCCGGAAGGACACGCCGTGAAGCTGTCCCGGCGGGAACTGCCCGCGCCTCGCATCTTCGAGGAGCCTTTCGACGATGGGAAAGCCTTCGCGCCCGCGGCGGGCATCCTCGAGGCCATGGAACCCTTCGCGCATTCGGCGGCCGCGCGGAAGAAGCTCGAGCATCTCGCGGGGGGACGAGGGCGGGTCTTCGTCACCGGACAGCAGCCCTGCTTTCCCCTGCCCCTGGGGCTCACCCTTCAGAAAGCCGCCACGGCCCTCGCGCTTGCGCGCGAATCGGAACACGGCGTGGCGGTGTTCTGGAATGGCAGCGACGACAGCGATTTCGAGGAAGCCGCCTCCCAGTTCCTTCCCCGAGTGGGGCGCTCGCCCTTGCGCGTCGCCCTGCCCGCGCATCTCGAGCGCAAGGGGCGCCGGGTGGGAGATCTGGATCCCGGCCCGGCATTCGCGGACCTCGCGAAGCTGAGGCCGCTGCCCTTCGAGCCTCGTTCCGGGGAGGATCTGGGACGCTTTCACGCCCGGGTTCTGGCGGAGCTCTTCGCCGGGGAGGGCCTGTTGATTCTCGACGCCAGAAGCCCCGCCCTGGCCGAGGCGGGAAGGGAGCTCTGGCGTCGCTACCGGGATCGCCGGATCGAGGTGGCCCGCAGCGTCGATGCCGAGGGTGACCGTCTCGAATCGGAGGGACTCCCGCGTCCCCTGCGCAGGGGCATCGGCGAACGGGCCCTATTCCTGATCAAGGAAAGCCGGCGGCGCCTGCCTTCCCAAGAGGACTACCCCGACGCCCTGGCGCGCCGGCTCGAGGAGGCCGAGAGCGGCCTCTCGCCCAACGTGGTGCTGAGGCCCATGCTCCAGGACAGCGTGCTGCCGGTCGCCGGCGCGGTGCTAGGTCCCTCGGAGTGGCTCTATCATCACCAGATCCGTCCGGCCTTCGAGATCCTGGATACGCCCTTCCCGCAGCCCTGGCCCAGACTGGATGCCGCGGGCCCCTGGGAACTCGAGCGCGAAACGCCGCCCGCGGAAGGAAGAAGGCACAGCCCCCTGCTGGATGTGGACCTTCGCCTGGGCGAAGCCGGTCGGCTCATCGACCTGGCTCAAGTTCACCTGGAAGACTGGCGGGAAAAGAACTACCATCGCCTGATTCCGGACGGAGAGGAACGCCCATGAGAATACTGGCCTGCGGTGCCCATCCCGACGATGTGGAGATCGCCTGCGGCGGCAGCCTGGCCCTGGCCGTGGCCCAGGGACACGAGGTGCTCGCCCTGGACCTCACCCGGGGTGAGATGGGCTCCAATGGGGATCCGGATCTCAGGGCCGCCGAGGCCGCCGAAGCCGGGCGCATCCTGGGCCTGGCCGAACGCCATCAGGCGGGCCTGCCCGACGGGGGGCTCAACGCCCGCGACGACCGGCAGCGCCGCTCGGTGGTGGAGTGGCTTCGCCGATTGGCGCCAGACCTGCTCATCATCCCGGCCCGGGAGAACCGTCACCCCGATCATGACCAGGCCCACCTCCTTCTCAAGGAGGGCGTGTTCCTGGCGGGATTGACCCAGTTCGAGGCCGAGGGCGAGGCGCGCCGCCCCCGGGCCGTGTACGAGACCATGGAGAGACGCATCTACCGTCCCGATTTCGTGGTGGACGTGAGTGCCCATCGAGAGACCAAGGAGGCCTCGCTCCGGGCCTACGCCAGCCAGTTCATCCGCGAGGAGGGGCAGGCGGCCACGCTCATCAACGATCCGGCCTTCCTCGAGGCCATCCGCGCCCGCGATCGCTACTTCGGCGAATTGGCCGGCTGCGATTTCGCCGAACCCTTCCGGGCCGTGGAACTGCTGCGGCTCGATACGCTGGATGCCCTACTGCCCGGGGAAAGGAAACTCAGCGATGAGTGATCGCCTGCGCATCGGCATCGTCTGCTATCCCAAGGCGGGGGGCAGCGGCATCGTGGCCACAGAGCTGGGCATCGAACTGGCCCGGCGCGGCCACGAGGTGCATTTCATCAGCTCGGCCAGGCCCTTCCGTCTCACCGAACGCCACGAGGGATTGCACGTGCATCAGGTGGAGACGGCGGACTATCCCCTCTTCGACTATCCGCCCTACACCCTCGCCCTGGCCGTGAAGATGCACCAGGTGGCCCACTTCCACGAGCTCGATCTCTTTCACGTGCACTACGCCATTCCCCACGCGGCCAGCGCGGTGCTCGCCCGGGACATGTGCAAGCACTGCGTGCCCGTGGTGACCACCCTGCACGGCACCGACATCACCCTGGTGGGCAAGCATCCCAGCTATCACCGCATCACGCGCTACTGCATCGAGAGCAGCGACGCGGTGACCTCGGTGAGCGACTGGCTCACCTCCGAGACACGACGCATCTTCGAGACCGAAAAGGCTATCGAGACCATTCCGAACTTCGTGGATACCGATCAGTTCGAACCCGGATGCGACATGGAGATGCGACGGCGCTTCGCCGAGGATGACCAGCTCATCCTGCTCCACGCCTCGAACTTCCGCCCCGTGAAGCGCGCGCCCTTCCTGCTCGAGATCTTCTCGCGCCTGAAGGCCGGGGAACGATGCGTGCTGGTTCTGGCCGGGGACGGCCCGGAGCTGGCCTCCATGGAGCACAGGGTGCGCGAGATGGGAATCGAGAATCGGGTGAAGTTCCTCGGCGCCTGGGACGACATGGAAACCCTCCTGCCCCTGGCCGATCTCTTCCTCATGCCCAGCGAGCACGAGTCCTTCGGACTGGCCCCCCTGGAGGCCATGAGCTGCGGCGTGCCGGTGCTGGTGACCGACCGGGGAGGTCCCGCCGAGGTGCTGGTTTCCGGCCAGGGAGGTGAGCTTCTGGATCCGGAGGACCTGGACGCCTGGGTCGCGGCCACGGACCGGCTTCTCGCCGACGAGGAGCTGCGAAGGGAGCAGGGGCGTCTGGGGCGCGAACGGGCCCTGGAACGCTACTCCATCGCTTCGGTGGTGGATCACTACGAAGTGCTCTTCCGATCCCTCACTCCGAGCATGGGAGTGGTGCCGGAGGTGAAGCCATGACGCGAGAGCAGGGCGAGGATCTGCGCTTTCCCGGCGAAGCCTACCGGTTCCTACTGGACGCACTCGAGCGCACGCGCATTCGCTATCAGCGGGAGGGGCATGTGTCGGGGCAGGAACTTCTGGAAGGCATCCGCGAGCACGCCGGCGACCTCTACGGCCCCACGGCGGCCATGGTCTTCGAATCCTGGGGCGTGCGCGACGGCAGCGATTTCGGATTCATGGTCTTCGAGCTGGTGGATCGCGGAGTCCTGGCCCGAAGGGAAGAGGACGCGCCCACGGATTTCGAGGGAGTCTTCTCCTACAGGGAACTTTTCGAGGATAGCTATTTCGAATCGAAGGAAGAGAACGACAGCGGGAAAGAGACCGGATGAAGCTCGACTACGATTGGCTGAAGGCCCTGCCCAAGACCGACCTCCACGTGCACCTGGACGGTTCGCTGCGCCCCTTGACCCTTCTGGAACTGGCTCGGGAAGGCGAGGTGGATCTGGGTCTCCGCACGGAGGAGGAGATCCGCGATGCCTGCCAGATGGGAGCCGGCGAGCGCAGTCTCGAACGCTACCTCCGCGCCTTCCGCTACACCCTGCCCGTGATGCAGTGGGAAGGGGCCCTGGAACGCACGGCCTACGAACTGGCCGTGGATGCGGCCGCGGAGAACGTGCGGCTCATCGAGATGCGCTACAGCCCCCTGCTTCACCGTGAGCGGGGCCTCGGCTTCGGCGAGATCATCTCGGCGGTGGCCCGAGGTCTTGAACGGGCCGAGCGGGAGACCGGCATCATCGCCGGACAGATCCTCTGCGGCATCCGGAACATGCCGCCGGACAGTTCCCTGGAGCTGGCCGAGGCGACCCTGGAGTACCGCGACCTGGGAGTGGTGGCCTTCGACCTGGCGGGGGCGGAGAAGGACTACCCGGCCAAGGAGCACAAGGAGGCCTTCTACTTCGTCCAGAACAACAACTTGAACTCCACGCTTCACGCCGGCGAGGCCTTCGGACCCGCCTCCATCTCGCAGGCCCTGCACTACTGCAGCGCCCACCGCATCGGCCACGGCGTGCGCCTGGGAGAGGACGAAGACCTGCTCCGCTTTGCCAACGATCACCGCGTTCCCCTGGAGATGTGCCTGACCAGCAATCTCGACACGGGGGCGGTGGCGGACATCCGCGAACATCCCTTCGGGAAATACCTTGACCTCGATTTGCGTGTCACCTTGAATACGGACAACCGCCTGATCTCCGACACCACGGTCACCGGCGAATTCGCCCTGGCGGCGGAGGCCTTCCAGCTCAGCGTCGAGGCCATCCATACCATCGTCCTCAACGGCTTCAAGAGCGCCTTCCTGCCTCATGCGCGGAAATCCGAGCTGGTGCGGGAGGTGGTGCGCGAACTGGTGCAGATGGGTGCGCCGCCGGAGAATCGATATGCCGATCACCTGTAATCTGGAAAGTGGCATGAAGCTTCGCTGGAAAATGATCCTGCCGATGATGGCGCTGTTGCTGGCGGCCGGACTGGCCGCCCAGGAGGGCGGCGAGGACGAGAGCCCATTGAGCCCCGAGGACATGGAACTCTTCGACCTGGAGGCCCTGGATCAGGAGCCTTCGGTGCGCGACAGCTTGCGCCGGGCCCGCCAGCAGGGCTACGGCTGGCTCGACTCCCTCTACGGCGCGACGCCCGATTCCCTGCGCCTCTACACCGACTCCATCTGGGCCGATTCCCTGGGCGCCATGGAGCCCGACTCGGTGGGCGAGGCCTGGCCCATCGATCCGCCGAGGGATCTACCCTTCCTGGAGCACGGCCTCCAAGACATCCTGCGCGGATCGCCCTTGCCCGAAGACGAAGACGAGAGCTGGACCGACATATTCAGCGTCGATTCCCTCATCGGCCTGTCCCTGCTTCAGGTTCGGGAAGAGGCCTGGCCCTGCTACTATCCCTACAGCGATCTGTGGATCTACATCTGGCGCGGCTGGGGGCAACTGATCCACGACGGCGTGGAGGAGGAGTACTCCCCCGGGCGCATGTTCCAGGTGCCGGCCGGAAGCATCCATCATCTTCGCAACGTGAGCGGCGCGCCCACGGTGGCGCTGGTCTGGAGCAGTCCTCCGGCCGATTCGCTGCGCGTGCGCATCGTCCCCGACGAGGTGCTCGAGCAGATGCAGGCCGACTCCCTGCGCGCCCTGGATCTCGAGGAACGCATCATCTATCGGAGCGGCAGCCGATGAGAAAGGTATTGGCATGAAAGGCATCGTTCTGGCGGGCGGAACCGGAAGCCGGCTCTTCCCTCTGACCAAGGTCACCAACAAGCACCTGCTGCCCGTGGGGCGGGTGCCCATGATCTTTCATCCCATCGCCAAGCTCATCGAGGGCGGCATCGAGGAGATCCTGGTGGTCACGGGCACCGAGCACATGGGGGACGTGGTCTCCCTGCTCGGTAGCGGCCGCGAGATCGGTTGCAAGCTCACCTACAAGGTGCAGGACGAGGCCGGCGGCATTGCCCAGGCCCTGAGCCTGGCCGAGAACTTCTGCCACGGCGATCCCTGCTGCGTGATCCTGGGCGACAACATCTTCGAGGATTCCCTGGAAGGGGAGGTGGCCGCCTACGAGAAGCAGCAGGGCGGCGCGCGCATCCTGCTGAAGGAAGTGGAGGATCCCCACCGCTTCGGCGTGGCCGAGGTCAGCGGAGACAGCGTGGTTTCAATTGTGGAGAAGCCCGCCGAGCCCAAGAGCAACCTGGCCGTCTCGGGAATCTACTTCTTCGACTTCGAGGTCTTCGACATCATCCGCACCCTGAAGCCCTCGGCCCGGGGCGAGCTTGAGATCTCGGACGTGAACAACGAGTACATAAGGCTCGGCAGGTTGAGCCACGGACGCCTGTCGGGTTGGTGGACCGACGCCGGCACCTTCGAATCCCTAGACCATGCCCAGGACCTCGTGGGTCCGGAGCAGGGGAGGCTGTTTTGATCGACGGAGTGGTGATCAAGGAACTCAGGCAGATTCCCGATGAGCGCGGCTACCTCTGCGAGATGCTGCGGGACGACGATCCCTTCTTCGAGAAGTTCGGGCAGTGCTACGTCTCGGCCACCTATCCAGGCGTGGTCAAGGGCTGGCACTACCACGTGCACCAGGTGGATCACTTCGTCTGCGTGAAGGGCATGATCAAGCTGGCCATGTACGACGCCCGCGAGAACAGCCCCACCCACGGCGAGGTGCAGGAGCTGTTTCTCGGCGAGCAGAAGCCCATCCTGGTGCGGGTGCCCAACGGCGTCTACCACGGCTGGAAATGCGTGGGCCAGGAGATGAGCCTGGTGGTCAACACGCCCAATCGGCACTACGACTACGAGAATCCCGACGAGATCCGCTGCGATCCCCACGACAACGACATTCCCTACGATTGGGATCGAAAGGACGGCTGATGGCCTTCACCCTCGTCACCGGCGGCTGCGGATTCATCGGGAGCAACTTCGTCCGCATGATGCGGACCGAGGAGCCCGACCGGCCCATCCTCAACCTCGATCTGCTCAGCTACGCCGGCAACCTCGAGAACCTCGCGGATTTCGAGGAGGACGAGGGCTACCATTTCGTGAAGGGCGACATCGCCGACCCCGAGCTGGTGGCCAGCCTCTTCGAGGATCACCCCATCGATCGGGTGGTCCACTTCGCCGCCGAGAGTCACGTGGACCGAAGCATCCTGGGGCCGGGCATCTTCGTGAGGACCAACGTGGCGGGCACCCAGGTGCTGCTGGAGGCGGCCCGGGAAGCCTGGAGCGATACGGGGGGGCGCTTCCTCATGGTCTCCACCGACGAGGTCTACGGCAGCCTCGGCGAGACCGGCCTCTTCCGGGAAGACACGCCCCTGGATCCTTCCAGTCCCTATTCGGCGAGCAAGGCCGGCGCCGACCTGCTCTGCCAGGCCTGGCACCGCACTTTCGGCTTCCCGGTGATGATCAGCCGCTGCAGCAACAACTACGGACCCTACCAGTTTCCCGAGAAGCTCATCCCCCTCATGATCCAGCGGGCCAGCCAGGGGGAGAAACTGCCGGTCTACGGCGACGGCCTGAACGTGCGCGACTGGATCCACGTGGACGATCACAACCGCGCCCTGCGGAGCATCCTCGATGCGGGTGAGCCCGGCCGCGTCTACAACGTGGGGGCCGACAACGAGCAGACCAACCTGCACATCGTCGAAAGCATCCTCGCCCATCTGGACCGGCCCAAGGATCTGATCAGCTACGTCACCGACCGTCCGGGCCACGACCGCCGCTACGCCATGGACTCCAGGCGTCTGCAGGACGAGTTGGGCTGGCGTCCCCAGGTGGAATTCGAGAAGGGCCTCGCCGAGACGGTGGATTGGTATCTGGAGAACCGCGGCTGGTGGGAGCGCATCCTCAGCGGTGAGTATCGCGATTACTACGAGAGGCAATACGGAGGAAGATAGACGAGCCATGGCGGCCAGTATCCTCAAAAGCCCTGCCGGACGTCTGCTGCTCAAGACCCTCGGCTATTCGCCCCGGGAGAAGCTCTTCCGGCTGGACGGGGATCTGGGCAAGCTGTCGCGCATCCTCCTGGTGGACTCCGGCCGGCTCTCCGATCTGCTCTTCTTCCTGCCGGTCATCGAGGGGCTCCGCGAATCGGCCCCCGGCGTCGAGATCGAGGTCATGACCCTGGAGCGCTGGGGCGAGTTTCTCAAGCGCGAGCCGGGGGTGTCCGGGCTCATCCTCTACGATCCCCAGCAGCTCAAGCTGAGGTCCACGGCCTATCATCACCTGCTCAAGGAAGTGAAGCGCCGCGATTTCGACGCGGTGATGCTCATGAGCGATCTGGCCGATCCCATGCGGGATCTGGTGGCCTTCGCCTCGGGAGCGCCCCTGCGCATCGGCGCGGACGACGCCGAGCGCGAGGCCTTCCTCAACTGCACGGTGCGCTGGGGCCGCTCGGGTCGCTATCGCATGGACCTGGCCCGGGAGCTCTCCAGGTTCCTGGGACTGCACTACGATCCCGCCCGCTGGAGCTTCGCCTTCCAGCCCGAGGAACTGCGCGCGGCCGATCAGCTCATCCACTTCCGCAAGCCGGTGAAGGATCAGATCCTCATCGGCGTGGACAGCGCCACTGGGCTGGGCGAAAGCCGGCTCGTCGAAAGCCACCTCGCCTACATCGTGGGACATCTGGCCGGAAGCCTCAGGGCCAAGGTCATGCTCTTCAATCTGGATGAGACGGCCGAGGGCGAGAGCAGCTTCGCCTCGCGCCTAGGCGGAAACGTGCTGGACACGCCCGAACTCGGGCTTCGAGAGACCCTGGCCCTGCTCTCCCGATGCGACCTCTTCGTGGCGGGCAACACCGAACTCTTCCACGCGGGAGTGGTGTTCGGGGTGCCGTCCCTGGGGCTCTTCACCGATTCGGACAGGTTGGACTGGGAGCCTCGGAACAGGGAATCGGTGGCGGTGCTCAGGGGCAAGCCCGGCGAGAAGATCTCGCTCTCGGAACTGGAAGCCTCGGTGAAGCGGATCCTCCATGCGGCCCCTGCCTGAACCACCTTTCAAAGCCGCGATTCTCCTGCCCCGCTGGCTCGGCGACGCGGTGATGAGCAGCTCGCTCATCGCGCCCCTGGCGGAGCTTTCCGGCGAGGCCGTGGAAGTCTGGGGCCCTCCGGCCTTCCGCCCCCTCTTCGCGAGAGGAGAGGCCATCGCGGGCTATCGCGTTTACGACGGCAAGAAGGCCCACAAGGGCTGGTCCGGGCTCCGGCGTTTCCGCGCCGGGTTCGGGGATGACCCTCCCAGGGCGGTCTGGGTGATTCCCGACAGCTTCTCCTCGGCCCTGGCCGCGCGATTCTCCAGGGCCCGGATCCGAGTGGGGCGTTCCCACGAGAGTCGCGGCCTCCTGCTCAGTCACCCGCTGGGCAGCCTCCGCCGGGATCGCTCCCGGCACTGGACCCTGGAAAAGGCCGACCTGCTTCGTCCCTTCGCCGAACCGGGCTCCCTCCAGCCGGGACTTCGGCTGGACGGCGACCTGAGAGACTTCGAGGAATGGATGAAGGAGCAAGGTCTATCTACCAGTAAATACGTAATCTACGCGCCCGGCGCCAAGTTCGGGCCCGCCAAACACTGGAAGGGCTTCGCCCCATTCGCCGCGGAAATCCCCGAGGATCTCGAGATCGTGCTGGTGGGGGCGGCCGCGGAGGCCGGTCATCTGGACGCCCTGGCCTCGGAGATCGAAAGCCGTGGCCGGAAGGTGAGAAGCTATCCCGGCGACCTCGGTCTCGCGCAACTCGCGCGATTCTGCCGTGACGCGCGATTCGTATTGAGCAACGACTCGGGAGTCATGCATCTGGCGGCCGCGGTGGGGGCACGGGTACTGGGGCTCTTCCTCTCCACCGATCCGGTCTGGACCGCTCCACTTGGCGCTTCCGCGCGCAGTCTGGCCGCGGGCGTGGAGTGCCGTCCCTGCTTCCAGCGAAGCTGTCCGCTCCCCGAGATGATCTGCCAGGACTCCCTCGACATGGCCTCGGTGCGGGAGGCCCTCGGCGATTGGATGGTGGCCTCGTGAGTCGCCGGGCGATTTTTCTAGACCGGGACGGAACGCTCATCCAGGAGCGTCACTTCCTGCACAGGCCCGAGGACCTGGAGTTCATCGAGGGCAGCCTCGAAGCCCTGTGGAAACTCAGTGATGCGAAATTCGCCCTGGTGGTCGTCAGCAACCAGTCGGGGGTGGCGCGGGGCTACTTCGGCCTCGCGGAAGTGGAGGCAGTCAACGCCGAACTCCGGCGCCGCCTCGCGGAGCGGGGAATCGAACTGGACGGAATCTACGTCTGTCCCCATCATCCCGAGGGCGAATCGCCGGAATTCGGCATCGTCTGCGATTGCCGGAAACCGGCGCCGGGCCTGGTCCTTCGCGCGGCGGAGGAACTGGATCTGGAAGTCCAGGGAAGCTGGATCGTGGGCGACAAGCCCGACGACGTGCGACTGTCCGAAAGCCTGCCCCTCAGGCCGGTGCTCCTGCGCACGGGCTACGGACGGGAGCGGGAAGCCGAGGTGGCGCAGCTGCCCGGGCTGAGGATCGTCGAGAATCTGCACGAAGCGGCCCGTCTGATCCTGAGCGAGGAAGAGGGTTCATGAGCCGGAAGTGGAAGGACCCCGAGAGCATCCTCGTGAGCCGTCTCCGTTTCACGGGCGACGTCATCCTCAGCACGCCCCTCGTGGACGCTCTCGCCCGGCGCTTCCCCGGCGCGGCCATCGACTATCTCTGCGAGGAACCCCACGACCAGGTGCTCTGGGAGAATCCCCGTCTGCGCAGGATCCTCACCCTTCGGCCCGGCGGCGGCGCGCGGGAGACCCTGGCCCTGGCCCGCAGGTTGCGCGGGCAGTACGACTGGGTCTTCGATCTCTTCGGCAATCCCCGCAGCGCGCTGCTCACGGCCATGTCCGGGGCCAAACTGAGGATCGGCAACGCCCGCATGCCCCGTGGTCTCGCCTACAACCATCGTCCGGCCATCGCCGAGGGGCTGGCGGCTCCGGATCATCATCTCGCGCATCTGGAGAGCCTCCTGGGAGAGGTGGAGCGAAACGCGCCGCGGGTGCATCTGAGCGGCAACGAGCGCGAGACGGGTTCGCGGATGCTCTCGGACCGCGGCGTGGGGCCGCGCAGCATCGCCATCCTAGTGGGCGCGAGCCAGCCCACCAAGGAATGGCCCCTGGAGAACTTCGCGCGGCTGGCGGCCCTGCTGAAAATGGGCGGCCGCTTCGAACCGGTTTTCCTGGGACAGCCCGGCAAGCGTGAGGCCCTGGACCGCATCCGCCAGCTCAGTCACTCCCAGGTGGTCATCCTGCCGGAGATGCCGCTCAGGGAACTGGCCGGCGTATTGGTGAACATGCGGGCCCTGGTGTCGCCGGACGGGGGCATCCTCCATCTGGCCATCGCCCTGGGCTTGCCCACCCTCGGGCTTTTCGGCCCGACGGATCCGAGCATCTGGTTTCCCTACGAGGGCCTGAATCACGCGGAACTCGTCATCCGCGACGCACACTGCCGGCCCTGCCATCTGCACGAATGCCCCGATCCCTTCTGCCTGAGGGAGATCGGACCCGAACGGGTGGCCGAGCGCCTGGCCGCCCTCCTGGAGCGGACGTGAATCGCATCCTCGTGATGCGGTTCCGCGCCCTGGGCGACGTGCTCCTCGCCACGCCGCTTCTGCGCGCCCTGAAACGGCGGTGGCCCGAGGCAAGGCTGGACTACCTGGTGGAAGAGAGCCTCGCGCCGCTGCTTGCCGGCAGCGAGGACCTGGACCGCCTGCTCCCCTGGCCGAGGAAGGCGAGCCCCCGCTGGCTCAGCGACCTGCGATGGGCCTTTCGCCTGAGAGGCGAGGGCTACGATCTGGTCCTCGACCTCCACGGCAGCACGGCCTCGGTGCTCTTCACCGCGCTGTCGGGAGCTCCCCAGCGATTCGGCTATCGCTTCCGCGGACGCCATTTCTTCTACACCCACAAGATCGACCGGGCCTGGCCCGAACACCTGCCGCCCGCCTACGAACCGCGGCGCCACTTCCGCCTCGTGGAGAGCCTGGGCATCGAGCCGGCGGACCTCGACCTGCGCCTGCCCGCCCGCTCACCGGGCGAAGTCCTGGGACCGCCGGATGCCCGCCGCGTGCTCATCGCGCCGGGGGCGACCTGGAATGCCAAGGCCTGGCCCGCGGGGCACTATGCAGATCTCGTTCGAAAGCTCGCCTCGGAAGGCGCCCGCTGCTACCTCATGGGTTCGCCTCCCGAACAGGATCTGCTGCGGACCATCGCCGACGAGTCGCCCGCGAAGATCCTGCCCGCCACGAGCATCGACGCCATGCTCGACGCCATCGCCGCGGCGGACATGCTGATCTGCACCGACTCGGGTGCGCGGCATGTGGCCGTAGCCCTGGGCACGCCCTCCCTGGCGATCTTCGGTCCCAGCGATCCGAGAGTCTGGTCGCCGGTGGACGAGCGACATCCCGTCATTCGCGAAGACCTTGACTGCATGCCCTGCATGCTCACCGAGTGTCCCCTCGAGGGACATCCCTGCATGAACGGCTTGACGCCCGAGAGGGTGTTTGCCAGGATTCGTCAGTTTTTCGACGAACTGGAGAGCCCGTGAAAGACCTGAAGGTGCTCATCACCACCAAGAACGAGGAGGACAACCTGCCGTCCTGCCTCGAGGCGGCCTCCTTCGCCGGCGAGATCTGGGTGGTGGATTCCTTCTCCGAGGACCGCACGGTGGAGATAGCCCGGGAGGCGGGGGCGACCCTGCTTCAGCGGGAATACAGCTCGCCCTCGGATCAGAAGAACTGGGCCCTGGACCGCATGGGCGAGGGGTGGATCCTCATACTCGACGCCGACGAGATCGTCACCCCGGAGCTCAAGGAAGAGATCGAAGCCGTGCTGGCCGCCCCCGAGTTGGACGCCTACTGGATTCCCCGACGAAACTTCTTCCTGGGCCGGCGCATGAACCACGCCGGATGGGAGCGCGACGGGGTCACACGCCTGGTTCGCGGATCGGGCAATCGCTATGGCGACGCCCTGGTGCACGAGAAGATGGAATGCGAGGGGCCGGTGGGAAGACTGGAGCATCCCCTCGAGCATCACAGCTACCGGCACTGGCCCGACTACCTGGAGCGCATGATGCGCTACTCCCTGAGCGGGGGACGACAGATGCACGAACGGGGGGAACCCAGCTCCCTCCTGCGCGTACTGCTGCGACCCGGCGCCCGTTTCCTGAAGATGTACTTCATGCAGCGAGGACTGCTCGACGGCGCCCACGGCTTCCTGCTCTGTTTCGTATCCTCCCTGCAGGTGGGACTCAAGCACGCCGTGCACTGGGGCCTCGATCGCCGCATCGGAAAGTGGACCCATGACGACTAGGCTTCTCATCGCAATCATCGCCATTTCCGCGCTGGCCTTCGCCGAAGAAGCGCCCGACTCCCTGGCCGCCCTTCCCGACAGCGCCTGGGTGCGGTTTCCCGACGGCAGCCTCAACACCTTGGTGCCGGGGGACATGCCCTTCGGCCCCGGCGAGCGCATGAACTTCGTGGTCAGCTTCGGCTATCTGGACATCGGCCAGGCCACCCTCGAGGTGCACGAAGCCCGCGAACTGCGCGGCCGACAGGCCCTGGAGATCACCAACAGCGCCCGCAGCGCCTCATGGGTGGATCGGGTCTTCAAGATCCGCGACAAGATCGTCTCCTTCATGGATCTGGAGAACCGATTCAGTCTGGGATTCCACAAGGAGATCCGCGAGGGGCGATACGAGCGGGACATGCACGCGGACTATCTGCAGGACGAGGGTCTGGCCCGATACGAGAAGGACGGCGACGTGGAGCTCGTGCCCGGCAGCCACGACATCATGACCGCCCTCTACCTTCTGCGAACCGTCGATCTGGAACCGGGCATGCGCCTGGGCATCCCGCTGCACGACGACAAGAAGAACTATCACGTGGAAGTGAAGGTGCTGCAGCGCGAGACCGTGGAAACCGAACTGGGCGACATGGACTGCCTGCTGCTGGAGCCAGTGCTCCAGAGCGGCGGCATCTTCAATAAGGCCGGCCGGCTCTGGGTCTGGGTGAGCGAAGACGAGCGCAGGCTCATCGTGAAGCTCGAGAGCAAGGCCCCGGTGGGAGCCTTCACGTCGCTCCTCAACGAATACGAGCCCCCGAGGTAGAGCCATGCCATCGAAATTCAAGGAAGCGGATCTGAGCGCGGTGAGGAAGATCAGGGCCGCGGATCGGAAGAACCTGGTGGATCGTTCCATGCTTGGACAGGCGGAGGGCAGCTTCGAAGGCTGGCTGGATCGACTGCCCAAGATCCTGGCCGCCGAAGGGCTTCGCGATCTGGTCGCGGCCCTGGGAAGGGCCTCGGCCGAAAAGGCGCCGGCGGTCTGGCTCCTGGGCGGACACGTGGTGAAGACCGGCGTGACGCCTCATCTCATCCGCTTCATGGAGCGTGGCCACGCGACGGTGCTGGCCATGAACGGCGCCACGGCCATCCACGACGTGGAGATGGCCCTCTACGGGGCCACCAGCGAAGACGTGGCCGAAAATCTGAAGGATGGCAGCTTCGGCATGATCGCCGAAACCGCCGACTTCTTCAGCGCCGCCATGGAAGAGGCTGAAGCCGAGGAGCTGGGCCTGGGCGAAGCGCTGGGGCGCAAGCTCGCGGGCCTGGAGACCGCCGATGCGAGTCTTCTCGCCGCGGCCTGTCGCCTGGAGCTGCCGGCCACGGTGCACGTATCGCTGGGTGCGGACATCCTGCATCAGCACCCCGAGATCCACGGGCGGAATGTGGGGGAGCTGTCCCTGAGGGATTTCCGGATCCTGGCCGCGCAGCTCGCCGGGCTGAACGAAAAGTCGGTGGTGGTGAATCTGGGTTCGGCGGTGATGGGGCCCGAGGTCTTCCTGAAGGCGCTCACGGTGGCGAGGAACCTGGGGCACGAGGCAGCGGGATTCACGGCCTGCAACCTGGACATGATCCAGCACTATCGGCCGGCGCGGAACATCCTGCATCGACCCACGGCGGGCGGCGGCAAGGCCATCGCGCTCACCGGCCACCACGAGATCATGATCCCGCTCATCGATGCGCTGTTAGCTTAGAGCGTCCTTGTCCAGAGGCAGACCCCGCCCGTCGGCGTAGTCGCGGGCCTCCTTGCCGTTCCCCCAGAACCAGAGGGTCACGTCCTTGCCTTCCTTGACGCAGTGGAGCAAGGCATAGCGCTGCAGCAGGGCTTCGGCGCGATGGGGGTCCATGCTCCCGACCACGCGGCCGAAGGGCCCCACCTTCACCGGCCTGGGATCGCTGCTGCGCACCAGCACCGATTCGAGCAGCTTCTGAAGGGCCGGGTCGGGCTTGCGATCGTCCAGGGGCGGCAGATCGGCGAGGGGATGTTCTTCAGCAGCCTGTTCGAGTTCGGCATCTTCCGCGAAGGAGTCGGGGGTGACCGGTGCCTGTTCCTTGCTGATGTCGGGGGGAGCGGCCTCGCCGGGACGATTCTCCAGATCGGCCTTCAGGGCTTCGAGGGCGGCGCGTTCCTTTTCCACCGCGGCCCGTGCGGCTTCCTGGGCGGCCCTCTCCTCGGCCACGGCGGCCTTCACCGACTCCAGTGCCTGACGCTCCCTTTCGGCGGAGGCTCGGGCCGCCTCTTCGGCCGACTTCTCCTCTTCGGCCCTGACCGCGGCCTCCTCGGCCTCCCTCTTGCGCTGGGCGGCCGACAGCTCGGCCTCCTTGGCCGCGGATTCGATCTCGGAGATGCGACGCAATTCCCGCTCGGCCTCTTCCCGAATGGCCAGAGCCTCCTCGGACTGGCGGGCTGCCTGTCGGCGCTCCTCCACGGCGCGCTGGCGTTCCTCTCCCGCTTTCTGAATCTCGCGGGCGGCCTTCTGGGCCTCCTCGGCGGCCCGTCGCGCCTCGTCGCGAGCGGCCTTGAGTTCCGCTTCGTCGATGCCCGGCTGGGCTTCCGCGGCCGGCGGCGTCTCTTCCGCCTCGGGCGGGGGAGCGGGCTGATCCTGCTTCCTGGCTCTCTCCTCGGCGGCCCGCTGAAGGGCCTTGAAAGTCTTACTCATGGCTCGCCTCCGGGTCGGGGAAGAAGAGGATCCAGCCTGGGCGGATGTGGTCGAAGTTCTCGATGTGGGGATTCATCTCCCGAACTGCGGACAGGAACAGCGGATCCCTGCGCCCGGACAGTCGCAGGGTGAGCCGGTTGAACTGGTCGCCGTGGCGCACCCGGTAGGCGATGCGGGGGGCCCGTCCCACGGCCTGGCGGATCCGGGAGAGGCTGAGTGCCTCGGGCCAGGTTTCGGGCATGACGCCGTCGGCGATCCGCGGCAGGGTGTCCATGTCGGGTGAGACGGCGGAACGGATCGTCGCGGGATCCGGGGGCGGATCCTGCACGAGGCTCTCCTCGGTCGGCTCGGAATCCTGGGGAAGCGCCTCCGGCTGGATTTCCGGACCCCTGACCATGTCCTCGGCGAGGCTGGTCGAGGGCAGGTGCTCGGGCGCCAGCCGCTCGATGACCTGACGCTTCCCGAACTCGTAGGACACGTAGATCAGGGTGACGGCCAGCAGGGCCGTGAACATGAACCAGGGCAGGGTGGCGCTTCGCTTGCGGCCGGCCGCGCCTTCTTCTGCCGGAGGGGCCGCGTACTTCTTCTCGAAATCCTTGAGACACTCTCGCACGTGGGACGCGCTCACCGACCTGTCGCCGTCGGCGTAGGCGATGAGCATGGCATTGTCGGCCAGCATGTTCAGGCGGCGGGGAATGCCGCGGCCGTTCTTGCAGACCATCTTCAGGGCTTCCACATCGAAGATGGGCGACCCGCCTGCGCCGGCCAGATTCAGTCGATGGAGCAGATAGGCCTCGCTCTCGGACTCGTCCAGGGGATGGATGCGTCCCTTCACGGAGATGCGCGAGTCGAGCTGCCGCAGTTCCGTGAGGCCGAGCTTGGCTTCCAGCTCCGGCTGTCCCACGAGCACGATCTGCAGCAGCTTCTCCTTGGCCGTCTCCAGATTCGACAGCAGTCTCAGATTCTCGAGGAACTCCGAGCTCAGGTTCTGGGCCTCGTCGATGATGAGGGCCACGTTGCGGTCCTGGCGAAGCTGCTCGATGAGGTAGAGGTTCAGGGACTGGATCATGCCGCCCCGGGTCTCCTCCTTCACGGGGATGCCCAGCTCCTGGTGAACCATGAGGAGCATCTCGTCGAATTCCAGACCCGTGTGGAAGATGTAGACCGTGCGGATCTCTTCCTCGAGGGTGCCCAGCAGATTGTGCAGCAGGGTGGTCTTGCCCGTTCCCACCTCGCCGGTGAGCACGGTGAAACCCTTCCGTTCCCGGATGCCGTAGAGCAGGTTGGCGAAGGCCTCCTGATGGCTCGGCGACATGTAGAGGAAGTGCGGGTCGGGAGTGACGTTGAAAGGCTTCTCGTTGAGCTTGAAGAAGTCGAGGTACAAGGCTCCGTCTCCTAGTTGCTTTTCCGGACGAGCGAGTCGACCAGATCCAAGTAGACCTTCTTATGCACGGGCCAGTCGTAGGTCTCGAAAAATCGAGCCGACTCTTCGGCCAGTCCCGCTCTTCGATCGGGGTCTTCGTGGAGGGCGATGATCTTGTCAGCCAGGGATCGGGGATCCTCCGGTTCGAAGAATTCCACCGAACTCTCGTCGAAGTAGTGTCGGATAGTGTAGGTGGGGGCCACCACGGCGGGCACGCCGAGGATGGCGTATTCCAGCAGCTTGGTGGGCAGCATGTAGCGCGTGCTCACATCGGGGCGGCTGGGTATCACCGCCAGATCGGCCTGGCGGATGAGCGGGGGCAGCTCTTCCACGGGCACGAAGCCGTCGGAGAAGTGCACCCGATCTTCCAGTCCCAGTTCGCTGCGGAGGCTGAGAAGTTCCTCGCGGTGATCGCCCTCGCCGATGATGTCCAGGCGCAGGCCGGGAATGGCGTCGCCGATCTCGGCCACGGCGCGGATGGCGATGTCCAGGCCCAGTCGATGGGCGATGGTGCCGTGGTTGATGAGGTGGAAGGAACCGTTGGGGCTTCCGGTGGCCTTCTCTTCGCGCTTGAAGATGCGCGAATCGGGAAGGTTGAGCAGCACTTCGATCTTGTCCGCGTCGATGCCGTGATCGATGAGCGCTTCCTTCTTGGTGTGCTCGCTGGTGAGCACCCGGGTGGCCAGGGCCGCGCTGATCCGCTCCTGGAATCGCAGCATGCGTATCATGGGGTGGGAGGCCTTCACCGAGAATTTGCCCTGATAGAGTTCGGGCATGACGTCATGGATATCGAGGATGAGCGGACATCCCATGGCGCGGGTCCAGAGCCCCACGAAGGCCATGAAGTCGGGCATGTTGTTGGCGTGCACCAGGTCGAAGGCCCTGCGCAGGTGCGCGAGAGTGAGGGCGAACTGGGCCAAGAGCAGGAATAGCAGATAGCTGCCCATATAGAGCAGCCCGTTGCCGCCCCGATAGCGAGCCATGGGCAGATGGCGAACCTCCACCTCGCGAATGCGTTCATTCGAGGGCTCGCCGGGCTTGCGCAGACAGAAGAAAATGACTTCATCACCGCGCGAAGCCAAAGCCTCGGCCTCCCGCTGGACACGCGGGTCCGAGGAATAGTATGTGTATGCGACCATCGCAATTCGCGACATTCGGTGGATCCTCCCGCCGCAAGCTAACAGTTGGCGAAGAAATGCGTCAACGAAAGCTGGCTGGCACTCCGGCTGCATGGGCAAGGATCGTGTCAGGCGGCGAAAGGTGTCTCCCGGAAGGATGGGAAATCCCGGGTAAGCCACGGCCAGTCCGGGGAATCGGGGGTCGAGCCCCGCTCGCAAAGAGCCATCGGCCTCACAATATGAAGGGAAGTTTTGACCGATGAGTGTGCCATTTCTTGACTTGCGTACCCAGTTTCAGAGCCTCAAGGATGAATTGCTTCCCGAACTGGAAGCCATCATGAGCCAGGCGGCTTTCATCGGCGGTCCCGCGCTCAAGGATTTCGAGACCGACTTCGCCGCTTACTGCGGCGCCGCTCACGCGGTGGGAGTCGGCAACGGCACGGACGCCCTTCAGCTCGCTCTTCGCGCCGCCGGCATCGGCGAGGGCGACGAGGTCATCACCGCCGCCAACACCTTCGTGGCCACGGTGGAGGCCATCGTGCTCGCGGGGGCCAAGCCCGTGCTCGTGGACATGGATCCCGCGACCTATCACCTGGACATCTCCCGTCTGGAAGAGGCCATCAGTCCGAAGACCAGGGCCATCATGCCGGTGCATCTCTACGGAGATCCCGTGGACATGGACCCCGTGCTCGAGATCGCCGAGCGCCGCGGCGTCATGGTCATCGAGGATGCCGCCCAGGCCCACGGCGCCGAGTACAAGGGACGCCGCTGCGGATCCATGGGCGACCTGGCCGGCTTCAGCTTCTATCCCGGCAAGAACCTCGGCGCCTACGGCGACGGCGGGGCCGTGACCACCAGGCACGAAGATCTGGCCATGAAGGTCCGCCAGGTGGGGGACCACGGCAGCCTCAAGAAGTACGTGCACGAGATCCTGGGCACCAACAGCCGTCTGGACAGCCTCCAGGCCAAGGTGCTGCAGGTCAAGCTGAAGCATCTGGACGCCTGGAACGAGGGTCGTCGCCGCGCGGCGGCGGGCTACCGCGAGCGCCTGGGAGGCCAGGAAGCCCTGCAGCTACCCTTGGAGCGCGAGGGGCACCTGCCCGTCTATCACCTCTACGTGATCCGGTCGGCGAAGGTGGAGGCCATCGACGCGGTCCTGAAGGAAGCCGGCATCGGTTTCGGGTACCACTATCCCAAACCCGTGCACCTGCAGCCTCCCTTCTCGCAGCTCGGCTATGCGGAAGGCGATCTGCCCGAGTCCGAAAAGGGCGCGGTGGAGATCCTCAGCCTGCCCATGTTCCCGGAGCTGACGGACGCGCAACTGGATCAGGTTTGCGAGCTTGTGAGCTCGGCACTGTAGGCTGGCTCACTTTGGCGGCTCAGATCTCTTTACGAATGAATCAAGTTCTGGTAGACTCCTTTGTGTCATAACCACCGGGAGGTTTTCTTAGACACCTTGCTAATGCGTTGACAGCGGCGCGCCTAGCGCCACCGATGGACAACACGGTTACACGTTCGAACAGTGTAACCTCAAGCGACAGGGTCGGTTATGGCACCCCAGAGCACCCTCGTGGAGCGGAACGTCCGTGATCAGAGCATTCTGGTCAAGAGTTCCGAAACAGAAGGCGCAACTCCCCAGGACGATCTCGTTCAGTTTCCCGTCAGGGACTCGCTGATCTATCGCATCAGCAAGCGCGGGCTGGATATCCTCTTCAGCCTCACGGGCATCCTCATGTTCCTGCCCCTCATGATCCCGCTGGCTCTCCTGATTCGTCTCGAGAGCCCGGGTTCGATCATCTTCCGGCAGATCCGCGTGGGCCGCAACCGTCGCCATTTCGTCTGCTACAAGTTCAGGTCCATGGTCAACGAGGCCGAGGAGATGAAGGAGGGCCTGGCCAGCGACAACGAGGCCAGCGGCGCCATGTTCAAGATCCAGAACGATCCTCGGATCACACAGCTAGGCCGTTTCCTGAGGCGCAGCAGCCTCGACGAACTGCCGCAGCTTTTCAACGTGTTCAAGGGCGACATGAGCATCGTGGGGCCCCGTCCCCAGATTCCATCCGAAGTCGAGCAGTACGAGCCTTGGCACTACCGTCGTCTGGAAGTGCAGCCGGGGATCACCTGCCTCTGGCAGATCTCGGGCCGCAGTTCCATCGGGTTCAACGAATGGATGCGCTTGGACTCCGAGTACGTGCAGCATCGAGGATTCTTCTACGATCTGAAGATCATCCTCCTGACGCTACCTGCAATCATCGCACGGAGGGGAGCCTACTAGCGGTTCGAGGGAAGGATGGCGCCGCAGGCAGCTGAGCAGGACTCATACGCCTTCATAATGTGAAGTAAATAGGGCTCTTGCGTCTAAAAGCTTTCTTGACGCTGGGCCCTCAAAGCGTCAGAAATGGCATCGAAGTTGCTGATTTATCGGGTTCTAGGAGAGATCCCGTACTTCCGGCCGAGTAGGAGATAGCAAGGATGCGAGTCAAAGCCGGTTTCCCAACTACAATTGTGCGCGTACTGGTCTTGGTCCTGATGGGCTTGGCCCTGGTTTCCTGCTCGGGAAGGCAAGATGTTCCCGTAAAGGTGACCACTGCCGTCACCGCCGATTCCATCCCCAGGGCGAGTTCCGCACTCGCCAGCGACTTCATGCTCGGTCCGGAGGATTTCCTGGAAATCCGATTCATCGGGGATCCCAGCCTCAGCATGGAGACGGAAGTCCGCCCCGACGGAACCATTTCCGTACCCTTGCTGGAGGACGCCGTCAATGTGACCGGCATGACCCCCAAGGACCTGGAGCGCCTCATCGTCGCGGGAGTCTCCGACTATCTCAAGAATCCGAAGGTCTTCGTCAACGTGAAGGACGTCGGCAGCTCCAGCGTCTTCGTGCTGGGCGAGGTGCGCAACCCCCAGATCGTCTACGATCAGCCCCTGACCTTGGCTTCGGTCATCAGCCGCTGTGGGGGTTTGGTGCGCGCCAGCGCACCTGGGCAGATCCTCGTGGTGCGTAAGTGGAATCAGGCTGAACCACTGATCTTCGAGGTCAATTTCGAGGCATTTCTGAAGGGTGAATCCCTGATGCCAGACCTACCGTTGCAGCGATACGACATCGTCGTCGTTCCGCGCAGCCGGATATCCAAGGTTACGGAGTTCATCGAAAACTTCTTCGAGACACCCTACTCGATACCGCGCATGGGTATTGAAACAGCCATCTTCTTCGACGTGCTCGAGGGCAAGTACCAGAGCTTCTATCGCTAGAGCGTGGAGGGACTGAGTTTTGGATAATTACGAGAATCAGCCGGAGTTGGAGGGCCGCAGCGGCGGCGATCTCGCGGGCCATGCCAGCGTGCGAGACGTGGTGGCGATCCTCTTCGTCCACAAATGGGTGATCCTGGTTTCATTCATCATCCTGCTGGCGGCCATCTTCTGGGGGCTTTCCCTGCGGAAGGCCATGTTCGTCTCCACGGTGAAGTACTACGTGGATCGAACCTACAACCAGCAGATGGGCATCACCTACACGCCTGGAATGGACTACGAAGAGGAGATGAACTCCATCGCGGAGCTGGGACGCTCCCAGGGCGTCCTGCTGACCTTCGCCCGGGGCTTCGACCAGGCGCGGGGCTGGGAGAATCCTCCCGCCCAGCAGTCCGAACGCGTGGCCGCGGCCCTGGCGGAGTACATCGAGGTCTCGCCGGTGCCGGAAACCAACATGATCCAGATCCGGGCCAGGGACGCCGATCCGGACACCGCGCTCATGCTCGCCACGGTGTACAGCCAGGCATTCCACGAGGAATACAAGCGCATACACCGACCCGAATTCGGACGCGAGTTCGTGCAGCGCAACATCACGCAGCTGGAAGATCGGATCCGGGAGGCGAACCAGGCCAAGGCCGAGTTGCAGTCCGACGCCATGCTCTTCGACATGCGCGCCGTGGAGACCCGCCTGGCGGAGAACAAGGCCATCTTCGAACGACAGCTCACCGATACCCGCGTGAAGCGAAAGACCCTCGAGAATCAGCTCAATCGCGACAAGGAAGTGCTCGCGAGCGCGGGTGGCGACATGGTGCCGTCCATCGAGTTGAGAAGCGATCCTCTGGTGGAGCGCTACGAGAACCGTCTCGCGGACCTCAGGATGTCCCTCTCGCAGCTCGAGTCGAAGTACACGGCCGGACATCCCAATGTGCTGGCCAAGAAGGAAGAGATCGAGGACGTCCAGAGCCAGAAGATCGAGGCCATCAACCTGAGCATCAAGACCCGCGAGCAGAAGCTGGCCGGGGTGAAAGAGTCCGAACAGATCCTGGTCGATGCCATCAAGGAACTCGAGTCCCGCTTCAAGGAAATGCCCAAGCATGCCGGCGACATCGCTTACTATCAGGAATTCCTCGACATGCAGTGGAACCTGTACGCGAGATTGATCACGAAGTTCAACGATAAGCTCGTGGACGAGGAGTTCACGATCATGGACAAGAAGCTCGTCAAGCTGGGCGAGCCCGTGATCAGCGATCTCGAAGGCGTCACGCCGACCATCGTCTACGCCCTGGTTGCGCCGCTCTTCGCCTTCGTGCTCGCGATCTCGGCCGCCTTCATGGTCGAGGCCACCGGGCAGAGTTTCCAGAAGCCCGCCGACGTCGAGAACTATACCGGCCTGCCGGTCTTCGCCACGTTCAGAAAGATCTAGGGGGAGAGAATGAAGGAATTCGTGCGAACGCCGAAATCCGACGACGGACCTTCCGTCGCCCATTTCAGGCGCGAGATCCTGCCCGACATGGAAGCGCTCTTCGCGACCCTGGGTCCGCATCTCAAGGATCGACGGCCCTTCATATACCTGGCTTCCACGGAGCGAGGAGAGGGAGCGAGCACCATCGGCAAGGCCCTGGCCTACTACATCGCCGTCCGCGAGGGAGAGGATTGTCTCTACGTGGACGGAAACATCTCCCATCCGTCCATCAAGATCAGCGCGGAAATGCCGGACATGGGTCTGGCCGAGTATCTGCGTGGCGAGGACGACTTCCGCATGCTTCCCTTCAGCTCGGAGCTGCCGGGTCTTTCGGCCGTGCATACGGGCGACGTGAAGCAGCACTACGTGGCTCTGTCCCACGAACGAGCCAGGCAGTTCCGTGACGACTCCACCCGCGACTACCGCGCGGTGATCTTCGACGGGCAGCCTGGCTTCGGTAAGTATCCTGAGATTTGGGCCGGCCTGGCCGATGCCGTTCTGGTGGTGACGGCCTATCGGTCGACCAAGGAAAGCGTCATCACGAGGATGACCACCGGCCTGAACAACGCGGGCATTCCCATCACGGGTCTCATCTTCAACAAGAAGAAGTACCCCGTGCCCGACTTCATCTACCGCCGGATCTGATCGGGTCCCGCATGCCGAGCATCCTGTCGGGAAATCCTTCCTTCTTCCAGCGGATGGAAAGGATCACGCCCTTTAATCCCATCGTCCTCATGTCGATGTTCCTGGGCGCATTGCTGGGAATCACCTTTTTCGGCGGAGCATGGATTCCCGTGCTCGTCGTTACGCTGATTCCCTTCCTGGTCTACGCCATCGTGAAGAACAGCATGCTGGTGTTCCTGATCTGGGTGGGCTCGACCCCGATCCTCTCCAACTTCATCACGGTGAACCTCGGCGCCGGCATTCCGGACATCACGGTCAATCGAATCGCGGCCAGCATCCTCTTCTTCGTGCTCATCATCCAGGTTGCCACCGGCGTGAAGAAGTTCAAGAACGTGGACACGGCCGAGTGGCTGATGCTCGTGATCGTGCTGCTCATGATTCCGGGAATCATGAACGGGCACAGGCCCATCCAGGCGGCCCAGCAGATCTTCGACTCGATCATCACGCCCTTCATCGTGTACACGCTGGCGCGAAACCTGATCTCGAGTCGGGACCAGGTCCGGCCGCTGCTTTGGACCATCGGAATCGTGACCCTCTACTCGGCCTCCTTCGGTTTCTACGAACACTTCACCGAGCACAGTCTCTTCACGACGACCGGTCAGCTCAACTGGCGCGAGGAAGGCATCGCTGACCGCATCCAGGGACCCTTCCCCAGCCCCTCCGCCCTGGGCACGGTGATGGTGGGGGGCGTCGTATTCTTTATCTACATGTTCATCAACAACAACAAGTTCTGGGTACGCGTCTTCGCCACCGTCGTGCTCATCATCCACAGCACGACGATCTTCTGGAGCTACCGTCGATCGGTGTGGATGGGATTCGCCACCACCATCTTCATCCTGGCTTTCATCGAGAAACGGGTGAGGAAAATCGTACTGTGGGTGGCATTGTTCTCGATTGCCTTCCTGGCCATGAACTGGGCCCAGATCGAGCAGAGCGAGGTCTATCAGGTCCGATTCGCCAACGTGCGAACCGTGAACGACCGATGGGTCATCTGGCTGACCAGCTGGGAGATCATCAAGAGCTTCCCCCTCTTCGGATGCGGATTCGGAAACTTCGGAATCCTCTACGACAAGTACTTCACCTTCTTCGGCAACACGGTGACCACGAGCTACGCCCACAACATCGCCTCCACGCACAACAGCTACATCCGCTGGTGGGTGGAGGGCGGTCCCATGGTGACGCTGGCCTATCTCTCACTCATGGGCGTGTTCATCCGCAGGCTCCTGCTCTACATCACCGGACGTCTCAGGCACGCCTTCGTGGGCAAGACGGAGGTCATGGTCTTCCTTGGCCTGTTCACAACCCAGTACGTGCAGGCCCTGACCACCGACATGGTCTTCTACACGAAGTATCCGGGCATCCTCGTCTTCCTGCTGGCCGGCGTGCTGTCCCACTGGGAAGAGAAGCCTCGACCCAAGCCCATCAAACCCGTCACGACGGGACAGGCCTCTCCAGGCAAGGCATGAGGATCGCGGTCCTCGCGCCCTTCGCCCATGCCGCCTTCGTTCCGGGGTGGGAGGGGCGCACCACGGGGGGCGCCGAGTTCCAGCTGCGCTCCCTCGGCGGCCTCTTCCGGGACATGGGCCATGAAGTGGAATTCCTCATGGAAGGGGACGAGACCGAGCCCCTGGAGGTCGATGAGGGCCGGGTCTGGCGCATCATGCCCACGGGCGGCGCCCCCCTGCTCAAGCTGATCCACCCCAAGGGCAGCACCCTCTACCGCTTCTGCCGGGAGAGGGGCGTCGATCTCATCGTGCAGCGGGGAGCTTCCGAGATGACCGCCCTGGGAGCGGCCGCGGGGAGACTGCTCGGCATACCCTTCCTCTTCCTGCTTGCCAGCGACAGCGACCTCCATCCGGGCCGGGAGATACTCTCCCATCCCCAGAATCACGTACTTTATCGCACCGCCCTGGCGGGCAGTTCGTGGATCGTGTCCCAGACCGAGGACCAGGCGAGGCTCCTGCGCCGCCACTACGGAATCTCGGCCTGCATCATTCCCTCCATGCTGCCGAAACTGCCTCCGGAGGATGGGCAGGACGGCCTGAGGGATTCGGTGCTCTGGGGCGGCAATCTACGGGCTCTCAAACGCCCCGAGTGGCTACTTGCACTGGCCCGGAAGTTTCCTCAGATGCGATTCCTCGTCTTCGGGGGAAAGGCGGGGGGCCATGAGGCCTATGCCCAGGGAATCATCGAACAGATGGAGGATCAGCCCAATCTGAACTACCTCGGGTGGGTCTCCAACCATGAGGTTCCCGGACTCTTCTCGAGAGCCCGAGTATTCCTCAATACTTCCTCGGTGGAAGGATTTCCCAACACTTTTTTGGAAGCCTGGCGACAGAGGGTGCCCGTGATCTCAAGCGTGGATCCGGGAGAGCTCCTGAGCCGAGGGAACATGGGGTATCATGCGGAATCCCTTGACGAACTGTCGCTTCTGCTGCGCGATGCCTGGGAGGAAAGACTTCCGAATCTCCAGGAGCGACTACAGGACGCAGCCCGTTACGTCGATGATATTCATGGAAGGGAGCGAGTCTCTGCCGAGTGGCGCCAGTTGCTGGAAATGATTAAACAAGAGGGACCTGTCCGGGTTCTTATTTAGGGAATGTTTATGGAAGTTGTGACCGGATTCTGGTATACTGGCTGGCGTCAACGGATGGGATCCCGGGCCACCGGGATGCTCCGAGGGAGGTCGATCCAGAAGCACTGCAAATTGACTCTTTGGAAAAGCACCAGGCTTGAAACGCAACTGTGAGCCCCACTCCTAAGGAGTTCGAGCTTGAAAAAGACATCCCTCGCGGCGGATACCGTGGCCGGATCCGCTCCGCTCGGAGGAACGCCCAACCTATCGTTGGTCTCTCCGCTTCCCGCCTTCGGACACTACGACCGAGGGCAGGCGGTCAAGCGTTTCTTCGACTTCATCTTCGCCTTCGCGGCGGTCGTCATCCTGTCTCCTTTTCTGCTTCTTATCGCCCTGGCGGTGATGTTCACCTCCCGTGGACCCATCATATTCACCCAGAGGCGCGTGGGCAAGGACGGGCGGACCTTCAATTTCTACAAGTTCCGCTCCATGCAGGCCAACAACGACGAGTCCATCCACAAGGCCTATTTCGAGAAGCTCATACGAGGACGTCGCGAGAAGGAGTGCGGAGACTCCTTCAAGATCAAGAACGACCCCCGCATCACGCCCATCGGACGTTTCCTGCGCAAGACCAGCCTCGACGAACTGCCTCAGCTCTTCAATGTGCTGAAGGGGGAGATGAGCCTCGTCGGGCCGCGCCCGCCCATCGATTACGAAGTCGAGCAGTATCAGGACTGGCATCGCCAGCGTCTGCACGCCCTGCCCGGAATCACCGGTCTCTGGCAGGTCAGCGGGCGCAGCAGCGTTCCCTTCGACGAGATGGTCCTCTTGGACATCCACTACATGGAACACTGGACCCTGGTGCTCGATTTCAAGATCATCCTTCGCACCATCCCCGTGGTTCTTTTCGGGATCGGAGCCTACTGATCAAATCAGTTGACACAACCCATGCATGGATCTAAAGAGGGATGATTGTACGTACCAGGAGGTATGGTGTGCTGACCATCGGCGTCATCGGATGTGGATATTGGGGCCCGAATCTCATTCGGAACTTCGTGAATCAGGAACGCTCCCGTGTGAAGTGGGTCTCGGACCTCTCCGAGGACAGGCTCAATCACGTGGGCCGGCTTTATCCCTTCCTACAGAAGACCACGAACTATCGGGAGATCATCGAGGATCCCGAGGTGGATGCGGTGGTGGTCGCCACGCCGGTATCCAGCCACTTCAAGCTGGCCTCCGAGGCCCTCGAAGCCGGCAAGCACGTCTTCGCCGAGAAGCCCCTGGCCGCCAAGTCCGAAGAGAGCGCGGCGCTCGTCAAACTGGCCGCCGAGAAGAAGCTCGTGGGCATGGTGGGGCACACCTTCATCTACTCGCCCGCCGTTCTGAAGCTCAAGGAACTGGTGGACAGCGGCGAACTGGGAGACATCCACTATCTCCGGTCCAGGCGCCTGAACCTCGGCCTCTTCCAGGAAGACATCAACGTGGTCTGGGACCTGGCTCCCCATGACCTGTCCATCTTCAACTTCCTCATGGAATCCTCTCCCGAAGCCGTCACCGCGGTGGGGCAGGGCTTCGTGAGGTCCGACATCGAAGACGTCGCCTTCATGACCCTCTTCTATCCCGGCGATCGCCTGGCCCACGTTCAGGTGAGCTGGCTGGACCCCAACAAGGTCCGCGAGCTGACCGTGGTGGGATCCAAGAAGATGGTGGTCTACGACGACAACTCGAACCTCGAAAAGATCCGCATCTACGACAAGGGCGTGGACGTCCATCCTCACTACGACACCTTCGGCGAATTCCAACTGGCGTACCGTTTCGGGGACATCCATATCCCGCGCCTCAACGACGGGGAACCCCTGAAAGACGAGACCGGCCATTTCCTCGAGTGCATACTCGACGGCGTGGAATGCCGCTCCAGCTTCGCACACGGACATTCCGTGGTGAGCACCCTGGAGCTGGCCTGCGAATCCATGCGCGGAAACGGCAAGGAGACCAGCCTGGACAAGATGCTGAAGGAGTAGCCTATTGAGCGAGAATCACCTTCGCCGCGAAAGGTCCAGCGATCCCCCCGAGGATCGAGATGCCTTCACATCCTGAGTGCCTGGTTCTCGCATCCACCCTTGCCCTGGGCGGCGGGGAACGGGTTCTCGCCAAGATGCTGCGGGACCTGTCCGCGGAAGGGCGCCCCTTCCATCTGATCACCCTGAAGAAACCGGGTCGCGTGGGCCAGCAGCTCGAGAGGGAAGGGCATTCCCTGGAGAGCTGGAATCTCGCGAGCACCCGGAATCCGCTCATCCTGCTCAAGCTCTGGCGAACCCTGCGGCGTCGCGGCCCTGGGATGATCTACATCCAGGATCACAATGACTGCATCTTCTGGGGATCCCTCGCCGCGAGTCTGGCCGGCTTCATTCCCGTGGCCCTGCCCGTTCACAGCTCCGGGCAGAAGGGGGCCACCTCCTTCCGCTTCCCCAATCGCTTCCTGCTCGGCCTTGGACAGCTCCTCGTGCTGCTCGGCCGCTGGCACCACCACGCTCTCCGGGACGAGGACGGCATCGTGGAAGGGCCGCGGGCGATCATTCCCAATCCCCTGGACGAATCGAAGTTCGACTTCCGGGTCTCGGGGCAGGCCCCGGAACCCGTGATCGGCACGGTGGCGGCCCTCAGGCCCGAGAAACGTCACGACCTGCTCCTGGAACTCTTCGCCGAACTGAACCGGCACAGGCCCGCCAGGCTCAGAATCGCGGGGGACGGCCCGCAGCGGCCCGCCCTGGAGGCGAGGGCCCAGGCCCTGGGCATCGCCGAGCGCTGCGAATTTCTGGGTGCCCGGGACGACGTGGCCGAGGTCCTCGCCGGCCTCGACCTCTTCCTCTTGACCAGCGAGGTGGAAGCCCAGCCTCTCAGCCTCATCGAGGCCTTGGCCTGCGGCGTTTCCGTGGCGGCGCCGCCCCGGGGCGGCATTCCGGAAATTCTCGCGGACGGCGACCGCGGGCTTATCCTGAAAGGCGAGGATCCCCGGGGATGGGGAGGCCAGGTGGCCGAGTATCTCGACCGCCTTCCGGACGAGGGGCGCAGGCGCGAAGTGTCCGGGGAGCTGCGCGAGGAGTTCTCGGATCGGCGTTTCGCGCGGGACTACGGAAGGCTCATGGACCTGATGATGGGGACCCCATGAAGATCCTGCAGGTGAACAAATTTCTTCACCCCAAGGGCGGAGCCGAGATCGTCTGTCTCGGTCTGTCCGAGCAGCTCGCCCGGGACGGTCACGAGGTCTTCCACTTCGGCATGGCCGATGCGCGGAACACGGTGGGCGAGGACGCCGATCTGTTTCCGCGGGAGGTCGACTATCACGCCGATCGATCGCTCAGCCGGAAGATCGGCGAGAGCCTGCGCACCATCTACGGTCGCGAGGCCCGGCTCGGGATGGAGAGGCTGCTCGACCGGCGGCGGCCCGATCTGATCCACGCCCACAACATCTACCATCAGCTGACGCCGTCGATCCTGGCGCCGGCGCGGGAGCGAGGCATCCCCGTGATGCTGACCCTCCACGACTACAAGCTCGTCTGTCCCGTCTACACCCTCCTCCGGACCGACGGCATCTGCGAGGACTGCCTGCACAAGGGGCCCGAACCCATCCTGGCCCATCGTTGCAAGAACGGCAGCCTGGCCGAGAGTCTGGTGCTCTGGGCGGAGGATCGCCTGCACCGGATGCTGGGCAGCTACGACAAGGGCGTGAGCCTCTACACCTCTCCCAGCCGTTTCCTCAGGGACAAGATGATCGAGGGTCGCCTGGACGCGGACAGCATCGTGCACCTTCCCAATGCGCTGCCTTTCCCGGAGGAAGTCCTGGATGCGCCCTATTCTCCTCCACCGGCCGGCAGGCCCGAACTCCTATGGGTGGGGCGGATGAGCTACGAGAAGGGCCTGGGGACGCTGCTGAAGGCTCTGGCCCGCTCGGGCAGTGACCTGAAACTGCTTCTGGCGGGAGACGGACCTGAGGAGGGCCGCCTGCGCGCCCTGAAAGAAGATCTCCATCTGGGCGACAAGGTGGAATTCCTGGGTAGGGTGCCCAGGGAAGGTGTCCGAGAACTGGTTTTGCGAAGTCATGGAACCGTTCTCCCCAGCGAGTGGTTCGAGAACGCGCCTCTATCGCTGCTGGAGTCCCTGGCCCTCGGACGAGCGGTCATCGGCAGCGAGATGGGAGGCATCCCCGAGATGCTGGAGAACAAGAGTACCGGATGGCTCTTCCCCGCAGGAAACGTCGATGCCCTGGCCGCCCTACTGGATCGTTGGGCCTCCCATGGCGAGGCGCGACAGGAGGCTGGGGAGCGAGCCTATCGATGGGCGAGACAGAATCACCATCCCCGTCAGGTTCTGGAAACGACTCTCGATCTCTACCGTAGGCTTCTCGGGAAATAGATTGCCGCATTTCTTCGCTGCGGCTAGGCTTTCCGTTCCAATTCGAGGGGGAGAGAAATGACCCGACGACTCATCATCATTCTAGCGGCGCTGCTGGCCCTGTCGGCCTGCACTCCCAAGAACAAGGTCCAGGAGGACGCCCAGGCGCCTCCGCCGCCCGTTTCCGAGACGCCCATGGAGGCCGTCCCGGATACCCTGGACTACGACTTCCTGGCCGAGGAAGACACGGGCGAGATCGAGGAGATTCCCGCCGAAGCGGACCTGCCCGTCATCGAGAAACCCGCCGAGGTGGAAGAGGTCATCTGGACCATTCCCGAAGAGGTCGAGGAGCCTCAGGCCACCGAAGGCCTCTTCTGGGTGCAGATCTTCGCCACGCGCAGCCACGAACGGGCCAAGGAGATCGCCGCCGAGGCCGAGGATCGCCTCAGCCACCGCATCGAGACCCACTTCCTGTCGCCCTACTACAAGGTGCTGGTGGGTGGATTCACCACCCGCGAGGAGGCCGTGAAACTTCGGGATCGTCTTGTGAGCAAAGGATATCGGGACGCCTGGATCTTCGAACTCTGAAGGCCCCGGGATCTTGACAGTCCGACCCTTTTTGACTATCACTTAGGGTCCCAGCGGGAATAGCTCAGTGGTAGAGCACAACCTTGCCAAGGTTGGGGTCGCGAGTTCAAATCTCGTTTCCCGCTCCGAACCCCTCTCCGACAGGAGAGGGGTTTTGCATTCGCGCCGGGCCTTGATCCCTTGCGAAAGCTGTGTTAAAGAATACCTTAAGACGTGACGATCACGTCACTGGACAGTATTCTGAGGCGGCATAGCCAAGTGGCTAAGGCGACGGTCTGCAAAACCGTTATCACCGGTTCGAATCCGGTTGCCGCCTCCTTTTTCATGCGCCGGAGTGGCGGAACTGGTAGACGCAGGGGACTTAAAATCCCCCGGCCCTAGGCTGTCCCGGTTCGATTCCGGGCTCCGGCATTTGAGGTATCTGGCAATGGAGAAGCGGGAGAGGCGATGACCTCTCCCGCTTCTGCTTATCCGAAGTCGAGTTTTAATCATCGAGGACCCTGTGAAAAAATGCCTCGGGATCCGCAGAGTATCATCTGGATAGACACACCTTGAGGGAGGTTGGGAGTATGATGAAGAATAGGGGTCGTATCGCCCTCTGCATGATCTTCCTGGTTCTGAGTCATGGCATCGCGAGCGCGGACCTGACCATCTACACCGATCGGGCTGCATTCGAAGCCCAAGGCGACATCGTCTACAACAACGCCTTCGAAGAGTATCCATGGGACACCTACACAAGCTTCATGGAACCCTTCTACGAGGAAGGCGTGACCTACTACAACGACAGCGAGTGGCATCCCATCTGGATCATCGGCGGCGGCTATTCCGGCATGGATGCGAACTACATCTACGCCACCAGCGATTCCGCGCTTCGAGGCGTCATCGATATGGGCATGGACTGCCATCTCCTGGGACTGGACATCGCCTGGATTTCGGTAGGGGATCCTCCCGTGGCCATCCACGTGCACATCATCACTAACCAGGGCAGCTACTACCCCGAAGTCGACATGCCCGAGGGCACGGGCGAGAGCACCTTTATCGGTTTCGTGGCCGATCCGGGCGAGACCATCACCCAGTTCACTCTGAGCGATGACTTCTGGCTTTTCTGCCAGGTCATGGCCAGCCACATAACCCTGGGACATGTCGAGGACACCAGAGCCATGTCCGGCACTTGGAGCGAGATCAAGGCCTCGTTCTAGTGCCACACTCGCATCGGAACACGGGGGGAGGATCCGATTCCTCTCGCCGCTTTCATTGACTGCCTCCGCCCCAGCCGTCCGGACCGCTGGCGGATCCAGTAGGCACACTGACAGGTCTGACAGGATCTGTCAGGAGCGGCCAGAGTGCCTGCGCACATCTGTCATCATGGCAGATCACGAATCCTATCAATTCCAGTGAGATCACGTAAGCCTATGGACGACTGTCGATAAGCAGCTCCTGGGGAATTGGCACGGGCCTTTCTATACCGGGTCGAACACTCTTCAAGGAGAAGATCATGGGCAAGATCATCGGCATCGACCTGGGCACCACCAATTCCTGCGTTTCCGTCATCGAGGGCGGCGAACCCAAGGTCATCCCCAACAGCGAGGGCAACCGGACCACCCCCAGCGTGGTGGCCATCAGCAAGGACGGCGATAGGCTCGTCGGCCAGCTGGCCAAGCGCCAGGCCGTCACCAATCCCCAGAACACCGTCTATTCCATCAAGCGCTTCATGGGTCGTCGCTACGGCGAGGTGGACCAGGAAATGAAGGAAGTGCCCTACGCGGTGCTGCAGGGCGACGGCGGCAAGGTGAAGGTGAAGATGGGGGACGAGGATCTCACCCCTCCGGAAATCAGCGCCATGATCCTCAGGCGCCTCAAGGAGACCGCCGAGGAGTATCTCGGGGAGACCGTCACCGAGGCCGTGGTCACCGTGCCCGCCTACTTCAACGACAGCCAGCGTCAGGCCACCAAGGACGCCGGCAAGATCTCGGGCCTGGACGTCAAGCGCATCATCAACGAGCCCACCGCGGCCAGCCTGGCCTACGGCATGGACAAGGAAGGCGACCGCACCCTGGCCGTCTTCGATCTGGGCGGCGGAACCTTCGACATCTCCATTCTGGAGCTGGGCGAGGGCGTCTTCGAGGTGAAGAGCACCAACGGCGACACCCACCTGGGCGGCGACGACTTCGACCAGGCCCTAATCGACTGGCTCGTGGAGGAGTTCAAGAACAAGGAGGGCATCGATCTGTCCGCCGATCCCATGGCCCTTCAGCGTCTGAAGGAAGGCGCGGAGCAGGCCAAGAAGGACCTGTCCAGCCGTACGCAGACCGAGATCAACCTGCCATTCATCACCGCCGACGCGAGCGGCCCCAAGCACATCAACCTCACGCTGACCCGGGCCCAGTTCGAGCAGCTCGTGGCCGACCTGGTCGAGCGCACCGTGGGCCCCTGCCAGAAGGCCCTGCAGGATGCCGGTCTCACCGCCTCGGACATCGACGAGGTCATCCTGGTGGGCGGCTCCACCCGCATGCCCGCCGTGCAGGAGAAGGTGAAGGGCATCTTCAAGCAGGAGCCCAACAAGGGCGTGAATCCCGACGAGGTAGTCAGCCTGGGCGCGGCCATCCAGGGCGGCATCCTGGCCGGCGACGTGAAGGACGTCATCCTGCTGGACGTCACGCCTCTGAGCCTGGGCATCGAAACCCTGGGCAGCGTGATGACTCGCCTCATCGACCGCAATACGACCATCCCCACGCGGAAGAGTCAGATCTTCTCCACCGCGGCGGACAACCAGGACACCGTGGACATCCACGTGCTCCAGGGCGAGCGGGAGATGGCGGCCCACAACAAGTCCATCGGACGCTTCCAGCTCACAGGCATTCCGCCGGCCATGCGAGGCATTCCGCAGATCGAGGTGAGCTTCGACATCGACGCCAACGGCATCCTTTCGGTGCACGCCAAGGACAAGGCCACGGGCAAGGAGCAGTCGATCAAGATCCAGGCCTCCAGCGGACTGGACGACAGCGAGATCGACCGCATGGTCAAGGACGCCGAAGCCAACGCCGAGGACGACAAGGCACAGCGCGAACTCGTCGACGCCAAGAACAACGCCCAGGCTCTGGCCTACCAGACCCAGAAGCAGCTGGATGAGAACAAGGACAAGATCGACGAGGAGATGAAGAGCGCCATGGAGTCTAAGCTGGCCGAACTGAACAAGGCGGCCGAGGGCGAGGACAAAGCGGCCATCGACCAGGCCGTGGAGAACCTCAACAAGGAACTCCACGCCTTCAGCCAGAAACTCTACGAGGACGCCACCGCTCAGCAGCAGGCCGAGGGGGCTCAGCAGGCTCCGGGAGCCGATGCCGAGAGCGACGCGGAGGATTCCTCCAAGGGCAACGGCGACGGCGAGGCCGTGGACGCGGACTTCGAGGTCGTCGACGAGAAGAAGTAGCTTTTGCAAACAGAGCTATTCGAGAGCCCTCATCCCATTCGGGATGGGGGCATTTCCATGCCCAACCCTGAAAAGGTCTTTGGCCGAGCCTTCGCGGTTACGAGCAGATCAGCTGTGTAGGAGGGATCGCTCGAGAGGTTCGGCGCCAACTCGGCAGAGGGATCCCGATCCTGCTCGAGCGCAGTACGCTCAGCGCGCGCGTGGTTCACCCATGAGAATCGGAGGGGCACAGAAGGGAATGCTTGGGCAGAATCGAACTCGCTTTTGGCACCGGCGTTTCGATTGCCACCATTGGTTATGGCATTTCGATACTGTCGAAGCTGCTGGGCATCTAGGCGGCAAATCGTTTCGACCAGGAGGAAAGATGCCCCCTTGTTCGAGGGGGCATCGCCTTGTCTCGATCCATCACACGAAATGGAGAGGTCTTAAAAGACCTCAAAAGGTCCGTGGAAGAGCCTTTGCAAACGTAAGCGGCACAGGGGATAAGGCAAGGAGGCCCGTTATGGCTGGCGCTACCCGCAAGGTGCTGGATCCGGGAAAGAAGTCCCTGGCCGCAGACCGTTTTGAGAGAAAACTCCACGAGAAGATCGTCGGGCAGGACCGCGCTATCGAGCGTATCGCGCGGCTCTATCAGGTCTATCTCGCGGGTCTCTATCCGCCGAGTCGTCCCATCGGGAATTTCCTGTTCCTGGGGCCCACCGGCAGCGGAAAGACCCGCATCGTGGAAGCCGCGAGCGAGATTCTGTTCGGCACGGCCAATGCCGTGCTCAAGGTCGACTGCGCGGAGTATGCGCATAGCCACGAGATCAGTCGTCTCATCGGTTCGCCGCCCGGATACCTCGGGCATCGCGAAACGACTCCCTATCTCTCGCAGGGCAACCTCGAACGCTATCGCACGCCGGAACTGGATTTCACATTCCTCCTCTTCGACGAGATCGAAAAGGCCAGCGACACGCTTTGGAGTCTCTTGTTGGGCATCCTCGACAAGGGACACCTCACTCTCGGCGACAACAGCGAAGTGGACATGACCCGCACGATCATCTTCATGACGGGCAACATCGGTGCCGTGAACATCGACCAGCTGGTCAGGGGCGGCATCGGATTCGGAGATGCCGCCGCGGATCTGGATCCCGGCACCTTGGATCAGCGCATCTACAGCACGGTGATGGAGGCGGCCCGCAGGAAGTTCAGTCCGGAGTTCATGAACCGCATCGACAGCACAGTGGTCTTCCGCGGCCTGGCCGAGGAACATGTGCGGCGCATCCTGGAGATCGAGCTGGAACTGCTGCGCAAGCGGATCATGCAGGCGGCCGGCGACGTGAAGTTCTCCTTCGACCTGAGCGAGGGAGCCAAGCAGAAGATCATGGAAGAGGGTTTCGATCGCCGCTACGGCGCCCGTCACCTGAAACGGTCCATCGAGCGATTCCTGGTTTTCCCGCTGGCGAACCTGGTGTCCACCGGACAGATCCGCTACGGCGACCACGTGTCCATCGACCACAGCAAGCGTGGCGACAAGATGGAATTCCACAAGGCGCCCTCGCCGGACCTGAAGGTGGTGGGGGAGACCATCCGGGCCTCATGAGGGCCCCGGGTCGCCTCGCTCTTGACAAAAGGCCCCCGCTGGCCTATATCCTGTGATTCCTAGGGCGATTAGCTCAGCTGGTTAGAGTGCTTGCTCGACACGCAAGAGGTCACAGGTTCGAATCCCGTATCGCCCACCCGGCCAGGTTACATAGCCTGGCCGTTTCTACATCCTCAATGCGACGGGCGGTTCGTAGCGACCGTCGCGGAAAGCGAGGCCGAGATGCAGATCGATCTGATCCTCCCCGATGAGAAAGTGTTGAATCTCGAGGGACCCCTCCCGGTGGACGAGGCCATCGCCGCCGTGAGCGAGGGACTCCTTCGTCGCGCCGTGGCCGTGGAGGTCGACGGCGAGATCCTGGACCGTCATTCCGAAATCAAGAGCGGCGGGCGTTTCCGGATCCTCACCGACAAGGATGAGGAGAGCCTAGCGGTTCTCCGCCACTCCACCGCGCATCTCATGGCCTACGCCGTGCAGGAGCTCTTCCCCGAGGCGAAGTTCGCCTTCGGCCCCGACGTGGAAGACGGCTTCTACTACGACATCCTCGTGGACCAGCCCTTCACGCCCGACGACCTCGTGAAGATCGAGGCCAAGATGAAGGAGCTGGCCAAGGGCAAGCATCCCTTCATCAAGAAGATCCTCTCGCGCCAGGACGCGGCCGACTACTTCGCCGAGAAGCATCAGGACTTCAAGGTGGAACACGTGGGCGAGCTTTCCGACGAGGAGGATATCTCCTTCTACGAGGTGGGCGAGTTCACCGATCTCTGCGGCGGGCCTCACGTGCCGAACACCGGCATGCTCAAGGCCTTCAAGCTGCGCACCGTGGCCGGCGCCTACTGGAAGGCCGACGAGAGCCGCGAGCAGCTGCAGCGCATCTACGGCACCAGCTGGTTCAAGGCCAAGGATCTCGAGGCCTATCTCCTTCGGCTGGAAGAGGCCGAGAAGCGCGACCATCGCAAGCTCGGCCAGCAACTCGGGCTCTTCGGCATGAAGGAAGAGGCCGGCGGCGGGCTGGCCTTCTGGTATCCCAAGGGCACCGTGCTGCGCGAAGAGATCGAGAGCTGGTGGAAGCAGGCCCACCGGGAGCGGGGCTACGACATGGTGGTCACGCCCCACATCTTCCGGGGCGATCTGTGGCGCACCAGCGGGCACCTCGATTTCTACGCCGAGAACATGTACACCTTCGAACAGGACGAACAGACCTACGTGGTCAAGCCCATGAACTGTCCGGGGCACATTCTCGTCTACCAGAACGACCTGAAGAGCTATCGCGACCTGCCCCTGCGCCTGGCCGAGCTGGGCACCGTCTACCGCTACGAACGCAGCGGCACCCTGCACGGACTCATGCGCGTGCGCGGCTTCACCCAGGACGACGCCCACATCTTCTGCACTCCCGACCAGCTCGTGGACGAGGTCACGAAGCTCATCGAGTTCTCCCGCGACCTCCACGCCACCTTCGGTTTCACGGAACTGACCACGGAACTCAGCGTCCGGGATTCGCAGAACAAGGAGAAATACATCGGCGAGGACTCCGAATGGGAGGCCGCCGAGGCGTCGCTCATGGAGGCCGTGGATCGGGTGGGCCTCGAGGTCAAGCGCATGGAGGGCGAGGCGGTCTTCTACGGTCCCAAGATCGACGTGAAGCTCAAGGACGCCATCGGCCGCTCATGGCAGACCAGCACCATCCAGTTCGACTTCAACCTGCCCCGCCGCTTCAACGTGGAGTACGTGGACGCGGACGGCCAGCACAAGCATCCCTACATCATCCACCGGGCCCTCTTCGGCTCCCTGGAGCGTTTCATCGGCATACTCACCGAGCATCACGCGGGGGAGTTCCCCCTCTGGCTGGCGCCGGTGCAGGCCATCGTCCTGCCCCTGAGCGAGCATTTCCGGGACTACGGCGAGCAGGTGGTGGAAAAGCTTAAAACGGCTGGACTTAGGGCTGAATTGGACGCCAAGGACGAGAAGCTGGGTTACAAGATCCGCCAGGCCGAACTCCAGAAGATTCCCTACATGATCGTGGTGGGGGCCAAGGAGCAGGAGTCCGGCGGCATCACCGTGAGGAGCAAGAAATCCGGCGACGAGGGAGCCTTTACCCTGGAAAGTTTCCTGGAAAGGGCACTTGACGAGATCGCTGGGAAACACTAGCTTCTTTGATCACAACCGAATACGGACAAGAAGAGGCAGTCCTCTCACCTGACGACCGCAAGCGTGTCAGTCAGCGTTGAAAGAACCCGAATTGGGGGTGGCTGCCTTGGCATCCACCCTTTTTTCATGCATGGAGGTGTCTGAGATCAGGCCCAACAATCCCAAACGGGATAACCAGGAACCGAGAGTCAATGGAAGGATCCGCATCCCCGAGGTGAGGCTCGTGGATGAGGAGGGCAATCAGGTCGGCGTCGTGGCCACGGCGGTGGCCATGGACATGGCCCGCGAACGGGGACTGGACCTCGTGGAGGTCTCGCCCAACGCCCGTCCTCCCGTCTGCCGGATCATGGATTTCGGGAAGTACAAGTACGAGCAGAGCAAGAAGGCCAAGCTCGCTCGACAGAAGCAGAAGGCCCATCAGATCACGGTGAAGGAAGTGCAGTTTCGGCCCAAGACCGACGAGCACGACTACCGGTTCAAGGTCCGCAACATTCTCAAATTCCTGGGCCACCGCGACAAGGTGAAGGTGGTCCTCCGGTTCAGGGGTCGCGAAATGAGCCACATGGAGTTCGGCATGAAGACCCTGGAACGCGTACTGGAGGATCTGGAAGACTTCGCGGTCGTGGAGCAGAAGCCGAAGCAGGAGGGGCGCAACGTGGTGATGATCCTGTCGCCCGGCCCCGGCATCGACAAGATGGCCGAAGAGAGCAAGAAAGAAGCTACGGACGCTGAGGAATCCAGCAGCGAAGAATAGGCGCCCGGCGCCGAGTATCACAGGAGGAAGAAAGATGCCCAAGATGAAGAGCCAGCGGGGCGCGGTGAAGCGCTTCCGTACCACGGGCAAGGGAAAGGTGCGCCGCCACAAGGCTTTCGGCGCCCACATTCTGACTAAGAAGTCCGCCAAGAGGAAGCGCGGTCTGAGGGAAGCGACGCTCGCTTCCGCAGGCGACGCTGCCCGCATCAAGCGGATGATCCTCGATAAGTAGAACCCCAGGACTTCAGAACCAGGAGATACGACCATGTCCCGTTCAGTCAACCACGTCGCTTCCCGCGCTCGCAGGAAGAAGGTCCTTTCCCGCGCGAAAGGCTTTTACGGCAAGAGGAAGAGCAGCGTCCGTCTGGGCACCGAGGCCGTCAATCGCGCCGCCGCCTACGCCTATCGTGATCGCAAGCAGCGCAAGCGCCAGTTCCGCCGCCTCTGGATCACCCGCATCAACGCCGCGGCCGTACAGAACGGTCTCAGCTACAGCAAGTTCATCCACGGGCTCAAGGCTCTCGAAGTGGACATCGACCGCAAGCAGCTCGCGGAGATGGCGGTCAATGATCCCGCCGCCTTCAGCAAGCTCAGCGAAATGATTCAGACGGAGATGGACAAGGCCAGCTAGGAGGGATCGTGGAGCGGGAACTCCAGCAGCTTTGGGAGGGCGCCGAGCAGGACCTGGCTCAGGCCGCGGACCTGCAGGCCATCGAGTCCTTCCGGATCAAGTACCTCGGCAAGAAGGGGGCCGTGGCCGGTCTCTTCGGGCGTATGGGAGCCCTTTCGGCCGAGGAGCGTCCGGCATTCGGCCAGGCCGTCAATGATCTGCGCAGCCGTCTGGAAGAGGCCCTGACCGCCCGCAAGGAAGCGGTGGCGGAGCAGTCCGAATCGGCCTTGCCCGAGGGCTACGATCCCAGCCTGCCGGGCTACAGGCCCTGGTTCGGTCGCCGTCACGTGCTCTCCTCCGTGCTGAAGGAGATCGTCGAGATCTTTCGCGGCATGGGCTTCTCGGTGGCCGAGGGTCCCGAGGTGGAGCTGGACTATTTCAACTTCCAGGCCCTGAACTTCCCCGACGATCATCCGTCCCGGGACACGCAGGACACCTTCTACATCGAGGAGGACGTCCTCCTTCGCACCCACACCAGCCCGGTGCAGATCCGCTACATGGAGAAGCATCCGCCGCCGGTGCGCATCGTGGTGCCGGGGCGGGTCTACCGCAACGAGGCCATCGACGCCTCCCACGCCGCCGAGTTCCACCAGGTGGAAGGGCTCTACGTGGACGAGGGCGTGACCATGGGGGATCTCACGGTCACCATCCGCCACTTCGCCAGGGAGTTCTTCGGCGGCGGCACGGAAGTGCGCTTCCGTCCGCACTTCTTCCCCTTCACCGAACCCAGCGCCGAGGCCGACATGACCTGCTTCGGCTGCGGGGGCTCGGGCTGCCGCATCTGCGGCAACACCGGGTGGATCGAGATCATGGGCGCCGGCATGGTGCATCCCAAGGTCTTCAAGTCGGCGGGTTACGATCCCGAGAAGGTGACCGGCTTCGCCTTCGGCATGGGCATCGAGCGCATCGCCATGCTGCGCCATGGGATCAAGGACATCCGACTCTTTCTCGAAAACGATCTGCGCTTCCTCTCCCAGTTTTAGGAGTCCGCCATGTTGATCAGCCTGAACTGGCTGCGCGATTACGTAGACGTCCCCGAAAGCGCCGAGAAGCTGGCCGAGGATCTGACCATGCTCGGCCTCAATGTGGAGGGCGTGGAGCATCGTCCCAATCCCCTCAGCGAATTCGTGGTGGGCAGGGTGCTCGAGTGCGAGCGTCATCCGGACGCCGACAAGCTCTCCGTCTGCAAGGTGGACGTGGGGGACGGCGAGGCGCGCAACATCGTATGCGGCGCGCCCAACGTGCGCGAAGGCCTCACGGTGTCGGTGATCCTGCCCGGCAAGCAGCTGCCCGACGGCCTGAAGATCAGGAAGACCAAGCTCCGCGGCGTGAAGAGCGAGGGCATGATCTGCTCGGAAATCGAGATGGGTCTCGGAACGGATGCGGCCGGCATCCTCGAGATGGACACCGACAAGCCCCTGGGCACGCCGCTCTCCGAGCTCTACGGCCGCGAGGATTGGATCCTGGACGTGGAGGTCACGCCCAATCGTCCCGATCAGCTCGGGCACATCGGCGTGGCCCGCGAGGTGGCCGCCCTCTACGACCGCGAGTTGAAGCTGCCTTCGGTGGAACTGAGTTCCGAGAAGCAGTTCGATGGTGACGCTTTTCCCATCGAAATCGAAGACCCGGTGGGCTGTCCGCGCTACATCGCCCGTACCATGGAAGGCGTGGCCATCGGCCCCGGTCCTGCCTGGATCTGCGAGCGCCTGGAAGCCATCGGCCTGAGGCCCATCAACAACGTGGTGGACGTGACCAACTACGTGCTCCACGAAACCGGACAGCCGCTGCACGCCTTCGACGCGAAGAACCTGGCCGGCGGGAAGATCGTGGTGCGCAGGGCCCGTCCCGGAGAGAAGACCGTGACCCTGGACGAGGCCGAGGTCGATCTGAGCGAGGAGGACCTGGTCATCGCCGACGCGGAGCGCACCGTGGCCATCGCCGGCGTCATGGGCGGACTGAACTCCGAGGTCGAAGACGGCACCACCGAGCTGGTCATCGAGAGCGCCTACTTCAATCCTTCCAGCGTTCGCAAGACTAGGAAGCTCCACGACTACAGCACCGACGCCAGCTATCGCTTCGAGCGCGACGCCGACATCGAAATGGCCGACTACGCCAGCCGTCGCGCCGCGGCCCTCATGCAGGAGGTGGCCGGCGGCAAGGTGTCGACGAAAGTGACCGACGCCTATCCCGCGCCGCGGAAGCCGAAGACCGTGGACCTTCGTCCCGGAAAACTGCGCACCCTGCTGGGCATGGACATGCCCCTGCAGCAGATCATCGCCCTTCTGGACCGTTTCGAACTGGAAGCGAAGGGCGACGAGGATCTTCTAATCGTGACGATTCCCAGTTTCCGTCGCGACCTCGAACTCGAGGTGGATCTCATCGAAGAGGTGGCCCGGCTCTACGGCTACAACGAACTGCCCGTGGAGAACCGGGTGAGCAACCTGCTCTACGCCTCCAAGAACGAGGAAGAGAAACTCACCGAAAAACTCCACGGCGTGCTCACAGGATTGGGCTTCACCGAGGTGATGACCAGCAGCTTCATGGATCCCCGCGACCTGGACCGGATGAAACTCGACGGTGAGGATCCCCGTCGCGCCCTGGTCACGGTGAGCAATCCCCTGGTGAGCTTCAACGAGAAGATGCGGAGCAGCCTGCTTCCGGGAATGCTCGGCGTGCTCAAGGTGAACGTGCATCGAGGAGAGGACCAGTTGCGCATCTATCAGATCGCGCGGGTCTATCTGTCGCGGGAGAACGAGAAGCTGCCCCACGAGCCCACGCGCCTGTCCATCCTCATGTCGGGATTGCGTAATCCCCAGCACTGGAGCTCCCAGACTCCCGAACTCAAGGAGGGGGACATGGGCGGACTGGCCGAGTCGGTGCTCGGCGCACTGCGCATTCCCTATCGCGTGGAGTACGAGAGTTCGGAGCCCTTCCTGGCGCGCGCTCGCTCCGTGCGCTTCCTCCACGAAAAGAGCGGGGAGCTTCTGGGACAGGGCGGTCCGCTTCGTTCGTCCCTGATTTCGGACATCAAGGGCGCGTCCGCGACCTTCGTTCTGGAGTTCCACCTGGAAGCTCTGGCCGAGGCCACGGGCGACCATTCCGCCTACGAAGCGCTCCCGGCTTTCCCCGCCCTGAAGCGGGATTTGGCCTTGCTGCTGCCCGTGAATCTGCGCTGGGAAGAGCTTTCTGCCCTCATCGAAAAAAACGGGGGCAAATGGCTTGAATCGCAGGACCTTTTTGATGTTTACTCTGGAGACGGTATCCCCGAGGGCACAAAGAGTTATGCGGTACGCCTCAAGTTTAGGTCGAACGACGGTACGCTGACCGACGAACAGGTGGACAAACAGATCGCCCGCATACTCAAGGCCCTCAAAGAGTCCTTGAACGTTTTTCTGCGTTCATGACAAGATTCGAGCGAGGTGATTCGTGTCCGAGATTTCCAAGTTCGAAGCTCTCGAACGAAAGATCACCCAGGCCATCGAGAAGGTGGCCACGCTGAAGGAAGAAAACAGGGGACTTCAGGCGCAGCTCAAAGAGGCCAAGGCGAAGAACGCCAGCCTGAACAAGGAAATGGCCGGCATGAAGAAGGGGACCGCCAAGGGTCCCGACATGCGGAAGCTGCGCGGCAAGGTGGACTCCCTTCTGGAAAAGATCGAAGCACTGGAACTCTAGTTTCCCGGGACTCAAGATCGGGATCGTTTCGATCCGCGAGGACACATGAAGACGGACAAGTCGGTCAAGGTCGGCATCTACGGAACGGAGTACCGTGTGAGCGGCGCGGCGGATGAGGATTACATCCGAGGCATCGCGGACTACGTGGACAACACCATGCGGGAGATCTCGCGGCAGGGGCGTCACATCTCGCCCGTGCGGATCGCGGTGCTCGCGGCCTTCAACATCGCCGACGAACTTTTCCAGCTGCGCGGGGACGATCCCGCGGCGATCGATGCGAGCGGCAACGAGGAAAAAGCAGAGCGTCTTTTGAAACTGTTCGAAGAGCTCGACGAGTAAGACCAATTCGCCTTGCCCACGCATTTCGATCCTGGTATAATTTCTCCATCGATTCCCTACCGTGTGCGTGGGGGAAGTGAGAAATTGAGCCAACACTTCGGCCTAGGAGGGTCGAATCCGAAGTGTGAAAGGAGCCCTCGGGATTCCTGACCTCTTCGTGAGACCTTCCGACTTTCGAGTAGAAGGCCCAAGACTGACCTTCCCTAACGGCAGTGAGTGGGGAATTTTTATGCCCATCGGTGCCCAGCCCGGGAGGCCTTCATGAAGGCTATCTCTTCCCGTCCCGGCGGATTCCGCCTCCTACGCCCATGAAGATCCTATTCATAGCCGACATCATGGGAGCTCCCGGCCGAAAGGCCGTGAAGTCGCTGCTGCCGGGCGTCCTGAAGGAGCATGCGCCCCACGCCGTCATCGCCAATGGGGAGAATGCCGCGGGCGGGAACGGCATCACCCCCAAGATCGCCGATGAATTCTACGGCATGGGCATCCAGATGATCACGGGGGGCAATCACAGCTGGGACAACAAGGACGGCATGGCCCACCTCGACAAGGAGAGCCGCCTCCTGCGTCCCCACAACTACGATGCGGAGAACCCGGGCAGCGGCTTGGGAGGCATCGAGCTGCCGGGCGGCAGGACCCTGACCGTACTGAACCTCCAGGGCCGCGTCTTCATGCCGCCTCTGCACTGCCCCTTCCGTTGCGCCGACGAGGTGCTCGACAAGGTTGATGGGCCGGTCTTCGTCGATTTCCATGCGGAGGCCACCAGCGAGAAGGCCGCCATGGCTCACTACCTCGACGGTCGCATCACCGCCATCCTGGGAACCCACACTCACGTGCAAACGGCCGACGGACGCGTCCTCTCCGGAGGCAGCGCCTTTCTCACCGATGCGGGCATGACCGGCCCCCACGACGGCGTCATCGGCATGACGGCGAAGTCCACGCTGCCGCGCTTCCTCAGGCAGATCCCCTCCCGATTCGAAGTGGCCAAGGGAGACCTGAGGATGCAGGGAGCGATGATCCAGTTCGATGAAGACAGCGGCAGGGCGGAGTCCATCGAGACCTTCGACCTGCCCCTCGAGGAGGATGCGTGAAGCTGCTCGACGGTCGCGCCCTGCGCGACAAGATCCTCGAGCGGATAGCGGCGGAGGTGTCGAGTCTGCCGGCGCCGCCGAAGCTCGTGGTGGTGCAGGTGGGGAAAGATCCGGCCAGTTCCGTCTACATCCGCAACAAGTTCAAGGCCTGCGAGAAGACGGGCATCCTCTCCGATCACATCCATCTTCCGGAAGAGACCGATCAGTCGACTCTCGATGAACAAATCCGCGGCTTGAGCGATGATCCCGACGTCCATGGAGTCCTGCTCCAGCTTCCGCTGCCCCCTCAGCTCGACGATGCCCGCGCCATGAGTCTTCTCGATCCCGAAAAGGACGTGGACGGCTTCCATCCGGCCAACCTGGGGCGCCTCGTGGCCGCACAGCCGGGGCCCGTGCCCTGCACGCCGGCCGGTGTCCGCGCCTTGCTCGAGGAAGGCGGCGTGGAAACCCGAGGCAAGGAGCTCGTGGTGCTCGGCCGCAGTCTCATCGTGGGCAAGCCCGCCGCGCTTCTCTTCCTGGAGAAGAGCGCCTTCGGCGACGCCACGGTCACGGTCTGCCATAGCCGTAGCGAGAATCTCACCGAGATCTGCCGGCGTGCGGACATCCTCGTGGCCGCCATCGGACGGGCGCGTTTCGTCACGGCGGACATGGTGAAGGAAGGCGCCGTGGTGGTGGACGTGGGCATCAACCGCATCGAGGATCCCACGGCCAAGAAGGGAACCCGCATCGTGGGTGACTGCGATTTCGAAGCCCTCTCCGAAAAGGTCTCCGCGATGACCCCCGTTCCGGGCGGAGTCGGCGTGATGACCGTGGCCATGCTCATGCAGAATACCCTGGACGCCTGCAAACGCCAGCAGGACGCCAAGGCGGGCGTCTGATGCGCCCGGATCCAGGGGGCGAGGCTCCTTTCCTGGCGGTCCTCGAAAAGAGACTCGCTCTACTGCTCGCCGACGATGCCCGTCGCCATCCGCGACTGCAGGCGGCCATGGCCCACGCCATTCTCGACGGAGGGAAAAGGTTGCGCCCTCTGCTCGTCCGCGCCGCTTCGAACCTGGGAGAACCGCCGAGCGAGGACTGCCTCCTGCTGGCGGCGGCCTCAGTGGAACTGCTCCATGGCTATTCTCTGGTTCACGACGATCTGCCCGCCATGGACGACGATGACTTCCGTCGCGGGAAGCCGAGCTGCCACAAGGTCTACGGCGAGGCCATGGCCATCCTAGCGGGAGACGCCCTGCAGGCCCTCGCATTCGAATCCCTGGCCCAATCGCTTTCGCTGGTTGAAATCCCTGAAGGACGCAAGGTCGATCTGATCAGGCGCTTCGCCCAGGCCGCGGGCCAGGAAGAGCTGGTGGGAGGACAGGCTGCCGACCTGGAACCCCGAGCGGGGCAGGATCCCGCCGACGAACTCGTCTGGATTCACGAGCGGAAGACGGCGGCCCTCTTCCGCATCTGCCTGCGCATCGGCGCGACCCTGGGAGGCATGGACGCGGGCGAACTGGATCGTCTGGATCGCGCTGCCTGGCATCTGGGACTCGCCTTCCAGGCCACCGATGACGTTCTCGATCTGGAGGCGGAACTCGATGTGCTGGGCAAGACGCCGGGCAAGGACGCGGCCCTCGGGAAACTCACCTTCGCCGAACTACACGGAGCCGAACGAGCCGCGGAGTTGGCCGAGGAACATCTGGCCAAGGCCATCGAAATGCTCCCGGATGGTCCCTTGAGCGATCTCGCCCTGCGAATGGTCAGGAGAAGCCGCTGATGATGATCTTCCCGATTCTCGGGGCGGGTCTCATGGGCCAGGTCCTCAAGAGCCTCCTGCACGCCGTGCGTCGGCGGCAGCGCAGCCTGAGCCTTTTCGCGGATCTGGAGAGCTTCCCCAATTTCCATTCCGTGCTGGGGGGCAGCCTCATCTTCCAGGTTGGGCAGTCCAGCGGTTTCGACAGCCTGGACTTCGCCGTGGCGACCATGTTCACCATGATCCTGCTCTACGACACGGCCGGCGTGAAGCGCGCCGCGGGCAAACAGGCCTGGATGCTCAATCGCCTCAGCGAGGTGCGGGCCGGAACCAAACCGCTGCTGGAGATTCCAGGCCAGTCGACGGTACGAACCTGGTCGGCCGCAGCCTTCGGCCTATTCGCGGGATGGGGCCTGGAGCGGGCCTGGCTTGCCTTGGGACTCGGCACTTGGTAGTTTTTAAGCCGGAGGAAGGCCTTTGATTCTGGAGAAGATACAAAACCCCACGGACGTCGGAGTCCTCGATCCCACGGATCTTCCGAAACTGGCCTCGGAGATTCGCGAGGAGATCCTCAAGGTCTGCGCGGCCAACGGAGGTCATCTGGCGGCCAGCCTGGGCACGGTGGAAATCGCCGTGGCACTCCATCACGTCTTCCCCGAAGCCGATACCCGCATGATCTGGGACACGGGCCACCAGGCCTACGCCCACAAGCTTCTCACGGGCCGCCTCAGCGACTTCCACACCCTGCGCCTCAAGAACGGCATCAGCGGTTTCCTGAAACGCTCCGAAAGCCCGCACGACCATTTCGGCGCCGGCCACGCCTGCACGGCTCTCAGCGCTTCCGTGGGCTTTTCCGCCGCGGCGAGGCTCAAGGGACGCGACAGCCGAACCATCGCCATCATGGGTGACGGCGCCGCCACGGGAGGCCTGGTCTACGAGGCCATCAACAACGCCAAGGCCCACGGCGGACGCCTGCTGGTCATCCTCAACGACAACGAGATGAGCATCTCGCCCAACGTGGGCGCCATCACGCGGGTGCTCACGCGTCTGACCTCCACGCGCACCTTCCTGGGCATGGAGAGTGCGTCGTGGAAGATCCTCGGACGGGTTCCCCGCATCGGCGGAGCGCTGCGGAATCTCGCGCGGCGGGCCAAACACGGACTGAAGCACATGATCCTCCCCAGCAATTTCTTCGAGGACTTCGGCTTCAAGTACTTCGGACCCATCGACGGTCACGACATCAAGACCATGGTGACCACCCTCGGCCAGCTCAAGCGCATCGACGAGCCCGTGGTGCTGCACGTTCTCACCAACAAGGGTCGCGGCTACGAGATCGCCGAGAGGGATCCCACCAAGTACCATGGCTTCGCGCCCTTCGATCCCCTCACCGGCGAGAAGATCAGCTCGGGAAGCTCTCCACTCAGCTACACGGAGGCCTTCGGCAAGGCCCTGGTCGAACTGGCCGAAAGGGATGATCGGGTGGTGGGCATCACCGCGGCCATGGCTCCGGGTACCGGACTGGCCGAGTTCAGCCGGCGCTACCCGGATCGGTATTTCGACGTGGGCATCGCCGAGCCCCATGCGGTGACCTTCGCGGCGGGACTGGCGGCCGACGGTCTCCGCCCCGTCGTGGCCATCTACTCGACCTTCCTGCAACGGGCCTTCGACATGCTCGTCCACGACGTGGCCCTGCAGAAGCTCCCGGTGGTCTTCGCCCTGGACCGCGCCGGCCTGGTGGGCGAGGACGGTCCCACTCACCACGGGGTGCTGGATCTAGGTTACCTGCGCATGGTGCCGGGCATGGTGGTCATGGCGCCCTCGGACGAGAACGAACTCAGACGCATGATGGCCACGGCCCTCGACTACGAAAGCGGACCCATCGCCCTGCGCTATCCGAGAGGCGCCGGACTCGGCCTCGAGGAGGTCTGCGCCATGGATCCCATTCCCATCGGCCGCTCGCGCTGCCTGCGCGAAGGAGAAGGCACCGTGCTCTGGGCCATCGGCTCCATGGTGAAACCCTCGCTGGAAGCGGCGGAGATCCTCGGCGCCGAGGGCATTCAGGCCAAGGTCGTCGACGCTCGTTTCGCGGCTCCCCTCGATGAGGAAGCCCTGCGCGTCGACGCGCGCAACGCCTCGCTCCTGGTAACGGTGGAAGAGAACAATCCCGTTGGAGGATTCGGCGAAGGCGTGTCGGCCTTCCTGCGGGAGGGCGGACACGACAGGCTGCGGCACCTGGCCCTGTCCCTGCCCGCCGAGTTCGTGGGACAGGCTTCCCGCGGCGAACTGCTCAGGGAGATCGGACTCGACGGCGAGGGCATCGCCCGCAGCGTGAAGGCGACCCTGGGCGCATCGAGTTTCATGGCCAAGGGGCAGAGCGGGAGGATGGCATGAACAGCCTGCGCAGGGTCGGATTCTTCGCCAACGTCGAGATTCCGGGCATGGCCGAGGCCGTGGACGAAGCACTGACCATTCTCCAATCCCATGGCGTGCAGTCTCACCTGGAGAAGGAACTGGCGACCTTTCTGAAGTCGGATCTTCCCGCCGGCGATCGCGAGGATCTGGCCGACCGCGTGGACATGATCCTCGTCTTCGGGGGCGACGGCACCTTCCTGCGCGCGGCCCGTCAGCTCGATGGCGGCAAGACGCCGCTGCTCGGCATCAACATGGGCAGTCTCGGTTTCCTGACCGTGCTCAAGCGCGGCGACATGGGGGAACTGCTGCCCCGGGTGCTGGAGGGCGACTACAGGATTCAGGAACGCATGACCCTTCGTGCGCGCCATCTTCGCGATGAAGAGGAACTGGGTAGCTTCCGGGCCCTCAACGATGCGGTCATCCATATGAGCCCTGGCAATCGGCTGGTGGAGTTCAGCCTTTCCCTGTCCGGACAGTTCCTCGGGCGCCTGCGCTCCGACGGACTGATCATCTCCACGCCCACGGGTTCCACGGCCTATTCCATGTCGGCCGGAGGCCCGGTGGTCTATCCGGGCATGGACGCCCTTCTGGCAACGCCCATCTGCCCGCACTCCTTCTCCCTGAGGCCCGTGGTGGTGGGAGCGGGAAAGCAGTTCGAAATACTCATCGGTGAACGAAGCGGCATGGCGGCCCTTTCTCTCGACGGACAGGACAGCGCCGAGGTGCAGCCCGGCGATGTCATCGAGATACGCAAGTCGAGGAAGGTGATTCCCCTGCTGCTCCCGCCGGGCGTGCGTTTCACCACCCTGCTCCGCGAGAAGCTGGGTTGGTCCCAGGTCGGGGAGGGCGGCCTGCCTTGATCGTTCACCTGCGAATCCGGGATCTCATCGTCGTTGAAGAGGCCAGCCTTGAGCTGGCCTCCGGTCTCAACGTGCTCACCGGCAGCACGGGCTCGGGCAAGAGCGTCCTGCTTGCGGCGCTTTCCCTGCTCGCGGGAGAGAGGGCGCGGTCGGATTGGATTCGCAGCGGTTGCGAGCGGGCCTCGGTGGAAGCTCTCCTGGAAATCGAGGAGCATCGACTCGCGGCTTTCTCGGAGGAGGGCTTCCAGTTCGAGGAGAACCAGCTCTCCCTTCGGCGCGAGATCCGGATGGATGGCAAGGGGCGGGCCTTCATCGATGGCGCCCCCGCCAGCGTGGCGGAACTTCGAAGACTCGGCGCCCTGCTCTTCGAACGGCAGGACCAGCACGAGCAGATCAAATTGCTGGATTCGGGTTATCAGCTCGATCTTCTGGATGGGTTCGGAAACCTCGAGGAATTGAAGAGCGAATACCAGTCTCGACTCGAGGAGCATCGAGACATTCGTAGAGAGCGAAAGGAAGCCACCGAGCGGCTCGCTTCCTTGAAGTCCGAGGAGGAGTATCTCCGTTTTCAACTCGAAGAGATCGACGCCCTCGAACCGAAAGTCGGAGAGATCGAGGAGCTCGCCGACCGGGAGCGCAGACTTCGCAATGCGTCCAAGATCGTTCAGCAACTCGATCGGGCACTGGACTTGTTGGAGGGGAGCGATGATTCCCTGCGGCCCCAGCTGCTCAAGCTGGACAAGTCACTGTCCAAGTTGAAATCCCTCGGCGAGGAAGTCGAAGACGCGGCGCTGGATTCCGCGATTCTGCAATTGGAGGAGCTGTCCCAGACCCTCCAGTCCCGCAGCCAGGATCTATCTTCCGAAGCCCTCCAAGGCGAGGACATCAGCGAAAGGCTCAATCGCCTGCATGCCCTGGAACGCAAGCACGGCCGAAAGCTGGATGAGCTGCTGTCCTGGGCCGAGGACATTCGCCGCGAGCTCGACGAAATGGCGAACCTGGAAGCGCAGATCGAAACGATGAAAACCCGCGAGAAGGCCTCCGCACATCGCCTCTCCGAGCTTGCGATGGAATTGTCCGCGGCACGCCGCCGGACGGGGAGCGAGCTCGGACCGGCCTGGCAGGATCGTCTCGCTTCCCTGGGTCTCGGCGCCGCCACCCTTCGCGTGTCCGTGGAGCCCCGGGAAGACGAGAAGGGCTGGATCGAGCTGGACGGAAATCGCTATGCGGCGGGGAGCGAAGGCATGGATACGGTGCGCGTGCTGGTGCGCACCAATCCCGATTCCCGGGAAGGCAGCCTGCGCGATATTCCCAGCGGCGGAGAGCTCTCCCGCATCGCCCTGGCCTGCCGTCTCCTTCCCGGCGCCCAGGACGGGCCGCCCGTGCTCGTCCTCGACGAGGTGGACGCCGGTCTCGGCGCGGACCTTGCGCCCTTGCTCGCTACCCAGCTTCTGAACCTGGGAGAGAGCCGGCAGCTGCTGCTCGTGACCCACCAGGCCGTCCTGGCCGCCGCCGCCGGACGTCAGTTCAACGTGGACAAACGAGTGGAGAAGGGCCAGACCCGGGTGGAGGTGCAGGCCCTGGAAGGTGGCGAGCGCCTCGACGAGATCATCCGCATGCTGGGCGGCGCGGGAGAGGACAGGCAGGTGCGCGAGCACGCGGAGTTCCTCCTCGCCAAGGCCGGAGCGTCGAACTGATGCGCCTGCGTCTGGTGGACTGCCAGGATTCCTTCACCTGGAATCTCGTCGATCTCTTCGCGCGGGAAGCCTGCGAGGTCGAGGTCCTCTCCGCCCATGATCCCGTGGATCGTCTGGCCGAATCGGGACCCGAGGCCTGGATCCTCTCTCCGGGCCCGGGCAGGCCACGGGACTGGCCCGCGCTCTTCGCGCTCCTGGAGATCCTTCCCGATGATGCGCCCATCCTCGGAGTCTGCCTCGGACATCAGGCTCTCGGCGAGTTCCATGGAGCCAGGCTGCGCAAGGAGCGTCCCGTCCACGGAGAGAGCGTGGATCTGATCGCCACGGGGGGGCGCTTCTTCGAGAGCTTCGAGGACAGCTTCGAGGGGATGCGCTACAACAGCCTGGGCCTGGATCCTGACAGCCGCCCGGACTGCCTGGATTGGATCCTGCGCGGGCCCGAGGGCGAGGTCATGGCCCTCGAACACAAGGTCCTTCCCCGCTTCGGCCTGCAGTTCCATCCCGACTCCATCCTCACGCCGGGGGGCTTCCTCATGGCGCGCAGATTCCTGGAAATCGCCCGGGGATTTAAGGCTGGAAATGGGAAGCCGCTTGACCTAGATTCAAAAACGCCTTGCGCCCATAGCTCAGCTGGATAGAGCGCTTGCCTCCGGAGCAAGAGGTCGCAGGTTCGAATCCTGCTGGGCGTACCTATGTTGAAGTTTCTCGTACTCCTCCTCGCCGGCCTCGCGGGCTGGCAGTTCCTCCTTCGACCCTGGCTCTCGGGAAGGGATCGGGATCGCGTTCCCGAGGACCCGCGCTTCCGGGGCGAGCAGGTCCAGGACGCGGACTTCGAAGTTCTCGACGAAGGCGAGGAAGGCCAGGACGAGAAGGAACGCCGATCATGAGGGCTCGCAGGCCCTGGCCTCGCCGCTTCAAGTTCGAGGCGCCCTACAACCGTCGCGAAGAGCTGGGCGCCCTGATTGTTCAGGGAATCATCCAGCTCTTCCTGCTCTCGGCGCTCGTCTTCCTGCTCGTCGTATCCCTGCGCATGATGAACGCTCCGGCCCTGGAGAACCTGCGTTTTTGGGCGCGGATCTTGCCCATCGTCATCGCTCTGATCACCCTGATTCTTCTGCGCCGCTTCATCCGATTCTTCCGGGCCTTCCGGGAGGAATATCGGGCCGTAAATCAGGCGCAAGGCGAAGAATGAGCACGCATTAGGGGATTATCCAAATGAATCACAGTGACGCGCTGCGTGAAAAGATTGCCGCCCGGCAGGCTACCTGTGCCGTGGTGGGTCTGGGCTATGTGGGACTGCCCCTGGCCGTGGAGCTGGCCGAGGCCGGTTTCAAGGTGCAGGGATTCGACGTGAGCGAGGAGAAGGTGGCCCAGCTGAACGCCGGCGAGAGCTACATCCAGGATGTGCCCACCGATCGCGTGGCGCCGCTGGTCGCCGACGGACGGCTCAGCGCCTACAGCGATTTCGATGCCATCGCCGAGGCCGACACCATCAACATCGCCGTGCCCACGCCTCTGGGGAAGACCCGCGATCCGGACATCTCCTACATCGTTTCGGCCGCCGAGCAGATCTCCCGTTTCATGAGCCCGGGCACCCTGGTGATTCTCGAGAGCACCACCTACCCAGGAACCACCGACGAGGTCATCCTGCCGCTCCTGGAAGAGGGCGGACGCCGCATCAGCGAGGATTTTTTCCTGGCCTTCAGCCCCGAGCGCGTGGACCCCGGCAATCCCACCTACAACACCCAGAACATCCCCAAGGTGGTGGGGGGCATCACGCCGGCCTGCACGGAGATCGCCGCGACCCTCTACGGTTCGGCCCTGGAGACCGTCGTGGCCGTGTCCTCGAGCCGCGTTGCCGAAACGGTGAAGCTTCTCGAGAACACCTTCCGCGCGGTGAATATCGGACTGGTCAACGAGATCGCGCTCATCTGCAGTCGCATGAACATCAACGTCTGGGAAGTCATCGACGCCGCGGCCACCAAGCCCTTCGGCTTCATGCCCTTCTATCCCGGTCCCGGTCTGGGCGGACACTGCATCCCCATCGATCCCTTCTACCTCAGCTGGAAGGCGCGTCTCCACGGATTCGAGGCGCGCTTCATCGAGCTGGCCGGGGAGATCAACGGTCACATGCCCGATCACGTGCTGGACCGTTGCGCGGAGGCGCTCAACGCCCAGAAGAAAGCTCTCAACGGTTCGAAGGTCCTCGTGCTGGGCATCGCCTACAAGAGCGACATCGACGACTATCGCGAGAGCCCGGCCCTGGACATCATCAAGCTGCTCCAGGCCAAGGGGGCGGAGGTCTGCTTCCACGATCCCTGGATCGAACACGAGGTGCCGGAGATCCTCGACGTGCCCCGCTGCGATCTCGACGCGGATTCCCTCGCGAAGGTCGATCTCGGTGTGGTGGTCACGGCCCACAGCGACGTGAACTACGGGGAACTTCTGGAGCGCTTGCCGCTTATCGTCGATACACGGAACGCCTACAAGGGGACCGATTCCCCGAAAATCTTCTCACTCTAGGAGCCCTCATGGCCAAAGTCCTCATCACCGGCGGCGCGGGATTCATCGGAAGCCATCTGGCGGAAGCCCTGGTGGCGCAGGGTGACGACGTAACCGTATTCGACAACCTATCAACGGGATATGAGCATAACCTCGAGTCGGTTCGAGGTGCGGTGAACTTCGTGGAGGGCGACCTCAGGCGTCCCGATGAGATCGGCAAGGCCATGGTCGGTCAGGATTACGTGCTGCATGAGGCGGCCCTGGCCTCGGTGCCCCGATCGGTGGCCGATCCCGTGGGAAGCCATGACAACAACGCCAACGGCACCCTGAATCTTCTCGTGGCCGCCAGGGAGGCGGGGGTCAAGCGCGTGGTCTACGCCGGCAGCAGTTCGGCCTACGGCGACTCGGAGATCACGCCCAAGCACGAGGAGATCACCCCCAAGCCCCTGTCGCCCTACGCGGTGGCCAAACTGGTGGGGGAGCACTACTGCCGGGCCTTCTGGGAAGTCTATGGACTCGAAACCCTGACCATCCGCTACTTCAACGTCTTCGGTCCCAGGCAGGACCCCGACTCGCCCTATGCGGCCGTGCTGCCCATCTTCCTGAGCCATCTGCTGCGTGGGGAATCGCCGACCATCGACGGGGACGGCAGCCATACCCGCGACTTCACCTACGTGGCCAACGTGGTGGAGGGAAACCTGAAGGCCCTGTCCGCGCCCAAGACCCAGGGGGAAACGGTCAACGTGGCCTGCGGAGGATCCTACTCGGTGCTCTACCTCTACGAGCAGATCAAACAGACCCTCGGGGTGGACATCGAACCCAATTTCGGACCCAAGCGTGCCGGCGACGTGCCGCACTCCAGCGCCAACATCGACAAGGCCGGAGAGCTCATCGGCTACAAGCCCGTGGTCAGCTTCGAAGAGGGACTCGCCCGCACCATCGAGTGGTATCAGAAGTCCCTGGCGGCCATCTGAGAGGAGGATCGTGCAGGACGTCATACTGGTCATCGACAACCAGGAGTCGATCCAGCGCCTCCTCGAGCAGACCCTGTCCGGCGTGGATCGTCAGGTCATCGCCTGCGAGTTTCCCGAAGATCTCGATACCAGCCTCGAGACGGCCGATCCGAGCCTGCTGATCCTGGACATCACCGGGCGTGAGGATCGTCTCGACTCCCTCCTCGAGCAGCTCTATCGCATCCAGCCGGCGCTCAAGCTGATCCTGCTATCCACGAGCAGCGATCTGGACCTGGGCATCCGCGCCATGCGCGCAGGCGCCTGCGACTTCCTTGCCAAGCCTCTTTCCCTGGATCGCCTGAAGCAGTCGGTGGAGTCGATCCTGGATGACGCGAAAGCGGAGACCGAACTGCTCGAGCAGCATCGGAAGTTCCGGACGGGCAGCGGCCTCAGTTTCTACAAGCTGCAGAGCGAGGCCATGACCGCCGTCTACGAGCAGTCGGCGCAGGTGGCCATGAGCCGGGACACCACGGTGCTCATCACGGGCGAGAGCGGAACGGGCAAGGAGATCATCGCGCGGCTCATCCACGATCTCAGCCCCCGGCGCGAGAAGCCCTTCCTGGAGCTCAACTGCGCCTCCATTCCCTCGGAACTGCTCGAGAACGAGCTCTTCGGACACGAGGTGGGGGCCTTCACCGACGCCCGCGCCGCCAAGATCGGCCTGGTGGAGGCCGCCGACGGCGGCACGCTCTTTCTGGACGAAATCGGCGAGATGAGCCTGGCCCTGCAGGTGAAGCTGCTCCGTTTCCTCGAAAACAAATCCTTCCGCCGAGTGGGCGGAACCCAGGATCTGAAGGTGGACGTGCGTATCGTCTCGGCCACCAACCAGGATCTGCACGAGCAGGTGGCCCACAAGCAGTTCCGGGCCGATCTCTTCTATCGCCTCAACGTGGTTCCCATCCGCCTGCTGCCCCTGCGGGAGCGGCGGGAGGACATCCTCCCCCTGATACAGTTCTTCGGAAAAGACTACGTCGGACGCTTCAATCGTCGTACTATGGTGCTCGGCGAAGAAGCGCGGCGCGTGCTTCTGGACTACGCTTGGCCGGGCAACGTGCGCGAACTCAAGAATCTCGTGGAGCGCATGGTGCTCATGGATTCCGGCGAGGAGATGAGCGCCGGGTCCCTGAGACTGGCCCTCGGGCAGAATCTGGCCTTGAGCTGCGAGACCACCGGAGAGCGACTGCGCCGCATCATGGAGGAGCCCCTGCCGGAAGAGGGCCTGGACCTCGAAGAGATCGTCAAGTCCGTGGAACTGGATCTCATCGAGAAGGCCCTCGATCTGAGCGGAGGCAATCAGAGCCGGAGCGCGGAGCTTCTGGGTCTGGGGCGCGACAAGCTGCGCTACCGGCTCAAGAGCTACGGCATCGGCAAGGAGGATCGATGAGGCGCCTGCTCGCGGCGGCGACCCTGCTGCTGCTTTTCACTGCGGGATGCTCCTACTACCACACCAGCAGCCGCGACCGATCCCTGCGGGGAACGGTGGCCATTCCGCTGCTCGGCAACGAGTCCAGCCAGGCCGGTCTCGAACTCGAAATGAGCGAGCTCCTGCGCGACGCCATCGAGCAGGACGGCCTTCTGGACATCATCCCCGACACGGCGGCGGCGGATTTCCTCCTGGAGGGAATCATCACCGAGTACGAGGAGACGGCCTCCTTTTCGCCAATATCCGGGGCAGCCGAGGAGTATCGACTCACCTTGACCATCCGCACCTCGTTCCAGGTGCAGGCCATCGGTCGGGACGATCTGCCCGAGAGCTGGGAGAAGTCCGTCCGTGCCCAGGCCACCTTCTACGACGAGGGCAGCGCCGGCGGCGAATTCCTGACCCGCGAGGACGCGGAGCTGCAGGTGCGCGAACAGGTGGTGGACGATATCCTGGGCGCCATCTTCGGAGAGTGGTGATGGCGCCCCGCGGCAATCCACTCGATGCCCTGGCCAAGGACCTGAAGAAGGCTCCCCGTCCCTTCTATCTCTTCACGGGCGAGCAATCCTGGATACTGAGCGAAGCGGTGGCCATGATTCGGGCCGAGCTGAAGGTGGATCCCTCCACGGGTTACGAGTACCGCCGTCTCGATACCAAATCGCGCTGGGAAGATCTCGAGGCCCTGCTGCGAAATTACTCCTTCTTCGACGGTCCCAAGCTCGTGCACCTGGAAGTTCCCGACAAGCTGAAGCAGGAGTTCCGCGACTCCATGAACGCCTTCCTCGAGGAAAGCCCCGGGCCTTCCGTGCTCTGCCTCACCGCGCCGTCCCTGTCCCAGCTCATGGCATCCAAGAATCGGATCGCCAAGAACGGGGGACTCGCCCTCAAGTTCGAGCTGCTCAAGGGCAAGGCCCTCGAAGACTGGACCCGCTCGTCCCTGCGCGAGAAGGGCGTCGACTTCGAGGAGAAGGTTCCCGGCATGCTCGTGGACCGACTTCCGCCGGATCCCGGGGACATCGCCTCGGAGGTGGAGAAGCTCGCCCTGGTGGTGGGACCCGATGGCCGGGTAAGCGCGGAGCATGTGGAGACCCTGGTGGCCCGTCACCCCGACCTGGATATCTTCCGTCTCACCGACTCTCTGCAGCCCGGACGCGAGCGGCAATTGCTGAAGATTCTCGGCGACCTGCTCGAATCGGGACAGCACGAACCCATCGCCCTGATGGGGCTCCTGGCCAGCAGCATGATCAACGTGCTCAAGGCCCGGGCCCTGCTCGACATGGGCCTTCCACCCGGCGCCGCCCTCGAACGCATGAGCGGGCATCCCTTCGCCAATCGCAAGGCCATGGACAGGGCCAAGGGCAGTTCGCGCCGGGAGATCCTGGCCTGGATCCTCAATCTTCAGAAACTGGACTTAAAACTCCGCCGCGTGGACAAGTCCCAGAAGCGCACGCTCATGGAGAGCACCCTGCTCGAATCTCTAACAGGCAGAATTCTCACCACTTAGGGAACTTGTGGGATCGCCCGGGCATTGTCTATATTCCTTCCCCTCAACTTCACGTCATCGAGAGGCTAGCAATGCGACGCTTTTTGCCCATCCTGACCCTGCTCATGATCCTGCCGGCCATCGCCCTGGCGGCCAAAGCGCCCAGGGACACCTTGCGAACTCAGGGTCACGACTACAGGCGCTGGATGTACGACATGAATTCCATAAGCGACAGGAATTCGAACCTGGATCCCAAGATGGAATTCGTGGCGGACGGGCGAATTCGCGTGCATCCGGAGAGGGTCTACTTCTACACCAACATCGACCTGGCCGTACAGATCGCCCGGGAGACCGGCTATCCCCTGGCCTTCTACCTCTTCGATCACTACTGCAAGACCTGCATCTATCGGCTCGTCGAAACCTACGAGAACAAAGAGGTCGTCGAGGCGAGTCATGACTTCATCAATGTCTACGTGGAGATTCCCAGACAGGCCACCCAGGTCAATCAGCTGGGCATGATGAACTCGAACCTCACGGCCCAGTTCTTCCTGCCCAGCATGCGTCGCATGAGAGTTCTGGACAACGCCGACACCGAGAGTCTTCTGAAGACCTATCCGCTCATGCTCGACTACTGGGAATCCCTGAGCTTCGAAGAGCGGCTCGATCGCGAACTCGAAGTGAAGAAAGCACGGTCCGCCTACAAGTAGTGGATCGAGGATAGCAAATGAAAAGGGCCGCACCCGTAGGTGCGGCCCTTTTGCGTGACCGCTGATCGATCAGTAAGGCATGCCCGGGAAAACCGCGGGCAGTTTCGGGAGCCCCTGCATGACCGGTGCGCGCATGGGCACGGTGGGCAGGGTGGGAGCCATGAGGTTGGATCCGTACTCCGCATTGATGGTCTCGATGAACTTCGCGGCGATGAGTGCGTAGCCCACGTTGGATGGATGCACGCCGTCCAGGCTGAACAGCCCGCCCGTGACGAACTCCGTCGTGTATTCCTCGCCGTTGAACTCCGCGCCTTCTGCCGCCACTTCCTGGAAGTAGTCGTTGATCTCGACCACCGGCACGCCCAAGCCGTCGGCCACCGTGTGGATGACCGTATTGTATTCGTCGGTGGCCTGGAGGATGGTGGCGACTTCGGAAGCGACCAGTGTCAAGTCGCCCGGGATCAACTCGCCGTGATGGGGGAAGGCCACGGGAAGCGCCGCGATGGCTTCCTCCTGTGTCATTCCCTGGCTCATGAGCAGTCCGATTAGGATCTCATCGGGAATGCCCATGCCCTCATTCAGATCCGGCACGCCATTGGGCTCGCTGTCATAGCTCAGGATGCCCAGGCAGACCAGATCTCCGCTGGCGAGCTGGAAGCCCACGCCATCCTCGGCGAGCATTCCCACGAAGTCAATTTCGGGGGTGTCGGGATTGCCGTCCACGGGATTCTGATCCGGGTCGATGACGAACCAGGGCACCGTGGTGAAGTAGGGGATGTTCGTCACGTAGGGCAGATCCGCGGTAACGAACTTCGCGTCGGGCAGGTCCTGAACCAGGCCGCCGAGAACGCCCGTATAGAGAGCTTCGAAATTGAGGGGCTCCGCATCGGTCGCCGGATAGAAGGGCTGACCCAATCCCGAGGTAGCGGGAAGGAGCAGTTCGTTATTGCCGATCCAGACGCTGACGAAGGTTGGCTGGGCCAGCTTGGCCTGCTGCACCACCGTCATGTCCGAGGTGTCGCCGCCGAGATCGAGCCAGTCGATCATCGCGTTGCGGAGGATCATGTCGAAGTAGGCGTTGGGCTCGCCGATCTGCGCCGTGAAGCAGGTGGTCTGATCCAGGGCGTAGAGCAGGTCGTAGGTCGTAGACCCGGGAACTCCCAGATTGTGATAGGGAATCGCCAGAGGATTGGCCAGGAGCTGGCTCGCGTCGAGGATGTCGTCGGACCAGGGGATGGGGGCCAGGCCCGCGTTCCCTTCCTCGTCGAAGACCACCTGCAGGTGTCCCAGGCGAAGGTCCGCGTCGTAGACGCCCGGATCGGAGATCCAGGGCACCTCGAAGGTTCCCACGCCCATGGCGTCGGCCAGCTGCATGGCCCAGCCGTACTGCTGGGTGGACTCGAACAGCGCGCCGCTCTGGTATCCCGCGGTCAGGCTGTTGCCGATGGACACGTAGGTGGTGAAGTCGGCGGTACCGGAATCCACGGCCGGAGGATCCATGGTGAACTCATCGGGAGCGAAGAGGGTGCACCCGGCCAGAAGCAGAGCGCCGATCATCGCGATAAGGAAAGTAAGTTTCTTCATGTCGGTCCTCCTTTCTAGAAGTGGTAGGTCAGGCCGAGGCCGAAGAGGTATGTGAAACTGTGATAGTCGCCGTTGTAGCCTTCGGTGTTGTCCCGCACCTCACGGTCGTCCAGGAAGAGCAGGAGCAGGTAGGTGTCCAGGTGCAGGTTGTCCTTCACCCTGTGACCCGAACCCAGGGAGTAGCCCGTGCGGTCCGAATCGGGAAGCACCGGTCCCGTGGTCTTGGTCGGCTGAGGCGTGTAGTCGCGCACCCATCCGGCACGAAGCTGCATCTCATCGGAATAGGTGTACTCGAAGCCGAGTCGGAACTGCTTCTGATCCTCGTAGTCCTCTACGATCTCCCGGGTGAACTCCTCGTCGGTGCCGGGATAGAAGATCAGGTCGAGGGTCTCGAACTCGGACCAGAAGATGAAGTTGTAGTTGAACTCGGCCCGGAGTTTCTCGGTGAGATGGGTCGACAGGCCAACTGAGTAGAGGGCCGGCAGCGGCAGAGCCGTTTCCGCGGGGCCGTCCACGGGGAGCACCGACTCGTAGCCTTCATAGGCGGTGAAGTCGGCGTCGCCGTCGAAGCTCAGATCGATCTTCGACTTGTAGTTCAGACCAAGAGTCACCTTCTCGTGAGCCTTCAGCAAGAGGCCGGCGTTGAAGCCGTATGACCAATCGCTGCTGCCCTCGATGACGGCCGTACCCACATCGGTATGATTGGGGAAGACCTCCACGAGGGACTGATTCAGCTCCACGTGTCCCTTCACGATGTTCAACCCTGCGCCCACCGAGAACATCTTGTGAGGCTTCCAGGCGAGAGTGGGGGTGAAGAAGAAAGTCTTCAGGTCCGTGAAGGTGGCGATGTCGCGGCCGGAGAAGGTCTCGGGGTTCTCCCACTCCACGGCCAGGCCGTAGGGGGTGTAGAAACCGATACCGGCGGCCAGGCTCTTGCTGAAGCGATGGCTGTAGTAGGCCTGCGGCAGGATGAACAGAGCATCGGCGAGTCGCTCGCTGACGCCGTATCCGGGATGCGGATTGATTCCCGCGAACTCGGTGTAGGGCTTGATGCCCGTGACGTTGAGAACGAATTGATCGCCGCAGTAGCTGGTGAGCCCCGCGGGATTGTAGAAGATGGCCGACGCATCCACCGGATGGGCCGTCATGGTGCCGCCCAGGGCCGAGCTCCGTGTCCCCATCTCCCATACCGCGTATCCCGAGCCCAGCGCAGTTGCCGGACTGAGAATCACGGCGATCAGAAGCAAGGCTTTGAGGCTTTGTCTCATGATACCCCTTTCATTCCTTGAGAAGCTCAGGCCTCTTTGGCCGCAGCTTCCTCATACAGTGAGTCGATCAGTTCGCGATAACGTTCTTCGATCTTGTTGCGCTTGACCTTCATGCTCGGCGTCAGTTCGCCTCCGTCGATGGTCATCTCCTGATCGAGCAGGGCGAACCTCTTCACCTGCTCGAAGCGCGCCAGCTCCGCGTTGTACTTGTCCACGCGGCGCTGATAGAGATTCTGGATCCTCGGATCGGCCACCAGGCCCGTAAGCGAGGTATAGATGATGTCGTGCTCCTTTGCATAGCGGAGCAGGTTCTCGAAGTTGGGCACGAGCAGTGCGGCGATGTAGCGTCGCTTGTCGCCGACGAGGCAGCACTCCGAGAGGAACTTGTCCATCTTGAAGCGATTCTCGATGGGCTGGGGGGCCACGTTCTTGCCGCCGGCCGTGACGATGATGTCCTTCTTGCGGTCGAGTATGGAGAGGAAGCCGTCCTTGTCCATGGCTCCCACGTCGCCCGTGGCGAACCAGCCGTCGGGGCTGATGGCGGCGCGCGTGGCCTCATCATCCTTGTAGTAGCCTTGCATGACGTGGGGGCCGCGGGTCATGATCTCGCCGTCGTCGGCGATCTTCACCTCGACATCGGGGAAGGCCTTGCCCACGGATCCCAGCCTGATCTCTTCGAGGGTGTTGGCCGAAATGACGGGACTGGTCTCGGTGAGTCCGTATCCTTCCAGGATGGGAAGCCCTGCCGCGTAGAAGAACTTGGCGATCTCCGGACTCAGGGGCGCTCCGCCCGACACGAAGAACTTCAGATTCCCGCCGGTGCGCTGCTTGAGTTTCGAAAAGACCAGCTTGGCCGCGATGCCATAGGCGAAGCGCGGCCCACCGGAGATCTCCTCGTGGGAGATGGCCTTCTCGGCCCATTTCTCGCCTTTTCTCTTGGCCCAGAAGAAGAGCTGCTTCTTGATGAAACCGCCGGCCAGGGCCGCGTCGAGGATGCGGGCGTACATCTTCTCGTAGAGCCGCGGCACCGACACCATGATGTGGGGCCGGACCTCCACGAGGTTCTGGGGTACGGTGTCCACCGATTCGGCGTAGGCGATACTGACGTCGGCATAGAGCATGAAGTAGTAGCCGGCCGTGCGTTCGAAGATGTGACTGAGCGGCAGGAAGGACAGGCAGGTATCGCCGCCGCCGCCGATGGGAAAGCGTCCGAAGGCGCCCTTGACGTTGCTCACGATGTTGCCGTGGGTCAGGATCACGCCCTTGGGATCGCCGGTGGTCCCCGAGGTATAGATGAAGCTGCAGGCCTG